>NZ_FOOR01000007.1 GCF_900113255.1 Novosphingobium sp. CF614
GTCTTCGACACCTACGACGCCATCCTCGACGCCTGTTGCGACGCTTGGAACTGGCTCATCGCTCAACCAGAGCAAATCACTTCAATCGGGTCACGCAAATGGGCACAGGTCAATCAATGAAGCCGAGCGTATAACACCCCAAAAAAGACCGAGGATGCCGACCATCGGGTTCTGATCCGCTGGTCGATCCAGGAAGTCCGACGCATCGCCAACAAGCTGGCCATGCGCCAGATCCAGCCCGCACGTATCATCGCGTGGTCATGTTGGCGACGCGCTCACCAAGCCGCCGCAAGACGCGCTCATCTGAGGGTTAAAATGCAACTGTAATGCTAGGGCGGCTTTTGGGAGGAAGGATCTATGAGGAAGGCTCTATAAGCAATATGGCGAACGAGTTTGCGCCGTTACACGATCAATCTTCGCGCATGGCATGAGCGAGTTGATCAAACAGGGGTTTGAACAAATAGGACCAAACGGAGCGCCGGCTGGTCTCGAAGAAAATCTCCGCCGGCATGCCGTCGACCAGCGGCGCGGCAATAGCGTGGGCTAGCCGGCGGCGGTCGAAGCTGACATGGACGCGGAAATACGGCCGTCCGGTCAAGGCGTCTTGCCCTGGTTGCGCCGATACGAACACGACTTTCCCCGTCACATCCGGGGTGGTCTGGCGATTGAGCGAGGGGAAACTCACCCGCGCCGACTGGCCGATACGAATCTGATCGATGTCTCTGGGATTGACACGGCCCTCAATAACCAACTCTCCGGCATCAGGAACGATCTGCAGGATTGGCTGCCCCGGCGGGATCGCGCTGCCGATGGTCGTATAAGCCAGTTTGTCGATCACACCGGCCTGCGGCGCGCGCACCGCACTACGCTCGAAGGTCGATACGGCACTGGCGCGGCGAACCATCTGTTCGTTCGTCTGGGCGTTGACTTGCGCCAGTTCGGCCGCCGCGCCGGCGCGTACGTTGACTTCGACGCCGAGCATCTGTTCGCGCGTTTCCGCGATCTGCGCACGGACTTGCGCGATACTGGCCTGCAGCGCCGCGCGGTTCCCCTCGATCTCGACCGCCGCTCGCTCCAACTGGTTGAGCCGGCCGACCGTCACCAGCTTGCGCTCGTAAAGATTGCGAAGGCCGGCGAGCTCGGGCTCGATCAGTGCGGACTGCCGGCGATTGGCGGTGACCTGCGCCTCAAGGTTGCGAACTTGCGCCTCGCCCTGGGCAACCCGTTCGCGCAGCAGGGCGAGCGTGCTGTTGCGGCTGTTGAGGTTCAGGGCGAACTGCCTGCGTTCACGCTCGATCAGCGCGGTAACACCCTCGTCAGCGGAACCGGTAAGTTCAGGCGCGAAGCTGATCGCCAGGCGATTGTCCCGCTCCGCCTCCAGCCGTGCGCGCCGGGCGAGCAGTTCGTTCAGCCCCATCCCCGACCGGCTCGCATCGATCGCTGCGACGCTGGTGTCGAAGCGCATCAGGATCTGGCCGGAGCTTACACGATCGCCATCACGCACGTAGAGCCCGCTGAGCACGCCCCCGCTGGGGTGGATGATCGTCTTGACCCGCGACTGCACCGCAACCTGACCCACGCCGATCACCGCACCGCCGATCCGGGCGAACAGGCCGATCAGCAACAAACTGACCGCCAGTGCGCCGATCAGCAGCGCCGTCATTCGCACACGCTGCGCCAGCCGCTCGGCCGGGTCGCCGCGTACCCGTTCGAAACTGGATACCATAGCTTGCGCAGCGCTTATCACGCGTTTCCGCCCGGCACTACAGTAAGCGTACTCGTTGCGCTCGGCTGCGTGAGGCGGGTGACCATTTCGTCGCGAGCGCCGAAACCCTTGATCCGCCCCTCACCCATCACAAGCACATGGCTGACCGCCTGCAGCACGGACGTCCTGTGCGCGGCGACGATCACGATCGCGCCGCGCTGGCGGGCGTCAAGGATTGCCCGCGCCAGCGCGCGCTCACCATCGGGATCAAGATTGGCGTTGGGCTCGTCGAGCGCCAACAGAAACGGGTCGCCGTAAAGCGCGCGAGCAAGAGCGATGCGCTGACGCTGCCCGGCAGAGAGGTGCACGCCGTTCTCGCCTACCGACGTCGCATAACCTTGCGGGAACTGGAGGATCATATCATGAACACCTGCGGCCCGCGCCGCAGCGATCACCGTTTCGGAAGGAGCATCGGGGTCCATCCGTGCAATGTTTTCTGCGATTGTCCCACCGAGCAGTTCGACGCTCTGCGGCAGATAGCCGATCGCCGCGCCGATCACCGCGCGGTCCCACTGGTCAATCAAGGCTCCGTCCAACCGCACCGTCCCGCGCGCCGGCGGCCACACGCCGATGAGGCCGCGCAGCAGCGCCGATTTGCCCGCTGCACTCGGGCCGAGAATAGCTACGGCCTCGCCGGCGCTTGCGGCGAAGCTCGCCTCCATCACCACGATCCGTTCGCTGCCGGGTGGCATGAGGGTGAGGCCTTCGGCGGCTATGCGCTCGGTAGGGAGCGGCAGCACGACTGCGGGCGAAGCCTGTACCGGTGTCTCCGCAAGCATCCGGTTGAGCCGTGCCCAGCTCTCACGCGCGGCAACGAAGGGCCGCCACGCGGAGATCGCCTGATCGATCGGCGCCAGCGCGCGGCCTGCGATGATCGAGCTGGCAAAGATGATCCCGCCCGATGCCTTGCCATCGATCACCAGGATCGCGCCCACTGTCAGAACCGACGATTGCAGGAAAACGCGGAACACGCGGCTGACTGTTGAAAGCTGGGCGATCTTCTCGTTCAGCTCTCCTTGCATATCGAGGAACCGGACGTGAACTTGCGTCCATGCCTCGCCGATGCGCGCACCGATGCCGAGCCCTTCGATCAGCTCGGCGTGGCGCATCTGCCGATCCGCGGCGAGCCGCCTTGCATTGGCAGCCTGCGCCAACGCCTTAGCCCGGCCCTTGGTTACCCGCTCCGCACGCCAAGTCAGCAGCGCAAGCACGATGCCACCGGCCAGCGTTACAACGCCCAGCCAGATGTCGATCAGCGACAGTACTGCGAGATAGATGGCCACCCACGGCATGTCGATCAGCGCCGCGGGGCCGGTGCCCGTCGCGAAGGCGCGTATCTGGTCGAGATCGCGGATCGCACTCGCGCCGTGCTCCGGCTGGCGCAGCACACGCGCCATTTCTACCGCCTGCACCCGCGGTGTCATCACCCGGTCGAAGGCGGCGCCAATGTCCAGCAGCAGGTGCGCGCGCAGCGCTTCGAACAAGCCGGAGAAAAGGTATGCGATAGCAACGATGGCAAACAGCGTAAGAAGTGTCGCCAGTTGCTGCCCGGGCAGCACCCGGTCGTAGACCAGCATCAGGTAGATCGAGCTGCTGAGCGCAAGCACGTTGATCATCGCGCTCAGTGTCACCACTGCGCCGATGCCCGCGCGGAAGCGGCCAACGGCGCCTTGCAGTTCGGACGTCATGGTCCCGGCCGTGTAAAGCGGGAGTCAGCCGCCGCTATCCGGGCGCGACCCCCGCACGAAATCGGGAGGGTCGCCATCGCCCGGCAACCCAGGCCATGCGCGCTGAGCATAAGCAAGGTCAGTCCCCCTCTGCCAAGCGCTTTGCCGATCGTCATGGATCGCCAAAGCGTCCTTGCGCTTAACCGAAGTAAAAGTCGCTGCTCGTCAGATCAGCCTTGTTTACCCCTGTCATGACCATGGTCCAACCCGGCCCGAAGTTAAAGATGGTATTCCCGTTCACCGTGCTGGCGACGGCCATTACTTCGTCGAACGAATCATAGGCCGAGCCGAGATCGATGTAGACCTCGTCCTCAGTACCGCCCGTAACGAAATCTGCGATCCGTTCTTCGGCCGATGCCGGGCCGAAATAGAACATGTCGTCGCCAGCCCCGCCGACTAGCGTATCAGTGCCGCCTTCGCCGCTGATGAAGTCTCCGCCGCCGCCGCCTTCGATCCGGTTGTTGCCCGAATTGCCATAGAGGGCATCGCCGACCTCGCTGCCCCGGATATTCTCGAAATTGGAAATGACATCGCCGTAACCTTCGGCGCCCAGCGCGAGATTGTCAGCAAGAATGACCGTGACCCACTCGGTGGAACCGGCGAAGCTCAGTGTATCAACCCCGGCGCCGCCGTCCAGCGTATCGCCGCCGGCCCCGCCGTTGATCAGGTCGTTGCCGTTGCCGCCCAGAAGGGTATCTACGCCAACCCCGCCGATAAGCGAATTGTTCCCAGCGTTGCCCGTAAGGTGATCGCCAAAGGCACTGCCGATGACGCCCTCCACCCCGCTGAAGGTGTCACCCTCAGCGTCGCCACCGGAAGCGGCGCCGGTCAGCAGGTTTACCGTCACGCCTTCACCGGAGGTGCTGTAGGACGCCAGGTCCGTGCCCGTACCGCCGATCAGGGTGTCAGCGCCCACGCCGCCGATCAGGGTGTCGTTGCCACCCCTGCCGTCAAGGGTGTCGTTGCCGCGGCCGCCGATGAGAAGATTCGCTCCGTTGCTTCCCAGTAACGTGTCGCTGTGACTGCTGCCTTCGGCGTTGACGAAGCTCGACAGTGTATCGCCGGTGGCATCGCCGCCGGTGGCGGTTTGGGCCTGGAGGTCGACGGTTACGGCACGCCTGGAGCCGGCATAGCTCACGCCGTCGGCACCCGCGCCGCCGCGCAGGACGTCCGCCCCGGCACCGCCATTCAGCCAGTCGTCGCCGCCATCGCCGAACAGCGTGTCGTTGCCGCGACCGCCTTCCAGACGATTGTTAAAATCGTCTCCCGACAGCACATCGCCAAAGTCACTGCCTATCAGCCCCTCGATCGAACTGAAACTGTCGCCGATCGCCTCGCCCGCCGTGCCCCTGCCTGTGGCCAGATTGACCGAAACCGCTGCGTCTGCAGCGCCGTAGCTTGCCATGTCGAAGCCCAGGCCGCCGATCAGTTGATCGGCCCCGAGACCGCCGCCGAGGAAATCGTCGCCCATGCCCCCTTCCAGCACGTCGCTGCCGCCCCGACCACTCAGGTAATCGGTGTTGTAAGAGCCGGTCAGTGTATTGGCGCCATTGTTGCCGAAACCGCGAAAGACCGCCAGGTTACTGAGATTGACGAGATTTTCGACATTGAATCCCAGCTTGTAGGATTCCAGATCCCGAACTCCCACCGTGTCCGTACCTTCGCCGACGCGTTCGATCACCTTGTCGGTATTTGTCGACACTACGAAAAAGTCGTCGCCGATTCCACCTTCCATCCGATCGACACCAGGACCTCCATCAAGAAGGTCGTTGCCCGCGCCGCCATGCAAAGTGTCGTCGCCATAAGAGCCAAAAAGCTGGTCGTCCCCGCCAAGCCCGCTGAGCACATTGGCGTCGTCATTGCCGCTGATCTGGTTGTCCCGCTCATTGCCGGTCCCATTCAGGGCGCCGGGACCGTAGAGGCTGAGCCATTCGACATAGTCGCCGAGCGTATAGCTGACGAGGGAGAGCACGCCGTCATTGCCGCCGCCCAGGTTTTCCACTGCCGTATCGCCGGCATCATCAACGTAATACAAATCGTCGCCGGCGCCCCCGGTCATTGCGTCGATGCCACCTCCGCCGACCAGTACGTCAGCACCCTCGCCGCCATCGAGCGTGTCGTCACCGTCGCCGCTGTCGAGATAGTCGTTGCCGCCGAGGCCGGTCAGGACGTCGTTGCCCGAGCCCGAAATGATGATGTCGTCCTGGTTTAGGCCGGTGAGCGTCTTGTCTTCGACCGCATAGCCGGCATTGAGAATGTGCCAGCTCATCTGCGCGGATTCGCCGCTGAAGTTGTTGTACGCCGTAAAGTCCAGGGTGGCATCCGCATAGGAGTCGCCCGCAAAGCCTATGTTGATGTTCGCGAAGCCCGAATCCCAGCCATATCCGCTGCCATTCCCGTAATTGCCGGAGTTGGCGTCATAGTAGCTGAAATTCCAGTACGTTTCGTAGAACGATTCCCCCGTTTCCGGGTCGTTGTAGCCGGGAATGTAATAATCGACATTGATATCGAAAAGGCCGGAAGCCCTGTCCAATCCAATGCTGTAGGAGACTGATCCAGACATCTTCTCTCTCCACCCACTTGAGTCGATTTCATTGAAGAATACCTAGCACATAAATTGAAATGATCCAGTGTGCCATCCGCGCTTACGGACTGTGCATTTTTAAAATTATCCCCTCGTCACACATGTATTTTATTGCGCGTATATTGCCTTTTCCGCGTCCGGACCCCGACTGGTGAACAGATTCTATATCGACGGGTGTGTCACGGGAGATGTTCAATCTCGCCGCGGCGATCTTTCGCGATCTGTGGGACGAACAGGCGAACAGCGCCAAGGAGCGTAAGAAGGCGATGGCCAAGGAGGTCGCCGAAATCGACCGGACGGTTGCTCAGGTGGTGGACCGGCTCGAAGCTGCGGGCTGGCCTTGGCCGATGGATCACCTATTACAACACCCAGCGTCCGCACTCAGGACTGGCCGGGCGAACCCGGGTGGAGGCCTATCGGCGGATCGGGCAATCAGATCATGGGAGGCATGCCTCCCATGATCTGATGATCAAACAGGCGGCGTGAACGACAACCGGGATTAGCTTAACTCAGCCGCCAAACTGTCCAAGAAGGCGGGACCACCTCACGTCTGCCGTGAGGACGTAGGGATTGTCCTTGATTTCCAGTTGCGCAGCGATCACGTCGAGGGCCATCTGTGGAAATGGCCGAACACCGCCGTCCAATACCAGCGCTGCGCTTGTGCCTCAGCCGAGCGTCGACATCGGATGCATCGTCGGCAATATCGACGCCATGACGATAAACCGGAGGAAGAGAACGCATCATTCATCATATATGAAAGAAAGAAGCGATGCACCCAGAGAAGGAGAGGAGCGCATCGCTTCTTTCAAGCCACTTTTCTTATAGTTTAAGCGTGGCGGAAACGTAGTAGCTGCGGCCGACGAAGCTGCTTTCCTGCCAGATCGACGGATCGGTCTTGTAAGCCTCTTCACGGCTGTTGTTCAGGTTGATCACACCCGCGCTGAAGCTGAGGCGATCGTTGGGCGAGTAGCCGCCGCTGAGGTCGATCTGGGTGCGGGCGCGGACGGTGTGATCCTCGCGGGCGAAGAAGCTGTCGGCGTTGCTCTGGTCATATCCGCTACGATGGTTGATCGAGGCACGGATGTTGAAGTGCTCGTTCTCCCAGTAGGGCACCAGGTTCCAGGTGACCTTCGACAGGTTGCGGACCGTGTAGCCCGTGCCGATCGCCAATTTCTGCGGATAGACCCGGGTGAGGTTGGCCATGATGCCGAAGCCATCGACCGGCAGCAGGTCGTCGAAGTTCTGATTCCAGCTGACCTCGAAACCCTTGAGCTTGATCGTGCTCGGATCGTTCAGGTTCGCCGTGATGTCATAGATGGCTCCCGAGCTGTCGACGCAGTCGCCGGTCGAGTTCGTGGAGAGCGCGGTGCCCTGCCAGGAAGACGGGCAAACCAGAGTCGAATAAGTGCCGTTCTTGATCCACTTGTAGAACCCGGCGATCGTGATCGCGCTGCCACGGCCGTAATACCACTCGACGCCCAGGTCGAGCTGGTCGGCCGTGAGGGCCTTCAGGTTCGCCTGGCCGAGATTGATCGAGTAGGTATTCGTGCTCGAAGAGTACGACTGGGTCCGCGCCATCGGGGTGGTGGAGTCCATGATCGGACGGACCAGCACCTTGGCGGCGGCGAAGCGGACCTGCAGATTGTTGGCCGGTTCCAGCACCAGGTTCAGGCTGGGCAGGATGTTGCCGTAGTTCTGGCTGATGGTGTAGTCGCCGATGTCTGCTTGGACGTCGGTATAGCCATCAGTCCGCCCAGTGGTGACGTTGCCGTTCACCTTTTGCTTCGTGTGTTCATAGCGCACACCGATGTTGCCGCGTAGCGGCATGCCGCCGATCGTGGTGTCGATGTCGCCCATGAAGTAGCCCGACGCCATGTAACGGTTGACGCTGAAGCTGCCTTCCGGCGCGTAGATATCGGAGACCGTGAGCCCGGAGGCCTTCAGTCCGGCCGCCCAGGCCGAGATATCCGGGGCCACCCAGCTGTTCGGTATGGAGAACTCGCCGTTCATGAAGTTGGTGACGTTGATATTGGAGCTGGAAAGGGTCGGGAAGATGGTGGTCTGCGCCCCGGGGTAGGTGCCGTTGACCTTCAGTTGGTAAAGGTCGTGGCGGGTTACGTAACGGTTGAAGTTCTCGTCGCGGTACTTCGCGCCAAGGGTCAGCGTCTTGATCGGGCCGAGCGCCACTTCCTTGCTGATATCGACCTGACCCGACACCTCGCGCGAGGACATCAGGCGGGTTGCGCCGCTCGGATAGTCGTTGCGGTACAGGTTGGCCGGAGCATAGATCGACGGATCCGACAGGTTGGTGCTGCCGGTCGTGAAGATGATGTTATTGGGATCCGCGATGTTGATGTTCGCGGTCGGCACATAGATGCCCATAACCACGGCATCTTCCCTCCAGTAGGTATTGCCGCGGGTATAGTTGCCCACTCCTCGCACGGTCCAGCCATTGTCGCCGGTCCACTTCGCCGACAGGGTGTAACCCTGGCTGGTCAGCTTGCGATCTTCGTGCTGGCGGTTGTTTTCCAGCTGCAGGTTGTTTGCAGTTGTATCGACCGCGACGCCGTCCACCACCTCATTGGCGGTTACCGACGCAGTTCCTAGCGGAGTGCTGCCCGAGGTGTTGAAGAAGAAGACCTGCTGGTTGAGGTCGTATTCGGTCTTGTCGCGGGCCCAGATCCCCGTGGCCATGACCTCGAGGTTGTCAGTCGGCTGCCATTGCAGACCGCCGCTGGCCATCAACTGCTCGGTCGTGCGGTCGATGCGGCGATAGCGCAGGCGACGCGGGGTGAGGGTCGAACCGTTGATGTTGTTGGTCCACCAGCGGTCCATCCAGACGTAGTCCGCGCGGTCCTGCAGCTTCTGGTAGCCGACGTTCAGGTAAACCCCCAGCGTCCCGCCAGCCAACTGGTCGACATAGCTGCCGCTGATCTTGGGCGTGACCTTGCCGCCCGCGTATTCGGAATTCTGTCCCTTTACGGTCAGGACGATTTTGCGCTCGTTATAGTCCAACGGCTTGGTGGTCACGATATTCACCGTGCCGGAAAGGCCGCCCGCATCCATGTCGGCGGTCGGCGACTTGATGACCTCGATGGAACTCGCCAGCTCGGTCTGGATGATGTCGTAGCGAAAGCCGTCCGTGAAGTCGGCGGTCTTGAAGGTCTGGCCGTTGACCGTGGTCATCGCATACTGCGGCCCAAGGCCACGCACGCTGATCGTGGCGCCGCGCCCGTTGATGTTGGACATCTGGACGCCGGAGATGCGCTGGATGGCTTCGGTGATGTTCTGGCTGGGGAACTTTCCGAGATCTTCCGACGAAATGCCGTCCAGCACGCGAACGTCGTTGCGCTTCACCTGAAGGGCATTGTCGATCGATGCGCGGATGCCGGTAACGACGATCTCGCCGCCCGGCTCTTCCGGCGTCGCCTGGGCATCTGCCGATTGTGCGTAGGCCGACGTAGAAATCGCCAGCGCCGCGGTGCAGCCGGTCGCCATCAGCGCGATTCGACGCAAGCGAGCGCTCCGCATGCGGGTATCATGTGCAATTTTCATATTAACCCTCCCATTAATCCCCGAAAGACGGCTGGCGCCTTTATGGTCTTACCAATTTTATAGACAGATTTTTGATGGTTGGTCAAGATATGTTCATCAGCATGTGTGCCGTGAAAATTCCGGGCCTCATCAGCAAAGAGCGTAGGGCCTTCAGGCCGCGCCGAAGTCCGGGCCGATGGAATTGCGCTTGTCTGACAGCACGATCCAAAGAACGGCCATGCCGATCAGGTCCAAGCCCGCCAGCGCCACGAAAAGTGGGTTGTAGCCGTAGACATCGGCGCTCTTGCCGATAAGCAGCGTGAACAGCATCCCGCCGATCCACGCCATCGTTCCCGCCATTCCACTGGCGGTTCCCACGGTGCGGCTGGAGAAGATGTCCGAACACAAGGTAATCAGCGCACCGTTGAGCATCTGGTGTGCAAATCCGCCCACGCAGAACAGCGCGATGGCAACTCCGGGCGATCCGGACAGGCCAATGCAGGCCGGACCGATCATGCAGAGCGCGCCGACCGACATGGTGATCTTGCGCGAAGCGAGCATGCCTGTTCCCCTGCGCATCAGCCATGACGGCAGCAGGCCAGCGACGAGCGAACCCAGATCCGCCGCAACGAAGGGCATCCAGCCCCATAACGCCACGCTCTTGAGATCGAGGTTCCAGACCGCGACGAGGTAGAGCGGGATGAAGAAGTTGAACGTCTGCCAGGCCGGTTCGGCGAAAAACCTGGGAATGGCGATCGCCCAGAAGCCGCGCGACTTCAGCACCTCCATCCGGGTCGAGGGACGGCCGGCTTGCTCATCCCCCGCCTGCCCTGCGGAGATCAGGGCATGCTCCTCCACGCCAAGCCGTCCGTGACGGTCCGGGGTGTCGTATCCGAACCACCACAGCAGGGCCCAGCACAGACTGAGCGCGCCCGTGAACAGGAAGGCCGATTGCCAACCCCACGTCAGGATGCAGAACACGACCAGCGGCGGCGCGACGACGGCGCCTACGCTCGTGCCCATCTGGAACGCGGAGGTCGCCAGCGATCGCTCGCGCGCGGGAAACCATTCCGATACGGCCTTCGTTCCAGCCGGAATCGCCGCAGCCTCGGTCGCGCCGAGCAGGCCGCGGAATATCGCGAGCCCCTGCCAGCTGGAGGCGAGGCCATGCGCCATGTTGGCGAGCGCCCAGCCTACCGCGAAAAGGAAGAAACCAAGGCGCGTGCCCAGCAGATCAAGCACCGCTCCCGCCACGGTCTGCATCACCGTGTAGGCAAGCTGGAAGGCCATGACGACGTAGCTGTACTGCTCGGTCGACATGCCGAACTTTTCCGTGAGCGTGGGCGCGGCAACCGAAAGCGTCGAGCGGGCCAGATAGTTCAGGATCGTGCCCAGCGTGACCAGGCCGATGATCCACCATCGCAAATGGCGGATGCGCGCTTTTCCATTCCCGCTCAAATCGTGCTCCCCCAAGGCTCGCGGACCGGGGCACTCGCCAAGCGATCGCAAATTGGTCTTACCATTTGGCAGGACACATGGATGATGTCAAATCCGCTGGTGGAACCCTCAGCCGATGCGCTTCTTGGCGTAGGTGTCGAAGATCACGGCCAGAACTATGATCACGCCGATCACGATCTGTTGGTAGTACGCATTGACCCCCATCATGACGAGACCGTTCGAGAGCACGCCAATCAGAAGCGCCCCGATCAAGGTGCCGCCGATGCCACCCACGCCACCGGCCAGACTGGCTCCGCCGATGACGACGGACGCAATGACGCGCAGCTCGTAACCGACGCCGCCCACTGCTTCGGCGGAATTGAGCCGCGCCATCAGCAGAAAGCCTGCAAACCCCGAAAGACATCCCACGATCACGTAGACACTGGTTTCCAGTCGCTTGATGTCGAGGCCACTCAGGCGCGCGGCCTCGGCATTACCACCGACGGCGTAGATCTGGCGGCCAAACCGGGTATACCGTTGCACGACGTATCCGACGAATGCCACCAATGCGAACACCGCCACCGGAACCGGCACGCCGAGGATGGCGCCGGTGCCCCACCAGCGCACCCCTTCACTGAAACCGCTGATCGGTCCGCCGTCGTTGACCAGCAGCGTGGCGCCCCGCCACACGGTCATGCCGCCCAGCGTGGTGATGAAGGCCGGGACATTGAACCAGGTCGTAACCTTGCCATGGACAAAGCCGACCAGCGTTCCAACAAGGACCGCGATGCAAAGGCCGAGCAGCCAATCGGGGCCGAAAGCCCAGCCCGAGAGGTTCATCGCCCAGGCCGCGCAGATCGACGCGAGAGCCAGGGTCGATCCCACCGCCAAGTCGACGCCGGCAGTGATGATGACGAAGGTCATTCCCACCGCGATGACTCCGTAGATAGAGACGTCCGCCAGAATGTTGCCGATGTTGCGCAGTGAAAGGAAATGCGGGTTCTGGGACAGGAAAAACAGGCACATGAGGACCAGGAAAACCCCGGTCCCATAGCGATTGAGGAACTCGATCGTCGACGACCTGCGCGGTGCAAGCTCTTGCGTGGCGGGCTCCTGAACTCTGGCGTCCATCGTTTTTATCCCTGTCTGCATGGTTCAGGCCGCAACTGGCGGGCGGTCCTGCCCGACCGTCATAAGCCGCATCAATGTTTCCTCGTCGGCACCGTCTCCCGGAACCACGTCCATGATCCGCCCTTCACGGAACACTGCGATCCGGTCGCTGACAGCCATGACCTCCGACAGTTCGGAGGATATGACGATCACCCCCACTCCATTGGCGGCCATGTCCGCCAGCACCTGATGCACTTCGGCCTTGGCGCCGATGTCGATGCCGCGCGTGGGTTCGTCCACGATCAGAACACGCGGCGCCAGCGCCATGCAGCGGGCCAGCAGCACTTTCTGCTGGTTGCCGCCGGAAAGCTTGCCGATCGGGGTCGACTGGCTAGGCATGCGAATACTCAGCGCCTTGCGATAATGCTCCACCAGCGCCTTCTCCGCTGCGTCGTCGACAAAGATCTTCCAACGGGCGAGTGCCGGCAGGTTGGGCAGAACCATGTTCTGGCGAACGGAATGGTTCAGGAAGCATCCTTGTTGCTTGCGATCCTCCGGCACCAGCGCGATTCCTTTGCGTAACGCTTCGCCGGGAGAACGCAGCGGCCGCATTTCGCCGCCGCCCAGCCACAATACGCCGTCGTCGCAACGGTCCGCACCGAACACGATCCGCGCCAGTTCGGTCCGTCCGGCTCCGACCAGGCCTGCGAAGCCGAGTATCTCGCCCGCGTGAACTTCGATCGAAAGGTCCCTCAGTTCGGTCGCATGCGGATCGCGGCTGCTGCGCGCCCTGTTGATGTCCTCCACCTTCAGGACGACCCGGTCCGTTGCAGTGCTGACGGGACGGCGGATGAACTCCACGTCACGCCCGACCATCAGCCGGATGAGATCGGGAATGCCGTGCTCCGCCACAAGGCCATCCGCAACGAAGCAGCCGTCGCGAAGGACCGTGAAGCGGTCGCATACTTCCATCACCTCGATCAGCCGATGCGTCACATAGATGATCGAAACGCCCCTGGCCCGGAGATCGGCGACGATCCGGTGCAGCACCCGCACTTCGCGGTCGGACAGGGCCGCCGTGGGCTCGTCCATGATAATCAGCCGCGCCTGAAAGGTCACGGCGCGAGCAATTTCCACCATCTGCTGTTCAGCTACTGAAAGCGAGCGGACCCTGGCCCTGGGATCGAGCCTGAGCCCAAGATCCGAAAGGACTGCTCGGGTATCGTCAAACAGCCTGCGCCAGTCGATCAACCCGAAGCGCCGGGGCTCGCGGCCGAGATAGATGTTCTCGGCCACGGACATCTCGGGCAGTAGGTTGAATTCCTGATAGATGGTAACGATGCCGAGCTGCTGACGCTTGAGCGGCGTGTCGAAAGGAGAAAGGACGGTGCCGTCGAACAGGATGCTGCCGCCATCCGCCGCTTGCGCGCCAGCAAGTATCTTCAGGAGCGTGGACTTGCCCGCACCATTCTCGCCCAGCAGCGCATGGACCTCTCCCTTGCGCACCCGCAGGTTCGCCCCGCCGAGGGCACGAACGCCGGGAAACGACTTTTCGATGCCTTCAGCATCGAGCAGCGATCGCTCCGTCATCTTCATCCTCTCGTTGCGGCCGTCTCTATCCGGCTCGGGTCTTGTCTGTGTCAGCGCCCCATCAGCCAGTCGTGCGCGGGATCGTTATGGAATATCCATTGCCGCCGGGGCCCCGCCATCACGTTGAGGTAATAGAGGTCGTAACCATGCGGCGCCCCCACCGGATGATAGCCGCGCGGAACCAGGACGACGTCGCCATCCTCGACATGGACCGTCTCGTCGATGCTGCGATCATCGGTATAGACGCGTTGGAAGGCGAAGCCCTGCGGGGGATCTAGCCTGTGGTAATAGGTTTCCTCCAGCATGGTCATGGCATCGCCGGCATCTTCGTCATGCCGGTGGGGGGGATAGCTGGACCAGTGCCCTCCCGGAGTGATGACCTCGGTGATTAGCAGGCTTTCCGCGAGTTCCGTTTCCGGCAGGATGTTCCGTACCCGGCGCTGGTTGGTTCCCTTGCCGCGTACCTCGACGCTCATCCGGTCCGACGGGATCGAACGGACTTCGCCTGCCCCACCGGCCGGAGCGGAGCAGATGGCAATTTCGCATTCGTCCAGCGCGATCACGGTGCACGGAAGGCCCGCCGGAACGTAGACGGCGCCTGGCGCGCTGTCGTCGAATACGCTCTGGCGTCCACCCAGAGCGGCAAATTCATGCCCATCGGCGCCCACGTCCGCGCGGCCGGTCAGGACCATCACGCAAAGCTCGCGCCCCGGCTGGACGAACTCGACCCGCCTGCCGGGAGCAAGCCGCCTGACCTCGAAACCGACATAAGCCCACCCCGCGCTCTGCGGTGTGATATCGATCATGCGCCCTTCGGCATCGGGTGCCCGGGGGCGTACGAGCAGCCGGGACATCATGCGCTCTCCCTTGCGAATCCTGCCAAGGCGGCTTCGCGCTTGAGCGTGGCGAGCCCCAGCGTGGCGTATTCCTTCGGGTCTGCCACGGCCGGATCCTGCTCCGCCTCGATCACGACCCAACCTGAATAGTCGATAGCCTTGAGCGCGCGCATGACGGCACCGAAGCTGATCGAGCCGTCTCCCGGCACCGTGAACATGCCCGCGAGCACGCCGTCGAGGAAACTTTCGCCGCCAGCCATGACAGCCTTGTGCACCGTGCGGCGAATATCCTTGGCGTGCACGTGGCTCACGCGCCCAGGATAGCGGTTTATCAATTCGACCGGATCATTTCCACCGAGCACGGCATGCCCGGTATCAATCACGAATCCCGCCGCCTCACCGGTCGCCGCCACGAAAGCCTCGATATCCGCGGGCTTCTCGACGCAGGTGCCGAGATGGTAGTGATAGGCGAAGCGCATTCCACGCGCCTGCACATATTCCGCGATCCTGGTCATCCTCTCGCCGAAGCGCGCCCATTCCCCTTCAGGCACACGCGGCTGCTCGCGCAAGGGATGGCTGCGATTGCCGTGCACGGCGTTGGAGCATTCCGCCGCGATGAAGACGTCGCACCCCATGGCCTCGATCAGGGCTAGATGGTCCTGCATCGCCGCGATTTCGGCATCGGCATCCCGGGCGAGCAGATGCGTGGAATACCAGCCGCCGATCAGCGAGAGCCCATATCCGCCGAGCAAAGGCCCGAGTTCCTCCGCGCGGCGAGGGAATTTTCCGCCAAGTTCAACCCCTTCGAAACCAATGTCGCGACAATCCCCGAACAGCTTCTCGAGCGGTGTATCGCCGCCCAGTTCAGGCATATCGTCATTCATCCAGGCGATCGGGCTGACGCCCCAGCGAATTTTCACGATTTTTCTCCGAGTTCCCGACGTGCGACGTGACGTTCATATTCCCGCCGCGCCATTGCGACCTTGTCCGATGCCGAGACTTCGGGAACGGCCACGTCCCACCAGGCACCGCCGGCATCTGTCACGGTCATCGCGTCCGTCTCGATCACAAAGACGTTTACGCCGCGACCACGCGCGGCCAGCCCTACTTCGAGTTCCTCGATCCCGGCGACCTTGCGCGCCTGTCCTCCCAGACTCGCCGCATGGGCGGCGAAATCCACGGAAGGCATGACTTCATGCCGGGTATCACGCCACAGGTTGTTGAACGGCTCACCACCGCAAGCCTGCTGCAGCCGATTGATGCACCCGAAGCCGCAGTTGTCGAGCACCACGACCGTCAGGTCGAGCCCCATGGCAACGGCCGTGGCGATTTCTGAGTTCGCCATCAGGTAGCTCCCGTCACCCACCATGACGACGACGTCCCGTTGCGGTTCGGCCAGCTTGGCGCCGATGCCGCCGGCAATCTCGTAGCCCATGCACGAAAAGCCGTATTCGACGTGGTAGCCGCCCGGCGTACGCGTGCGCCAGTTCTTGTGCAGTTCGCCCGGAAGGCCGCCGGCAGCGCAGACGACTACCGCGTCGTCCGCCACGTTGCGCCACACGGCGCCGATCACTTGCGCATCCGATGGCAGAGCCTCCCGATCCCCTGGGGCCGCCGTCGCGGCGTCGCAGGCGACATCCCATTCCTGCTTCAATGCGGAAACGTCCGATGCGGCGCGCCACTCGGTCAGCGTATTCAACTCGTCCAGCACTAGCCGCGCGTCACCGACAACGCCCAGAGCGCTATGCTTTGCCGCATCGAAGGGCTGCACATTGACCTGAACGAGCCGGCACCTGCCGCCGTCGACCAGGGCTCTTGAGCCGGTGGTGAAATCCTGCAGGCGCGTCCCCATCCCGATGATGAGATCGGCTGTCTCGATTGCGCGGTTTGCGGCCGAGGTTCCAGTAACCCCCACGGCACCCAGCGCGAACGGGTGATCCCAAGCAAGGCTGCCCTTGCCCGCCTGCGTCTCCACCACCGGAATTCCCGCCTTTTCCGCGAAACCTGCCAGTTGCCTTTCCGCCCCGGAATAGAGCACGCCGCCGCCGGCCACGATTATCGGAGAGCGTGCGTCCCGCAGGGCCGCGACCAGCCCATCCATTTCCTCACGATCCGGTGCCGGACGGCGGATGCGCCAGACCTTCCGTTTGAAGAACTGCTCCGGCCACTCGCAAGCCTCTGCCTGCACGTCCTGGCAGAACGAGATCGTCGCCGGACCACACAGCGCGGGGTCGATGAGCACGGCCATGGCACGTGGCAACGATACCAAAAGCTGTTCGGGTCGGGTTATCCGATCGAAAAAGCGCGAAACGGGCCGAAAGCAATCGTTGGCGCTGACGGTCGCGTCCTCGAAATCCTCGATCTGCTGGAGGACAGGGTCCGGCCTGCGGCTGGCGAAGACATCGCCTGGCACAAGAAGCACCGGCAGACGGTTCACATGTGCCAGTGCCGCGGCCGTGACCATGTTGAGCGCGCCCGGACCGATCGAAGTGGTGCAGACCATCGCCCGGCAGCGGCGGGATTGCTTGGCGAAGGCGATGGCGGAATGCACCATCGTCTGTTCGTTATGTGCGCGCCAGGTGGGTAGACTGTCCCCCATTCCATGCAACGCCTCCCCCAGTCCGGCGACATTGCCGTGGCCGAAGATCGCCCACACGCCGGCGAAGAACGGCAGATCGCCCTCCGGCGCGGAAACGTATTGTGCCGCAAGCCACCGTGTCATGGCCTGCGCGGCCGTCAGGCGCACCATGTTCACGCCGCGCTCTCCCTTGCGACTGCCTTGCGCGCCTCACGCCATCCCCGAACGAGAATGCCGAAGCGTTCGACCAGCATGTCCAGCGCCTGCGCGTCGTCGATTTCGCCTGCAAGCCACTTGCGCGCCGCCTCGGCCCAGATCGTGCGTCCCACCGCAAAGCCTTTCACCACCGGAACATCGCGCACGGCGGCGAAAGAGCGGAGAAGAACCTCGTCCGGAGCCGCCAGGCCCAGGATTACCACGCCGCGGCACCGGGGGTCATGCTTCAGGATGGCATCCTGGATGTTCGCCCAGGTCTCCACGTCGCTCGCAGGTTCAAGCTTCCACCAGTCCGGACGGACGCCAAGGTCGTAGTACCGTTCTATCATGCGCGACACTGTGTCGGGCGCGCTTTCCATGCCTTGGGGAACGATCACTTCCAGCAGCAGTTCGTGCCGCGTCTTGCGGCAGGCGTCATAGAGGCGCGCGACCTGCCGCTCCTGCCGCTCGCGCAGGATCACCTCATCATCGGGGTGCGCGAAGACGAGGCATTTGGCCACGTGGTTGTAGGGCCATTCGCAAAGCTCCGTGGCCACGTCCGCCGAGGATTCGAATTCCAGCGGCCGCGATCCGGGTAGTTCGATGGGGCGGCCGATCCAGTATGGAAAGTCTGCCGCGCGCTCCAACCCGCGCATGCCGAAGCGTCCGTCGAGCAAAACCCCGAAGGCCGGATCGCCCTGCGCCAGCCGGTCCACCGCATCGAGTGCCAGCGCCTTGAAGGCGGGTATGCGGCCTTCATCGGCGCCAAGCTCGCGCGCCATGTCTACGAGCTGCGAACGGTGGTCCAGCGCCAACACCATGAGTTCGGGCAAGTCCGGATAACGGGTCGTGGCCCAGTGGAGATGCTCCAGGGCCACGTCCTCACGCAGGCGGTAGGGGCGATCCTCCGCATCGAGGAACTGCTGGAGTTCCTCCCAGGTGGGCATGGCCGGTGCGCAGCCATGGCGCGAGACCACGATCGCGCCGCAAGCATTGGCCCAGGTACAACAGGTCTCGATCTGCTCGCCCGCCAGCCAGCCGCGCAGGAACCCGGCCATGAAGCTGTCGCCCGCACCAAGGACGTTGAACACCTCGATATTGAATCCCGCCCCGGCAATGCCTTCGTCAAGGCTGTCCGGGATCGCTCCGTCGAAGCAGATGCAGCCAAGCGCTCCGCGCTTCAGGACTATGAGCGCATCCGAACCGGCGCGTATCGTGCGCAGGGCCGTCAGGGTATCGGTCGAGCCGCCGAGGATGTGAACTTCCTCCTCGGTTCCAACGATCAGGTCGCACAGGCCGAGGAATTCCTGCAAGCGCGCGGAAACGGCCGCATCGGCGACGAACCGGTCCTCTCCGTTGTCGCGCGAGGTCAGGCCCCAGAGGACCGGACGATAGTCGATGTCGAAGACGACCTTTGCGCCGCCGGCCCGCGCCATTTCGCAGGCCTTGCGGCATGCCGCCGCAGTCGTCGGGCTGGAAATGTGGGTGCCGTTGAACAACACCGCGCGGGTATCCGCGATCAGCCCGGGTTCGATGTCGTCCACGCCCAGGGCCATGTCGGCGCAGTTCTCGCGGTAGAAGACGAGCGGAAAATCGACCTGGTTCCGGATGCCGAGAATGGCCAGCGCGGTAAGGCGTTCCGCGTCCGTGGCAACGCCGCGAACATCCACGCCCTCCCGCTCGAGCTGCTCACGGATGAAACGGCCGAAGTGATCGTTCCCGACTCGCGTGATGAGCCCCGGCCGCATGCCGAGCCGTGCGACGCCGACCGCCGTGTTGGTGGGGCTGCCGCCGACGTACTTGGCGAAGGACTGCATGTCCTCCAGCCGTCCGCCGATCTGCTCGCCGTACAAGTCCACGCTCGACCGTCCGATCGTGACGATATCGAGCGCTCCCACCTCGGCCATTTCCTTGCTCCCAACACCATTCAGAATTCTATTTTCAATCTGACTCGATATTGGAATTCATATTCCATCCACAAGAAAGTGCAATGGCTTTCAAAAGCCGGACCTGACCACAGCCTCCTCCCCGGATTCGTCAATCAGGCGCTTATCTTCGTTAATTCAAAGGCATAGGAAATCGCCAAGGCCTGCACCAGGCACATCGATCCCGACAGCGTCCTGAAGCCGCGAACTTCCGTATCGCGGACTTGCAGCAGGCAATTGGCCGGTTTCGCAACCGGTCCGACCGGCGAATCCGTGATTATCGCGATGGGCGTGCCAGCCTGGGCGACATGCTCCGCAAGGCTCACCATTTCATCGGCATAGGGGCTGAAACTGATTCCCACCAAAAGATCACCCTTGCCGATGCGATTCGCCTGTAGACCGGCCATGCCGCCGATTCCGTCCACCAGAATCGCACGCTTGCCGCCTCGTTGCAGCGAGTAGGCCAGATAGGCGGCAACCGGAAAACTGCGCCGAAAGCCCGCAACATGTACCGTCTCTGCCTCTCGCAGCATCGCGACGCATTCCTCGAACCGGTCATGATCCACCGATTGCAGAAGATGTTCCAGGGCAAGCGCGGAGGCCCCGGCGAATTCCGCCAGCAGATCGACGGGGCCCGGCAAAGGCGTGTCCTCCGCGCCTTCGAGGAATTCTCGGGCGCGCCGATGATAACCGCTTTCGGGCCGGGCCGCGAGAAGCTGGTCCTTGAGCAGGCGCTGCATCGAAGCCGCGCCATTGAAACCAAAAGTCTGAGCGAACCGGACGATGGCGGAAGGCGGCGCGCCCGTCCTGTCAGAGATCACTGCCAAGGTCTCTACCCCGGCACTGTTGGGATCATCCAGAATGTAGCGGCCAAT
The DNA here is from genome assembly GCF_900113255.1 of Novosphingobium sp. CF614. Lineage (GTDB taxonomy): Bacteria > Pseudomonadota > Alphaproteobacteria > Sphingomonadales > Sphingomonadaceae > Novosphingobium. The sequence goes on from NZ_FOOR01000007.1 coordinate 20,157, forward strand.
CTGCTGGAGGCGCGGACTGAGTTCATCGAACCGCTCAAGGATCGCTTCCCGTAACTGTTGCGCACTGTCGGTCGCCGCCATATCGTCATCTCTCCTACTCCGACCCATACTACAGACATTCCAGTTGACGGCTATATGGAATATGTGTTCCATTAACCGGAAATCGCGGAGAGGATTCCCGGAATGTTCAAGGTCGCCCAGTTCGGCGCAGGGCGCATTGGCGCCATTCATGCTCGCAACATCGCGGCGCATCCGGCCCTTTCGCTGGAATATGTGGTCGATCCCATCCAGGAAAGCGCGCGCGCCCTGGCCTCCACCTACGGCGCAAAGGTGGCCTCGGCGGAAGAGGTCTTTGCCAATCCGCAGATCGACGCGGTAATCGTCGCCAGCTCGACAGACACGCATCTGGACCACTGCCTGGCGGCAGCACGGGCCGGAAAAGCCGTATGGTGCGAAAAGCCGCTTGATCTCGACCTCGATCGCCTCAAGGCAAGGCTGGCCGATCTGGAACCGATCGCGGACCGGTTGCTGCTGGGTTTCCAGAGGCGCTTCGACCCCACCTTCCGGGCGCTGCACCGCCGACTCAACGCCGGGGAAATCGGCGAGGTCGAGACCGTCCACGTGACCAGCCACGATCCCGCGCCGCCGCCGGTAAGCTACATCAAGGTCTCGGGCGGCATCTTCAAGGACATGACGATCCATGATTTCGATGTTGCCCGCTGGATACTGGGCGGCGAAATCGTCAGCGTCTTTGCCTCGGCCAGCAACCTGGTAGACCCCGCAATTGGCAAGGCCGGCGACTTCGACGTGGCCAAGGTGATCCTTCGAACGGCCGGCGGGAAGATCTGCGTCATCTCCAACACGCGCCGTTCGGGCTATGGCTACGACCAGCGAATCGAGGCCTACGGTCAGAGAGGACGCCTGGCCGCCAACAACATGACCGAAACCCAGGTGGAAACCTGGACCGAGGCCGGAGCCGCCGCCGATCGCTTCGAAAACTTCTTCCTGACGCGCTACGCCCAGGCCTATGCCGCCGAGGCCAATCATTTCGCGGACATCCTGGCCGGCACCGCAAAGCCCTTGGCCGGGATTGCCGATGGCCTCGGCGCCCTGGAACTGGCCGTTGCAGCGGAACAGTCCGCGCGCACGGGCCTGCCGGTGCCGATTTCGAGCCTGGGCTGATGCGGCGGCTTCGCCGAACTGCGGCCACGCTCTCTCTAGCCCTGCTCGCCCTGACGGGCTGCAACAAGAGCAAGGGCGAGTTCCAGGTCGCCGCCTCGTTCCACAACCTGTCCGAGCCCTTCTTCGTCGCCATGCGAAGGAACGCCCAGGACGAGGCGCGCAAGCTGAACGTCGATCTCTTGATCCTTGACGGGCAATCCAACTCCGCCAAGCAGACCGCCGACATCCAGGTGGTGACCGCCACCGGCACGCGCGGCTTGATCCTGGCGCCCACCGACGTCAACGCGCTGACACCGGCGGTGAACGACGTCATCGACCTGGGAATTCCCGTTGTCACTGTCGATCGAAGGGTCGACAGGAGCAAACGCCCGGTACAGCATTTCGGCGCAGACAATGTGGCGGGCGGGCGGCTCATGGCACAGCATGTAATCGCCATGTTCCCCCAAGGCGCCCGTATCCTCCTGCTGACCGGCGCGCCCGGTTCGAGTTCGGCGATCGATCGCACCAAAGGCATTCATGAAGCCTTCAAGGCCGCGGGACCGCGCTATGCGTTCGTTGCCGAACAGACCGCCAACTGGCAGCGCGAACAGGGGCTTACGGTGACCCAGAATATCCTGACCTCGCTGGGCGGCCAACGGCCCGACGTCATCATCTCGGAAGATGACGACATGGCGCTCGGCGCGCTCGAGGCGCTGCGCAGCATTGGAGCGCAAGGGATAAAGGTGATCGGTTTCAATGCCACGCCCGAAGCGCTCAGGATGATCCGCGAAGGGCGGATGGAAGCCACTGTGGAACAATCTCCCAGCCGCCAGATCCGCATCGCGCTGGACCAGTTGGTGGCCCGGATCCGCACCGGCAAGCCGATCAGCGGCGCCAACATCACACCGATCCTGATTACGAGGCAGAACCTCGGCCAGGCTGAACGCATCAACGAACTGAAGTAGGACGAGGGCATGAGAAGCGCCATCAGGCACGCGCGAGCAAGCTGGTTGGGCATGGCCGGCGCTCTGGCATTGGCCACCGGCTGCTCGGGAACAGTCCTGGCCGCCCCGGCCGAAAGCATAGTCAGTTCCGCGCCGGTGAAGGACGGATTGGCACTGGTTGAGCGCGGCACCGCGGTTCCGATCCTTCTCGATCCGGACGAGCCTAGTGTCGCCAGCATCGCCGCACAGGATCTTGCCAGCGATATCGCGATGGTCACCGGGCAGAAGCCCGAAGTGCGCAAGACGATCATGGCGGACGCGAAGTTCGCGATCATCGTAGGCACACTCGGGCAGAGCAAACTGATCGACGCCATGGCCCGGTCCGGCCGGCTTTCCACGGCGCAGATTGCGGGAAAGTGGGAAAGCTTCCTGATCGCAACTGTGGACAAACCGCTACCCGGCGTAGCCAAGGCGCTAGTAATTGCCGGCAGTGACCGGCGCGGCACTGCCTACGGCGTGTTCGAACTCTCCGAGGCCATGGGCGTCAGCCCCTGGGCCTGGTGGGCGGACGTGAAACCCCGCCATCGCGATGCGCTTTATGTCGTTCCCGGCCTGCGCCGGTTCGGGCCGCCCTCGGTCCGCTATCGCGGCGTGTTCGTGAACGACGAGGACTGGGGCCTCTTCCCTTGGGCGAGCCAGACCTTCGATCCCCAGTACAAGGACATCGGCCCCAAGACCTATGGCCGGATTTTCGAACTGCTGCTGCGGCTCAAGGCGAACACCTTGTGGCCGGCGATGCACAAGACGACGAAGGCGTTCAACCTGGACCCAGAGAACGCGAAGCTGGCCGATGAATACGGCATCGTGATGGGCTCATCCCATGCGGAAGCCATGCTGCGCAACAACGTCGGCGAATGGACGGCACCCGGGAAGGACTACAACTATGCGACCAATCGCGAGGGTGTGCGCACTTATTGGGAAGAGCGGGTGCGTGCGAACGCGACGGATGAGAACATCTGGACCATCGGCATGCGCGGCGTTCACGACACCGGCATGGTCGGCACTGTATCCATGGCCGACAAGGTGACACTGCTGGACCAGGTGATTGCCGACCAGCGCGCGATGCTGGATCGCCACGTTCCCGGCGGTTCGGCCAAAGCCGCGCAGATCTTCGTGCCCTACAAGGAAGTGCTCGACATCTATCGGGCCGGCCTGAAGGTGCCGGACAACGTGACGATCGTCTGGCCGGACGACAACTTCGGCTACATCCGCCAGTTCCCCAGCCGGGCCGAAGCCACCCGCCCCGGGGGCACCGGGGTCTATTATCACCTGTCGTATCTCGGTTATCCGCTCGCCTACCTATGGCTTTCGACAACGCCGCCCGCGCTCGTGCGCGAAGAAATGGTACGGGCCTACGACCAGGGCTCGCGAAGCCTCTGGATCGTCAACGTCGGCGATATCAAGCCAGCGGAAATCGGCACCACGCAGTTCCTGGACATGGCATGGGATATCGGGCGCTGGCGGGATGTGAACCAGAAGGACTACCTGCGGCACTGGCTGGGTGAAGCCTTCGCCTCCACGGCCATCGGTGACCGCGCTGCCATGATGATGGACACCTATTTCCGGCTCAACTTCGAACGCAGGCCGGAGCACCTCGAATGGCCCGCGCATGAGGAGGACCGCCACCTTTCCGGCTTCACGGTGGCGGAAGTGAACGATCGCCTGCGCCGCTGGCGCAGCCTTGCCGCCGAAGCGGAAACCCTTGGCAAGGATATCCCGGCCGATCAACGCGATGCCTGGTTCGAACTGGTCGAGTTCCCCATCCGCGCGGCCTCGGCCGCCAACGTGCGGTTCTTCGCGGCGGAGCGCTATGACGAGCTAGTTGAGGTCGATCCGCCCATGGCGCGTTCGGCCGGCGGCGCCGTCGCCTGGGCGGAGGACGAGATCAAGGCCCTGACCGATCGCTACAACAACCAGACGGCAAACGGGAAATGGCACCATATCATGCCCGCCGAACCCGCCGACAGCCAATGGCGCATCTATCGCCCGCGCCCGATCGTCACCCCCGCCGAGGCACTGCGCGCCAGCCCCGACGCCTTCTTCGCCGAAGTCGATAAGAGCCCTGACCCGGCATCGGCGGTCGTCGAGGCGGAAGACACGCCGGCCAAGGGCTGGCGCCTGATCGAGGGCCTTGGCCGTGGCCGCGGCGTCCTGATGGCCGACAAGCCCGGCGCAAGCTGGTCCACCAGCTTCACCCTGTCCCGTAGCCAGTCGGTGGATCTGGGCATCCTGCCGCTGTTCCCCGACGGCGAGGAGCGCGACCTTAAGCTGGATGTCAGCATCGATGGAGGCCCGTTCCGCTCCATCGCCGTTCCCCGCAAGGTCGGCAGCACCGAGTGGGTTTCCGGCGTACTCGACAACCTGCTGAAAGTACCTGTTTCCGGTCCGCTATCGGCGGGACGTCACCAGATCGCGGTCACCGCCAGAAGCGGAGGCATCGCGCTCGACCGGCTACTGCTGAAGGAGGCGGGCGTAGCGCAGTCTTCCCATTGACATCGCGAGAGCCGGGTTCAGCCGCCACCGGCAATCTGGCTGTGGATCGGCATCAGCCGCCATGTGTCGGAACTGCATTCCAGCGAGTGCCCGGCGGCTTCCAGCGCGACCGCGAGAGCCCCGAGAAGCCCGGAATTGTTGCCCAGCCCGGGGCGCGTCACGATCTCGTCGACATTTCCCGCGAAATACTCACCTCCCCTGGAGCGAGCGTAGTCGCGGATGCGTTCGATCAGTCCGGGCGTGGCCATCACGCCGCCGCCAAGCACGATCCGCGCCGGGGCCAGGATCGCCTGATAGGTGACGATCGCTGCCCCAAGATACCATGCGACGATATCCGCGCCCTCATGGTCGGGACCCAGATCGGACAGGTTCGCGGCCCAGCGGGCCATGACCGCCGGGCCAGCCACCAGTCCTTCCAGGCAGTCGCCATGGAACGCGCAATGTCCGGGAAAGGCGGTATCGTGAGGATGGCGCGGCAAGGGGATATGCCCCATTTCCGGATGGGTCATGCCTTGCAGCAGTCGCCCGCCGGCTACGAAACCGCCGCCCACGCCGGTGCCCACCGTTAGATAGAGTAACGATCCAAAGCCCCGCCCGGCGCCCCAAGTTGCCTCCGCGAGGGCAGCCCCGTTGACGTCGGTCTCCAGTCCCACCGGGCACCCGAACGCTCGGGCGAACGGGGAAACGAGATCGGTTCCACTCCACAAGGGTTTCGTGGTGCGGGTGGTCGAGCCCCATTCCGCATGCGCCCGGTCGAGATTGAGCGGCCCGAAGCTGGCCAGGCCGATCGCGGCCAGATCGTAGCCCTGATCCGCGAGCCATGAAATGCTCTGACCAAGCGTCTCCTCGGGAGAAGTGGTTGGCAACCGGTGGCGCGCCAGGATCGTGCCGTCCGCGCTGGCCACGCCTAGCACAAACTTGGTGCCGCCCGCCTCGATGAGCCCGTAGTACATTACTTTTCCCCGATTCCACTGCCGACCGCGTGATCGACAAGTGCCTCCTGCCGGCCCCAGGCACAAGGCTTGCGGCTCAGCGATAGATGAAGCTCGCCGCCAGCCATGATCTCACCCTGGCTCAGCCATGCATGGTCCAGCGGCTTTCCATTTAGGCGCGCTTTGCAAATATAGACCGCATCGGGGGCTACATTCGCGGCAACGATCGTAAAGCGTCTGCCGTCTTCCATCATGATCGTAGCGCGCGGCTGATGGGGCGCGTGCAGGTAGAACAGGTCGGAGGCCAGCTTGGGAAACAGGCCGATGCGGTTGAACACATAATGCGATCCCATCGCGCCGCTGTCCTCATCGCCCGGATAGGCATCGGGCCTAAAACGAGTGAACACCTGGTTAGCCCAGTAGCTTGCCAGATCGGGACGACCCACTTCGATGAAGAGCCAGGGCGTGGCGAAGGACGGCTCGTTCGTGATGTCGATCAGCCCGCTCTTGAGCGCGTGCTGCAAGCGTTCGATGAACCGTTCGCGCCCGCCCATGACACGGACCATTCCGGCTACGTCATGCAGGGCGCCGAACGAATAGATCCATGCCGTGCCTTCGTAGAAGCCCACGTTGTTATAGATCTTCCCGTCCCAGCCCAGCTTGGGATCAATCGCCTGGAAGGCGCCGTCCGGACCGCGCGGGATGATAAAGCCAGTGAAGCCGTCGCTGCCGACATCGGGGTTCCAGACCTTCTGCCAGTTGGCGGATCGCTTCATCAGCGTCGTCGCCAAGGGCTGATTGCCGATCTTGCGCGCAAGCTGGGCGGCATAGAAGTCATTCAGGGCATAGGCCAGGGTGGAGGAACCGGACTTGGCCCGCTGGTTGTCGGGCTCCGGGCTCTGGTCTCCGGCGGCGAAATAGCCTTCGATCAGATAACGCGGGCTGCGCTGCTGGGTGGCATTGAACAACGCAACCTGCGCGGCCTTGGTCCAGTCGACACCTGCCACGCCGCGCAGCAATGCTTCGCCCAGAACGTTGTCCACTTCATCTCCGCCCTGGCCGACATGGTAGTTCCGCCCGGCGATAAAGGCGGTGTCCACTGCGCCGAACCGCTCGAAAGTGCGGACGAACGAGCGGATATTGCCGGCATAGTCGCTGGGCCGGACCAGCGACATCAGCGGGAATACCGTGCGATAGGTATCCCACAGGGTATAGTCGTCATCCCAGAACGGCGTCCCGCGATCCTCATCAGGGCGGTCCGTGGTGCGGTTCCGGGGCAGGATCATGCCGTGATAGAGCGCGGTATAGAACCGCCGCTTGTCCGCCTCCCCGACCCCGTCGATGGTGACCCGGCCAAGCTCTCTATTCCAGGCTTCGCCGGCGGCCTGCTTGACTGCCTCGTAGTCCCATCCCGGAATTTCGGTTTCGAGATGATCGAGTGCCTTTTGCCCGCTCGTGAAGGAGACGGCGATCTTCATCTGCACCGGCTGCCCGCCGGTGTCGCCGAATTCCAGCCAAGCGCCCAGCCGGTGATCCGCCTGCGATGCGGCCATGGTCGTTCCGGGATTGACCACTCCGTCGATCGCCGTGCCCCAGCGAAGCGGTTTGCGGTCCACCCGCGCGGCGAACCAGATGTCCACCAGCGCGGGGGACCAGTAGCCCTTTGCCCGCACCCGCCCGGTGACGGTTCCGGTGGCGGGGTCGAGGCGGACGTCCGCCATGTCGCTCGCCACCGTGCCGCCGACTTTGCGGGTAACGTCAAACACCAGGCTGGCGGGCTCACCCGCCGGGAACGAGAAGCGATAGATCGCTGCATCATGCGCCGGCGCAATCTCGACGCGAGTGCCGTAGCGTTGCAAAGTCACGGCATAGCTGTCCGCCGCGGCGTGCTCGTCCCGCTTGGGTGAGGCATGCGCCAGTTCGTCAAAAGTGACAGGTCCCGTTTGGGGAGAAACCAGGAACGTCCCGTATGTGGTGACGCCACCCGAACCCTGGGAGTGGAGTTGCGCGAAACCCGTGATCGGCTGCCCCGCGTTGTAGCCCGCATTGCTTGTCTGCGATGCGATCTGATCCGGACCGACCGGCACGAGGGACAGCGTTTCCGGGCTCGGGTGGATCGATCCAGCGGGCAATGAAGGGCCGATGATCGTATCGCCCTGATTGTCGTTCCCGGTGCCCACGCTGGGATCGACGTAGGAGGACAGCGCGCGGCCAGCATCCGCTCTTGCCGTCCCGGAGACGAGAACGGCGGCGGAAAGCAGCAAAGCTGCCGAAATCGAAGACCTGCGCATTACTTACTCCGTCTTGAGAGGCCACGCACCCGGCTTTTTGGCCATCTCGAGTTCCAGCACACCGCCGGCCGCGATTTCGGCATGGCTCAATATCGCCCGGTTCAGACGTTTGCCGTTCAGCTTGGCATCTACCACATAAAGATTGTGCTCGCTCGCCATGGGCGCGACGACCGTGAAGCTCCTGCCACTTTCCAGATGAATGAGGCTGCGAGTGAAGATCGGGCTGCCGATGTAATACCGGGTGGTGCCGGCGACCGGATAGAGCCCCGTGCTGCTCCACACGTACCACGACGACATGGCGCCCGCGTCGTCGTTGCCGGGAAGGCCATCACGGGACAGGTGGTACTTCGTGGCCAGAATATGCCGGACCCGTTCCGCTGTCCGGTCAGCGCGGCCGGCGTCGATGTAGAGGTAGGGCGCGAGGATGTCGGGCTCGTTGCCCTGCTCGTATTGGCCGGTGTCGAACAGCGTATCGAGCCAGCGCACGAAAGACTCCCGCCCGCCCGTCATCGCGATCAGGCCATCGACGTCCTGCGGCACATAAGTCGAATACTGGCGGCTGCTGCCTTCGTAGAAAGGCGCTTCCCACCAGGGCATCGACTTGTCTGGATAGAGGTATTCGCAGGTGAAGTTCTCAAGCCAGCGCCCGTCGGCATAGCGCGGCCGGATGCAGCCCAAATCCCTGTCCCACAGGTTCTTCCAGTTCGCCGAGCGTTGCAGGTAGCGCTGCGCATCAGCCGTTCGGCCGAGCTTGCGCGCGGCCAGGGCAATCGCATAATCGTTGAAGGCATATTCCAGCGTGCGCGAGGCCGAACGCGTCTGGCTGAGCGAAACGTAGCCCTTCGATAGGTAATCGCCGAGCACCCGACCTTGATGGAAAGGGGCATCGGATTCGACCTCCCCGTCCTTGCTCAGGGCCTGCCATGCCAACTTGGTGTCGAAGCCGCCCAGATCCTTCACGATGGCATCGGCGATCACCACGTCGGCGTTCGATCCGCCCTGGGTCATGCCGTTGGCCCCGGCAATGCGTCCGTCGGGAAGCCAGCCGGTCCCCTTGTAGGTATCCAGCAGCGAACGCACCATATCGCGCTGGCGCTGCGGCTGGATCAGCGTCAGCAATGGATGCAGCGTGCGGAACGTGTCCCAGATCGTGTAGAAATCTTCGTAGTGCGGTTCCTCGGACGGCCACCACACGTTCTCACCGCTCAGGTCGTGCGGCATCGTATGGCTGCGGTAGAGCGCGGAGTAGAAAATCCGCCGCTGTTCCTCGCTGCCGCCCGACACTTCGATGCGCCCCAGCGCATCGCGCCACAGCGCAGCGCTGTTCGCATGGATCGCATCGAAATCCCAACCGGGGATCTGCCGGTCCAGGTTCGACGCCGCCTGGTCCATGCCGACGAAGGAGACCCCAAGCTTTACCTGCACCGGCTGGCCATCGTAGGCGCCAAACTGCGCCCAGAGGCCGGTGCGGCGAGCGAAGTCATCGCGCAGGTCGTACTCCGTCATCAGCCCCAGGCGATCCTGCGCCGATTTCGTCTGCGCTTCGCCGTCGAGCGATTCCGGCCCCTCGTTCAAGACGGTCTCGCCCTGACGCGCCCGCCAAGTTCCGAACCGCCGCGCGGGCCGATCGAAGCGCGCGGTGAAATAGAGCTTGTAGGGCGCCGGGTTCCATCCGCCCTCGAAACTCGCCCAGCCCCGCACGGTCTTGTTGTCGATCGCCTCGACATGAACGGCCGTAGCCCGCTGGCCTTCCCCGTAGAGCGGAATGATCGAGGTAGCGTCGAGGATCACGTTGCCCTGCGCCGACCCCTTGGGAAAGGTGATCCGCATGATGCCAGCAAGGCGTGTCGCGGTCAGTTCGACACCGATGGAAGTCGGCTGCGAATTGCCTATCGTGACGCGGTAGTACCCCGGAGACGCCGCTTCGTTCCGTCTGGCGAAGTGCAGGTTGTGCCCCCCGATCTCGCCCACGGTGGGGGTGATGCGAAAGTTCCCGTATTTGCTCCGTCCACCCGTGCCGCTGACATGGGTGAAACTGAACCCCATGATTGCAGTGTTGGAATCGTAACCGCTGGTGGGCGCATCAACAGTGTCCGGGCTCAGCGATACGAAGCCGAACGGCACGCCAGCGCCCGGCACGGTGTTGCCGCCATGATCCGCGCCGACGAAGGGATCGGCCAGGGCAACGGGGTCTTCAGCGTGGACCGGCACCACGGCCGAGAACAGCGCGACCGCTGTCGCGATCGACCAGATGCGGCGGACAGGGCGATGGGAATGCGAGATTGTGCCCACGGCTCAGAAATTCGGATCGAAGTTGAAGAAGATGGGATTCGACAACGCCACCATCGTGCCCGTGATCCCGGCCGACATCGGGACGGCGGGATAGGCTGACTGCGGCCCCTGCACTTCCACCCGGTAATAGCTGCGTCCCCTTTCCGGCGGCGTATCCGTGAACGTCACTTCCGGCTTTTCGGCATCGACCGCATAAGTTCCGAAGGTCTCGCCGTTCCTGACGACCTTGACCTGATATGCGGCCCAGGGAATGTCGCACTGTGCCAGCTTCACATGGAAGATCACGGCCTTGCCGGTCGCACGCAGGCTATCGCCCATCATGGCATCGGGGCTGCCGTCGCCATCATGGTCGACCGAGAATTCGACGCGCGGAGCGTTGGGATTGGCACTGATCGAGGAATGCCCAACGGTCAGGGCGTCCACCACGCCCTGCCTGTCCCGCGTCCGTGCGTAGACCCACGTCGTCGGCGTGCCGATGTAGTTGGCAAGCCGCTCGATGCTGTTGGAAGAGCGGTCGGCGGAGGTGTCTGGCCAGCCGTGATGAGCATCGCTGCCTCCGCGCGCGGGAAGCTTGCGGCCCGATTTCAGCATATCGTCCCACACCGCCAGCGAGGGAATATTCTTCGCCCAGTTGGAACTGTTCCAAACCTCGATCGAATCAACGAGATCGTATGAGAAGCCGAAATGATCCTTGTTGGTGGGGTGATTGGCCGAAAGGTGCACCTTCATCCGCCGCTTGAGGGCAAGAATATCCGCATCGCGCGCATCGCGGATCCGGTGGAACTGGACCTCGTCGAACGGGCGGGACGAGAACACGTTGCCGTGCCCCCTGTCGGTGGTCCATTCGGCGGCGTAGAGCAGCACCACTTTGTCCGAACGCCATTCGGGGGCGGCCCAGGTGTGCGCAGCGACATCGCCATCAACGTGATTGTCGTGATCGGTGATGGCCAGGAAGTCGAAACCCTGATCTTCCGCGAAACGGACGATCTTGCCGATGGAATTGTTGCTCGAATCCCGGCTGTGGTGCGAATGGATGTGAAGGTCACCCTTCAGCCAATCGCCCCGCATCGACGTGCCGCCGGCGGAATCCGCCGCCGAAATGCCTGTCGCGTGTAGCGCAAGCAGGCCGGAAACAGCGGCCAGGACAACCCGCGTCGCAAGGCTCATAAGCCCTCGATCACCGCTGCGGTGTCTTCCGAGGTAGGAGTCCAGATCGAACTCAGCGCCCCGTCGGGGCCGAACAGGGCTGGTACGATGCCCGCGACACCGGCCGCTTCCCAGATCGCCTTGATCTCCGCCGCGCGCGGATCGTCGACCGGGCCATTATCTCCCCTGGCATGTCGCAGCCATCCCGCCAAAGCAGCCAGGATGGCGGGGCATGACCTGCCCTTGCGCTGCTGCGCGGCGAGCGTTCCCAGCCAGCGCTGCGGAATCTTCTGGCTGCCGTCCATGGCGATCTGGATGAGCCTGTGCTGCAGGGCCGGATTGGCGAAGCGGGCAAGCAGGTTTGCCGCATAAGCCTGAAGGTCTTGCCCTGCCGCCGCTTCGAAACTGGTCGCGGCCTCCTCACGCATCAACCGTTCGACCATCGGCCCCAGAACCGGATCCCCCACGGCTTCGTGGACATAAGTGTACCCGCGGCCGAGCCCCAGATAAGCCAGCGCGGAATGGGCGCCATTGAGCATCCGCAGCTTGGCTACCTCATAGGGCGCGACATCGGAAACCAGTTGCGCGCCGACATCCTCCCAGCGCGGCCGGTCTCCGGCGAAACGATCCTCTATCACCCACTGGCTGAACGGCTCGGTCACTACCGTCGCCTCGTCGCGCTGGCCTAGTTCGGCGGCCACGGCATCGCGGTCGGCATCGGTGGTCGCGGGAACGATGCGGTCGATCATGGTTGCGGGGAACGTGCAGTGCACATGCACCCATTCACCCAGTTCCGGATCCATGCTCTGCAGATATTCGCCGACGAGCCGCTGCAGCTGCTGGCCGTTGTCTGCCAGATTGTCGCAGGAAAGCAGCGTCAGGCCGGGCAGACCAGCGTCACGCCGGCGAGCGAGGCCGTCGCGCAGGAACCGATAGATGCTGTCCTCCCCGGCCAGCGTCAGGTCGAGCGAACCATCGGGCGCGCGACAATAGCCCTTTTCGGTGACCGTGAAGCTGACGATCCGCGTATCTGCCGAGGCCATCCGTTCGACCACCGCATCTGGTTCCCGGCGCGCCACCAGCACTTCGCGCACAGACCCGACAATCCGCAAGGTCACACCCGCTGCCGATCGCTCCATGACCGTGTAGAGACCATCCTGGGGATTCATCTGTTCCGCCACATCCGGTGAACGCAGGGACACGCCCGAAATCATCCAGTCACGCTCGCCGGCCGCCATGGCCAGATCAGTGTACCAGGCCTGATGGGCGCGATGGAATGCGCCGATGCCGAAGTGCACGATGCCCACGCGCTGCCCGTGGCGATCGTAACCGCAGCGCTGCACGCCCGCACCAGCCTGCGCGAGAGAGGCGAACGAAAGTCTCACAGCCGGTAGGCCCGCCTGACGAGATTGTACGTCAGGTCGCGGGCGAGTTTCGCGGCTTCCCAATCTTCCAGGCGATGTTCCATGACCAGTTCGGCCAGGAACCCGCAGTCGATCCGGCGGGCGACATCATGCCGCGCCGGAATGGAAAGGAAGGCACGCGTATCATCATTGAAGCCTACCGTGTTGTAGAAGCCGGCGGTCTCCGTCGTCATCCGGCGGAAGCGGCGCATCCCTTCCGGGCTATCGTGGAACCACCACGCCGGGCCGAGCTTAAGGCACGGATAGTGCCCGGCAAGCGGGGCCAGCTCACGGGCATAGGCGCTCTCATCCAACGTGAAGAGGATCAGCGACAGGCGAGGCTCGTTTCCGAACCGGTCGAGAAGCGGCTTGAGGGCGCGGACATAATCGATCCGCGTCGGGATATCGCCCCCCTTGTCGCGGCCGAACTGCTCGAACAGCCGCGCATTATGGTTGCGGAACGAACCGGGATGAAGCTGCATGACCAGCCCGTCCTCGATCGACATCGCCGCCATTTCGGTCAGCATCTGGGCACGGAACAGCTCAGCCTCTTCGGCAGAAAAGCTTCCAGAACTGACCTTGCGGAACAAGGACTCCACCTCGGCGGATCCGAGGTTGGCGGTTTGGGCGGTGGGATGGCCGTGATCCGTGCTGGTGGCGCCCATGCTCGCAAAAAAAGTGCGGCGTTTGCGATGGGCAGCAAGATAGCCTTGCCAGGAGAAGCAATCCTCTCCGGTTATGTCCGAAAGCAGCTTCAGGTTATCACGGAAGCCTTCGAATTCGGGATCGACCACCGGATCCGGGCGATAGGTGGTTATAACCTTTCCCTGCCAGCCAGAGGTTTTGATCGCGGCGTGATGCTCCAGCGTGTCGAGTGGACTCTCGGTGGTTGCGATCACCTCGATGTTGTAGCGCTCGAACAGCGCGCGCGGACGGAATGCCGCGGTCGCGAGGGCATCGGTGATCGTATCGTAGTAAAGGTCCGCGGTATCCGCATCTAGCCGCACGCCGATGCCGAAGGCCTCGGCAAAGACCCAGTCGAGCCATAGGCGCGAAGGCGTGCCGCGAAACAGGTAATAACGCTCGGCGAACAGCCGCCAGGCTGCGCGCGGGTCCACGTCGGGATTGCCCACGCCCAGATCCTCCATCGCCACGCCCTGCGAATAGAGCATGCGGAACACGTAGTGATCGGGGACGAGCAGCAGCTGCGTGGCGTTGCCGAATGGAGCATCGTCGGCGAACCATGATGGATCGGTGTGGCCATGCGGACTGCAAATAGGCAGGTGCGCCACTTCCCGGTAAAGGTCCCGCGCCAGATCACGGGTGGCGGGGTTGGCCGGAAACAGGCGGTCGGGATGGAGAGTCAAAGGACGAGGCATGAGGTCTCCTACGCGGAGAAGCGCGCGTAACGTTCGCGTTTCGCCTGAGCGGCCTTTCTCGCCTCCGCGATCTGGCGTTCTTCGGTGGCGAACAGGAGGCTGTCGATCACCTGGGTAAGGTGAGCCCGCATCGCCGCGCGAGCACCATCGGGGTCCCGCCGCCTCAGGGCATCGAGAATTGCCGCGTGTTCGACCACCACCGGTTTGATATTGGCGGAGCGGGCCTTGGCATGGAGCAGCGCGGCCTCGGGTGAAGCGGCACGTAAGTCCCACAGCCGTTCGATCACGTCATAGATGGCAGCATTCCGGGTGGCGCGAGCGATTGCGACGTGGAACTGGCGATCCGCCCTTTCCGTCCCATCCGGGTCGGCGTTCTCCCGGGCGATCTCCTCCACCAGTCGCGCGATCTCTGCCAGATCCTCTTCGGTGGCCTGCGTCGCGGCAAGCGCGGCAGCTTCGCTTTCGAACAGTAGCCGGGCCTCGCTCAGTTCGAAGCCCGAGACGTTGAAGCCTTCGGCGGCGCTTCCTTCCCCCGCGCCGGGAAGCTTGCGCACATGGGCCCCGGAGCCCACGCGGACCTCGATCAATCCCTGCACTTCAAGGGCGATAAGCGCTTCGCGCACGGTGGGACGGCTGACGCCGAACCTGGCGGCCAGCTCACGCTCGGCAGGCAGGCGCGCGCCCACAGGATAGAGCCCCGATGCCAGTTCCTGGCGAAGATCGCGGACCAGATCCTGATAGAGTCGATCCTGCCCCTTGTCTGCACTGTTGCTCATGGAAATCCTTTTGGTCTGACCAATATTATTGACAGGATGGTATAAGGCCGTCAAGCTGTATGCCATCCTGTCCTTTGATGCGACCCGAGACCGTCATGAAAATCACATCCGCCCGAGTCATTGTTACGAGTCCGGGACGCAATTTTGTTACACTCAAGATCGAGACGGACCAAGGTGTCTACGGCATTGGCGACGGAACGCTGAACGGCCGGGAAAAGTCCGTGGTCTCCTATCTCGAGGATCACGTCATCCCCTGCTTGATCGGAATGGACCCGCAGCGGATCGAGGATATCTGGCAATATCTATATCGCGGCGCCTATTGGCGGCGAGGGCCGGTGACGATGCGGGCGATCGCTGCGGTCGACGTGGCGTTATGGGACATCAAGGCCAAGATGGCGGGCATGCCGCTGTACCAGTTACTGGGCGGGCGCAGCCGCGAGCGGGTGATGGTCTATGGTCATGCCAATGGCAGCGACATTGCCGAGACGGTCGAGGCGGTCGGCCATTACATCGACCTGGGCTACAAGGCGATCCGAGCGCAGACCGGCGTGCCGGGCATCAAGGATGCTTACGGGGTCGGGCGCGGCAAGCTGTACTACGAACCGGCCGACGCCGCGCTGCCGTCGCTCACCGGTTGGGATACGCGCAAGGCGCTCAATTACGTGCCCAAGCTCTTCGAGAAGCTGCGCGCAACCTATGGCTTCGAGCATCACCTGCTCCACGACGGCCATCATCGCTACACCCCGCAGGAAGCAGCGAACCTGGGAAAAATGCTCGAGCCCTACCAACTCTTCTGGTTCGAAGACTGCACGGCGGCGGAAAACCAGGAGACGTTCAAATTTGTGCGCCAGCACACCGTTACCCCGCTGGCCGTGGGCGAAATCTTCAATACGATCTGGGACGCCAAGGACCTGATCCAGAACCAGCTCATCGACTACATCCGCTGCACTATCGTCGGCGCCGGCGGCGTCACGCACTTGCGCCGGATTGCCGATTTTGCCGCACTCTATCAGATCCGCACCGGCAGCCACGGCGCCACCGACCTCTCGCCGGTAACCATGGGGACCGCACTGCACTTCGATACATGGGTGCCCAATTTCGGCATCCAGGAATACATGCGCCACACTGAAGATACCGACGCAGTGTTCCCACACGACTACCGCTTCGAGGACGGGCACCTGATCTGCGGTGAAACCGCTGGACATGGTGTCGATATCGACGAGAAACTCGCCGCCAGATATCCCTACAAACCCGCCTACCTGCCCGTCGCAAGGCTGGAGGATGGCACCATGTGGAATTGGTAGGCATACTCAACGATGGCACGGATCGTTTGTCTCGGCGAAGCCATGCTGGAACTCTCCCGAGCAGGAGAGTCCTGGCAGATGGGCTACGGCGGAGATACGCTCAACACCGCCATTCACCTTGCCCGTGCCGGTCACGACGTCGCGTACATGACGGCGCTGGGCAACGACCTGTTCAGCCGGCATTTGCGATCGGCCTGGGCGGCGGAAGGGCTTGATTGCAGCTTAGTCATGACCCACCCCGTGCGGCATGCGGGACTCTATGCCATCGTTACCGACGATGCCGGCGAACGCAGCTTCACCTATTGGCGCGATACCAGCGCGGCGCGGGCCATGTTCGAACTGGACGCTGTCGGCGCCGCCATGGCCAAGGCGGAAAGAGTCGACTTGTTCTGTTTCTCGCTGATCTCGTTGGCGATCCTGCCTCCCCAGGGACGCGATGACCTGCTGAAACTTGCCGCGCGAGTGCGCGACAACGGCGGGCTCGTCGCTTTCGACGGCAACTTTCGTCCACAGTTGTGGGAGACGAGGGAAACCGCAATCCTGCTGCGTGATCGGGCCATTGCCCTTGCCGATATGGGCCTGCCCACGTTCGAGGATGAAGCGGCGCTTTCAGGCGCGGAAAATCCCGATGCAGTTGCACGGCACTGGCACCAGCTGGGCTGCGGCGAAGTGGTCGTCAAGCTCGGTCCCGATGGATGCCGACTTCCGGACGGTACGCCTCTCCCGCCATCGGCACGGCTCGACCCGATCGACACGAGCGGCGCCGGCGATGCATTCAACGGCGGTTACTTGGCAGCCCGCGCACAGGGCGCGTCGGTTGCCGAAGCCGCCCGCTCGGGGCACGACATAGCGGCTTGGACGGTCATGCGACGCGGAGCAGTTCCGCCACTGGACAGCACGGCTCCTTATTCACGATGTTTTCCGGATGATTGATCACAGCCGTCGGCGATTATCTCACCCGGTGAAGCCAGTCTCGCCGAATGAGTGCCTAACATTACAGTTGCACTTTTTCCTTGAGATGAGCGCGTCTGGCGGCGGCTTGATGGGCGCGTCGCCAGCATGACCATGCGATGACGTAGGCGGGTCGGATACGGCGTTGGGCAAGCCTGTTGGCGATGCGTCGGGCCTCCTGGATGGACCAGCGGTGTTGCTCCGATCCCCCATTGGAACCCCACCGCGAGATAATGGGCCTGCGCTACCACTTAAGTTACTGAAGAGTGGTGCGCCCGACAGGATTCGAACCTGTGGCCCCCAGATTAGGAATTAGAGTGCCGTGCTGATTTATATAGGTTTTTTTGTAAACCTCGCCCCTCAGGAACCCCGCTAATCCTTGGCCACAAGCGCAGACTGTAAACTCGCGTCAGCGCAAGCAAGCGCACTATCCATCCGTGCACTAGAAGCGGGATCAACGATCTCAAGCTTTTATGGAAAAACGGCGTGGAACCGCCGTCTACCGAGATATTGAGGGTATCTCTCACAATCACATAACATTCCTAACATTCCTTTATTTTCAAAACGTTATAACATAATATAATCATAATATTGATATAATCATATTAGGTCTAAGGAAGATAATATTGCGCTCCGATAAAATTCTTTAAAAACAGTGATATAAGGTTTTTGGCCGAAAAATATTATGCCATGTTAGGCCTTAGGCATAACATAGAGAACGGTAGTTTTCTGCGGGTTTCAGGCATACTTTCGGGGGAGATTAGGAATATTAGGTCTTTGCGAACCACACCCCCCTCCGCCAAATCGCAAGGCCATCCCGGAAGATGCAAGAAAATCGACGAAGAAGCCGAAAGCGAGGTGTGGGGGCGAGCGCGGCGCGCGGTTGCTAGAAGCTGTGTTGCCTGGGTGCGTAATATTGTTACGCTTCACGGGTCGTTTTATGAACGGCGCGGACATGCCAAAGACCCGGCAGGCGCTGTCCAGCGCGCCTGCCGGGTCTTTGAGTCAGTCTTTGTGAGAGGTCAGCGGGTCGCTGCCGGCTTCCTGATGCCGTCCTGGGTGATGACGCTGCCGTCGCTGCACATGTAGTCGCGGAAGGACAGGACCTGGGCGCCGAACCAGTCGTTCATTCGCAGCATGCGGCGGATGATGGGGATGATCTCGGTTCCGTAATAGGCGTCCAATGTCTCGCTCACCTTGCCGAATCCTGAGGCATTCTGCGGGATCACGCCGATCAGCACCGGCGGCGTGCGATGCGCTGCCAGCATGTCGTCCCGGCTGATGTTCTTGATGTTGGAGAATTCGTCCTTTGCGGTCACGTCGGCGATTGGAATGACCTGTACGCCATCCTTCTTACCTTTCGGGATATAGAGAAACATGTTCCGGAAATTGCCGATTCCCTTGGCCTGGGACATCTTGTCACTGATCGCATCGGCGGTCTGAGTGTCCGCCAACGGCTCGCTGACATAGAGGATGAATCCGGCGTGGGCGCCGTTCAGGTAGTAGCGCCGACGAAACAGCGTCGCGTTCTCGGACAGCAGGCCTGACTGCAATGCCGCCAGCCATTCCGGCATCCCATAGATTTCCTGGGCCACGTCCGGCTGCTGCAGGTGGAACATTCGCCCCGCCTCGAACTCATGGATGTCGCCGATCGGGCCGTTGACGAACCAGTAGACGCCCGGCTTCACCCCGGCACGGGTATGCATTGCCGGCGAATATCCCACACGAGCGAGCCGCCCGGACATGTTCGGCACCCATTCCAGATAACCGTTGCCCATTTGCAGAAAGTCCAGCGCGAACCGCTCGAAAGCATCCGCGCCCAGCCACCGCGATGTGACCTGCTGGGCCACCAGCAGGTTGACCTTAAGGCCCAGCGCGCTGCGGTGATAGGGGCTCATGTTGAAGGTCTGTGCCAGCCTGCCCACCGGCAGCGGCGGCTCATACCAGCGGCCGTTGTGCCAAATCTCGAAATACTGGGCCAGTTCGCGCCGATCGAGCACGCTTTCCGGATCCCCGAACGAGAACATCTCGCTCTTGTAGTTGACCTGGTCGGCCTCGATCTGCTCGACCACGTCGGTGGAAGGCAGCGTGCTTTCGGTTGCGGTCATTGCATCGGCTCCTGTCAATCGAAGAACACAACCGTCCCGCCCGCGCCCTCACTGGCGCTGCCGGCGTCGAGCGGCTCGTTGGAAAGCGCGTTCAAAAGCGCCCAGGCCACGTCGGCATGGCCGACCTCGCCATTGCGCCGCGCGATATAGGTCACGCCCTTCTGACTCCCGGTCAGCGCCGGGCGGATGGCGATCAGGGCCTGCATAAGGTCGGTCCAACCGGCGTCGAATTCGATCCGCTGGGCTCGGAACAGGTTCTGCCCCTTGATGACCAGCGCGGTCTTGCTGGCCACCGAATATTCGATCTTGCGCACGGTGGGGAACCAGTGGCTCACCAGTTCGGCCACCGCGCCGCCGTGGCCGGTGGTGTCGATCGCGATATCGGTGACGTTGTAGCGCGCGTGGACTTCCTTGATGAAGTCGGCTTGGCCCGCATAGTCGCGGCCGTTGAGGCGATATTTCTCCAGCACGCGGAACTTGCCCCGGCCGGGATCGTCGGGCGGCGCCACCACCACCAGCGCGGCATCGTCGCGGCCCTGTTTGTTCGGGTCGTATCCGATCCATACCGGCTTGTCGCCGAACGGCCGGCCGCCGGGAATGTCCACCAGCGCCGGCTTGAAATCACGCCACTTGAGGAAGCTGTCCACCCGCGCCGGCGCGATCCGGGCATAGGGAAAGCTGCTCTCGGTATCGTCGACATCTTCGCATTCGTAGAGATTGCGGAATGCTTCCTCGGAATATTCCCGGCGCAGATCGTCGACGTCGATCAGCCGGTTCAGGCCCATCGCGCAGGCGTCATGGATGGTGAGAATCTGCTGCCAGGACCCGTCCGGCATCCGCGCGCCATGGCGCAAATTGCGCAGGCTGATGTCGAACGGCTGCTGTTCGCCTTTGCCGCGGCCCCGGTTCCACTCCTCGCCAGACCAGAAGGCATAACTTTCGTGCGTCTTGGTCGACGGCGTCGAGAAATAGGTCTTTTTATAAACCTTGTGCGTCGCCATGCCGCTGGCGACGCGGTTCAGCTCCCCGAAACCATGAACCCAGGCGTATTCGTCAAAGTAGAAGTCGCCGCTCTCGCCCTGGGCAGTGGCCGAATTGGTTGAAAGAAAGTAAAAGCCGACCTGATCCAGCGATGGACCTGTCGGTTCGCCATCTTCATCGGCCGGATACTGCCCGACGAAATCGATCTGGATGATCTTGCCCTTGAGCTCCACCCCGGTGACACGGCGCACCCAGCTTACGATTTCGCGCCGGAATTTCAGCGCCTGGCGTTCGGACGCGGAAAGAAAAATCTGGTTGCGGGGCCGCTCGTCCTCTTCCAGCCTGGCCTTGCCACGGCCGTCCAGCACGGCCTTGGCCACTTTGGCCAGCGCCTCTCTGGCGAAATACCATGTCGCCCCGACCTGCCGGCTCTTGCGCAGCTTGCGGACGCGCTCGTCTCGGCGCGCCCACCACAGTTCCTGGTATTCGAAATTGCGATCGTGGAAATCGTCCAGCAGCGCCTGGTACTGCTCCAGTGTCAGGAAATTGCGCCGTTTCTCCGCCTGCTTGACCCTGGCCTCCGGCCCGTTGCGCGCGGCGATCCGTTCGTTGAGATCGCCTTCCTTGCCGGTTACCGAATATTTCTCGATCCGCGCCGCGCGCTCCAGCTGCCGCATCAGGAAATCGATGCGCTTCATATCGCCTTCGTTGAAAGGCTCCTTGTCCAGCAGCGTCGCGATCTTCGCCTCCACCCGGTCGGCGATGATCTTCACCGGCGGATCGTCGTCCCACCGCTCGCGGCTCTTCCAGCTCGATATGGTGCCTTCCGCCAGGTCCAGTTCGGCCGCGATGTCTGTGATCCGCCACCCGCGCCAATAGAGCGATCGCGCCTCCCGGCGCTGCGCGCGCGCCACCTGCCGGGTGACTGCGCGCTCTTCGGGTCCTGGGGCTTGGGCAATGTGCATGGCCTTGCCATGCACCCGCCAGCGCGGCCGTTGTCGAACCTGTCTGGTGGTAGGACCGGGTTCTACATGCCCACCGCGTTGCCAGTGCCCCCCCGAATGGGCCTCAAGTCGCCATCAGACGACGAGTCAGACGATACGGGGGCGATGAACCGGCCCCGCGACCACACCGGAGCCGATCGCCATGAAGACCAAGCCCTTCCTCCTCGCCACCGCCGGCTCGACGGTCGACGGCCGCACGATCGACGACAAGCTGCTGAAGGAAATGGCATCGAGCTACGACCCCAAGACCTATGGCGCCCGGCTCAACATCGAGCACATTCGCGGCATTTCCGGCGACAAGCCGTTCCGCGCCTATGGCGACGTGCTCGAACTCTCGACCGGGGAGGTAGACGTCAACTTCAACGGCAAGACCGAAAAGCGCCTGGGCCTGTTCGGCAGCTTCGACGTGACCGACGATGCCAAGGCGCTCAACGATGCCGCGCAGAAGGTCTATCCCTCGATCGAGATCGAGCCGGATTTCGGCGGCAAGGGCTTCGCCTACCTGATGGGCTGCGCCCTTACCGACAGCCCCGCCGCCATCGCCACCGATCGCCTCAAGTTCAACCGGCGGATGCCCGGCACCATCCATCTCTCGCGGGACGAAGCCGCACTGATCGAATTTGCCGAGGACAAGACCGGCGACGCGGCGGATGGCCTGGTCCAGAAATTCGGCACCATGCTGGAAGGGCTTTTCGCGAAGTTCACGCCCGCGAAGCCGGCCGCCGATCCCGCCGATCCCAAGACCGGACAGGAGGCCGCTGCCTTCGATTTCGCGCAGCTCAAGCCGGTGTTCGAACAGTTAACCCAGGCCGTCACCGCCGAAATCGGCGCCCTGCGCACCGAACTGCGCGAGGAGGTCGACGGCCTCGCCGTCCAGTTCAAGCGCCTCGAGGAAGATCGCGAGGAGACCCCCGCCAACACTTACCGTGCCCGTCCCAAGTCGGACGGCAACGCCGGCAATTACGCCGGCATCTTCTGAACGCCCGCCCCGACCGCACCCGCCTTTACTGAAACAGGACCATAGACATGGCGCACTACAATCTCTCCGATCGCGGCCGCCGGCAGCTTGACAGCATGTTCACCGCCATCGCCCAGCTCAACGGCGCGCATCGCGGCGTCACCCACCAGTTCGCGGTCGATCCCACCGCCGAACAGCGGCTCGAGGATCTGCAGCGCGAGCAGGTCGGCTTCCTGCAGCGT
This sequence comes from Novosphingobium sp. CF614, assembly GCF_900113255.1. Classification (GTDB taxonomy): domain Bacteria; phylum Pseudomonadota; class Alphaproteobacteria; order Sphingomonadales; family Sphingomonadaceae; genus Novosphingobium. Next base: position 42,582 of record NZ_FOOR01000007.1, read on the forward strand.
ATCAACGTGATGGGCGTGCGCGACTTGGTCGGGCAGGTCATCGGCATGACCACCAACAACTTGATCGCGAGCCGCACGTCGCGCGCCAACCTGCCGCGCAAGCCGAAATATGTCGGCAGCCTGCAGGACCGCAAATACCAGCTCTACGCCACCGAGTTCGACACCTGGATGCCCTGGGAACTCATCGACGCCTGGTCCAAGTTCCCCGATTTCGCCCGGCGCTATGCCCGCCACGTCGCCACCTCGGTCGCGCTCAGCCGGATCATGGTGGGCTGGCACGGCGAAACCGCCGAGGCCGATAGCGACGCGGCCACCAACCCGCTCGGCGAAGACATCAATATCGGGTGGCTGCAAAAGCTTCGCCTGGAAAAGCCCACGCACGTCATGGGCCGCGCCATGGTCACCGCCGGCGGCGTCACCACCGCCACGGGCGCCGCCGCCCCGATCTACATCGGCCCGGCTTCGGACGTCGCCGATGGCGACTACAAGAACATCGACGCGCTCGCCTACGAACTTATCTCCGGCATGCCCAGCTGGGCGCGCAGTTCCACCGATCATGTCGTGGTGCTCAGCCAGGACCTGGTCGACGAGAAGTATTTCCCGATGGTCAACCGGCCGCTCGCCGATACGATCGATGGCGGAAAATCGACCAGTGACCAGACGGTGTCCGATATCGTCATGTCGCAGAAACAGATCGGTGGCCGCCCGGCCGCGATCGTGCCGTTTTTTCCGGAAGGCACGATGCTGATTACGCCGCTGAACAACCTGTCCATCTACTACCAGGAGGCCTCCCGCCGCCGCTACATCCGCGACGAACCGGAAAACATGGCCGATCTGGTCGACTATAATTCCGTCAACGAAGGATACGTCTTCGAAGACACCGATTTCGCGGTCATGGCCGAGAACATCACCTTCGGCGTCCGCCCGTAATCGAGAGGCACGTAATACCCGAGAGGCGTTGACGGCGGTATCTGGCATCCGGGCCGGACCGCCTGAGCCCAGTGCATAGCAGGGAGGTGTGGGGACCTGCGCAAGCGCCCCATCGCCAGCGCCTGCGGCCGCCGCCGGATAGAGCGGCCACCCCATGCAGAGGAGAGCCCCGCGTGATCAGACCCTTCAAAAAGCACCAGCAGATGGTCCACGCCCTCCAAAGCGGCGCCTCGATCGCGGCCCAGTCTACCGCCGCTCCCCCCGAGCCCAGCTCCGATACCGAATCGGGCCAGGAATACGCGGCCCTGCGCGTGCTGCTGCATGACAATCTGCGCACCCTGTCGGACGTCCAGTCGATCGAGGCGCGCAACCCGATGAAGGTGGAGATGGCGAGGCACTTCGCCCCCTGGATCGAGGGCGCGCTGAAGGCCGGGGAACAAGGCCTGGCCGCGCAGGATGAAATCCTGGTCACCAATATGATCTGGGCGATCGACTATCGCGATTTCGATTACGCGCTCACCCTCGCGGCCCATGTCCTGAAGTACAACCTGGTGCTGCCCGAACGCTACAAGCGCACCCCCGCCTGCTTCGTGGCCGAGGAGATCGCGACGATCGCCCTGGACCAGCACGAGGCGGTGTGCCTGGAGCACCTGATCCAGACCCGCACTCTGGTCGACGGCGCCGACATGCCCGACCCGGTCATGGCCAAGCTGCTGAAGGCGATCGGCCGCGCCTGGGAACGCCGCGCCGAATCGTTCGATGCCGCTGCCGACAATGCGCCGGCCGGCGGCAAGGCCGCCTACCTCGACGAAGCGCTGACCCAGCTCAAGCGCGCGTTCGAACTGGACCGGACGGTGGGCGTGAAAAAGGACATCGAACGCACCGAACGCGCGCTCAAGGCGGCGACGCTTGCCGCCGATCAGGATTTATGAACCGCCCCACGGCGCTCGGGGGGCGGATGGCCTGACCGGCGGTCGCTTGCGGCCCGGCGGTCGAGCCATCCCCACCCCCCGAAAATCTGAAAATCTATAGGAGAAATGTGATGACAATTTCCGTAAGAATCAGCGTCAATGGGAACTATAAGTGCCCCATCAGCTACAAGCAGGGCGATCGGGAAGAGAACCATGTCGTATCAGGATACGGTCGTGACACACCAAACGAACTCTATATTCATTTCTTCCACGGACCGGATGTAATGACTCTCAGTGTCGGCCCGGAAGAACCCGATAACGGCTCTGCCTCAGCCGATTAGAGGTTAACAGGCAATCATGACCGGCCTGATTTCCTCCCCCGTCCCCGCGCCCGATCCGGAGGCGGCGCAGGTTGTCGCCGATGGCTGGTTCCCGCCGATCGCGCTCGCCGATGTGCGCGATCGGCTGCGCCTGGGCGAGGGCACCGTGTCCACCGCGCGGCTGACCGAGGCGATCGAGGGCGGCATGGTCCACGCCTTGCGCGAGCTGGCCCAGTGGCGCGCCGCCCGCGTGCTGGACGGCGCCGGGGAACTGGCGGATGTGACCACCGACCAGCTCAACGGCCACAACTACGCGGTGCTGCTGTGGCAGCGGGTGGTGCGCTATTTCGCCGGCGCCGATCTCGCCGCCGATTACCGCGACGTGTCCGCCACCGACCAGGGGCTGGACCGCGCCGCCGAAAAAGACCTCACCAGCGACGAACTGCGCCGCCGCGCCCTTGCCGCCGTTGCCGACTTGCGCAGCATCGGCGGCGATCCGGTGGCGCGCAACCGGGTGGAGCTGATTTGATGGCCGCCGATCTCACCATGCTCGAAAAACATGCGCTCGAACTGTCGGCTGAGCTGTGGAATGCGTTCATGGCTTTACCCGTCCAGCACGTCGACGATATCGCTGAATTTCGCCACAAGCTTCACGATCTTCAACGCATAGTCCTGTCACGTCCGGCGCATCGGACAATGCAGGAATGACCACCGCCACCGCCCGCGCCGGCGAAACCATCGATGCCATCTGCTGGCGCGAGCTGGGCCGCACGCGGGACGTCACCGAACAGGTGCTGGCGCTCAATCCGGGGCTCGCCGCGCTGGGCCCGGCCTTGCCGGCCGGCACCACCGTGATCCTGCCCGAAGTCGCGCAGATCGCCCCGGCCTTGCGCGAAACCGTCAATCTCTGGGACTGAGAGACTGAAAGCATGCGGAAGATCGATACCCTGCGCGCCGCGATCACCGCCGCCCTGCCGGAACTGGCGCAGAACCCCGATCGCCTGCGCATCTGGATCGAGCGCGGCGCCGCCCAGTGCCGGGACACCAGAACCGAGGCTTTCGGCTTCGCCTACCAGGCCAATGTCCTGATCGTCGAGATGGCCAGCGATATCGCGGTGCTGGCGCTGGCGATCTTCCGCTGGCAACGCGTCAACCAGCCCCACCTGCTTGCACCTGGCAAAGACGGCTTCAGTTTCGACGTCGATATCCTGGACAACAAATGCGCGGACGTGCTGCTGCAAATCCAGATCGAGGAGAACGTTACCGTCACCCCGGTCGAGGGCGGCGGCTCGCAGCTCGCCTACCTGCCGGAGCCGGACCCGCTGTTTGACGACGATCTCGGCCTGGGCGATACCGATCCGATCCCGCTGCTCACCGGCGTCGAGGTGGCCGAAGACCTGCCGCCCTGGGATGACTGATCGGTGGCGGAGGACCTGCGCGAACTGGAAGAATGGCTGGGCGGGATCGTCAATGGCCTGGAACCCGCCCGCCGCCGCCGCGCCGCGCTGAAACTGGGCCAGGCGCTGCGCCGCGCCAACCTGCTGCGCATCGCCGCCAATGTCGAGCCCGAAGGCGGGGCGATGGCGCCCCGCAAGCCTCGCCTGGATCGCGGCGGCGGCCTGCGCGGCAAGGCCGGCGGCAAGATGTTCCGCCGCCTGCGCCTGACCCGTTCATGGAGAATTGCCGCCGACGCCGAAGGCGTGGAAATCGCCCCTGCCTCGGCCGCGATCGACCGCGTCGCCGCCGTTCACCATTTCGGCGAGACCGATACCGTCGGCCGCGATCGCAGGGGCGGCCGGATTCGCGCCAGGTATGCCGCCCGCCGCCTGCTCGGTTTCGCGGAACAGGACCGCGCGCTGGCGCTGGAAATCGCCGCCGCGCTGCTCGATCCCGACGCGTCCTGATCCGGACAAGACCCTGTAGCACCGGCTCCTACCGGCCCACCCCCTTCCGCGCGCGCGGCATGACGGGCCATGTCGGACGCCATGGTCGGTTCGATCGCCTCATCCTCCGCCGTCGATCTTTCGGCGCTGCCGCCGCCGGTCCTGGTCGCGCAGCCCGATTACGAGACGCGCCTGGCCGCGAAGCTCGCCGGCCTGATCGTGGCCTATCCGGCATTTTCGGCACTGGTCGAAAGCGACCCGGCCATGAAGCTGCTCGAATCGGACAGCTATGACGAGACGGTGCTGGCCCAGGCCTTCAACGACGCCGCGCGCGGCCTGCTGCTGGCTTTCGCCACGGGCGACAACCTCGACCAGCTCGGCGCGCTGGTGGACGTCGCGCGCCTCACCCTGACCGAGGCGACCGACACCGCCGCTGCCGTGATGGAAGGCGACACCGCCTTCCGCCGGCGCATCCAGATCGCCCCGCATGCCTTTTCGGTCGCCGGGCCTGACCTGGCCTATGTCTACCACGCGCTCTCCGCCGATCCGGACGTGGCGGACGCCACTGCCGTTTCGCCCAGCCCCGGGGAAGTGGTGGTGACGGTGCTCTCCGCCAGCGGCACCGGCGTGCCATCGCCCGAAGTAATCGCCGCCGTGGATACCAGGCTTCAAGGCCCGATCCGCCCGCTCACCGATCACGTCACCGTGCAGGCCGCGGCGCTGGTCGATTTCGCGGTGGAGGCGCAGCTTTACGTCTTCGCCGGCCCGGACCAGACGCTGATCCTCGATACCGCGCAGGCCGCGCTCACCGCGCACCTCGCCGCCATCCGCAAGCTCGGCCGCGACGTCTCTCGATCGGCGCTCATCGCCGCGCTCCACGTCGGCAATGTCCAGCGCGTTGAGCTGCTGCAACCGGCGATCGATCTCGTGATCGATGACGGCCAGGTCGGCAACCCGACCTCGGTCTCTGTCACCATCGCGGGGACCGAGCTGTGAGCCTGCTGCCCCCCAACGCCACTCCGGCCGAGCGCGCGCTGGAAAGCGCCATGCTCGCCGATATCGATCTGTCGGCGGTGGGCACGCTGTGGGATCCGGCTACTTGCCCGGCCGATGTCCTGCCTTTCCTGGCCTGGGGCCTCTCCATCACCCATTGGGATACCGACTGGAACGAGGCCGAGAAGCGCGCGGCCGTCGCCGACGCCATCCCGTTTCACAAGATCAAGGGCACCCGCGCCGCGGTGGAACAGGTGCTCGCCCGCTTCCATCCGCTCCTCAGCCTCACCGAATGGTGGCAGACTGACCCACCCCGCGCGCCGCATACCTTCGAAGTCCGCGCCCCGGCCGATATCGGCGCCACCTTCCTCACGCCCGAAACCGCCGAAGCGATCATCCGCGATGTTGCCGCCGCCAAGCCGCTCCGCGCGCATTTCGATTTCGTGCAGGTGCTGGAAGCGCAGGCTGGGCTCTACATGGCGGCGGGCGGCATGACGGGGACCATGTACCGGTCCGATTACACGACCATGATCGACACGAGCCGTGACTGGTCGCTGGTCCTGCAAACCGAAGATGGCGAACCGATCCTGACCGAAGACGGCCTCGATTACCTGGAGGATGAATAGTGGCCGTCCATGTCCTCAAATTGACCGATGCCGGCCTTGCCGCCGTCCAGGCCGCCAGCGGCACCGATCCGGTTTCGATCATCGAACTCGGCCTCACCAACACGCCCTTCGATTACGCGCCCACGCTCGAGGCGCTTCCCGGCGAGTTCAAGCGGCTCGACGTGGCGAGCGGCGTGGCTGCCGCGCCCAACATCACCCACCTGACCGCCTACGACAACAGCACCGATGTCTGGACGGCCAGCGGGCTGGGGCTGTTCCTGGCGGATGGAACCCTTTTCGCGGTCCACGCCAGCGCCGATCCGGTCATGTCCAAGGTCGGGCTGGCCTTCGCGCTGCTGGCCTTCGACATCGCCTTTGACGCGGACCTCGCCGCCAACATCTCCTACGGCAACGCGATCTTCGCCTATCCCCCGGCGACCGAGGAAACGCGCGGCGTCGCCCGCCTCGCCACCCAGGAGCGCGTCGATGATCTGGCGGACGCCGGCGACGACGCCGAAACCATCGTCACCCCCAGGACATTGCGTTCGCGCCTGGCCGCGATGCTGGCGGCGATCAACGCCAGCATCGCGGCCGTCATCGCCTCCCTCAATGCCGAAACGACGGCACGGACAGACGGTGACAATGCGCTGAACGCCGCGATCGGTGCCGAGGCCGCTACCCGCGCCGCCGCCGACGATGTCCTGAACACGGCGATCGGCAACGAAGCGACGGCGCGGGCGGATGGTGACAGTGCGCTCAACGCCGCGATCGGCGCCGAGGCCGCTACCCGTGCCGCCGCCGACGATGCCCTGAACACGGCGATCGGCAACGAGGCGACGGCGCGGGCGGATGGTGACAGTGCACTCAACGCCGCGCTCGCCGCCGAAGCCACCGCCCGCACCAATGCCGACAATGCGCTTGCCGCCCACACTGTCACCGGCGCCGGCCTCGTCAGCGGTGGCGGGGCGCTTTCGACCAACCCGAGCCTCACCGTGAGCGCGGCGAGCGGCGCGCAGCTCCAGGCGGCGCTGGCCAACGACGTGGCGGTGACGCCCGCCGCGTTTGGGGCATTGCCGCGCGCGGACGGCGCCACCGCCTACGAGGTGCATCCCGGCGGCACGCTGATCCAGCGCGGCCAGCGTCGCACCACGTATACGACGCAGCAATCGGTGACGATCACCTTCCCGATCGCCTTCGCCGACACCGATTACGATTTGCAGCTTACCCCAGTGATCCCTGCCGCCGGCAACTACGACAATTATTGCCAGGAGGTGGATGGCACGCGCTCCACCACTGGCGTGCAGATCTATCTCCAGGACCCATCCAGCGGCGCATCGTCGAACCTGGCCGGCTTCAACTGGCGCGCGGAAGGGAGAGCCTGATGGACCACGAAACATCACCTATCCTCTGGAGCCCGGGCACGCGCGGTTTCTACCTGCGCGGCATTTCCGCCGCGATCCCGGAAGACGCCCGGCCGCTTGAGCGTGACATCCACGCGTCCTTGCTCCACCAGCAGACTCAAGGCGCCACGATCGAGCCCTGCTCACGGACCGGACGTCCCCGCGCCCGCCATGAACGGCTCAGCATCGCGGACCGCCGCGCCGCGCTCGCCGCCGCCGTGAAGAACGAGGCCCGCCGCCGCATTGATGCGGTGAGCCCCGCCTGGCGCCAGATCAACGACTTGCGAGCGCCGAGCATGGCGGCCACCGAACGCTTCGCCGCGATCGATGCCATCCGCGCTGCCTCGGCCGCGATCGAGAAACTGCTAGCCGGCATGGCCGCCGCCAACCTCGACACTTTTCCCATCGCCGAACACCCGCTTTGGCCCAAATTCCAGGACTCCGTGGCATGACCAAGCTCAGCCTGATCCCGGCGGCGGCGGCGCTGATCGACTATGACGGCCGCAGCGTGGCCGACGTGCTGGCCCAGCTTGAATACGCCGGCCTGGCTATCACTTCGATGACGGCCGTCCCCGCGCAGATCGAAGCGGGCGGCAGCGCCGACGTCACTGTATCCTGGACCCTGCTCGGCACCCCGACCGGGCAGACCCTCGAAGGCGTCACCGTCGCGGTCGGCACGCTGAGCAAGCTTTTTCCCGGCGTTTCGGCGGCCATCACTTATGACCTCTACGTCGAGGACACCGGCGCCCCGGGCGGGACCGCGAGCGACACCCGGCAGGCCAGCGTGGCCTGCCTGGACAAGGGCCATGCCGGCACCATCAACAAAACGGACGGCGCGACGCTGACCAGCGCCGAAGTCAACGCGATGGCGCAATCCTGGTTCGAAACCGGCTCGCTCAGCCGCACCCGCAATTTCACCACCGCGGCGGACGGCGCGATCTGGGTCTCTATTCCAGCGGCATTCGCCGATCCGGCAACCTTCAAGGTGAATAACAATGTGATCGTGCCGGTCAAAACCACGCGGTCCCATACGACTGCAACCGGACAGGTCGTGGCTTATGACGACTTCCTGCTCAGCGATGTGATTTCGGCCGGCACGGCGATCGTACTGGAGATCATCGGATGAGCGTCATTCAGCAAGTCTTCGCCAAGCTCAAGCACGCCGGAGGGCTGAGGTTTCTGGATGCCTCGGACATCGAGGAGACCGCTGACGCCAAAGTCATGACGGCGAGCGAACGTGCGATCACTGCGCGCTTCGGCGCGCCATCTCTCTCCAATCCCGCCATAATTGGCATCGATGACAACAAAAATGCATGGATATATTTGACGCCATCCGACTTCATGTGGAAACCGCTGGCCGATATCAAGGCCGTCACGGACCAGCTTGCCCCGGTCGCCGGAGGCATAACGAGTGTAACGGCGGCCACCCCGACTTTCTCGCTGGCAGACGGTGCAGGTGCCGTGTGGGCGTCGTTCACGCCGAGCGAGTGCTCCTACAAGCCGATCAATGATTTGCAGGCCGTCACGGACCAGCTCGCCCCGATCGCTGGAGGCATAAAGAGTGTAACGGCGGCCACCCCGACTTTCTCGCTGGCAGACGGTGCAGGTGCCGTGTGGGCGTCGTTCACGCCGAGCGAGTGCTCCTACAAGCCGATCAATGATTTGCAGGCGGATGTTGCCGCGCTCCAAGCCGGGCAGGAATCGACCATGTGGGCCGAGCTCTACCCGGTGGGGCAGGCGCTGCACATGATTTATTACGGCCAATCCCTGACAGCCGGCCGCGGAGCCGCCGCCATATCGACCAGTCCACTCGCCTACGCATATCGCTACGTCGGCGGCGTCGCTGCGCAGGACAACATCGGATCGTCGTCGAGCGCAACGAACCACGCATCCATCGTCGCACACATTGAGACTGACATGACAGACGGGGGACGCGGCGCGTTCCTATATGGCGAAACGCCCGCGTACGGCGGCGCGATGATGTTACACCAGCTTTATGCCGCTGATGGGTTCGATATGGGCACGGACGCGCCCGTGCTGCTGTCGTCGGTGCCGGCGATTGGCGGACAGAGCCTGGTCAACCTGATGCCGGGCGGCGCTAGTTCTGGGTGGACGTTTCTGACCGACGCTATCGGCTATGCTCCGGCGCGATGTCTTGCCGACTTAAGCCGCGCTTACGGCGGCCTGGGCCTGGGATGGAATCAGGGTCAGGCCGAAATCGGTCTGGGAACGCCGGGGGAAACGTACAAGACGAATATGATTTCCATGCGTGCGTCTGCTGAGGCGCTAGTGCAGGCAGCGGAAGGTAACACCCGGCCATTTCCAATATTCATTGCTCAGGTAGCGGCCCATCCGAATTACAGTGTCGCGGACCCGATTATCGCCCGGGCGCAGCTAGAGCTATGCCAGGAGCAGGCCTATTTTGCGCTAGCCTGCCCTGATTACATCTTCACGCGGCAGGCCGATGGGATACACATCACGGCTACGTCCGAGCTATGGATGGGCGCCTACCAAACGCTCTGCGCCTATCGCTGGTGCGTGAAGGGTGAAAAGCCAGTGCCTCTCGTTCCGACTGCGCAGCGCCTCGGCGCGCGCACGATCGCACTGACATTCCCGGTTGCCTCGGGTCGCAAGTTGCAATGGGATACCGCAATCGTTGCGGCGCAAACTAATTACGGCTTTACGGCGGTGAACACGGCGACCAGCGCGGCGCTGACTATCACTGGCGTAACCATCGGCGGGGCGGGGCGGGTCGCGTACCTGACTTTCTCGGCCGACCTGCCTGCCGCCGCTCAAATCCGGTACGCGTGGCAGTCTGGCGATGGCAAGAAAGGCGCGGGCAATCTGCGCGATGATGACCCGCTGGTGTTTGACCCGAGCGGACACAACCTGCCCATGCATACGTGGGCGCCGATTTTCGACTTGGAGGTATAAATGGCTAAAGCGATTGTCATTAAATGCGACGGCGTCGCATCGTACAGTTTCGGAAAGATTGTCGAGGTCAATGATGATACCGGGGCGCTGTTCGCCGCGTACATCTTCGGCGATGACTACGTAGGAAGCAGCCTCTTCGACTATGCGGACAACGGTCACGATTTGACGAACAGCTTTGCTGCGTTCGGGGAAAATTATGCTTCTGTCGGCGGCGGTGCCCGATTGCTGCTGCCCTTCAGCGGCGCTGACGTTGCTGCTTTCGCCTCGGCGATCACAGTTATCGTGGTCCACAAGACGCCGGCCGCAAACACGGCTTTTCTAGTGTCGAATTACGTCAACGGGTCGACTCCTGCGATCGTTATCGCCGCGCCCAATAATGCGGCGGCCCGCACCTATTCGGTCGGCGCCACCGCCCAAAACACACAAATCGCGACGGACCCCACCCGAGGCGATCAGTTCGTTCTCAGCGCCGCCACGTGGACACCGACTCAGCATTCTGTCCACTACATCAAAAATGGCGTCGCCACGCATAATGCTGTCGCCGCCTGGACCTCGACCGCCCCGTTCGGGGGTGCCAATAATCTCACCATTTCGACGCTGGTCGCCGGCGGCTTCGACGGAGCCAGCGATGTGGCGGCGGTGCTGGTCTATGACAGGGTCCTGACCAATGCGGAGATCGAGGCCGAGCATGACATGCTGGCGGTCCTGCTGACCGTTGGCCTCACGCCGATCGCATGACCGACCTCTTCGCCATCGTCCCGAACTGGCTTCCAGGCTGGCTCAGCGCCGGGGCGGCGGCGGGCGGTGGTTTCGGTGTCATCAAGTGGGGTCTGGAGTTTCTGGGGGGCCGGATGGACAAGCGCGAGGCGGCGATCGACGCCGGCACGCAGATGCTGATCGCCAGTCTGGAGGCCCGGCTTAACGCGCTTACCGCCCGCCTCGACAAGGTCGAGACTGAACTGGCCGATTGCCGCCGAAAGCACGCAGAGGCGGAGGCGAAGGTGATGCGCCTTGAAGCGATGCAGCAGGGCTATGGCCGGGCGCGCGAACAGGCGGCGCTGATCGTCGCGGCCGAGCGGCTTGAGCAAAGGGGGATTTGAGATGACCCGGAACTGGCTTCGTCTGGCCGAACTGATCGCGCTCGTCGCCCTGGGCGGCGGCCTGCTGGTGCTATGCGGCATGATGATTTCGCAGGACAAGATGGGCGAGGCATTCGGCACCGCCCTGCTGGCCTTCGGCTCGATCGTGCAGGCGATCCGCAACCAGTCCCAGGCCCACGCCATGAACGCGATGGCCGATCATCTCGCCAAATCGGTCCCCGCCAGGGAAGACGCAGAGGAGCGCATGCCATGAAGCTCGGCCCCAAAGGCAAGGCCCTGATCCAGAAATGGGAAGGCTGCGCGAAAAAGCGCGCCGATGGCCGGTTCGCCGCCTATCCCGACCCCGGCAGCGCGGACGGCAAGCCCTGGACGATCGGATGGGGCTCCACCGGGCCGGACATCGGCCCCGGCACCGTCTGGACCCAGGCGCAGTGCGACGCCCGGTTCGCCCGGGATATCCAGCGCTATGTCGATGACGTGGCCCGCGCGATCGGCACCGCGCCGACATCCCAGGACCAGTTCGACGCCATGGTCTCCTTCCATTACAACACCGGCAGGATCGGCGCGGCGACGCTGACCAGAAAGCACCGGGCCGGGGACCACGCCGGCGCCGCCGCCGAGTTCGGCAAGTGGATCTACAACGCCGGCAAGCCCATGAACGGCCTGAAATCCCGCCGCGCCGACGAAGCCCGGCTCTACCGGGGCGAGGCATGACCGCGCTCTGGCTGGCGCTGCGCTGCGTGCGCTCCGGTTTCGCCGCCGGCGGGCGCTGGGCACTGGCCAGCAACGTGCACCTGATGATCGTCCTGGCCGCGCTGGTCGGCGCCTGGGGCTGGTGGGGCTGGCACCGCAATGCGCTGTGCGAACGCCAGCTGGTCAAGGCGAACCGGATCATCGCGGCGATGCGATCGGCCGCCGAACAGGCCGCCCTCGATCAGGCCAGGGTCAACCATGCGCCGGCCGAAACGTCCAGACATATCGCGGAGGACAGCAATGCGAAGAGCCCCGAATATTACGCGCAGGTTGCCCGTGCCGGCACTGCTTATGCTGCTGCCCATCCTGTCGGCCTGCGCTGCCCGTCCGGTGGAAGTGCGCCCGGCCTTGCCGATCTGCCCGGAGCCGATCGTGCTGCCCCGATCGATGACCGATCCGGTCAGGCTGCCGGCATGGTTGCCCTCTCCGCTGCCGATTTCGACCTCCTCAACGCCAACAGCGCCCGCCTCGCCCAGGTGCGCCAGGATGCCCAGGCCCTGATCGCCGCCGGCGTGGCCGCGCCTTCGGATTCCGCGCCGCGATGAAACAGCAGGAAGACATCCCGGCCGATCTCTCCGAACTGATCCGCCTGGGCACCATCGCCACGGTGGACCTCGCCGCCGGCACCTGCACCGTGCTTTATGGCAATCCGGACGATGACGACGGCGGCGCCGAAACGCCCGCCATCCGCTGGGCCGCGCCCCGCGCCGGCAGCACCCGCATCTGGTCTCCCCCCACCGTGGGCGAGCAAGTGCTGCTTCTGGTCCCGGACGGTCAGCTCGCCGGCGCCGTCGCGCTGCTGGGCATCACCCAGGACAGCTTCCCGCCGGCGGGAGACAGCTTGACCGAAGTCATGCTCTTCGCGGACGGCGCCCGGATCGCCTATGACCCGGAAGACCACGCGCTCACCGCCATCCTGCCCGATGGCGGCACCGCGACGATCACCGCCCCCGGCGGCCTCACCATCAACGCGGACGTGACGATCACCGGCAACGTCACCCTCAACGGCAAGCTGGATGCCAGCGAAGACGTGACGGCGGACGGGATCAGCCTCAAGAGCCACAAGCACGGAAACGTCCAGTCCGGCGGCTCCCAGACTGGCGAGCCGGTCTGATCCTCGATAGGCAGGCGCATGTCCGCGCTTACCATCCTCGCCTCCGCCGCGCTCTGCGTCGGCTCCGTCCACGATGGAGACACCTTGCGCACTTGCGCCGGCGAGCGCGTGCGCATCGCCAATATCGATGCGCCGGAAATGCCGGACAGCCCCAAATGCACCGGCCGCACCCGCCGGGGCTGGTGCGACTATCGCCTGGCCGAACGCAGCCGGGACGCGCTCGCCGGCCTGCTTGCCGCCAGCCCGGCCAGGCTCCGGCGCATCGGCCGCGACAAGTACGGCCGCACTCTCGCCATTGTCACCGTGAACGGCCAGGACGCGGGAGAATACCTGATCGCCAGGGGCCTCGCCCGCCGCTGGTAGCGCCCTTCGTCGCGCATCTGGCCGGGTAGCACCGGCTCCTACAAAGCCAACCTCTGGCATCATCCGCGCCGAAGGCGCTTGTGTCCCATCTCATGAACGGGATGAACGTCACAACCGGCCAGGCGCTTGACGGCACCGCGCACCTTGCGCAGTCGATCGCCGACATCCTCGGCACGCCGCTGGGCTGGCGGGTCATGCGCCGCGACTATGGCTCGCTGCTGTTCGACCTGATCGACCAGCCCATCAACGCGGCCACCGTCATGCTGCTGCGCGCCGCTACCGCCGTTTCGCTGCGACGCTGGGAACCCCGGCTCAAGCTTTCCAAGGTCTCGCTATCCGGCACCCCGGCGGACGGCACCCTAACGATCACCCTTTCGGGCACCCGCACCGACGTGCCGGCGCCCAACGCGCGCACCACGCTTTCCATCCCGCTCCCCGCCATCCTGGCCAGCAGCTGAAGGACCCGCCATGCCCCACGGCCTTACCATCACCGAATCGGCAACCGGCGCCCGGTCGATCCTGGCGCCCAGCCTTTCCGTCATCGGCATCATCGCCACCGCCACCGCCGCCGCCGGGCAGGCGACAACCGATCTCGACGCGGCCTTCCCGCTCAACGTCCCGGTCCTGGTCACCGACGTCGATACCGCGTCCGGCAATGCCGGCACCGGCGGCACGCTCAAGTCCGCGCTCGAGGCGATCGGCGACCAGACCAGCCCGATCGTCGTCGTCGTCCGCGTCGCCGTCGATGCCGACCAGGCGGACCAGGACGCCAACGTGATCGGCGCCACCACCGGCAACAGCTACACCGGCATCCAGGCGCTGCTCGCCGCCGAAAGCGTGGTCGGCGTGCGCCCGCGCATCATCGCCGCCCCCGGCCTCGATACCCAGGCCGTCACCGCCGAACTGGTGGTGGCCGCCAAGAAGCTGCGCGCCATGGTCTATGCCGCCGCGATCGGAGACGACGTGGCCGAAGTGGTGCTTTATCGCGACAACTTCGGCGACCGCGAGCTGATGCTGATCTGGCCGGACACCTCCACCACGATTCCGGGTGACGCCATCGCCCGCGCGGTCGGCCTGCGCGCGCTGATCGACGAGGAGCAGGGCTGGAACAAGACGATCAGCAACGTCACCATCGGCGGCGTCACCGAAATCTCCAAGCACGTCCACTTCGATCTGCTGGACACGTCCACCGATGCCGGCGTGCTGAATGATGCCCAGGTCACCACCCTGATCCGCAATACCGGTTACCGCTTCTGGGGCAACCGCACCTGCGCGGGAGAGGATCAGCCCGAATTCGCCTTCGAATCGGCGGTACGCACCAGCCACGCGCTGCAGGACGTGATCGTCTCCGTGTTCCTCCCTTTCTTCGATCGCCCGATGACGGTGGCGATGGTCAAGGACCTGCTGGAAACCTGCAACGCCGCCATGCGCCAGCTCAAGGCGCAAGGCCGGATCGTCGGCGCGCTGGCCTATTTCGACAAGACCAAGAACTCGGCCGAACAGCTCGCCGCCGGCCGCCCCACCATCGGCATCAAGTACACGCCGACCGCGCCGATGGAAAACCCGATCGTAGAGCTCATCAACACCGCAGAATTTTACGAAGGCTTCGCCGATCAGCTCGTCTGATCGCACCACGCTTATTCGCTTCGCCGCTCATCCTGGGCCTGTCGAAGGATTGAAGGAAAAAGGAACCGCGCCATGGGCCTCCCCCGCAAGCTCATCAACATCAACGTCTTCGTCAACGGCCGGGGCTGGCTGGGCGAAGTCTCCGAATTCGAGGAGCCCAAGCTTGCCTTCGCCAGCGAGGAATGGCGCGGCGGCGGCATGCTCGGCCCGGTCAAGCTGGACAAGGGCCTGGAAGCGATGGAGGCCACCATTACCATGGGCAGCCACACCGCCTACCTGATCCGCCAGTTCGGCACCACCGACGTCGAAGGCACGCGCCTGCGCCTGGTCGCCGCCTACCGCGCCGATGACGGCGGCGCCGCCCAGGCGGTGGAAATCTACCTGGGCGGCCGGTTCTCGGAAATCGACCTGGGCAAGTCCAAGCCGGGCGACGATACCGAGCACAAGTACACCGCCCAGCTCAACTACTACCGCCGCGTGGTCGACGGCAGGACAGAGGCGGAAATCGACATGCTCGGCGGCCTGTTCATGATCGACGGCGTCGATCGCTATGCGGAGATCATGTCCATCCTCACCGGCTGACATCCCACTGCGGCCACCCAACCCGGCGAGCGGTCCAAACGCGGGGCGCCGCCCGCCGTCCGGGCTGGGGAGGACGGTTTCTTACCTCGGCCGATCCTCCCCGGCCCATCATTCCCAGCCCCGCCACCAGAGGAGCCCCGCACATGACCGACCAGCCAGAAATCCCGCTAGACGAACCGATCAAGCGCGGTGAAACCGAAATCATATCCGTCAGGCTTCGTCGGCCCAGGAGTGGTGAACTGCGCGGCTTATCCATGCTTGATCTCATGCAGATGAAGGTCGATTCCGTGCACGAACTACTGCCGCGCATCACGGTGCCGCCACTGACCGAACTGGAAGTGCGGGACGTTTGCCTGGCGGATTTCCTGAAGCTTTCGACCGAGATCGCCAGTTTTTTTCTGCCGAAGGACAGCCCGGAATCCCCGGACGAATAGAAGATGCCATGGCCACGATCGCGGCTGTCTTTCACTGGGAGCCACAGGTCATGGATGACATGACGCTGTCCGAAATGATCGATTGGTATGGCTTGGCCGTCGATCGGTGGAACCAGATGTGGGGGCGACGATCGGAGGGGCCATGAGTGACCGCACTGTCAAGCTGACCGTCGCCTTCCAGGCCATCGACAAGCTCGGCGCCACCATCAAAAGGTTGGCGGCAGGTTCGAAGGGGCTTGCTCGCGATATGGTGGCACTGAAACGCGAGGCCAAAAGCCTTGAATACAGCCGGGATGCCATCGGCAAGGTCGGCCAACTCGGCGCCGGGATCAGTGAAAATCACAAGGCACTGGATGTGATGCGGCGGCGCATGCGCGAACTGAAGACGGAGATCGATCAGTCGAAGAAGCCGGTCGGCGCACTTTGGAGCGAATATAGAAAGCTGGAGAATCAGGAGATCAAACTTTCCACCACCACGTCGAAACAGGCGCAGAAACTGAAAGTCTACCAGGACCAGCTTCGATCTGCCGGTGTCGATGTGAACCGCCTCGCCGACGAAGAGCAGCGCCTCAATCGGGAAATCGCCGCTAACACCACGCGCCTGCAACAGAACGAACGCATGCTGAAGCGCAAGCAGCGTATGGAAACCATGCGCGACCGATCGAGCAAGGTGGCGGACTTCGCAGGCGGTGCCGCAACCAGGCTTTCCGTCGGCGTGACGGCACCAGTCCTCGCTTTTGCCGGTGCGTCCGTGAATGCCGCGCGGGAAAGCAATGCCGCAACCGCCCAGGTGCGCGCCGGCATCGAAAGCATGGGCAAGGCATCCGGGCACACTTTCAAGCAATTGCAGGACCAGGCGGGTGCGCTAATGCGCACGTCGCTTTTCGATGACGACGAAATCCTGGGCGGCGTCACCGCCAACCTCGTGACGTTCGGGAGCATCAGCGGCAAGGTATTCGATCGCGCGCAGCAAGCGGTGATCGATTATTCGGCGCGGACCGGGAAGGATCTTCAAGGCTCCACGATCATGTTCGGAAAGGCGCTTAACGATCCGATCAAAGGTCTTTCAGCCCTGAGCCGCGTGGGTATCCAGTTCACCACCCAGCAAAAGGCCATGATCAAATCCATGGTTGCCGCCGGGAATATTGCCGGCGCGCAGAATCTGGTACTCAATGAACTCGAACGCGAATATCGCGGGTCCGCCAAAGCTGCGCGCGACGCAGATCCCGGAAAGGCGATGGCGCTCAGCTTCGGCGAGTTCGAGGAAGCAATCGGCGGACGGCTGCTGCCCCGCCTGATTCCCTTGATCGACAAACTGACGGCTCTGATGGATGCCTTCGGCAATCTATCGCCGGGGATGCAGGATTTCATCATCAAGGGCGCGCTGATCGCAGCAGCGCTTGGCCCGGTTCTGGGCATAGTCAGCGGGCTTGCCACTGTCTTTTCGCTGGTCGCGGGGGCAGCAGCAGCCTTGGGCGTGGGCCTGCTGCCGATGATCGCGATCGTGGCCGCCGTTGCGGCTGTGGTAGGCGGCGCCGCCTACCTGATCTACAGCAACTGGGATACCATCAAGGCGAAATTCGAGCCCCTCATCGACGCCATCTCGGGCGCCTTCGCGAAACTCGCCGACTTCTTCGCCAACGGCAAGCTCGCCGGCCCGATCGCCGCGCTGGTGAACATCTTCAAGCAGGCGTTCGGCGGCGTGATGATGGCCGTGATCGATACTTTCGTCGGCGTCGTGACCGCCGCGTTCGGTATCATCGGCGGCGTCATCGACGTGGTCGCAGGCCTGCTCACCGGGAACTGGTCGCAGGCATGGAACGGCGTGAAGGCAATCTTCTCTGGCGGGGTCGCGGCGATCGTGGCGATCTTCACTGGCGGCGTCAGGGCTTTGTGGTCGATCCTGTCCGGGGCCGCCAACGCGCTCTCCGCCGTGGGCGCCGCCATCATGAACGGCATCTGGAACGGCATCATGGCAGGATGGGGCAAGGTGAAAAGCCTCGTCAGTTCGCTCGCCAGCTCGCTTCCCGAATGGCTCAAGGGACCGCTCGGCATCAAGAGTCCATCGCGCATTTTCATGGCGCTGGGCGGCCACATAGCCGATGGGCTCGGCGCCGGCATCGATAAGGGTCGCGCGCATCCCATCCGCGCGGTCGGGCGCATGGCGGCCGGCGTCATGGCCGCCGGCGCGGTCTCTCTCGCGCCCGTGCATGCGGCAGCGGCGGCTCCTCCTCCTCCTCCGCTTGCGCCGATGCAATCGGCGGCACTGGCGGGGCCATCGCGCATGCCGGGAATGCCTGCCGCCGGACCGATCACCATCAACATCTACCCTGCGCCGGGCATGGATGTGAAGGAACTTGCCCGCGAAGTCCGGCGAGAACTGGAGCGCACGCAGGCCAGTCAGGCACGTTCAAGCTTTTCGGACGGTCACTAGGCCGGATGAAATCCGGGCAGTTTGGCGCGGTCGAAGATCCAGCAGTGACGGAATTTATCGTCGCGGCAATTGACCGCGGTGGTTTCGAGATAGGCATGGTGCTTCGGCAGCGCCTTCCATAGCCGCCGGTTCGGCGGGACCTCTATCCCCGCATCGCGTAGCATCTTGCCAGTTTCGGGAAGCGAGATTGCCAGCAGGTCATCGCGCCGATGATGCTTGAACTCCACGCCACCCGCCTGCAATTCCAGCAGGGCCGCGAAGAACGCCTCGGCGATTTCCAAATCGTCTGGGGCCGGGGCACCGAAAGCCGGGAGGGGCGGAACCGGAAAATCGAACCGCGCTCCAAGCTGGCTCAGCAGCCTGTGAAACATTTCCCGGATTTCGGCCCGATCCTCTGCCTTGATGCAGGAAACAAGGCGCGTGATTTCATTCGTCGGCAGCATTGCCGGCGTCGCAAAGCGCGGATTAATCGCCGCGCCCTTTATCCAGTAGTCATGCAGCACCCGGTAGCATTCGCGCTGATAGACGATCAGCGACTCCATGACTTCTGGCTTGGTTCGCGAAGCGGTGATTCCAAACAGAAACCCATTCAGATGACTGATCGGCAGGGTCATAACCTCCCGATTTTGGATTTCACCGGGCACCTGCATGGTCGTTATGACCACGCAGGTCGACAGGATGGCGTCGCGCATGATCCGCTTGCGTTGAGATGACCAGTCTATCCCGATCGCCTCGCATACCGGTTTCAATGCTACATGTAATTCGCCATTGATTTCTACGGCCGTGAGATCAGTCCCATGAAACGGGATCATAAGATATCGGTTGTCGGTCATCGAATCGTCTCCGGCTCAGTCGTCACGCTTATGCGCCATGGCCTCGTTGGCGAAGGGTGTGCCGGAGAGCACCTGCTTGCCGAGGCGAGCGTAGGAGTAGGAGCGCAGAACGGCGGCGACCTGATCGCCGGAAAGGTCGAAGTTGGCAGTCCCGCCCTGATCCATGTCATAGGCAAAGGCGGTGGCCTCCATCGCGGCGAACAGGTCTTTGAGGACCATCTCCGCATTCTCGCTCAGCACATAGCCGCGCGTCTTGAATTGCGTGGCGGCATCGGGGCGGGTATTGTCAGTGGCAGCACGAGGCATGGCTTGCTCCATGGTTCGGGTTAGGGCCGGGAAGAGGTTGCCGCCTCTTCCCGGCCTGATATCACTGATATCATTATCGCTGGTTGCCGACAAGTGAAAAGTGATATAACTGATATCACCATGGCTGCCGAACCGAAATCAGAACGCTTCATTTTTTCCGCGTCCAAGGCCTTTTTTGAAAGGGTCGATCACTGGCGCGCAAAGCAACCCGATATCCCCTCCCGCGCCGAAGCTATCCGCCGTCTCGTGGAAAAATCCCTCGATCAACCCTGATCGCCTGTAACACCGGGCTCTACTCGTGGCCCCGGTTGACGGGCCCTGCGCTCTGCGCAGGATCGGCGGTGCCATGGCATCGATTCCCCCCAGCCCCACCCAGCTGCTGTCGCTCGGCATGTTCCTGTTCGCGATGGACAGCTTCCTCTATTCCGACCTCCAGCGCCGCATGGCCTGGCGGCACGAGCAGAGCGACCGGTTCGGCGCGCGGCCCGCCAGCCAGTTCGTCGGCCCGGGGGACGATACCGTGACGATCGCCGGTCTGATCGTGCCCGAAGTCGCCGGCTCTTATTCGGCCATCGATCGCCTGGTGGAAATGGCGAACACCGGGGACAACTGGCCGCTGGTGGACGGGCAGGGCCAGGTTCTCGGCCATTACCGGATAGAGGGGCTGGACAGCACCCATCGCGGCGTCATGGCCGGCGGCGTGCCCCGCGCGGTCGATTTCTCGATGGAGCTGAAGCGGGTGGACTGATGATGTTTGTTCATGGTTTCCCGACGCTTTCGGCCGCAAGGCCGCAACCATGACCGCGAATATCGCAGGCGTCCGCCTGACGCTCGACGGCAAGGACCTGGCGGACAAGGTCAACCCGCGCCTGCTCGAACTCACCCTGACGGAGAAGCGCGGCGGCGAGGCCGACGAGCTGAGCCTGACCCTGCAGAACGCGGACGGCAGCCTGGCCATGCCCGATCCCGGCAAGGTGATCGCCCTGGCGCTGGGCTGGGCCCAGGGCGACGATGTGACCGCCGGTCTCGTCGACAAGGGCCGCTACACCGTGGATGAGGTGGAGGCCTCCGGCCCGCCGGACCAGATCCAGATCCGCGCCCGCTCGGCCGATCTCTCCGGCTCCTACCGCAAGCGCCGCACCCATGCCTGGAAGGACACCACGCTGGGCGCCGTCCTGTCCGAAATCGCCGGCCGCAACGCCGTGTCGGCCCAGGTCCACCCCGATCTGGCGGGCAAGGAAATCAAGGCGCTGGACCAGCACGGCAAGAGCGACATGGCCCTGGTGCGGGATCTGGGCAGCCGGTACGATGCGCTGGCGACATGGAAGGACCGCAAGCTGATCTTCATGCCGGTGGGCAGCGCCACCACCGCCGGCGGCAAGGCGATCCCCGCGCTCACCCTCACCCGCACCCAGGGCTGGACCTGGCGCTTCACCCGCGCCGAGCGGGAAGAGAACGACGGGGTGGAGGCCGAATGGCACGATCAGCAGGCCGGACGCCGAAAAAAGCACAGCACCGGCGGCAAGAACCCGAAGAAACTGAAACGCGTCTACGCCAGCGAGGCCGACGCCAGGCAGGCCGCCGAGGCCGAAAAGAAGAAGCGAGCCCGCGGCGGCTACAAGTTCGAATACGAACTGGCCCTGGCCGATTGCACCATCCAGCCCAACCGGAAGGTCACGCTCTCCGGGTGGAACAGCAGGATAGACGCCATCAAATGGCTGGTCGAAAGCGTCGAAACCACGCTGGGCGCGAACGGCCTAAGACAGAGGGTGACGCTGGAAAGCGCATAGGCAGGCTCAGGATGAACTGCCGATCTTCGATCGACAGTCGAGACACCGCTACTCGCAGGCCACCCCGTCTCCATCGCGATCGAGCCGGGGTGCATAGCCAGGCTCGCCGCGCCGCAGCGGTGCCGCTCCGGCGGCGCGGGCTTCGCGGCAACTCGCGAAATGGGATGGCGCGGCCTTGCGCCGGGGCGGATTGGCGTGCGTGCGGGCCTTCCGGATGGGCGCGGCCCGTGCCGTCGGGGCAGCTTCCACCGCGACCTGTGCCGCCGGCACGATCGCCGCCAGCGCGGCCTGCCTGGCGTGTTCGCGGGCCATCTCTTCCCGCGCCTGGTCCTCCCGCGCCCTGGCGGCGGCTTCCTCCCGCGCCACTACCGCCGCACGGGCCTCCTCGGCCTGGCGCCGCTCTTCCGGAAAGGCCTTGGCGTGCATGCGCTGGATCTGCTCGCCCAGCGGCAAGCCGGAACACAGCGGCCGGCCCTGCAACGCGCTGGTATCGATATAGACCGCGCCGGAGCGAACTTCATCGCCGAACGCCTGCTCGATTTCCGCGTCGCTCAGGCATGCGGTCTTGGCCATGACGGCGGACGGCGCGATGGCCAGTGCGATAGCGATCAGGCCAGCGCGCATCAATCCGCCGCGACGCGGCTGCAAAACGCGCCCCCTTGTCGGGTCGTGCAATAATCGGCGATTATGTCATCGTTCGAAGGAGACCACCAGCCAAGGTCGGTTCCGCCGGCCAGGATCGCGTCGCCATCCATACCCATATGGACCGCATGCCGCAGCTCCATCGCGTCGTAGGAAAGGTGCATGACCCTGCCGTCTGTGGAGGCGTCGGCCTGGGCCCGTGGAGCGTAGACCATGAAGTTGATCGCCTTGAATGGTCCCTTCACCGGAGGACGTCCCCCGATCATGTCGGCGCCGACTTGTTTCACCGCAGCGCCGGCCGCCTCGATCAACCGTCCATCTCGGGCGTAACCATCGATCCTCACGGCTAGATTGAGCACGCTTTGCCCGCCAGGCGTGAAGGAACCCTCCGGCTTCACAGACCAGGAAGGTACGCCTTGCGAACCGCATCCTGAAAGCAGCATTGCCCCTACCAGCGCTATTCGCTTCATCCCCAATCCCTCACATCAAATCCGGCTGAGGAGTTCGGCCTTTTTGGCCTCGAACTCGCCCTCCGAAATCATGCCGGCTTCCCGCAATTCGCCTAGCTTCCTGATGGCAGTGAGCGGATCCGTGTCCGGTGCTGATGGGGTGATGCTCGACGATTGGCGACTGGCCGCAAGCCTGCTCTCGATTTCCCTCTGCACCATCTCGAATGCGCCAATCTGCTTCTTGGCGAACATCACCGTGTTCTCATCCTTGGTTGCATCAATGATGCCGCCGCGTCCCTCAATGCCGCCAGGAAGCGTGATCTGGAAATAGCCGGCCGTCAAAAGGCTCGGTCTGCGAAGCTGGATCGCCGCGATCGAGGTATAGGGAATACGTTTGTCTCCCTTGAAACCCTGCAAGATCAGCGTGCCCAGGCCTCGCTTGCGAATGACCAGCACCTGGTCGAACAGCTCGATTTCCCCATTTGTCCCAATCGCCTTCATGATCGCCCCCTTTTTGCACAGACATGGTCAGGTCACATCTTGCGCACAACCGCCACCACCCGGCCGAGTATGTGCAGTTCGTCGTCATAGGCCACTTCGTCTGACACTTCGACCTTATCCGACATGATTTTAATCCCGCCGTCCTTGGTTGGGCGCAGGCGTTTGACGCTGCCCATGCCGCAATATGAAACCGCCCATATCTGCTCCGCCATGCGCGGCGTGCGCTGGGCGGCGTCGATGATGAGAATATCGCTGTCGAGGATCGTGGGTGTCATCGAATCGCCCAGACCGCGTGCGCAGTAAATCTGCGAAGCCGGGCTATCCGTGAACATGCGCAGCCACGAACGTGAGAACTTCCGGCGCACCGTCTTGACCGGAACATCCTCTATGAACGTAAAGCCGAGGCCGAAAGCGAGATCAATTTCGTCGATCTCCACATCGTCGATATTCGGAAGCGGACGCGCGTCCTCGCCTTCCGAAGCTTGACGTTCCGGGCTTTCGACTTCGCCTTTGAGGTATTCCGCGGTCGTATCGAGCGCAGCGGCCATGACGTCCATAGCCCGCGTCGTCTTGGTTTCGCCGCGCAACAGTCGGGCGATAGATGGCTGCGTTACACCAATCTTTCCAGCAAGTTGCGACTGGTTGACCCCGGCCCGCCGCATTGCGGCTTGCAAGCGTGCTGGCACGATTTCCCACATGGGGCGCACGTTATACCTGCGCGTATATGCGTTCATCCAACTTTTCCGTTGATTAATATGTGGAAGAGTTTATACGGTCACGTATGAACACAATTACGCGTTACGAGGCGTTGCGCAAAGTGAGGTCCTGCTTTGAAACCGAGCAGGCGATGGCGGACGCTTTCGACATCTCTCAGCCGACTGTCTGGCGCTGGCTCAACCAGTCGAGGCAGATGCCGCCGCAGCACGTGCTGCTCGCGGAAAAATTGACCGGCGTCTCTCGTCATCTACTTCGCCCCGATATCTACCCAATCGAACCCGAGGCGTCCTCCCGCTGGTCCGGCGTCGATCGCTGCGCCGGTGTCCGCGCCAACGGGATAGACCGCCGCGCCGCGCCCGTCGCTTTCAATACATCGACCGGACCGAAGGGGGCGGCGGCATGACCAAGCGCCGCGAACCCCTGACCTACCACCGCACCCTCACCGATATCGCGCACCTGATCGGGTGGGATCGCTGCGCCGCGATCTGCGGCGTTTCGGAACGGGCGGTACGCTATTGGTCCGATCCCGACTGCGAGACCGAAATCCGCCTGATCGACGCCGAGCGGCTAGACCGCGCCTATCTGGAGCACGGCGGCGATCATGCGCCGTTCCACCGGCTCCACGCGCTGCGGCTCGATATCGCCGGGCGCGACGGGCCTGACCGCGACCTGGCGCGCGTCGCCGGCAAGGCGGCCAAGGAAACCGGCGAAGCCGTCGCCGCGCTGATCGGCGCCAGCGGCCGCCGCGATCCCCGCGCCATCCGCAAGGCGCGCGAGGAAGTCCACGAAGCGATCGAGAGCCTGACCGATGGCCTGGCCACCCTCGATCGCGCCGAGCAGGGGGAACAGTCATGAGCGGCGAAGGCCTGATCCACGGCGCGCGCCTGATAGAGGCGCCGCTGCAGTTCCAGCTCAAGTCCGGCCACGGCAAAAGCCTCAGCCGCGCGCTGGTGATCTGCCCCAAGTGCGACGGGCCCTGCTTCATCCGCGATTCGCAGCGGAAATCGGAACAGGTCAAGCACCTCATCTGTCATTGCACCAATACCGGGTGCGGCCATACATTTCTGGCCGAACTGGCCTTTGTCCATTCGTTCAACCCCGGCCTGATCGACCGGCCCGACCTGGGGCTGAAAGTCTGCCCGCGCGATCAGGTGCCGCACATCCTGCCGCCCTGCCGCGACGGGCCGGACGATGAAAACCAGATGAGCATGTTCGGCGGCTGAACGCCGCCGATCCCACCGCCAACCACAACCGAACTGAAAACGGCCGCGATCCGGCCGAGGGGGACGCTTTGCCTGACAAAAGCCCAACTATCGTCACCCATCTGCCCGAACGCTGCGATTGCTGCGGCCTGCCCTGGCGCATCCTGTTCACCGCCTTCGTCAACGGCGCGGGCTGGCGCCGCCTCTGCGGCCATTGCAGCGATCCCGATCGCGGGGCGCCGCGCGCGTATCTCGGACCATATCCGATCACCAGCCACCCGGCGAAAAAACCGCGGCTCCATATCGTCGGCGGAGCGGGCACCCGGTGAACCTCGAAGCCGAAATACTCAAGGGTCTCCAGGACAAGTTCGGTTTCCGCAAGACCGGGGGCGAGTGGTTGCAGGAAGGCAAGTGCCCTGACTGCAAGAACCTTTCCGTCTTCTGCGCCGCAAAGGACCCGAAAATCGTCCGCTGCGGCAAGGGCAAGTGCGGGTCCGAATGGACCGTCCGCGCGCTGCTGCCCAACCTGTTCGAGGACTGGTCCCGCCGCTTCCCCGCCACCGACCAGAACCCCAACGCCGCCGCCGACGGATATCTCAGCCACGAACGCGGGCTGGACCTGCAATTGCTGCGCGGCGCCTATACCCAGGAATTGTTCCGCGACGGCAAGACCGGCCACACGTCCGCCACCGTCCGCTTCAAGGTGGGCGACACCTGGTGGGAACGCATCATCGACAAGCCGGGCCGGTTCGCGAAGAAGGCCCATTTCCAGTACGGCGGCAAACCCGGCGGCCACTGCTGGATGCCGCCCAAATTGACGATCGAGGACTTCGGCGCCGCCGAGGATATCTGGATCGCGGAGGGTATCTTCAACGCCCAGGCGCTCCACCAGGGCGCCCGCCTGCTCGCCGTCTCGGCGATGTCCTGCAATTACTGGCCCGAACATTTCCTGGAATTGCTGCGCGCCGAGCTGCAGCGCATCAAGCGCCCCACCCGGCCCCGCCTGGTCTTCGCCTTCGATCCGGGCGAGGCCGGCCCCAAATGGGCCAGACGCTTCGTCCGGCAGGCGCGCGACGAAGGCTGGCCCGCCACCGCCGCCCAGGTCCGCCCCGATGGCGAGGGCACCAGCAAGGACTGGAACGACCTGCTGCTGGATCACCAATCGTGGAAGGGCGATGCGGAAAAGGCCCCGCTCGGCCCGGAAAAGCTGGAAGAATACTTGTGGAACGGCGCCGTCACCATCGCCGAAACGCGGCACGAAAAAGCCGAATTGATCTACCAGCGCAAGAAATTTCCCGCGTTCGACTTTCGTCACGGCAACCGGCTGTGGTGGTGCAAAGTCACATACGACGAAGACGTGCAGCCGAACTTCAACGTCGACGAGCTCGCCAACTGCGCCTTCCGCTTCCTCTATACCGAGCGGGACGAGGTGGAGGACATCACCAATTATTTCCTGCAAATCGATTTCCCGGCGCGCGCCACGGTCAAGGCGCGGTTCTCTTCCAATGCCATCGCCAAGGCGGGCGAGTTCGACAACCGCCTGCATGCCTTCACCGGGATGTGGCTGGGCACGCAGGAACAGCTCAACCGGATCAAGAAGCCGCAGATGGGCGGGCTCAAGGAAGTCACGCCGGTCAAGGCGACCGGATATTCGGAACCGCATCGGGCATGGCTGCTGGGTGATATCGCCGTCCGCGACGGGGAACTGAAAAAGCTCAACGCCGACAAGTTCTTCGATTTCGGCAAGCAGGCGGTCAAGCTCTACAGCGAAGAGCGGATGCTCTCCATCCACTACGATCCGGACAAGCTGGACTTCGATTGGCTGCCCGATCTCTGGACCGCCTATGGCCCCAAAGGCCTGGTCGCTCTGGCATTCTTCATGATGTCGCTGTTCGCGGTGCAAATCCGGGGTCGCGACGGATCGCTGGGTTTCCTGGAAATCACCGGCATGCCGGGATCGGGCAAGACGACCCTGGTTGTCTTCCTGTGGAAGCTGCTGGGCCGCAACAACCACGAAGGAAACGATCCGAACAACAATTCGGCCGCGTTCCTTCCCCGCATCATGATGCGCGTGTCTAACCTTCCGGTCGGCCTGATCGAAGGCAAGCGCGACGATGACAAGAACCGCTCGTACCGGTCCTTCGACTATAACGACCTGCTGACCCTCTACAACGGCCGCAACCCGCGCGGCACCGCCCGCAAGAGCACCGGCTTCGAAGTCTCCGAACCGCCGTTCAACGGCACGATCTACCTCATGCAGAACGAGCGGATCGACGCGCACGAGGCGGTGCTCGAGCGCCTGATGTCGATGCCGATCGATAAATCGCGCTTTTCGGAAACGGCGGCAGAGGCTGCCACCCGGCTCAAGCGCTGGCCGATCGATCGGCTCTCCGGAACCATCGTCCACGTGGTCCGCCAGGAAGCCGCCTACCTGCCGGCCTTCTTCGAACGGTTCGAGAAACACAACGCGGCGATGGGCAAGCGGGTAGACGGCCTGTTCAACGATCGCTGCATCCTCAACCATGCGCAGCTCGCCGCCGCGGTCGAGGCGCTGCCCCGTATTTTCCCGAATATGCGTCCGGAATGGACAGCCGAAACGCTCCAGCTGGTCGATGCCATGGCAATGGATCGCCAGAATTCATGCGGCGGCGATCATCCGCTGGTCTCGCGCTTCTGGGAACAGGTCGATTACTTGATCGACCGCGAAAAGCCCGACGATCACTTCGACGGCAAGTCGCTCAACCAGCACCGCGACCCGGCCCTGATCGCCGTCCGCCTGGTCGAGTACGAGGCCCGGTGCCGGGGCGCCGGCCTCACCCCGCCCGACATGGACAAGCTCAAGAAGGTCCTGCGCAATTCGAAATCGCGCAAGTGGCTGGCCACCAAGAACGTCAACAATCCGGCCGGCCAGATCGTGTCCTGCTGGATCTTCGAAATGCCGGCGAGGCTGCCGGTATGACCCGCGAAACCTTCCCCTACCGCGACGATCCCTGGCGCCCGGTGATGATCTGGCACAGCCCGGACTGGCGCCCGGACGGCACCGAGAACCTGCCGCCGCTGCGCCACGAGCATGAGGAGCTGCTGGCCCAATGCCGCTCCGCCGTGTCCCGCCGCGAACAAGCCTATCCCGCGCTGATAGAGCGCGGCGCCATCGATCGCGATGAGGCGCGGCGCGATCTCCTGGCCTGGCGCCTGCTGGCCGACGAATGGCACTGGATCGTCACCGGCCAGGGCGCGGCGCCCGGCCACCACACGCTCGCCGATCGCATCGCCGCGGTGGAAACCGCCCTGGTCCGCCTCGAGGCCGATCTGGCCCGCCGTCGCGACGACGCGCTGCTCTATCAGCGGCACCTGCTGATGGCCCTCGCCTGGCACCTGGGAGACGGCACCGCCGCCCCCGCCATCCACGCTTACGCCCGCCACCACCAGTCCCGTCCCGCTCGTCCTGAGCCTGTCGAAGGACCCGAGCCTGCCGAAGGACCTGAACTGAAAGATTCCGCCGAAAAGAGGAGTCCCGCCTGATGACCGGAAGCCACATCCACCCGGCCTATTGCCGCTGCCCCCAGTGCCAGCACCGCCACCCCGGCGCCGGCCAGATCGCCCCGACCCTCAAGGCCTCGCTCCTCGCCTTCGCGATCGGCGGCGCCTGGGCCCTGGTGCTCTGGCTGGCCGTTACCGTCGCCCACCAGCTCACCGCCCTGCTCTGATGTCCACCGCGATCAGGAGAACCATGATGCACACGTCAAAGGCAAAATCCCGATCCCGCCAGCGAGCCCGCACCTGGCCCGGTGACGCTGGGCATCCGCGAAGCGTCCCCTGCACTTTCACATGCACCGCCTGTGAAGCGATCGAGCACCGCCCCATGCCGGTCCTGCCCGATGGCTGGGCGATCGAGGAGATTCGCGGCGATTACTACGCCTATTGTCCCGAATGCGCGGTCGATCTTCCCGGCGGCGCGCGGCCCCAGGGATCGCGGCGATGACCGCCCCGTCCTGGTTCCACTCGGACCCCTCCTGGTTCCATTCGGACGACGTGGCCCCGGCCGAGCACCTGCGCGAATTGCAGGAGCAATGGGATGCGGAAGCCCAGGCGATCGAAGCCGCCCGGCCAGGAACCGGCGCCCCATCGCTCGTCGAAGCATGGTCCGCCCTCTGGCGCGAAACACCGGACCGGGACAAGCGCGATCTGCTCGCCCTGTTCCTGGCTGCCCCGGCGATCATGGCGGCCGGCGCGATGCTCTGGGCGATGCTGCCATGACCCGCTTCCAGCAGGTCGAGCGCGCCGCCCGGGACGCCGTGATCGCCGCCCGCTTCCACGGCGGCCCGCCCCCCGCCAATCCCTGGCGGAAGGACACGATCTCCCACATCCGTTGGAACATGGCCCAGCGCCGCGCCGAAAAGGCGGCGGCCGACCTCCTCCGGGTGGGAAGCTAAGCCATGGCCCGACACTACCCCTGCGACGTGCCCGGCTGCACCCGCACCCGCCGCCGCTGGCAGCGCCTCTGCGACCGCTGCTGGTCCGCCCTCCCGGGAGACATCCGCACCGGAATCAAGGAGGCACACCAGTCCGGCCGCAAGGCCCAATGGCGCCAAGAACGCAACCGCGCCGCCGAATTCCTCGCCCGGATTCCGTCCTCCCCCTCAGTTCGTGTCGAGCCCTTCGGCAGGCTCAGGATGAACTGCCGATCTTCGATCGACAGTCGAGACACCCGGGCGCGAACCACCACCCCCCAGCAAGCCTACGCCGCCCACCAGCGCCTGCTGAGCGAACACGACTGATTTTCAACCAAGGAGCCCCGCAAATGTCTCACGGACCAATCGACCCTCGCCACCGGGCCAATATGAACATGATGGCCAACGCCATCGACGATGTATTGAACGACGGAAAACAGCCAAAGAAGTTCGGCTTCTGCATGCTCGTGGCCGAATTCGGCAAAATTGATAACGGGCGCGTCAACTACATCTCGAACGGCAGCAGGGCCGACATGCTCACGATGATGAAGGAATTCATCGCACGCGCCGAGGGCCGCTACGCGGAGGGCGGTGCGGCATGACCACCCCACCCCCGTTCGTGTCGAGCGAAGTCGAGACACCCGAAGCCGATCGCCGCAACTCCGCGCTGATCGCCGCCCACCAGGCCAGCGAGGCCGTGACGGAGCTGCTCCGCTACCATCGCGAGGGTCCCCACGCTTACTCCGCGTTCGGCGACGTCGACATCGTGGAAAAGCTGGCCGAGACGGTCCTTCTCGCCGGCCGCATCGCAATCGATGAACTCGCCGATGACGGCTACTTGCGCGAATATCGCGACGAGCTCGGCCAACTCACGGCCGCCGCCGCGCGCTTCATCGACGGGTGGGCAGGCTGATGGGCGCGCCAAAGCCATGCCTCGGCTATCCGAGCCGGACCCAGGCGATCCATGCGCTTCGGGCTGAGGGTGTGAGCACCAGCCAGATCGCCGCGCGCATCGGTATTCCTATCAGCACCGTCAGTGCGCTTGAACTGGGTAGCGGAAGGGTGCGCGCGATTCGCCCGACCAGACCTTCAGAACAGCTCGGCCGAACGGTAGTCATGCCGATCGATGTCCTCGACGCACTCGGTCCGCATGCCGCGAAGCGCTGCATCAGCGTCAATCATCTCGCCCGCCTGATCGTCAGTACCGTCGTCGATGAAAATATGATCGACGCGGTCCTGGACGATGCAGATAGCTTGGAGGGCTGGGCATGAAAGCCCTCACCATATTCCAACCCTGGGCCTCGCTCGTGATCGCCGGCGCCAAGCCCTACGAGTTCCGGAAATGGCGCGCGCCGGCATCGATGATCGGCCAGCGCATCGTCATCCACGCCGCGGCGCGCAAGGTTGACATGATCGAGGCCGGCGACCTGTTCGCCCTGCTCTCGCTGCGCGAGAAATTCCCGACCCAGGCCGCTGAAACCTGTCTGATCGCGGAAAGGGCAATCCCGGTTCTCAATCGGCTTTTGCAGGATCGCCTCCCCATGGCCGCCGGCATCGGCACCGCCGTGATCGGCGAACCCCGCCTGGGCACCCGCATCGCCGAGGATTTCGGCGTCCCCCGCGCCAACGATTCCGACCGCGACCAGCACGCCAACTGGGGCTGGCCGATGCTCGAAATCGATCCCTGGCCCGAACCCATCCCCACGCGCGGCATGCAGGGCTTCTGGACCTGGCCCGAACCCGCCGAATTCATCGGAGCACCGTTATGACCATCATCGATCCCACCGCCCTGCCGGAGGGCGACTACGCCATCGTCGAGGTTCTCGGCCACCGCACTCTCGTCGGCCGCATCGCCGAGGTCGAGCGGTTCGGCACCAGGCTGTTGCAGGTGGAGCCGTTCTTCGCGGACGCGATGCTCGGCCCCATCCTGCTGGGCGGCGGCAACATCTACCAGTTCACTCCGGTCCCGCCCGAAACCGCATGGGCGCGCCGGCCGAAAGAGAAATACCAGATCCCCGCCAGCATCCTCGCCGCCGTCCCCCCGGCCGCGCTCCCCTCCAACGAGGAACTGCCCTCCTTCCTGATTGAGGAAGACGAACCAGACGACGGGATAACCTTCTGATGACCGTCCCCCTCCACGAACTCGCCACCGACTGGACCGGCCAAACTTACGAGGAACGCCTCCGCCTCTGCGCCGAGACGCTCTTCGTCCACGGCCTGCTGAAAGCCGGAACCTACCACCAGGCCACCGCCAAAATCCGCGCCCACGCCGATCTCCAGCGCGGCCAGCGCACACTGTTTGCCGAGGAGCCCGAGAATGGATGATGCCGCCGCCTTCCGACTAGCCCGCCAGATCGCCGAAAGCGATCCGGTCCTCTCGGTCTATGCCGCGTGCGAATGGGACGAGCTAAACGAGGACGGCCAGCGCTGGGTGGCCGAGATCGTCCGCCAGGCGTTCGCTCTCGCGATGGGAGGCGACCGCCATGGCTGATCATCAAACTTATCTGGAAAAAGGCGCCATCATCAGCGCCTGCGGCAATTATCGCTATCGCCTCTGGCGAGAGTGGAGGAATCACCCTGCGCCGGCCCGGTGGAATATGTGGACCGAGGATGATGGCAGCCCATGCCTAGACGGTGCCGGCGAGCAACTCGGTGAGCCGCTGTCGTGCGTCTTCGTCATGCTCAACCCATCAACTGCCGATGGCGAGCAGGATGACCCGACAATCAGACGCTGCGTTGGCTTCGCGCGGCGCGAAGGCTTCGACCGGCTCGAGGTTGTCAACCTTTTCGCCTGGCGGGCGACCAGCCCCAAAAACCTGCTCATGGTCAGCCCGGAGCGCGATCCGGTCGGATACCAGAACCAACGCCACGTCTGCCGGGCCCTGGATCACGCCGGCCTGATCGTCTGCGCATGGGGCGTTTACGGCGGCCATCTCGATCAAGACGAAACCATGTTGGGGTGGATTGACTGTAACAACTACAACGATGCGCCAGTCATGGCGCTGGGCATTACCAATCGCGGTTTTCCCGTCCACCCACTCTATCAGTCCAGTGACGCACCACTCGTCACCTATCGGGGCCGCGGAAAATGACCCGCCTCGCCATGATCCCCGTCGACGCGCGCGCGAAGGACGGCGCCTACCGCCTTGTCCAGGCCGGCGACGGGACCCGCCACTGCGCCGCCTGGACCGGAACCCACTGGGCCTATTCCAACGGCTGCCCCGTCCAGGGCGAAGTCACCCACTACATGGCCCGCCTCCCCGGTGGCGTCGATCGCGACGCGGTGCCGCACCGGTGACCGCCTCGCCCGCCTACTACAACGAACATGACCCCGAAAAGGCCCACGTCCTGCGCCATCTCATGCGCGAAGGCTGGATCGCACCGGGGGAGGTTGACGAAAGGGATATCCGCGATGTCGTTCCAGCAGAACTTTCTGGATTTGCTCAGTGCCACTTCTTCGCCGGGATCGGCCTGTGGAGCATCGCCGCCCGCGCCGCCGGTATCCCTGACCATTTCGGCCTGTGGTCGGGTTCCTGCCCATGCCAGCCTTTCAGCGAGGCGGGCGCTCGATTACCGATGGGATGACGGGCTCCTCGCTCACCCAGATGGCGCCGCTGGCCGGTTGGCCGACCGCGAGGGCGGAGGATGCGGAGAGCTGCGGCATGCGTCATTCCCGCGGGAAGGCGGACACGCTGACGGCGACGGCGCGGGGAACCCGATTGCAGGGCTGGACGACGCCGCTGGCGAGCAACGCCACCCAGGGCCCGGACTTCGCGGTGACGGATCGGGAGAACACGGGGGCCCTCAGCCTGCCGACGATGGCCGCCCTTGCCATGCTTGCGGCGGATCGGGAAGACACGGACCCTATTTCCCCGGCGGAATGTCCTTCCGCTGCGCCAACTGTGACGCTTGCGGGTTGGTCAACCCCGCAAGCTCGCGACCACAAGGGAGCCCCGCTGGACGGCCCGCAGGATCGCGGGACCAAGGCAGCCCCGGTCAACGAACAAGTGCGCCTCGCCACATGGCCGACTCCGCTGGCGGCGGACAACCGGGGCAGCGCGGGGGCGGAGCCCAGCAAGTTGAAGGAACTCCCGAATTGCGCGATGCTGGCGGGCTGGCAGGCCCCGACCGCGACGGATGCGAACCGGGGCGATTACCAGTACGACAACGGCAACCCGGACACGCCGCGCCTCTCGAACTCGGGAATGGCGAAGGCGGCATTGCAGGAACTGCCGACCGGCCCCTTCGCGATCCGCTGCGCGGTCCGACAAACGGCTTCTGGGCCGGTGCTGACTGGCTGCTGTGTAGAGACCCTGACGGACCGAAACTCCGGCCCGTTGAACCCGGCACATTCTGCCTGGCTGCAGGGTATCCCGGCCGAACTGGCGCGCTGCGTGGATACGGCGATGCGATCAATCTCCATGTCGCGACGGAATTCCTCCGCGCCGTCTGGCCCGAAATGAAGAGGCTGGCATGACCGAAAACACATCCTTCACCGCCAAGGCGATCGACAAGGTCCAGCGCCTCCCCCCGACATCGCCTTTCGCGGCGGCGATCTCCGAATACCTGATGCAACACAACCGCATTTTCTATGAACCTGCCCACGACGCGTTCTGGGTCGACCATCCCCGGCATGGATTCCAGGTGGCGGTCTGGATGGTGCTGCCATGACCCAACCCCTCTTCATCGGCTATGACACCGGCGCCCCCGGCGGCGATATCGGCGTGGTCCGGATCGGCCCCCACACGCTCTATCAGGCCGACGCCTACCACTTGCGCCCCAAGCTCGGCCATTTCGATGCG
Source organism: Novosphingobium sp. CF614 (assembly GCF_900113255.1). Taxonomy (GTDB): domain Bacteria; phylum Pseudomonadota; class Alphaproteobacteria; order Sphingomonadales; family Sphingomonadaceae; genus Novosphingobium. The sequence goes on from NZ_FOOR01000007.1 coordinate 76,657, forward strand.
GAAGTCATGGACCCGCCGTATCGCTTCAACAACAGCGGCGGCGGCGCCTATCGCAAAGCGCGCATGGGCAGCGACCAGATCGTGGCCGAGGCGCTCGACCAGGGCTTCGATCATGCCATCATCAACCCTCTGCGCCACGGTTCGGTTGTGGTCTTCTGCCACAACGATCAGCTGCCCGATCTGCTCGCCTACCTGCGCCCGCGCTACCAACGCTTCTGCGTCCTGCCGTGGATCAAGCCGAACCCGCAGCCGGTGCGCAACAAGCACTACCTGCCGGATTTGGAATTCTACATCCACGCCTGGAACCCCGGCCATCACCCGGTCGGCGATCACCATGACATGCACCGCTGGATCACCGCCGGCACCATGCCGTTCAAGGTCTTCCGCCACGCCACGGTAAAGCCGCTCCCGGTCATGGCCAAGATCCTGCGCAACGTCGCCGGCCGCACCGTGATAGACCCCTTCATGGGCACCGGCAGCACCGGCATCGCCGCGATCCGCCAGGGCAAGACCTTCACCGGCATCGAACACAACCCCACCCACTTCGCCACCGCCGTGGAGCGCATCGCGGCCGCCTATCGGGAGCAGCAGGGGTGACCAAGCCCCGCCCGATCCTCCGCTGGCACGGCGGCAAGTGGCTGCTGGCGCCTTGGATCATATCCCACTTTCCGCCTCACCGCGTCTATATCGAGCCCTACGGCGGCGCATGGTCGGTCGGCTTCCGAAAGCCGCGGGCTTCCGCCGAGGTGTGGAACGATCTTGACGGAGAACTGGTCAATCTCTTCCGTGTGCTGCGCGATCCGGTCCATGCGGGCAATCTGGTTGCGGCCTTGCGGCTCACGCCGTTCGCGCGCGAAGAATTCATCGCTGCCTATGAACCATCTACATGCGCGATCGAGCGCGCGCGCCGCCTGATCGTCCGGTCTTTCATGGGCCACGGCAGCGACGGAGCGTCCGGCCAATACCGCACCGGCTTCCGCGCCAACTCTAATCGTGCCGGATCCACGCCGGCCGTCGATTGGACGAACCTGCCCGACAGCCTCCATCTCGCCGTTTCCCGGCTTCGCGGTGTCATCATCGAAAGCCGCCCGGCGCTCCAGGTCATGACCAGCCACGATGGGCCGGAGACGCTGCACTACGTGGACCCGCCTTACCTTCATGAAACCCGCGCCCGTACCCACCGCCGCGCGGATAACGGCGGCGTATACCGCCACGAGCTGACCGATGACGAGCACCTCGATCTGCTGGCTTTCCTGAATGGCCTCAAGGGGATGGTTGTCCTCTCGGGCTATCCGAGCCGGATTTACGACAACGCGCTGCCAGGGTGGACTCGCATTGATATCTCTGCTCGAGCTGACGGCGCACTGCCCCGAACCGAAAGTATCTGGCTAAATCCCGCATGCGCCGATCGCAGGCCATCGCCTGACTTGCTCGAGCTGGCATGACCACCCGCCGCCGCCTGGTTCCCGACAGCGAAGTGCGCCGCGTGATCGAGCTGTTCCGCAGCCATGGCCTGCCGATCGGCGCCGTTGACATCCGCGCGGACGGCGTGACTATCCATCCCCCGGCGCAGTCACCGGGAAACGCTTATGACGCCTGGAAGGCGCAGGACCAGAATCGTGAGCGGCCTGCACGTCGTAAGTAAGCTGCGCAAGGGTGGCCGCCGCTGGTATGTCTACGCCTGGCGCGGCGGCCCCTGCATCCACCAGCAGGACGGCGCGCGCCCCGTCATCACCCCGGAAATCCTGGCGCTGCAGCAGCAAGCTCTGCAGTCAAGCTTCGGCCCGGCGGGAGACGACGTGGATGCCCTGATCGCCGATTACGAGGCAAGCCCGGATTTCACCGGACGGCGGGAGAGTACCCGAAAGGGCTATCGCCTTTGGCTCACCCGCATATCCCAGCGATTCGGCAGCACGCCGATCGCCGCCTTCGAGGACAGGCGGATGCGCGGCGATATCATCGCCTGGCGCAACCAGTGGGCCCACCAGCCCCGCACCGCCGACACCGCCGCGGGGATGATCGCCATACTTCTCAACTGGGCGGTCGAGAACGGCCGCGTGGAAATCAACGTCGCCGCCGGCATCCGCCAGCTCCACGCCGTCAATCTCGCCGATCTGGTGTGGGAAGACCGCCACTGGCAAGCCGTGCGCGCGATCGAGCAATTCCCGGGCCACATCATGGATGCCCTCACCTTGGCCAGCCTCACGGGCCTGCGCATGGGCGACCTGGTCCGCCTCGATTGGTCGCAGGTGGGCGAAAAGGCGATCATCGTCGAAAAGACCCGCAAGCGCGGCGGACGCGCGGTGATCCCCATCTATCCTGAACTCCGCCAATGGCTCGACGCGCGATCAATCACGACGGGCACGGTCCTGCTCAACAGCCGCAAGCGCGCATGGACTGAAAACGGCCTGAAGACCGTGTGGCAACGCCACAAGCCCAAGGGATTCGACCGCCGGATCCACGACTTGCGCGGAACTTTCGTGACCATGCTCGCGGTCAAGGGCCTGACCGACGAAGAAATAGCCCGCATTGTCGGGTGGACCGCCAAGCGAATCGGCCAAATCCGCGCCCGCTACGTCGACGAAGCCCGCGTAATAGTCACCCTGGCAGACCGCCTTTCGGCGTGAAAGTTTACACCACTTTGTAAACCATCCAACGGCGACCCCAAAATCAGCAGCCCGACCGCTCCGGAAAACACCTATATCCCAAAGCCTTATTGGTGCGCCCGACAGGATTCGAACCTGTGGCCCCCAGATTAGGAATCTGATGCTCTATCCTGCTGAGCTACGGGCGCACGCAGGCGCGTCCTAGCTTGCGTACGGGGCCTTGGCAATCTGTCTGGCTGATGTGCCAAGGCAATCCGTCTTTCGTCAGTTCGCCTGATCGGGTGGTGTGACCGGGAATGGCAATGGCATGACGGCGATCCCTTCCTCCATCAGTTCCTCCGCCTCGGCAAGGGTTGCCTGGCCGTGGATCGTTTCGGTTTCACGTTCGCCGTAATGCATGGCCCGGGCATCCTCGGCGAAGTTTTCGCCCACGTAGCGCGAGACTTTCAGCGCTTCGGCCTGCATCCGCGCAAGCCTGTGCATGAGTTCGACCGCCTGGGGCGGCAGCGGCGCGTTGGCGACGGGGGCCGTGGCCGGACGGCCGGTCATAGGGACCGGGGCGGGCGGGACCGGCGCGGCGCGGCGCGGGGCAACCTCTTGCGGCAACTGGTTGCCCTTGCGCGCGAGACGGGGCGCCTGCACCGCCTTGTCCACCGCCATCGAGCCGCAGTGCGGACAGGCGACAAGCCCCATTTCCTGCTGGCGCGCGAAATCTTCCGAGGACTTGAACCAGCCCTCGAAGCGATGGGGTCCGTTGCGGCACTCCAGATCGTAGACAATCATGCGAGCGCCTATGTGGCAATCTCGCGGCGGTTGGCAAGGCTCGGCAACTGGCCACGCACGTCGGCGATGCGCGCCGGATCGATCTCGGCCAGGCCGAGGCCCGGCGCCTCTCCCCCCATGTCCAGCAGAACCTCGCCCCAGGGATCGATCGCCAGCGAATGGCCGTAAGTTTCGCGTCCGTCTTCATGTCGTCCGACTTGCGCCGCGCACAGGACATAGGCACTCGCCTCAACCGCCCGGGCGCGCTGCATCAGGTGCCAATGCGCCTTCCCGGTCGGTACGGTGAAGGCGGCGGGAATCGCGATGACATCGCATTTCGCCCGTCCAAGCGCCTCGAACAGGGCCGGAAACCGGATATCGTAGCAGATCGCCAGACCGAGGCGGCCGAGCGGCGTTTCCACCGTCACCACCGCATCGCCAGCGGCATAGGCGCTGGATTCGCGCCATGTCTCACCCGTTGCAAGGTCAACGTCGAACATATGCAGCTTGTCATAGCGGGCGCGGATCTCCCCCTTGTCGTCGATCACGAAAGCGCGGTTGGCCCACTTGCCGTCCGCGCGCTCGATCGCCAGCGAGCCGAGGTGAACCCAGATCCCCTCGCGCGCCGCCGCTTCGCGCACGGCCGCCAGCACCACGTCCTGCGCCTCGGTACGGATCGCCGCTTTCGCGCGTTCCCGCTTGCGGTCGAGCAGGCCGGACATCTCGGGCGTGAACAGCATCGCCGCGCCCTTGCTTCGCGCATCGACGATGGCGGCGACAAGCGTCGCGGCGTTGGCCGCGGGATCGACGCCGGTGGTCATCTGCAGGAGCGCGGCCAGCCCCATTCGTGTCAAAGCCCGAGAACCGCGTCGAGTCTGCCCTGCCGGTCAAGCGCGTTGATATCGTCGAATCCCCCATAAGGCGTATCGTCGACAAGCACTTGCGGAAGCGTGCGGGCGCCGGGCACCCGTTCTTCCATCTCGGCGCGCTTGGGGCCGCCCATGGTCACGTCATACTCCTCATAGGGAACCCCCTTGCGATCGAGCAGCGCCTTGGCGGCAACGCAATAAGGGCAACCCCACTTGGTGTAGATTTCGACCTTGGGCTGGTTCATTCGATACTTCTCCTTCAATTCGCCCTGGCAATTCGGCCTGGCAATTCACGCCGGTGCAATGCGGCCCTTGAAACGAGAGGCCGCTATCATATCTAGAGTAGCGAGTCATGGCCCGCCATGGGGATGGCTCATCGACAAGGCGCCGGATTTCCGGGCCTTGACACCACGAAGATTGCTCATTGGAGGATTTTTGTCATGAACCGTATCGATTTTTCACCCTATCGCCGCACCATGGTCGGCTTTGACCGCCTGTTCGACATGATCGAGAATCAGGGCCGTGCCAGCGCTGGCGACAAGTACCCTCCGTTCAACATTGAACGCCGTGGCCAGGATGCCTATCGCATCACGCTTGCGGTAGCCGGATTCAAGCCCGGTGATATCGACATCACCGCGCAGGCCAACCTGCTGATCGTCAAGGGCAGCAAGCCCGACGATACCCCCGAGGGCGAGTACCTCCACGTCGGCATTGCGCAGCGCGGCTTCGAGCGGCGCTTCGAACTGGCCGACTACGTGCGCGTCGACGGCGCCGACCTTGCCGACGGCCTGCTTGTGATCGACCTTGTGCGCGAAGTGCCCGAGGCCATGAAGCCGAAGAAGATCGCGGTCGGCGGCAACAAGCTGACAGTAGTGGAAAACGGTCCCGACGAAAACACCGCCGCCGCCTGATCACTGCAAAAAGCCAAACTTCATCAAACACCTGGAAGAAGGCGGTCTGGACAGCCGGGCCGCCTTCGGTGCGCGGATATTACCGCGCCGTACACCATCACTTGATAGATTTCGGCAAAAATGCCTAAATGTTTGCAGCCAGCTTACTAGGGTGAATACCACCCGAGCGGCTTAAATCGGACCAAACCAGTCTTGGCTATGTAGACACCTGTAGTTCGCAGGAGTCCGACAGGCCGATGAAACGTTTGAAGATCGCCCACCGGTTGGTGTTCGCCTTCAGCCTTTTGCTCGCCATCATGGCGGGCATGGGCGTGTTCGCGATCAAGCAGATCGGGGAAGTGAATTCCCTGACGAACGAACTGACCACGGACTCGCTGCCCGCCTCGCAGAACCTGGGCGATCTTCACGCCTATGCGTCCCAGTATCGGATCCACCAGGCCGATACCTTCAAGGCCGCCGGCACTGCGGCCTGGGAACGTCAGAACAAGGTCCTGCGCAACTCGCAGGCCGTCATCAACGAGGTGCTGGCGGAATACGGCAGGCACATTCACGATCCCGCGCAAGTCGAGGCTCTGACCAAGGTTCGCGAGGACTGGCGGGCCTATATCGCCCAGAGCGATTCGCTGCTGAACCTTGCCCAATCCGATATGGAAGCGGCGCACGAGCTGTTCGAAGGCGAATCCCTGGATAGCTTCTACAACCTGGAAGACCATCTGCTCGCGCTGGTGGACCTCAATACCAAGGTCGCCAACAACGCAGCCAAACGCGGCGAGACCATCTATTCCAAGGCACGCCAGGTCGTGATCGTCACCGCGCTTGCCGGTCTCGGCTGCGCGGTCGTCCTCCTGCTCGTCATGATGCGCTCGATCGCCAAGCCGGTGAAACGGCTGGACAGCGCCGTGCGCCGCCTGATCGACGGCGACACAAACGTCGCCATTCCCGGCGGCGAGCGCCAGGACGAGCTGGGCAGCCTCGCCCGCGCTCTCGAACGCTTCCAGGGACTGGCCCGGGCCGATCAGGACCGGGCTCTCGAGGAACAGGAACGCGCGCGGAACTTGCAGCTCACTGTCGAAGCCATCGGCAACGGCCTTGCCCAACTTGCCGAAGGAAACCTGGCGAACCGCCTGGAGGAAACCGGCGAAGGCGCGCTTGCCCGCCTGCCTCTTGACTACAACCTCGCGGTCGCGCGGCTTTCCGAAACCATGAGCCAGCTCATCGAGGGTTGCCATTCGATCCGCGTGGGCACCGACGAGATCGCGGCGGCCACGTCCGATCTGGCCGGCCGGACCGAGCAGCAGGCAAGTTCGCTCGCGGATACCTCGCGCACGCTCAGCGAGTTCACCAGCGTCGTGCAGGTCACCGCCGACAATGCGCGCCAGACCAGCACCCGCCTCAACGTGGCACGCGAAACCGCGGACAAGGTGGAAGGCATCGCGCACCAGGCCGTGAACGCCATGCGCGGCATCGAGACGACCTCGCGCGAGATGGCCGCGATCATCAACGTTATCGACGGCATTGCCTTCCAGACCAACCTTCTCGCGCTCAATGCCGGTGTCGAGGCCGCGCGCGCCGGCGAAGCCGGCAAGGGCTTCGCGGTTGTCGCCACCGAAGTGCGCGCGCTGGCCCAGCGCTCCGCCGACGCCGCCAACGACATCCGCAAGCTGATCGATCGCAGCGCGCGCCAGGTCGGCGACGGCGTTTCCCTGGTGGAAAGCAGCGGCGATGCCCTGCGCAAGATCGTCGGCGAAGTGGTCACGGTCTCGACGCTTGTAGAGGAGATCGCCGGCGCCGCCGAGAAGCAGGCCGAAGGCATCACCGAGATTTCGACAATGGTCGCCGGCATGGACACCTTTACCCAGCAGAACGCCGCAATGGTGGAAGAGAGTTCCGCCGGCAGTCGCAACCTCTCGCACGAGACGCAGCGCCTGATGTCGCAGATGTCGAGCTTCAGGCTGGATGACGCGGGTGCGATGCAGGCGGCGTCCTTCGGCCATTCGCCCATGCCGATCCACCACGAGGCGGACATTCGCCCGGCGGAGCAGGTCAGATACGCCCCGGCACCGGCGGTCTCCGGCGCCAATGCTCTCGCCCTGGATGACTGGAGCGAATTCTAGAGTGTGAATAAAACAACCAAAAAGATCGGCGCCAAGCCGTCACCCCCATGAAAACGGAGAGTACAATGAAGACGATACTGAAGATTTCGGCCGTATTTTCCATAATGGCCCTGACCGCGAGCCCGAGCTTTGCCGACGACTGGTTGTCCAACGTGAAGCGCACGATCGCGTCCAAGCAGACTTATCCCCGCACCGCGCAGATGCGCGGCGAGGAAGGAACCGTGAAGGTCAAGGTCTATGTCTCGACCTCGGGCAAAGTGGAGAAAGCCGAACTGATCGGCTCCTCGGGGTCGAACACCCTCGACAAGGAGGCGATTGCCCTGGTTTCGCGGGTCGGCTCCCTTCCCGCACCGCCGGCCGGAACCAATTCTGTGGTGCTGCCGCTCACCTGGAAACTGCTCTGACCTGAACGTCGCACTGTCACGCGCTGGAGCGATGGCGATGGAATCAGCCTCCATGGAGGAGGCCGATCAAGTCAGACCAGGCGGGCCTGCCTGAGCGCGGCGGCAACGAAGCCGGAGAACAGCGGGTGCGGGTCGAAAGGCTTGGACTTGAGTTCCGGGTGGAATTGCACGCCGACGAACCAGGGGTGATCGGGCCGTTCCACGATTTCGGGCAGCAGGCCGTCAGGCGACATGCCCGAGAAGATCAGTCCGTTTCCTTCGAGCGCCTCGCGGTAGGCGCCGTTGACTTCGTAGCGGTGGCGGTGACGCTCGCTGATCTGGTTCGAGCCATAGATCGCCGCAGCATGGCTGTTCGATGAAAGTATGGCCGGATAGGCCCCCAGGCGCATGGTGCCGCCCAGGTCCCCGCCCTCGGCGCGCTTCTGGAGGCCGTCCTTGCTCATCCACTCGGTGATGATGCCGACCACCGGTTCCTCGGTGGCGCCGAATTCGGTCGAGCTGGCTTTCTCGATGCCGGCCGCGCGGGCACCTTCGATGCAGGCCATCTGCATGCCCAGGCAAATGCCCAGGAACGGCACGTCCCGTTCCCGAGCGAAGCGTACCGCCGCGATCTTCCCCTCGGTGCCGCGCTCGCCGAAGCCGCCGGGCACGAGGATGCCATGCATCGGTTCCAGCGCCGCGGCGATTTCCGAATCCTCCTTCTCGAAGATCTCGGCATCTATCCAGCGGATGTTGACCTTGACCCGGTTCGCCATGCCGCCGTGGACCAGCGCCTCGTTCAGCGATTTGTAGGCGTCCTGCAAGCCGACGTACTTGCCCACCACGCCGATCGTCACCTCGCCCTCCGGGTTCTGGTAGCGGTCGGTAATGTCGTCCCAGCGCCCCAGATCCGGTGCGGGAGATGACATTCCGAAGTGGTGCAGAACCTCCGCGTCCAGACCCTCGCGATGGTACTGCAGCGGAACCGCGTAGATATTGGGCGCATCGAGCGCCTGGATCACCGCCTGCTGGCGCACGTTGCAGAACAACGCGATCTTGCGGCGCTCGCCTTCGGGCAGTTCGCGGTCGCAGCGGCACAGCAGGATGTCGGGCTGGATGCCCAGGCCCGTCAGTTCCCGCACCGAGTGCTGCGTGGGCTTGGTCTTCAGCTCCCCCGCCGCCGCGATATAGGGGACCAGCGTGACATGGACGAAGCAGGTCTGTTCGCGGCCCAGCTCGTTGCGCAGCTGGCGCATGGCCTCGACGAAGGGCAGGCCCTCGATATCGCCGACAGTGCCGCCGATCTCGCAGAGGACGAAGTCGAGATCCTCGGTCTCGGCCAGCGCGAATTCCTTGATCGCGTCGGTGACGTGGGGGATCACCTGGACGGTGGCGCCCAGATAGGCCCCGCGCCGTTCCTTGGCGATGATGTCCCGGTAGATGCGGCCAGAGGTGATATTGTCCGCCTGCCGTGCCGAAACACCGGTGAAACGCTCATAATGGCCCAGGTCGAGGTCGGTCTCGGCGCCATCGTCGGTGACGTAGACCTCGCCGTGCTGATACGGACTCATCGTGCCCGGATCGACGTTCAGGTAAGGATCGAACTTGCGGATCCGCACCTTGAACCCGCGCGCCTGCAGCAGCGCCGCGAGGCTTGCCGCCATCAGCCCCTTGCCCAGCGAGGAAACCACGCCGCCGGTGATGAAAATATGCCGCGCCATGGGAGTCGGGCCTTAAATTGCATGGGGGCACGAGGGCAAGCGCCCTGTGCCTGAATCCACAGGTCAAATTGAATGAACCGCCGTCTGCATGAGCAAAACGGCAGTTCGGTTACGTTGGAATGCCGAACGGCTACTGCTTGGCGGCGCCCGAAAGCGGATCGTCGGCAGGCGCCTGCCCGGCAGGAGTGCCGGCGCCCGCGCCGTTCGTGGCGGGGGCAGGAGCAGTACCGGGATTGGCCGCTCCGCCAAGCGGATCGGCGGGCTGCGCGGGGGCCGGGGTGATGGTGCCGCGTTCAAGCGAGGTATCGATGTCGCGGCCAGTGGTCTGGTCAACGGCCAGAGCCGCCAAAACGATGCTGAGAACCACGAACAGGGTGGCCAGGACCGCCGTCGACCGGGTCAGGAAATCGGCCGCCCCGCGCGCGGACATCAAGCTCGAAGGGCTGGCGCCGACTCCAAGGCCGCCACCTTCCGACTTCTGCACCAGGATCACGCCGACAAGCGCTGCCGCAACCAGCGCCTGGACCACGGTCAGGAAAAGGAACATCTTCGTTTCAACCTTCCGGCGGGCGCCCAGTCCGCATTACCTTGCCCGCGTCATTCGCCGCGCAGATAGGCGCGAAGCGGCCATCGCGCAACCCGCCAGCCTGTTCGATCAGGCCGGGAGCGGGCGAAACGCCGATTTCCCGCCCCCGCGATTCGTTCAATCGTCGGCCAGCGAGGCCGCCGCGCCGACGATGGCCAGGAAACTTTCCGCCGTAAGGCTGGCGCCGCCCACCAGCGCGCCGCCGACATCGGGGATGGAAAGCAGTTCGGCGGCATTGTCCGCCTTTACCGAGCCGCCGTAGAGGATGCGCACATCCGCGCCGCCGGCGCCGTAGATCGCCACCAGCTTGTCGCGGATCGACTTGTGCATGGCGGCCACGTCCTCGACCGAAGGTACGCGGCCGGTGCCGATGGCCCAGACCGGTTCGTAAGCCACCGAGAGCTTTTCGGGTGCCCCGTCGATGCGCGGACACGATCCCTCCAGCTGGCCGCCGACGACCTCTTCGGCCCGTCCGGCATCGCGCTCCGCTTCCGTCTCCCCGACGCAGAGGATCGCCGCGAGGCCCGCCGCCAGCGCCGCCTCGGCCTTGCTCCTGACGTCCGCGTCGCTTTCACCGTGGAGCGTGCGGCGTTCGGAATGACCGACGATGGTGAAGTCCGCGCCGGCATCCTTGAGCATCGGCGCGGAAATATCCCCAGTGAAGGCGCCGCTGTCCTTGGCATGGCAGTCCTGGCCGCCGATGCCGATGACTTCCACGGCGTCGCGAACGCGGTAGAGCAGCGTGGCGGGCGGCGCGACCGCAACCTGCACCTTGGGAAAGCGTGCGGCCGACCGGTCGATCGCGCGTACTTCGCTGAGCATCGCGCGAGTGCCGTTCATTTTCCAGTTTCCGACGATGTAAGGCAATCCAGCCATTTCAAACCCTTGATAAATCCATGGCGCGCACCGGCGATTCCCGCCCGTCCGGGGAATCAGGCCATCGCCCTCGCGGCGCTGCTAGGCCAGCCCTGCCCGACTTGTCAAAATTCATCGGCCATTCCCATCCGCAATAACCGAATTCGTCATCCAAGAACCCGCGACGGGCGGAATTCCCGCATATCGTGCGAGTCGGCATTGCAGGATGCCACAAGGCCCCCTAAAGCCTGCGCCCGTTTACTGCGAAGCCGGCAGGTTTCGCGCAGGCAATCGCTGATCGGCACGGTCCATGCTCTCTTTCTTTCGTTCCCTTCTGAAGTCCAAGGTCGGTGCCGGTATCGCACTGGCAATGCTGGCAATCATCGCCGTCGCCTTCGCCAGCGGCGATATCGCCGGTTTTGGCAGTTCCACTGGACTGAGCAGCGGCGGCGTCGCCACCGTCGGCAGCGAAACCATATCGGGCGTCGACCTGGCCCAGGGCGCGAACCAGGCGCTGAGCCGCGTCAAGCAGCAGCAGCCCAGCGCGACGATGAAGCTGCTGGTCGCGCAAGGGGGCCTGGAGCAGGTGCTCGGCGACCTGATCGACCGCGCCGCGTTCTACGCCTTCGGCAAGGAAAGCCGGATCGTCGTCAGCGAACGCCTGGTCGACAGCGAAATCGCGCAGATTCCCGCCTTCCAGGGAGTCGACGGCAAGTTCGACCAGAACACCTTCCGGCAGGCGCTGGCACAGCAGGGCATGTCCGAGGAGAACCTGCGCAAGACTTTCGCCCAAAGCCTTTCGGCGCAGCAACTGCTGGCTCCGGCCCAGTTCGGCACGATCATGCCCGAATATGCCGCCAGACGCTATGCAGAGCTGCTGAACGAGGTTCGTTCCGGCTCCGTCGTCGTCCTGCCCTCCGTGCTGTTCGCGCCCGAAACGGCGCCGACCGATGCCCAGCTCGCCGCCTTCTACAAGGCACACACCGAACAGTTCATCCTGCCCGAACGGCGCGTGGTACGCTATGCCGCCTTCGGTGAGGAAGCCCTCAAGAATCCGCCGGCGCCGACCGACGCTGAAATCGCGGCGCGCTACAAGGCGGACACGGCGCTTTACGCCGCGCAGGACGATCGCAAGATCACGCAGTTGATCGTCCCCACCGAAGCCGCCGCCCGTGCGGTCGCCGCCGAAGTCGCGGGCGGCAAGTCGCTGGAGACGGCAGCCAAGGAAAAGGGCCTCTCGGCCGCGCCGCTTGAATTCTTCAGCAGACAGCAGCTTTCCAGCCAATTCTCGCCGGAAATCGCCGAAGCCGTGTTCGCCGCCCCGGTGGGCAAGATCGCCGCCCCGAAGAAGAGCCCGCTGGGCTGGCACGTGGTGCGCGTCGACGAAGAGCGGAAGACGCCGGCCCGCCCGCTCGCCGAGGTGAAGGACGAACTGGTCAAGCAGCTCACCGAGGAAAAGCGCCGCAAGGCCTTCAGCGACATGCTCGCCAATATCGAGGACCAGTTCACCAACGGCGCCAACCTGGTCGAGGTAGCCAAGGCGATCGGGGTGGAAGCCAGCCAGACCGACCCGCTCGTCGCCGACGGCCGCGTCTACATGAAGCCCGGCCAAACCGCGCCGGATGTGCTCAAGCCGGTGCTGGCGACCGCGTTCACGATGGAACAGGAAGAACCGCAGGTCGCCGAAGTCGAACGCGGCAAGACTTTCGTGATCTATGACGTAACCAATATCGCCGCCTCCGCCCCTGCCCCGCTCGCGCAGATCAAGGACGACGTGACGCAGGCCTGGAAGATCGACGCCGGCTCGCAGGCGGCGAAGGCCGCCGCGCTCAGGATGCTGGATACTATCCGCAAGGGCAAGTCGCTGGAGCAGGCCATGGCGGATGTCGGCAAGCCGCTGCCCCCGGTCGAGCAGGTATCGATGTCCCGCCCCACGCTGGCCGCCGCGCTGCGTGCCGGCAAGCAGGTGCCGCCGCCGGTCTCCCTGATGTTCCACATGGCCAAGGGCACGGTGAAAGTGCAGTCGGCGGCGCAGGAGCGAGGATGGTTCGTGGTCCTGCTCAAGGATATCGTGCCCGGCAAGGTGGAATCCGGCGAACTGGTCTTCGGCGCCCAGAAGGAACTCGGGCAGCAGCTGGGCCAGGCCTATGGCGACGCGCTAGCGAAAGCCATCCGCAAGGACGTGGGCGTGACCCGCAATGCCGCCGCGATCAAGGCCGTGCGGGACCAGCTTTCCGGCGCCGCCGCGAACTGATCGGCGGGCGGAGGCATGCAGCGCGAATCGGATCGTTCGGCGGCGCTGAAGCGCCTGTCACGGGGTGAGCCGGCGCTACTGTGGCGCAAGCTCGTCGCCGATACCGAGACACCGGTCGGCGCCGCGCTCAAGCTGTTCGAGCCGGAACGCGGCGATTTCCTGCTCGAATCGGTGGAGGGCGGGGAAACGCGCGGGCGCTACAGCCTGATCGGCCTCGATCCCGACCTGGTGTTCCGCGCCAGCGCCGCCGCGTGCGAAATCAACCGGCAATGGCAGCGCGATCGCACGGCCTTCACGGCCATGGCGGGCGACAGTCTTTCCGAGCTGCGCGGCCTGGTCAACGCCTGCCGGATCGATGTACCGGCCGAGCTGCCGGGGGCGCTGGCCTGCCTGGTCGGCTACTTCGGCTACGAGACCATCGGCCTGGTGGAGAAGCTCCCGCGCGCGCCCCAAAGCCCGCTCGACCTGCCCGACATGCTGTTCGTGCGCCCTTCGCTGATCCTGGTATTCGATCGGCTGGGCGACGAGCTGTTCTGCGTCGCCCCGCTCTGGCCCGATGCAGGCGCACCCGAACACGTGGTGGATATCGCCGCCGAGCGCATCGACGAAGCGCTGCGCCGCCTTGCCGCGCCGGTCCCCGCCTCGCCGGTGAGCGCCGGCCTTCCCGAGCCCGTGCCGAGCCCGGTCATGGCGGCGGGCGACTACGAGGCGATGGTCCTCAAGGCGAAGGACTACATCGAAGCCGGGGACATCTTCCAGGTGGTGCTGGCCCAGCGCTTCACCTGCGAATTCACCCTGCCGCCACTGGCGCTCTACCGCTCGCTGCGCCGTGTGAACCCCTCGCCGTTCCTCTACTTCCTCGACCTGCCCGGCTTCGCCCTGATCGGGTCCAGCCCGGAAATCCTGGTGCGGGTGCGCGAAGGCGAAGTGACGATCCGCCCGATCGCCGGCACGCGCCCGCGCGGCGGCACCCCGGCGGAGGACAGGGCCAACGAGGCCAGCCTGCTCGCCGATCCCAAGGAACGCGCCGAGCACCTGATGCTGCTCGACCTCGGCCGCAACGACGTCGGCCGCGTCGCCCGGGCCGGTACTGTCGAGGTGACGGACAGCTATACGATCGAGCGCTACAGCCACGTCATGCACATCGTCTCGAACGTAATCGGCAAGCTGGACACGGCCAGGCACGACGCCATCGACGCGGTTTTCGCAGGCTTTCCCGCCGGCACCGTCTCAGGCGCGCCCAAAGTGCGCGCCTGCGAAATCATCGCCGAACTCGAGCCGGAGACGCGCGGCGCCTATGCCGGCGGCGTCGGTTACTTCGCGCCGGACGGATCGGTGGATTCGTGCATCGTCCTGCGCACCGGCGTGCTCAAGGACGGCGTGCTCCACGTCCAGGCCGGTGCCGGCATCGTCGCCGACAGCGACCCGGCCTACGAACAGCGCGAATGCGAGGCCAAGAGCGGCGCCCTGTTCGCAGCGGCGCGCGAAGCGGTAAGAGTGGCCGGGGAACCGGGCTTCGGGCAGTGAAACGCGGGGCCTTGGCCGCGCTGCTGCTCGTCGTCGCCTGCTCCTCCGGCAAGGCCGAGAAACGCCGCGAGGCCCCGCCCCCGCCCCCATGCGGGAGCGCCACGTTCGAAGGCTCCGCCCTTACCCACTGCACAGCCGTGCCGGGCCGCCACACCGTCCACATGGTGCTCGGCCCAATGGACGGCGCGCCTTATCGGAGCCTTTCGCAGCTTGCCGTCGGCCGGCCGGACAAGGCGCACGAAGTCGCCTTCGCCATGAACGGCGGCATGTTCGACGACGCGGGACAGCCCATCGGCTACTACGTCGAGGAGGGCGAGCGGCGGCACAAGCTCAACCGCAACGAGGGCCAGGGCAACTTCCACATGCTGCCCAACGGCGTGTTCTACGGCGATGCCGGCGGCCACTGGGCAGTGCTCGCCAGCGACGATTTCGCGGCGAAGGTTTCGAAGCGCCCCGACTTCGGCACCCAGTCCGGCCCGATGCTGGTGATTGCCGGCAAGCTGCATCCCAGGATCGATGCGGACGGGCAGTCGCTCAAGCTGCGCAACGGCGTCGGCGTCGACGCGCAGGGCCGTGCGCATTTCGTGATTTCCGACGAGCCGATTTCGTTCGGCAAGCTCGCCCGCTATTTCCGCGATGCGCTCCACTGCCCCAACGCGCTGTTCCTGGATGGCAGCGTGTCCTCGCTGTGGGACCCGCACATGGGCCGCGTCGATGGCGGGCCGCCGCTCGGCCCCTTGATCGTCGTCGAGAAAAGGGCAAAGGCGAAACCATGATCCTCGTCATCGACAATTACGACAGCTTCACCTGGAACCTGGTCCATTACCTGATGGAACTGGGCGCCGAAGTGGAAGTCGTGCGCAACGACGCGCTTTCGGCTGGACAAGCGATCACCAGCGGTGCGCGCGGCTTCCTGATCTCGCCCGGCCCCTGCACCCCCAACGAGGCCGGGATCAGCCTCGATCTCGTCGGCGCGGCCGCCGATGCCGGCAAGCCGCTGCTCGGCGTATGCCTGGGCCACCAGTCGATCGGCCAGTACTTCGGCGGCAAGGTGGTGCGCGGCGGGCTGATGCACGGCAAGACCTCGCCCGTCACCCATGACGATACCGGCGTCTTCGCGGGCGTGCCCTCCCCCTTCACCGCCACGCGTTATCACTCGCTGATCGTCGAGGACATTCCCGGAGCGCTCAAGGTCAATGCCCGCTCGGACGACGGCCATGTCATGGGCTTCCGGCACGAGAGCCTGCCGATCCACGGCGTGCAGTTCCACCCGGAAAGCATCGCCACCGAGCACGGCCACGCGATGCTGGCAAATTTCCTGAGACTGTGCGGCATCGACGCCAGCATGCCCGAACGGCTTTCGGCGTGAATTCGGCCGCATGACCCTGCCCGATCCACTCCACCCGATCGGCGAGGCAGAGGCAGAGGCCGCGTTCGGCGCGATCCTGGATGCCAGGGTGCCCGAAAGCGCGATCGCCGCCTTCCTCGTCGCCCTGTCCGACCGGGGCGAGACCGCCAGCGAGATCGCCGGCGCCGCACGGGCCATGCGCGCGCGGATGATCCCGATCTCCGCGCCGGAAAACGCCATCGACGTCTGCGGCACCGGAGGCGACGGCCACCACACGCTCAACGTCTCGACCGCCGTTTCGCTGGTGGTGGCAGCTTGCGGCGTACCGGTCGCCAAACATGGCAACCGCGCGGCCAGTTCCAAGGCCGGCGCGGCCGATACGCTGGAAGCGCTCGGCCTCGACCTCGATCGCGCGGTGGAAACGGCCGAGGCGACGCTGAACCAGATCGGCATCTGCTTCCTGTTCGCCGCGAAGCACCACCCGGCGATGGGCCGGCTGATGCCGCTCCGGAAGTCGTTGGGGCGGCGCACGATCTTCAACCTGATGGGGCCGCTGGCCAATCCCGCACAGGTCACGCGCCAGCTCGTCGGCATCGCCCGGCCGGCCTACATACCGATCTATGCCGAAGCCATCATGCGCCTGGGCACCGATCACGCGCTGGTCGTATCGGGCGATGAAGGGCTTGACGAACTGAGCCTGGCGGGCGGCAACGAAGTGGCGGAAGTGACCGGCGGCGACCTCGCCATGCGCCGCGTCTACCCCGCCGACGCCGGCTTGCCGATCGCCCCGATCGAAGCGATCCGGGGCGGCGAAGCACCCTACAATGCCGAGGCCCTGCGCCGCCTGCTCGCGGGTGAGCCAGGTGCCTATCGCGACGCCGTGCTGTTCAACGCGGCCGGCGCACTGATCGTGGCGGGCGAAGTCGAAGACTGGGCGCGGGGCGTCGGGAAGGCAGCCGAAGCGATCGATTCCGGCCTCGCCAAGGCCTTGCTAGACCGCTGGATCGCGGCGGCGCGGGCCTGAGGCTGCCCGAACTGACTGGCCGAACTGAGGAAATCATGTCCGACAAGCTCACCGAGATCTGCGAGAGCAAGCGCAAGGAAGTAGAGGCGCGCAAGGCCGTCGCCACCGTGGGCGATCTTGACGCCCATGCCGCCTGCCAGAGCGCCCCGCGCGGCTTCGAGTCGGCGCTGCGCCGCAAGGCCGAGGCCGGTTACGCGCTGATCGCCGAAATCAAGAAGGCCAGCCCATCCAAGGGCCTGATCCGCCCCGATTTCCGTCCGGCCGAACATGCCTCGGCCTATGAGCGCGGCGGTGCCGCCTGCCTCTCGGTGCTGACCGACGCGCCCTATTTCCAAGGGCACGAGGACTTCCTGGTGGACGCTCGCGCGGCCGTCTCCATCCCGGTGATCCGCAAGGATTTCATGATCGATCCCTGGCAGGTGGCCGAAGCCCGCGCGATCGGCGCCGACGCGATCCTCATCATCGTCGCCGCGCTGGACGACGGCGCCATGGCCGAGATCGAGGCTGCCGCGCGCGAACGCGGGATGGACTGCCTCGTCGAAGTCCACGACGAAGCGGAGATGGAGCGCGCCGCGCGGCTCAAGTCGCGGCTGATCGGTGTCAACAACCGCGACCTCAAGCGCTTCGTCACCGACATCGCCGTGACCGAACGCCTCGCCCCGCTCGCTCCCGAAGGCACCCTGCTGGTGAGCGAAAGCGGCATCAACGCGCACGCCGACCTGGACCGCCTTTCCCGATGCGGCGCGCGCACTTTCCTCGTCGGCGAAAGCCTCATGCGCCAAGCCGATGTCGAGGCGGCGACGCGGGCGCTGCTTCACGGTTGACGCTCGACGCGGTTTGCCCTGTCCTGCCGCGCGCAAATCTGCCATCGAAATGGCTCGGCATCGTTTCGCGCGCCATTTTTTTTTGAAGAACGAGATGAGCAAGAGCCTGACCCATATCGATTCGGATGGAACCGCCCGCATGGTGGACGTGGGCCCCAAGGCCGAAACCCAGCGCCTCGCGGTCGCATCGGGCCGGATCACCATGACCGCCGAAGCGCTCGCCGCGATCCGCGCCGGCAATGCCCCGAAGGGCGACGTGCTGGGAACCGCGCGAGTGGCCGGAATCATGGCCGCCAAGAAGACTGCCGACCTGATCCCGATGTGCCACCCGCTCATGATCGATGCGGTGAACCTGGATTTCGCCTTCGAAGAAAATGCCGTCCGCGCCACCGCGACAGCCTCCCTCACCGGCAGGACTGGCGTTGAAATGGAAGCAATCACAGCGACTTCTATCGCACTCCTGACAATCTATGACATGGCCAAGGCGCTCGACAAGGGCATGGTCATCAGCAATATCCGGCTGATCGAGAAGCGCGGCGGCAAGTCCGGGCACTGGAAGGCGGAAGGGCTGGACTGATGGCGAAAGTACCGCCGATTCCGCTGGAGGAAGCACAGGCGCGCCTGCTTGCCCTGGTCGAGCCGCTGCCGATCGAGCACGTAGACATCGAGGGTGCGCTGAACCGCTACCTCGCCGAGCCGCTCCAGGCCCGCCGCACCCAGCCCGCCGCCGACCTCTCGGCCATGGATGGTTACGCCGTGACCGGCGATGACCTCGCCGGTCCCTGGCACGTGGTGGGCGAAAGCGCGGCCGGACATCCTTTCACCGGGACGGTCGCCAGCGGCCAGGCCGTGCGGATTTCCACCGGCGCGATCCTTCCGGCCGGCGCCGAGGCGGTGATCCTCCAGGAAGACCTCGCGCGCGATAACCACCACATCGCCCTCACCGGCGAAGCGCCCGAGCCCAGGCACAAGCATATCCGCCGCTGCGGCCTGGACTTCTCCGAAGGGCTGGAAGTGCTTGTGGCCGGCACCCGGATCGGCCCGGCGCAGGCGGCCCTGGCCATCGCCGCCGGCCACAAGCACTTGCCGGTCTCCCGCAAGCCGCGCATCGCGGTGATCGACAGCGGCGATGAACTCGCGAGCGATCCCGAGACGTGCGAGCCACATCAGATTCCCGCCAGCAACGGCGCCATGTTGATGGCCATGGCCGGCGCTCTGCCGGTCGAGGCGAGGCGGATCGGTCCCGTCGCCGATACGCTGGAGGCGCTGATGGCCGCCTTCGACGCCGCGCGCGAGGCCGACGTCATCGTCACCAGCGGCGGTGCCTCGGTGGGAGATCACGATCTCGTCCGTCCGGCGCTGGAGGCCTGGGGCGCGACCATCGACTTCTGGCGGGTGGCGATCAAGCCTGGCAAGCCGATCCTGGTCGCCCGGCGCGAACGCACGTCGGGTCCGCAGATCGTGATCGGCCTTCCCGGCAATCCGGTGTCGAGCTTCGTCACCGCCTATCATTTCCTGCTGCCGCTGCTGCGCCGGATGCTCGGCGCGCGGGATGCCCTGCCGATGCAGATCCGCACGCGGCTCGGCGCGCCGGTTCGCGCGAACGGTGGCAGGCGCGAATTCCTGCGCGGCTCTTGGGATGGCGAATCCGTCGTCCCGCACACGATCCAGGACAGCGGCGCGCTGGCCGCGCTGGCCGCCAGCAACGTCCTGATCGACCGGGCGGCCTTCGCGCCGGAAGGAAGCATCGGGGACGAGGCGCGGGTGTTCCTGCTTCAAAATGGTGGTATTGCTTGACGTTACAAATTTTGTTGCTTAATTGTTCCCTCAATGTTCGCAACCGGAACGATCCGGACGGACGTCAGGCAAGAGGCAACGAAGATGTTGACGCGCAAGCAGCACGAATTGCTCCGGTTCATTCAGATCCGGCTTGAGGAGAGCGGCATCTCTCCCAGTTTCGAGGAGATGAAGGAGGCGCTCGACCTCAAATCGAAATCGGGCGTTCACCGCCTGATTTCCGCCTTGGAAGAACGCGGCTTCATCCGCCGCCTGCCCAACCGTGCCCGCGCGCTCGAAGTGCTGCGCCAGCCTGACGATGTCGGCGGCAAGCCGGCACGGCCCGTTCCCGCCAAGGCGGGAGAAGCGCTCACCCCGCCGCGCCGCGCGCCGGAACCCGCGAACGACGTCATCGAAATTCCCCTGCATGGCCGCATCGCCGCCGGCGTTCCGATCGAGGCGCTGGAAGGCCAGTCAATGCTGCCGGTGCCCGCCGCGCTGCTCGGTGCCGGCGAACACTATGCGCTGGAAGTTTCGGGCGATTCAATGATCGAGGCCGGCATTCTCGACGGCGACTTCGCCTTGGTGAAGCGCACCAATACCGCCCGCGACGGAGAGATCGTGGTCGCCCTGGTCCGCGGCGAGGAAGCGACGCTCAAGTACTTGCGGCGCGAAAACGGCATGGTCCGGCTCGATCCCGCCAATGCCGCCTACGAACCGCAGATCTACGGGCCGAGCGAAGTCGAAGTGCAGGGCAAGCTCGCCGGCCTGCTGCGCCGCTATCACTGAGCGGGATGGCGCGACACCGCGCGCCATCCTCCTGCCCGATCCGGGTCGAAAGTATCGGGCAGTTCGTGCCACGACTGCCTCTCCGACCCTATCCTCGCCTCAGAGCTTGGCTGTCGGCTTGCGCATGGCCGCAATGACCGGGGAAGCTTCGGAGATGGCAATGGGCACCGGCGGCTTGGCCTTGGATGCCTTGGGCTTGCGGACCTCGCGGTTGCTGCGTTTTTGTGATTTGGCCATATCAGAAAGCTCCCCCTTCTGCACCCGCATGCGGCGGCTTGGCCACCGATCGGTCCGCCCCGACGGCGGCAATGGCTTCATGACCGCTGCGCCAGGCGTAGGGACGATGGGGATAGGGATACGATCGGAACGACGCCAACAAATGGCCAAGTTCGCGTTGGCAAGACGCAATCTCGTGCGCATTGGCCGCCCCGGAATATTGCATCAAGGCAAGTTGTTCATCTTTGAAAATCTGATTGAGGCACATCTCGCGCGCTCCTGCATCAAGCGGGGGCGCATTCCATCCCTCAGGCGCGAGAAGCTCGGATCAAAGTCTCACGATGGATCCCATATAGCACTGATCGCGGATTATCCTGCATCAAATCGCGGGGAGCATGCGCGCTCGGCCAGTACCACCGATCAGCCCAGGCGATCCTCGTCGGTGTAGATATCGAAGCGTGACAAAGTCACCGGCCCGAAGGTCGTCGTCAGCGCCGCATCGGCGGCGTCACGCCCGCGCGCCATCAGAATGCGGCCGCAACGAGGACGGTTGTGTCGGGCATCGAAAACATACCATCGACCATCGAGATAGGCTTCGAACCACGCGGAAAAGTCCATGACGCCAACCACCGCTGGCAAGTCCATGTCGCCCAGATAGCCGGTGCAATAACGCGCGGGAATGTTCATGCAGCGGCACAAGGTGATCGCCAGATGGGCAAAGTCGCGGCAAACCCCGGCGCGCTCATGAAAGACATCCCATGCCGTCTTGGTCGGGCGCGCGGCCATGTAGTCGAAACGGATATGGCCGTGAACATAGGCCACGATGGCCTGAACCAGCGACCAGCCCTGCGGCACATGGCCGAACAGGCCCCAAGCCACTTCGGTCAACCGATCCGTCTCGCAATAGCGGCTGCCCAGCAGGTAGAGCAGGACTTCATCGGGCAAGTCGGCCAGCGCCATCTGGCGGGCACCGGGCACTACCGGATCGGGCTCGAACGGATCCTCGATAACGAAGCCGGACGAAACGGTGATCCCGCCCGCAGGCATCGTCAGGCGCGTGCAGATGTTCCCGAAGCTGTCGACATAATCATAGAGCGGCACGTCCGGCGTCGTGAAAATCCGCTGGGCGGTGCGCAGATCCTTGTTGCGCGAGGCGTGAACGCTCAAATTCGCGAGCATCGGCACGGATTGCTCCGAGATCAAACCAATATCGTATCCTGCTCGGATCAGCATGGGATGGGCGCTTTCATGCGAGGGACAGCCCCGCCCCCAGCGTTCTACGCTGCGGATGCTGCTACACGGGGCATCGGCTTGGTGGCGCAATCCTACACTGCAAACCCGGGATGACAAAGAAGCATCTCGCCGCCATTCGCGCGTCGGCCGCGCGATTGCAAATTCTGCGGGACAGCTTATATAAGCGGGGCTTTCGTCGCATGTGACGGATCTCGGGTACGCCCTTTTTCCCATCCCAGCCTCTTAGAGCCGGAATGCGCCGCTGTTGGCGCATGACCGCCACACATGGGATAAAGGACACCCATATGACTATCGGAACCGTAAAATTCTTCAATCCTGACAAGGGCTTTGGCTTCATCGCGCCGGAAGGCGGCGGAAACGACGCCTTCGTGCACATCTCGGCCGTCGAGCGTGCCGGCATGGGCACGCTCGAGAAGGACCAGCGCGTCACCTACGATCTTGAAAAGGATCAACGCGGCAAGATGTCGGCCGTGAATCTCCAGGCCGCCTAACAATACCGGCATTGCGGACGGCCGACCGGTCGTCCGCAATGCCGCCGCCTGGCCTTTCGGAACGCGCCTTCTTCCCGCGCCGGAAGTTCACTTTCATCGCCCAGTCCCTAGGAGACCGACAATCGCCGACAACCCGCTTCGCCCGTTCCTGATAAACAAGGATGCAGAGGGAAATTTTCGCCTTACGGTGCGAACCACGCGGTACAATTCGCAAGGGTATCCACTGGTCGACGTCGAACTCCAGGAACAGCTCTTCAAGACGGCAACGGCGGCCAAGGCCTTTGCCCGCGACAATTTCAGAGCGCAGCCCGGCGAATACGCCATGAAGTAGCGTGAGCGCCAAAACCTGGCGCGCATTGCGAACGGCTCGGCTGGGCTGCTCCTCGGGAGGCGTCCAGCTTATCTGTGAAATATCTTCACGACATGAAATTTGCCCCCCGGGTCCCCGACCGAGAGGATACCCCCGTCACGGGCCGGCGCCAGCTTGCTGGCCGCCCTCCCCACTTTCCGCCTGGCGAAGCGCGCGGCAACGACATCACCAAATGTGGTCAGGGCATTCGCGCCATTCCCTACAACCAGAAGTATGCCGGGGAGCCTGTAAGCCGGGTTCTGTACCTGGCGTGGTCTCCCTAACGAGGGACCTTACGCCGCGGCGGCAGCCATTCCTCTCGGCGATGCGTTGCCGCATCGCTCCAGCGACCAACCCGGGCTGCCTGGGTCCGAAACCGACCCCCCCGGGCCAAGTCGTTGGACTCGTCCGGGACGCAGCCCCTATTCGGTCTTGCTCCGGGTGGGGTTTGCCATGCCGCTGCCGTTACCGGAAGCGCGGTGCGCTCTTGCCGCACCCTTTCACCCTTGCTGCCCCACCCGATCCTTCGACAAGCTCGGGACGAGCGGGGTTAGCGGTCTGCTCTCTGTGGCACTTTCCCTGAGCTTCGAAGGGCCTGAAAGCCCTCCTCACCCGGCGGGCGTTACCCGCCACCCTTGTTTCGTGGAGCCCGGACTTTCCTCGACATTCTTGCGAACGGCGCGGCTGCCCAGCTCCCCGGCGCGGCTCACCTAGCACGGCCGATGTCGCGCTCCAACAGGAGTTCGAACAGAATGCCGCCGATCTCGCCATCGATCTCGCCGTCGATGATCTCGGGACGCCACCGGCGCTGGAACGCCCGCACGGCGGCGCGGCCATTGGCGATATCGTAGCCAAAGCGCTCCATCGCGAGGTAGAAGGCGCCCGGATTGTCGTAGTACAGGTTCATCTTCGCCGCCGGAATATCTAGCGAAAGCCCGAGTTCGCCAAGCCGTTGCCAGTCGAAATACTCGCCGGGATCCTGCTTGCGTGCCGGCGCGACGTCAGAATGGCCCACCACGTTGGCGCGCGGAATGTCGTGGCGGTCCATGATGTCGGCCAGGAGCGGCATCAGCGCGTCCATCTGCGGCTCGGGAAACGGCCGGTAGCCCCATTCGTGGCCCGGATTGGCCAGTTCGATGCCGATGCTGGCGGAATTCACGTCGGTCACTCCGCGCCAGTACGATTGCCCGGCATGCCAGGCCCGCTTCTCCTCGGGCACCAGCGAGGTGACGATGCCCTCCTCATCGATCATGTAGTGCGCCGAAACCTGCGCCTCGGGATCGCACATGCGCGCCATCGCCTCCTCGGCGGTCTTCATGCCGGTATAATGGAGCACGACCATCGTCACCGGCAGCTTGCGCTCGTTCCAGTTGGGGGATTGGACGATGCGGTTGACCAGCCAGCGGTTCATCGCGCCCGTCCTTCATCCATGGGGTCCGTCCCTCTCAGGCTCCCGGAAGCACCGCGCCGAGCACCAGCGCGTCTTCCGCAAGGGCATATTGCAGCTTTCCACCCTGTTCCTGCGCCAGCAGGTGGATCATCGCGGCGGGCGCCGTCCGGCTTGAAAGCTCCCCGTCCGGCAGGGAACCGTCCAGCGCGCGGCCGATGTCGCGGTCAAAGGCGATGCGCTGGCCCGCCGCGCGCACGACGATCTCGCTGATGCCGTCGCGGAACTCCGCCGCGATGTCCAGCGCGCCGCCGCGCGGCAGCGCCTCGATGCCGATCAATGCGAAGTTGAGCAGGGTCTTGATCGCCAGCTTGGGCAGCGAATCGCTCGACAGCGCCCAGTTCACCATGATCCGGGCGTTGTTCGCCACCAATGCGTCAACCAGCACGCGCGCCTCGCTGACAGGCACGAGTTCGCCGAAACCACCGGCGGCGCCGAAGGCGAGGCGGAAGAATTTCAGCTTGTCGGTGGATATCCGCGCGCTTTGGTCCAGCAGTTCGAAGCAGCGCTGGCGCATGCCCGGATCCCTCTCGTCCGCCAGCAGTTCCAGTCCGTTCGACAGGGCGCCGACGGGGCTCAACATATCATGGCACAGGCGCGAACACAGGAGGCTGGCAAGTTCGAGCGAGCTCGTGGTCATGGATTGGGGTACTTTCCGTTCTCTCTTCCGATCCATGCCGGCGACCGATGCCGGCATCAGATATGGTCCGCACGGTCCTCTCCAACCATGCGGCAGGTCAGTTCGGAAAAACCTTTCCCGCTATCGCGCCAGAAAGCAACCTGCCCGCTGGCGATGATCGCCCAAATGCGCAAATCGCCAGTGGAATGTTCGCAGTCGATCGCCGATGGGACGGGGTGCCCGGTGGGATGCGAGTGATAATAGCCCAGCACGCGCGGCCCGCCCGCCCTTGCCGCCTTGTGCGCGGCCAGCAGCGCGGCGGGATCGATTTCGAAGCGCAGGCGCGGCCGATCGGAGACATTCGCGGCGGGCAGCGCCATCTCGATCCGTCCCTCCCCGCCCGGCCCGCCGCGCCCCAGCAGCAGGCCGCAGCATTCCTCCGGCGCGGCACGATCCGCTTCGGCGCAAAGTGTGGCCATGACACCACTTGTCACCTCGATATGCATCCCCAAATCCTAGCCGAGATGGGGGCAAACGAAAACATCATCCTGGGCATGATCGGCGCGGAAGGCGGACGGATCGACAAGGCGCTGGCCGAAGCGAGCGGCCTCTCGCGCGAGCGGGTGAAGGCGCTGATGGGCGAGGGACGCGTCAGCCTTTCCGGCAGGCCCGTCTCACAGGCCTCGCTCAAGGTCGAACCCGGCACCCCATTCGCGATCACTGTGCCCGAAGCCGCACCGGCCGAAGCGGCGGCGCAGGACATTCCGCTCAGCGTGGTGTTCGAGGACGAGCACCTGATCGTCATCGACAAGCCGGCCGGTCTTGTCGTCCATCCGGCGGCGGGCAATCTCGACGGGACGCTGGTCAATGCCCTGCTGCACCACTGCCGGGGGCAGCTTTCCGGGATCGGCGGCGTCGCCCGGCCGGGAATCGTCCACCGCATCGACAAGGACACCTCGGGCCTGCTGGTCGTCGCCAAGACAGACCGCGCGCACGAAGGCCTCGCCGCCCAGTTCGCCGACCATTCGATCACGCGCGCCTACCTTGCCGTGGTCGCCGGCCGGCCGGTCCCAGCCGCCGGGACCGTGACCGGCGCGATCGCCCGTTCGCATACCAACCGCAAGAAAATGGCACTGGTCGAGGATGGGCGCGGGAAGCATGCCGTGACCCACTATCGCAGCCTGGAACCGCTGAAGGGCGCGACATTGGTCGAGTGCCGGCTGGAGACCGGGCGCACGCACCAGGTGCGCGTTCACATGTCGTCAATCGGCCATTCGCTATTGGGTGATCCTGCCTATGGACGTACACCTTCAGCCATTCGCCCGACCCTCCAACGGCTCGATTTTTCTCGCCAGGCGCTCCACGCCGCGGAACTCGGCTTCGTTCATCCCGTTAAGGGGGAGACGGTCCATTTCGTCAGTCCGCTTCCCGACGACATGCGGACCCTGATCGACGAATTGCGACACTGAAATCGGATTTATATGCTATCATGAACAGGTGGCGACAAGCTAAGACGCCTCTTAAGGGTCTTTGACCGTCGGCCGACCTAGAAAGGACGGAAGATAGTGAGCAATAACGAACGCAACCTCCCCGCGGTGCCGTCACTGGGCGGTGAGCAGAGCCTTAACCGCTACCTGTCCGAAATCCGCAAGTTTCCCGTGCTTGCGCCCGAGCAGGAATACATGCTCGCGAAGCGCTACAAGGAACATGAGGATCCGGAAGCCGCCGCGCAACTGGTGACCAGCCACCTGCGCCTCGTCGCGAAGATCGCGATGGGCTATCGCGGCTATGGCCTGCCCGTTTCGGAGCTGATTTCCGAGGGCAATATCGGCCTGATGCAGGGCGTGAAGAAATTCGAGCCCGATCGCGGCTTCCGACTCGCGACTTATGCGATGTGGTGGATCAAGGCCTCGATCCAGGAGTTCATCCTGCGCTCGTGGAGCCTGGTCAAGATGGGCACCACCGCCGCGCAGAAGAAGCTGTTCTTCAACCTGCGGCGCATGAAGAAGAACCTCGACGCCTACGAGGATACCGACCTCCACCCGGACGACGTCGCCAAGATCGCGACCACGCTGGGCGTTTCCGAACAGGAAGTCGTCAACATGAACCGGCGCATGATGATGGGCGGCGATGCCTCGCTCAACGTCTCGCTGCGTGAGGAAGGCGAAGGCCAGTGGATGGACATCCTGGCCGACGAAGGCCCGTTGCAGGATGAAGTCGTTGCCGAAGCCGAAGAGAAGACCGTGCGCCATGACATGCTGGTCGAGGCGATGGACAGTCTCAACGAACGTGAGCGCGACATCCTCAAGGAACGCCGCCTGACCGACGATCCCAAGACGCTGGAGGAACTGAGCCAAGTCTATCACGTCAGCCGCGAACGCGTCCGCCAGATCGAAGTGCGGGCCTTCGAGAAGCTGCAAAAGGCCATGAACCGTATCGCCAGCGACAAGAAGCTGCTGCCTGCGAACTGACGCCGCGCGTCGCGTTGAAACAATCAGAACCGGGCTGTCCGAACGGGACGGCCCGGTTTTTATGTGACTCTGGCTTTTGTGACGATGCAACCCGTCAAGTCATGCCAACCGCTTCAAACTTTGACTTCTTTTTCATCATAGGCGCCGTTGGCATGGCACTGCGGGAATCCCGACGATGGTTGCTTGTGGCCGCCAGACACGATTTGACATGCATTGATGCGAATTGAGCCATGAACTGCTTCGAATCCGGTACTATCATTCCGCCCCACTAAAAGAAAAACGGGGGAGAGATCACCATGACGCGACGAGCGATTTACGGCTCGGCGAGCCTTGTGGCCATGGTCGTCGCCAACCAGATTGCCGTGCCGCATGCCCAGGCGCAGACCGTTGGTGCCGAAACCTCCACGCCAGATCGACAGGCACAGGATCGACTGGCCCAGGCAAGTTCAGGCGCCATCGAAGAAATCGTCGTGACCGCACGCCGCCGCGAGGAAAACGCGCAGAACGTTCCGATATCGATCATCGCGCTCGGCTCCGGCCAACTGGAACGCAAGCAGATCAATCAGGTGACCGACCTGCAGCGCATCGCTCCCGGCCTGACGGTCGACGTCGTCAACAACAAGCCATCGACCGTCCAGGTGGGGATTCGCGGGCAGCGCATGAACGCGATCTTCGCGACGCAGGACCCGCCCACGGCGATCTATTTCGCGGAGGCGATGATGGCTCCGCTGCAAGGGCTCAACAGCGCCTTCTACGATCTTCAATCGGTCCAGGTGCTGAAGGGGCCGCAAGGCACTCTGTTCGGCCGCAACACCACCGGCGGCGCGGTGGTGGTGACGCCGGCACGGCCGGTGCACCAGTTCGAAGGCTATATCCGCGGCAAGATCGGCAATCGCGAAACCTACGGCATCGAAGCGGTTCTGAACGCACCACTGACCGGCACCCTGGCCGTGCGCGGTTCGGTGAAATACGAGGAGCACGGTCCCTACCAGCACTATATCGCCCCGGTGCCCGCCGGGCGGGATCCGTGGCAGGAGCGCTATGTCGACGCGCGCATTTCGACGCTGTGGGACCCCACCGATTCCTTCAGCAACTATTCGATCGCCTATTACTCGCGCAACAAGAACGGCGCGATCGGTGCCAACCTGGTCGCGATCAATCCGCTGAGCCCGGCGGCAGCCTTCAACGGCACCGGCGCCAAGGCTGCTTATCCCGACATATACGATGATCTCCTGCCCGGCAGCGACCGCGATCCGCTGAATGTCGCTTCAAGCACGCCCCAGTTCGACGACACCGAAACCTGGGGCATCATCAATACCACCACGCTGGACGTGGGCGCCGTCAAGTTCAAGAACATCGCCGCCTATCGCAACGTGACGAACGAAAGCCGCATGAACATCGCCGGTTCGCGCGCGCCGATCCTGCTCACCTATCAGGACGCCCACCACAAGAGCTTCTCCGAGGAATTGCAGATGAGCGGCTCGGCCCTGGACGATCGGCTCGATTTCATCGCCGGCCTCTATTACTATCGCCAGACCGGTTTCGACCTGCAGAGCGCCCCGGCCTTCTATGGACCGCCGTTGCCGCAAACGGTCTCCACCTTCCTCACCTACATCAGGAACCAGAGCACCGCCGCCTACCTTTCCGCCGACTTCAAGATCACCGACCGGCTGACGGCCTCCGCCGGATTGCGGTACAGCATCGACAAGCGGCGGGCGAACTGGCGGCATCAGGCGGTCGATCTTTGGAGCAGCATCGGCGTACCCTTCGTTCCCGGCTGCATCCTGCGCGATTCGACAGGCGCCGTGCTGCCGGTCAGCCAGTGCGACATCAGCAACAGCAAGACTTTCAAGGAGCCGACCTGGAACCTCAGCCTGAACTATGAATTCGCGCAGGGCTCGATGATCTACCTGTCGCAGCGCCGCGGCTACCGTTCCGGCGGGTTCAACTCGCGCGCCGTCACCGCGCCGCAGCGCCAACCGTTCCAGCCTGAGACGGTCATGGACTACGAGGCCGGCATCAAGACCGATTTCGAGCTGGGCGACTGGGCCATCCGCCTGAACGCCGACGTCTACCGCGCCAACTACAAGGGCCTGCAACGGACGGTCACGATCAACATCGGCGGCAACAACTTCACCAATTCGCTGGTCAATGCCGCCAGCGCGAAAGTCGAAGGCTTCGAACTCGACCTCACCGTGCGGCCGACGCCCAACCTCACGCTCGGCGCCACTTACGCCTACACCAAGCCCAAATACAATCAGTTCTCGCAGTTCGTCGGCGGTATCCTGCGCGACTTTTCGGACCGCGACCTGGCCGGCGTGCCGCGCAACGAACTGGCTGCATCGATCGAGTACAAGGTGCCGATGGATCCGTCGCTGGGCGAACTCGATCTCTCGCTGAACTACAGCTACACCGACAAGACGGTGATGTCCGACACCTACCAGAGCAAGCAGCAGCTCGCCTATCTCTATACGCCGGCGCAGCTCGCCCTGATCCCGGACGACACCGTGTTCCAGACCCCCGCCTATTCGCTGGTCAACGCCAGCATCGGCTGGTTGAACGTCCGGGGCGCACCGCTGGACCTCAGCTTCTACATGAAGAACGTCTTCGACAAGCGCTATCCGATCAACGGCAGCGGCCTGTACGAATCGCTGGGCGTGAACATGATTACATACGGCGCGCCGCGAACCTTCGGCCTGATCGCGACTTATCGCTTCCGCTGAAGCATCGAGCGGAACAGAACCGTTCATCGCCATCCCACCTCGACGAGATTGGCGGAGCGAAGCCGTCGAAGAATCCGGGGTGGCGCCAAACCGCGTGGCTGACGTCCCGTCGTGGTCAACGCTCTGGATTGCCGCGCCGCTTTCAGCGGCTCGCAATCGGAGGAGAGACAGGGAACAAGCGTTCGGATCAATGGAATCTGGCACCAAGACCTTGCCGGCACACATCGCGATTGCGACCGATTTGGCGTCTCTGATCGGAAATCCCGATATCTGTGAGAAAGTCCGTCCGTTTTTCGTGGAAGTCGCAGGGGTGTAACCCCCGATTGCCAAATAAGGCGTGGCAACAGAGAGGAACGAAAGGTGCTCAAGATTTCCATTTCGACGCTGGCCGCCATGGCCGCGACGTTGACCCCGGTAATGGTCGCCGCTCCCGCCCAGGCGCAGGAACAGGCGATGTCCACACGCAACTGGTGGCCCAACCACCTCGACCTGAGCGCGCTGCGCCGGAACGATCCAGGATCGAACCCTTACGGCGCCGACTTCAACTATGCACAGGAGTTCGCAACGCTCGACCTTGCCGCAGTCAAGGCCGATATTCGCAAGGTGCTGACCACCTCTCAGCCATGGTGGCCGGCCGATTACGGCAACTACGGCCCCTTCTTCATCCGCATGGCCTGGCACAGCGCCGGCACATATCGCGTGGGCGACGGACGCGGCGGCTCGAATGGCGGCGAACAACGCTTCGAACCGCTCAATTCCTGGCCCGACAACGTCAGCCTCGACAAGGCCCGCCGCCTCGTCTGGCCGATCAAGCAGAAATACGGCCGCAAACTCTCCTGGGGTGACCTGATGGTTCTGACCGGCAACGTTGCGCTTGAGGACATGGGCTTCAAGACCATCGGCTTCGCTGGCGGGCGTGTCGACGCCTGGGAGCCGGACCTGGTGTTCTGGGGGCCGGAGAAGAAATGGCTCGGCGACGAACGGCGTGATGGCAAGGGCGGTCTCAAGGGCCCCCTGGCGGCAACGCAGATGGGCCTCATCTACGTCAATCCCGAAGGCCCCAACGGCAACCCTGATCCGATCGCGGCGGCGGCCGACATCCGCCTCGCCTTCGGCAACATGGCCATGACCGACGAGGAGACCGTAGCCCTGATCGCTGGTGGCCACACGTTCGGCAAGGCCCACGGTGCGCACAAGCCCGACGAATGCGTCGGCGCCGATCCTTCAGCGGCGCCCGTCGAACAGCAGGGCCTGGGCTGGGTCAACAAGTGCGGCAAGGGCAATGCCCAGGACACCGTCACCAGCGGCCTGGAAGGCGCCTGGTCGGCCAGCCCGATCGCCTTCACCACGCAGTACCTGGACAACCTGTTCGGTTTCGACTGGGTCAAGACCCGCAGCCCGGCGGGCGCGATCCAATGGGTGCCCAGCGACACCAGCGCCGCCCAGCTCGTGCCGGACGCGCATGTCGAAGGCAAGCGCCATGCGCCGATCATGTTCACCACCGATCTCTCGCTGAAGGAAGACCCCGGCTTCAGGGCGATCGCCAAACGTTTCCACGATGATCCCGACCAGTTCGCCCAGGCCTTCGCCCGCGCCTGGTTCAAGCTTACCCATCGCGACATGGGCCCGAGCGCGCGCTATCTCGGCGGCGAAGTGCCCAAGGAAACTTTTAGCTGGCAGGACCCGCTGCCCAAGGCCGATTACGCGATGATCGACGATCAGGACGCGGCCAAGCTGAAATCGATGGTGCTGGCTTCCGGCCTGTCCGGCCGCGAATTGGTCAAGGCCGCCTGGGCCTCTGCCGCCAGCTTCCGCGCCACCGACATGCGCGGCGGCACCAACGGCGCGCGCATCCGGCTCGATCCGGCCAAAGGCTGGGAAGCGAACGATCCGGCGGAACTGGCCAAAGTGCTTGGCAAGCTGGAGAAAGTGCGGGCGGATTTCAACCGTTCGGCGACTGGCGGCAAGCAGGTCTCAATGGCCGACCTGATCGTGCTGAGCGGAAATGCCGCGATCGAGCAGGCCGCCAGGCAGGCCGGCCATGACGTGGCCGTGCCCTTCACCCCGGGGCGCGTCGATGCATCCCAGGCGCAGACCGACGTCAAGTCCTACGATTACCTGCGCCCCCGTGCCGATGGCTTCCGCAACTACTACGGCGCGGACAGCGACCGCTCTCCGGCGGAGATGCTGGTGGACAAGGCGGCCATGCTGGACCTGACCGTGCCCGAAATGACCGTGCTGGTCGGCGGCATGCGCGTACTTGATGCCAATGCCGGGCATTCGCCGAACGGCGTGCTGACCACTCGTCCGGGCACGCTGTCGAACGACTTCTTCGTCAATCTGCTCGACATGGGCACCAGATGGTCGAAGTCGGACACCTCGCCCGGCCTCTA
Organism: Novosphingobium sp. CF614; assembly: GCF_900113255.1. Taxonomy (GTDB): domain Bacteria; phylum Pseudomonadota; class Alphaproteobacteria; order Sphingomonadales; family Sphingomonadaceae; genus Novosphingobium. The sequence goes on from NZ_FOOR01000007.1 coordinate 108,969, forward strand.
TCAAGGCTATGACCGGGAGACCGGAAAGCCCAAGTGGACAGCCACTCCGGTCGACCTGGTGTTCGGCTCCAACTCCGAACTGCGCGCGGTTTCCGAAGCCTATGCCTCCGACGATGCCCGCGACATGTTCGTGAAGGACTTCGTGGCGGCCTGGGCGAAAGTGATGGACGCCGACCGCTTCTGACGCGGGTCCAGTTCGAAGCGAGATGGCGACGCATCCCTGCCGAGGCGTCGCCATCGAGCCTTCCGGAGCGCTGATGTGAAATCGATCGTGATCGCGGCGGCATGCGCGGGCGGCGTCCTGGCACTGGCGGCCAATGCTCCGGCCGATACCGGTGCGGCGCCCCCAGCGCCCCCCGCCTTCTCCCCCTGCACGGCCTGCCATTCGGTCGAACCTGGCAGGAAGACCTTCGGCCCCAGCCTGGCTGGCGTGGCCGGGCGCAAGGCCGCCAGCCTGCCGGGCTATGCCTATAGCCCGGCGCTCAGGACTTCGGGGCTGACCTGGGACGCGCGAAGCCTGGACAAGTGGCTGGCCTCGCCGCAAAAGGCCGTGCCCGGCACCAGAATGCCGTTTCCGGGGATCGCCGATCCCGCGAAGCGCAGGCAGGTCGTCGATTACCTCATGACGCTCAGGTAATTCCACCGGCGGGAAAAATGGTCTAGAAGGCGGGCCAGACCCCAGCTTCGGATCAATCCATCCTTCATGCGTTTCATTGCCAAGTTTATCGTCTGGTTCGTCGCGATCAGCGTGGGGATCACTGTACTCTACCGTTTCGTGCCGCCGCCGGTGACAGTGACGATGCTGGTCGACGGCAACGGAATCACCAAGGACTGGGAGCCGCTGAGCCGGATCGATCGCAACATGGTGGCCGCCGTGGTCGCGGCGGAGGATGGCAAGTTCTGTAGCCACAACGGCTTCGACACCGAGGCGATCGAAAAAGCGATGACCCGCAATGCCAACGGCGGCCGCCTGCGCGGCGGCTCCACGATCAGCCAGCAGACCGCCAAGAACGTGTTCCTGTGGCAGGGCGAGGGCTGGACCCGTTATGCGCGCAAGGGGCTGGAAGTGTGGTTCACTTTCCTGATCGAGAACCTGTGGGACAAGCGGCGGATCATGGAAGTCTATCTCAACGTCGCGGAGACCGGCATCGGCACTTACGGGGTAGAGGCCGGTGCGCAGCGCTACTTCGGCAAGTCGTCGGCTAGGCTGACCCCCGTCGAAGCCGCGCGGATAGCCGCCGCCCTGCCCAGCCCCAAGACCCGCAGCGTCAAGAACCCGTCGGGCTTCACCCGGCGCTACGGCAACACCATCGCCGCGCGAATCGGGACGGTGAAGCGGGATGGGTACGATGCGTGCGTTTACGAGTGATCCCGAATTCCATTGATCGGAACTCTTGTACCCCGTCTCCTCACCAATGCCCCGGATTACCGCGTTGCCTTCAGCGAAGGGCGAAGATGAGCCTCGCTCCAAGAGACTTGGCATGAATCTTTGAAAACAGGCCTTCGGTCTATTTCCGCGAAAGCCCGATATACGAAAAGGGCCGGCAGGGTTTCCCCCGCCGGCCCTCTATCGTTTCGCCTGGGCTCGAAGGATCAGACGCCGGCGACTTCCGTCGTATCGATCTTCAGGCCGGGGCCCATCGACGAGGACAGCGAGACCTTGCGGACGTACTTGCCCTTGGCGCCCGACGGCTTGGCCTTGACGATCGCGTCGACGAAGGCGCTGAAGTTCTTCTTCAGATCCTCGTCCGAGAAGCTCATCTTGCCGATGCCGGCGTGGATGATGCCCTGCTTTTCGACGCGGAACTCGATCTGGCCGCCCTTGGCGTCCTTCACGGCCTGCGTGACGTTGGGCGTGACGGTGCCCAGCTTCGGGTTCGGCATCAGGCCCTTGGGGCCCAGCAGCTTGCCGAGACGGCCGACGACGCCCATCATGTCGGGCGTGGCGATGACGCGGTCATAGGCAAGGTTACCGGCCTGCATGTCTTCCATCAGGTCCTCGGCGCCCACCTTGTCGGCACCGGCGGCGAGTGCCTCGGCCGCCTTGTCACCCTTGGCGAACACCGCGACGCGCACGGTCTTGCCGGTGCCGGCGGGGAGCGAGACCATGCCGCGCACCATTTGATCGGCGTGACGCGGGTCGACGCCCAGGTTCATCGCGATCTCGACGGTTTCGTCGAACTTGGTGGTCTTGAGGTCGCGCAGGGTCTGCAGCGCCTCGCCCACAGGATAGAGCTTCTGGTTGTCACCCAGCTTCGCGGCGAGGGACTTCTGCTTCTTGGTCTGCTTTGCCATATCCTCAGCCCTCCACAACCTGCAGGCCCATCGACCGGGCCGAACCTTCGATGATCTTGGTCGCTGCCTCGATATCGTTGGCGTTGAGATCCTTCATCTTCAGCTCGGCGATCTCGGAGAGCTTCGAGCGAGCGATGGTTCCGGCCGAAACCTTGCCGGGCTCCTTGGAACCGGACTTGAGGTTGGCGGCCTTCTTGATGAGGAAAGTGGCCGGCGGCGACTTGGTCTCGAACGAGAAGCTGCGATCCGCGTAGACCGTGATGATGGTCGGGATCGGCATGCCGTTCTCGAGTTCCTGCGTGGCGGCATTGAACGCCTTGCAGAATTCCATGATATTCACGCCGCGCTGGCCCAGCGCGGGACCGATCGGCGGCGAAGGGTTGGCCTTGCCCGCGGGCACCTGCAGCTTGATATAACCTGTAATCTTCTTGGCCATGAGGCCGCTCCTTTTCACACTTTCGCGCCCGCGTTCGCGGACACTCATGTTAAGCGGTCGAGCAGGCGCCAAAGCGCCCTTCCGCACAGAATCGCACCGGCGAGTGCCGGTCCGAAGTGCGCGCGCCTAGCCGAGTTCGCGGCAAAAGGAAAGAGGCGCGGCGCGGTAAAGCGCGCGCCGTTCAGGCAAGGTGGGCATCACGCCCCTTCGCGGCCCGCGCATGGCGCCCCCAGGCCGCCCGAATCGCCCGGCGCGAGGGCAGTTCGACGAAGCGGTAGCATAAGTCGGAAACGGCCAGCACCGCCAGGGCGAAAGCCGCCGTCACCGCCCAGACCATCGCCATGCCGCCGGCAAACGGTGCCCACCAGCGCTCCGCCACCGCCAGCATCGGCCAGTGGGCGAGATAGATCGCATAGCTTCGATCCCCCAGCCAGCGCATCGGCGCACTCCCCATCCACGGCGCGCGCAGCGCCAACAGCAGCAGTGCCGGCCAGGCGTAAAGGCACAGCGGCAGCAGCGAACTCATCGTCCCCATGTCGAGCGCCAGCCCGAAAGCGAGAAGGCAGGCGAGCAATGCGACCGGAGCCGCCATCAGCCGCTCGCGCAAGTGCCACAGCATCTGGCCCATGAAGAAGCCGAGCAGCCCGCGCGGCAACCCGTCGCCGACCCACGGGCCGCCTGGACGACCCTGCACGACGAAGTGCAGCAAGGCGCCGGCGATGGCGATCACGGTAACCCAGCGCAACATCCGCCTGCCGCCGCAAGCACCAAGCGCGAACAGCACGTAGCAGACCACCTCGACCGAGATCGACCAGCTCGGCCCGTCGAACGTATGGGCCACCGGCGGCACGAAGGCCTGCAGCATCAGCAGGTGCGCCGCGAAAGCGAAAGCGGTGTTGGCCGGGTCCGCGCCGAACAGCAGCGCGCACAGGCACAGCATGAGCAGATGGAGTGGATAGAGCCGGGCCACGCGCGCGGCGGCGAAGGCGCCGAGCCGGTCGCGGGTGAGAGCCGGCCTCGTCGATCCGAACGCAACAAGCCCCTCCCCTTCAGGGGAGGGGTTGGGGCGGGGTCTATCGATCGAACGCCGCGCTTGCTGAGAGACCCCACCCTGCCCGCCGTCCCGCAGGTATACATGCGCGAAGATATAGCCGGAGATCAGGAAGAACAGGTCCACCAGCGTCCAGCCCCAGGCCTGGAACCACGCCAGCACGCGCGGTGCATCGGCCAGCGAAGAGGATGTGAACAGCGATTGCGGATGGTAGAGGAACGCGACGCCGCAGGCGGCCAGGCCGCGCAGGCCGTCAAGCTGGGCAAGGCGTTGAACGCTGCTCTTCATGGGGCCGTTCCTCACAGGCCTTCCTCGAAACAACTGGAAAATCCCTCCGGGCCGCAAGCTTGTCGATATCGATGGGCCTGCTCCAAGCCGCTCCAGCATTGCAGCGAATGGTTAAAATCGCGCGACCACGCTTGCCTTGAATTTCCATACCATGCTATATATCACGATATGGAATGGAGGATGGATTGTCCGCGGATCTGATCGCCGAACTGGGTTACTTGTGTCTCGGAAGCCGTTTTCGCCGCCTTGGCGAACGCTTGCAGGCGGGCGTGGCGGAACTGGCAAGCCTCGAAGGCATCGCGATTCAGCCGGCGCAGTTCCCTGTCCTCGCCGCCCTCGCCGACGGCCCGCTCACGGTGGGCACGCTGGCCCGGCGGCTGGACCTCAGCCAGCCGGGCGTGACCCGGGCGGTCGGCAAGCTCGTGAACGATGGCCTGGTCGAACCTGCCGGTGACACCGGCGACCAGCGCCACCGGGCTTTCCGCTTGTCGAACCGGGGACGTGAACTGCTCGAACATGCGCGGCGGCGTGTTTTCCCCCTCGTCGAAGAGACCGTGGCAAGGCTGTGCGCCCGCCCCGACGACGACCTGCTCGGCCACCTCGCGCATCTCGACAAGGCGCTGGCCGAAGTGCCGTTCGAAAAGCGGCTGCGGGCGCGGCGCGATCGCGCGGCCGGGTCATGAGCGAAAACCCGCTCGACAACCCGATCTGGCACGCCCTTGCCGGAGAACAGGCACGGTTCGCGCTGAGCGGCGGCGCGGCCCGGCGCTTCCGCGCCGATATCGGCCCGCTCGCCGCTGTCCGCGACCAGTCCGACGATGGGCTTGCGGACCTTGCCGCGCTGGCCCGCAAACATGGTGCGCTGGTGCTGTTCCAGCCCGACGACGATTCACGGATGCCCAACCGCCACGCCGGCTTGCGAGTGGTGAAACAGGCCCGAGGCGTGCAGATGATCTTCCGGGAAGCGGTATCCTTCCGGGAAACCGACGATGCGCAGGCCAGGCCGCTCGGGCCCGAGAACTACCCCGAGATGCTCGCGCTGGCGCGCTTGACCGAACCCGGTCCCTTCGCCGCGCGCACCGCCGATCTCGGCGGTTTCTGGGGCATTTTCGACGACGGCCGGCTGATCGCCATGGCAGGGCAAAGGCTGCGCATACCCGGCCATGCCGAAGTGAGCGGAGTCTGCACGCATCCCGATGCGCGCGGCCGCGGCCTTGCCGCCCGCCTGACGCGCAAGGTCGTGGGGCAAATCCTGGCTGAAGGACGCCTGCCGATCCTTCACGCCTACGCCGACAACGAAGTGGCGCTGGCGCTTTACCGGCGGCTCGGCTTCGCCGAGCGGACGCATTTCCGCTTGACGGCCTGCGAGGCCGCACCCTGACGGGCGCGGCGCCCGGGCGTCACTTGCTGAGTTCGACGTGCTCGAAATCGAGCTCGACCGGTGTCGCGCGGCCGAAGATCGAAACCGAGACCTTGACCCGGTTCTTGTCGAAATCGAGTTCCTCGACCACGCCGTTGAAGCTGGCGAACGGGCCGTCGAGCACTTTCACCGAATCGCCGATCTCGTAATCGATGTTGATGTGCTTGCGCGGCGCGGCGGCGGCGGCTTCGGCGGCACCGAAGTAGCGCGCGGCCTCCGTCTCGCTGATTGCCTGGGGCTTGCCGCTGGCGCCCAGGAAACCGGTCACCTTCGGGGTGTTCTTGATGAGGTGATAGACATCGTCGTTCAGCGCCAGCTTGGCGAGCACGTAGCCGGGCATGGTCTTGCGTTCGACCTGCACTTTCTTCCCGCGCTTGACCTCGGTGATGGTCTCATGCGGGACCTGCACGTCCTCGACAAGCTGCGACAGGCCCATCCGCTCCGCTTCGGAGAGGATGGATTCCTTCACTTTGTTCTCGAAGCCGGAATAGGCGTGGATGATGTACCAGCGGGCCATGGTTCTCTCTTCGTATCTAGTTTCAGGCGATCACAGCAGCGACAGCAGCGAGCTGACCACCCAGCCGAACAACGCATCGATGCCGAGGAAGAAGGTTGCCAGCAGCACCGTCATGATACCGACGAAGATCGCCGTCGTCACCGTCTCCTGGCGCGAAGGCCAATGGATCTTGCGTGTTTCCGTCTGGACCTGGCGCATGAATTCGCCGGGATTGATCTTGGCCATGTCAGTCGCTCTCGTGTCTCTTGCCTGATGCCTGAGCAATGAATCTCTCGTTTCTTCCGCCTAGGGGCCATCGCCGCCCCGGCCGAGGCCGGGAGGGGCAAATGAAGTCCGCATGTCGGAAGGAATGGGGGACTTAGCTCCCGTCCGCCGGATTTGCAAGGTCCACCGCGTCGGGAAGCCGTGCCAGGAACGAGTTGGGCGTGCTGTAGACTATCCGCGCGCCGTCCGGCAGCGCCACCGGCTGCGCATTGCCGATGAACCACAGGTAGTCCGCATGGCGCGCCGGCTTGAACTTGCGCAGATCGATGTGCTGGGTGGGCGAATAGAGGATGCGCTGGGTGGGATCGTTGAACCGGTATTTCGTCTCGCGCATCGAGAGCATGTGCACGTCGGGCAGCGCGAAATTGGAATTTTCCATGGCACTGCGCCTCACCACCGCGAAGCTGCCGAAATGTTCGAACGGCCCGAACAGCCACTGCGTGCGCGGGATGGCGACGGCGGTGGCGACTCGCGCGCCTTCGGGCACATGATCGAGCGCGCCGATCAACTGCCGCGCGGTCTGCGCATCCTCGTACCAGACCACCGTGGTAACCGCGATGCGCGAGGTGAACAGCAGTCCCGCCAGTGCCAGCCCCCAGCGCGGCACCTGCCAGTCGATCGCCAGGCACGCGACCAGCAGCGCGGCGGTGCTGAGGCGATAGTCGGCATAGTCGCCGCCGAAGATCTGGCGCGGCACGATCAGCGTCAGCACCAGCAGGATCAGCGCGGCCCAGCCAGCGCGCCCGTCGAAGCGCTTGGAGACCAGCGCGAACACGATCACCGCGAGCACGACGCAGAGGCCGGCGATGTCGAACACCGGATCATAGCTGCGCATCGCTTTGTAAAGGATGCCCCACTTGTAATCGAGCACGCCCCAGCGGCCGTAGGAAACCTGCGAATTGGCGCCCATGCCCGCCAGCATCGGCACAAGCGGAAAAATCAGCGGCCAGGGCTTCTGGAATGGCCGCCAGTCCCGCCAGTTCTGGCGCTTGGTCCACTCGTAGCCGAACACCAGCACGCCCATCACCCCCCAGCCCGAGACGTGGCACAGCCATACCCCGAAGCTGATCGGCACGAACGCCACCAGGCGCCATGGCGATCGTTCCATCCGCACCCATAGCGCGAAGGCGAAGAACGCCATCGCCAGCGACAGCGAATAGTTGAGGAAGCCCATCAGCAGCGACGGCGACCAGATCATCGCGAAGGCCAGTATCGCGCCGACGCCGATGCGCCTGCGCAAACTCCAGACGACGGCGATGATCGACAGCCCGGTCAGGAACGGGATCAGCGCGACGATCAGCCGTCCCGCTTGCTCGAGCCCGAAAATCGGCGCCAGCGGCACCATCAGCAATTCGGCGCCGAGGTTGCCGGTCCACTCCCACTTGAACAGGAAATACCGGGTCATGAACGGATCGTCGCCGTGATCCAGCATGACCTTGAAACCCGCGAGATGCGAAGGATAGTCCGTCATCTGCGGGGTCCAGGCCACCATCACGGGCAGCGCGGCCAGAACCGAAAGCACTATGCCGAGCCAGAGCGCTTCGTTGCGCTTGCCGCTGGGCGTTTCGGTTATTTCGTCCGCGTCAGGGTGCGCCGTTCCGTGCATGTGCGACTGAATCTTTCCCCGCTACGCCCGAATCGCCTGGACGCGGTTCTCCTAATCGTCACCGCGTAATTGGCAAGGCATGCACACGCTACAGGCCTTCTCGGCTCGTCGCAAATCCAGCGGCGAACCCGCGTGATTCGAAGGTTCGGATGCCTGCGGAACGGCCGCTTACCGTCAATTCCAGGGAAATACTGGCAGGAGTGGCAGGATTCGAACCCGCGGCCCTCGGTTTTGGAGACCGATGCTCTACCAACTGAGCTACACTCCTGCGGGCGCCGGTGCGTCTAGATTGAGACGGAACGGATTACAAGGGAATCCGGCAAGATATTCCAAGTCGCGCGCAATCTGGTAGAAGCCGCAAGGTGCACGCTCCCCGTTCCGCTCCCCTGATCGAGCCCGACCTGCTCATGCTCGCTTACCGCAGCGGGATATTCCCCATGGCGGACAGCCGCGAGGATCCGGAGATTTTCTGGATCGAACCGAGGCTGCGCGCGGTGCTGCCGCTCGATGGATTTCGCATGTCGCGCTCGCTCGCCCGCACCTTGCGCCGCGGCCGCTTCACGGTGACCTGCAACGCGGCGTTCGAGGAGGTCATGGACGCCTGCGCCGCCCCGCGCCGCGTCCGGCCCGACGACGATGCGGAAGGTGACGGGGAAAGCGGAAGCTGGATCAGCCACCGCATCCAGGCGAGCTATGAGAATCTCCATTATCTGGGCCACGCCCACTCGATCGAGTGCTGGCAGCAGGCCCCGGAGGGCCGCCGGCTGGTCGGCGGGCTCTATGGCGTCGGCTTCGACCGGGTGTTCTGCGGCGAGAGCATGTTCAGCCGCGTGCCCGATGCCTCCAAGGTCGCGCTCGCCTGGCTGGTCGCGGCCTTGCGGCGCGGCGGTGCGAGCCTGCTGGACTGCCAGTTCATCACCCCCCACCTCGCCTCGCTCGGCGCGGTGGAGATGAGCCAGAAGCGCTACCTGGCACTGCTCCAGGCGGCACAATCCTCGGCGCCTCACTCGTCAGTGGTGCCAGCGGCCGTTTCCGGCGCCGCCGTGGCGGTGGGCGAAGAGGACGGAACCGGGGCCGAAGCGGGTCGAGAGGGGGGCGGAGGGGTGCTCACCCTGCCCGAGGCCTTCGCCGCGCTGCTGGAGGACGCAGCGTCCGCCGGACTGGCCTCCTCGCCCGGGAAATGCATCGCGCAGGCCTTGACCCAGACGTCGTAGACCGGGTGCTGAACGACGTTGAGGGCCGGCGAGTTCTTGAACAGCCAGCCCGAAAAAATCCTGTGCCAGGCCAGCTTCTCGTTGGAGTTGCTGCGTTCCTCCACGAAGACCTGGACGAAGGCGCCCTCTTCCTGGGGATGCTCCCAGGGCAGCGTCTTCTCACATGTGGCGACCTTGACCACCAGGTTGCCCAGGCGCTTCGATTCGCCCGGCTTCATCACCACGTCCTGCGTGATGTTGTTGCGCTTGTTGAGAACGCCCAGAGTGACCACGCGGTCCTTGTTGGGCGTGCCGAGCTGCTGCCCCTGCATCGCCTGCGCCGGCCCTGCCTGCATCCCGGCGATGGCGTCGGGAACGCTGGTGTCCTGCTCTTCGGGCTTGGGTTCACCGCTGCAAGCCGCGAGCAGCACGGCGATGCACGACAGACAGGCGGCGGCCCGCTTCACGGGACCGTTCCTCAGCCTTCCGGCGACGCTACAAGACTGTCACCATCCGGCGACCAGGCCTCATAGTCTCCGGTCGCCGCGGCGCGCTTGCCGCCACGTTCCAGCGCGCCCTGCGGACGATAGGCGCTCGGCGTGCCGGTGACATTCGGCGTGTAGTCCACTTCCCAGATCCGCGGCGGCGGCAGATGGCTTTCGGGCACGCCATCATAGGAATGGTGCAGCCAGCCGTGCCATTCGGCCGGGACGTTGCTGGCATCGTTGGCGCCCGCGTAGATCACCCAGCGACGATCATAGCCCTCGGTGGTCTTCGCCTTCGTCGCACGGTAATACTTGTTGCCCTGCGCATCGGTGCCGACGTGCTCGCCGTTCATCGCGCTCCAGAGCGAAGTGCCGATGGTGGCGCCGTCCCACCAGGTGAAGATCTTGGACAGGATTCCCATGAGCCGCGCGTTAGCCTTTCTGGCCCCCTCTAGGCAAGCGTGTTGAGGCCTCCGCGCCGACAGGCCGCGCAAATGACAACGGCCGCTCCCGGAAGAGCGGCCGCTTTGCATTCTTCCCGAAGGAGCTGCCGGGCTCAGGCCTCGGCGTACTCATCAACCTCGGTGTTCACCGGGCCCGAATCCTGGCCCTTGGCATCGGTATCGCGGTCGACCAGTTCGATGATCGCGATCGGGGCGGCGTCCGAGGCGCGGATACCGGCCTTGATAATGCGGGTGTAGCCGCCGCTGCGACCAGCATAGCGCTCGGCGAGGACTTCGAAGAGCTTCTTTTCCTGAGTCTCGTCCAACAGCCGCGCATGGGCGAGGCGGCGGTTCGAGAGGCCGCCATGCTTGGCGAGGGTGATGAGCTTCTCGACGTAGGGGCGCAGTTCCTTGGCCTTGGCGGTGGTGGTCTGGATCTGCTCGTGCTTGACGAGGGCAGCGGCCATGTTGCGCATCAGGGCGGCGCGGTGGCCGGACTTGCGCTGCAGCTTGCGGCCGGACATCTTGTGACGCATTTCTTGTACTCCGTTCGTAAAGGGCCCGTGTCAGGTAGCCCAGTGCTGGTGGCCATTGAGGGCCGCCACCGTCCGCCCGAAACTCATGATCCGAAAACGCGTCATCCCGGCTTTCACCGGGATGACGGTATAGCTTAGCCCAGCAGCTCCTGTTCGAGCTTCTTGGCCATCTCCTCGATGTTTTCCGGCGGCCAGCCGGGGATGTCCATGCCGAGGCGCAGACCCATGGAGGAAAGCACTTCCTTGATCTCGTTGAGCGACTTGCGGCCGAAGTTCGGCGTGCGTAGCATCTCGGCCTCGGTCTTCTGGACCAGGTCGCCGATATAGATGATGTTGTCGTTCTTGAGGCAGTTGGCCGAACGCACCGAAAGCTCCAACTCGTCCACCTTCTTGAGCAGGTAGCGATTGAGCTGGTTGGTGTCGCTTTCTTCCGGAGCCGCGCCGGTCGCCATGCCGATCATCGGCGAAGTACCGACCGGGGTGATGTCCTCGAAGTGGACGAACAGCGCCAGCTGGTCCTGGAGGATGCGCGCGGCATAGGCCACGGCGTCTTCAGGGGTCACGGTGCCGTCGGTCTCGATCGAGAGGCTCAGCTTGTCGAAGTCCAGCTCCTGGCCGATACGGGCGTTATCGACCTTGTAGCTGACCTGGCGGACCGGCGAGTAAAGCGAATCGACCGGAATCAGGCCGATCGGCGCGTCGATCGGGCGGTTCGCGACCGCCGGGACATAGCCCTTGCCGGTATCGGCGGTCAGTTCCATGTTGAGCGTCGCGCCCTCGTCGAGGTGGCAGATCACGAGGCCCTTGTTCATGACCTCGATGTCGCCAGAGACGGCGATGTCGCCGGCCTTGACTTCGGCCGGGCCGGTCACCGAGAGCTGGAGACGCTTCGGCCCTTCGCCCTGCATCTTGAGGGCGATCTGCTTGACGTTGAGCACGATGTCGGTGACATCCTCTCTCACGCCGGCGAGCGAGCTGAATTCGTGCAACACGTTCTCGATCTTGATCGAGGTGATGGCCGCGCCCTGCAGCGAGGAGAGCAGCACACGGCGCAACGCGTTGCCGAGCGTCAGGCCGAAGCCGCGCTCAAGAGGTTCGGCGATGAACGTCGCCTTCAGCTTGGGGTCGGGTCCCGGCTTGATCTCAAGGCTGTTGGGCTTCTTGAGTTCCTGCCAGTTCTTGATGTTGACAGTCATGGACTTCCCCTGGGATTTCGATGGCGGTTACGCCCCACGGCCTGGTGGAAAGGCATGGGGACGTTCCGGAAAACGGGCGACGACCGGTTCGCCGCCCGAAAAGGCTCGATCAGACGCGGCGGCGCTTGGAGGGGCGGACGCCGTTATGCGGGATCGGCGTGACGTCCCGGATCGAGGTGATGGTGAAGCCGACGGCCTGGAGTGCGCGCAGGGCGCTCTCGCGGCCCGAACCCGGACCCTTGACCTCGACCTCGAGAGTGCGCACGCCGTGCTCGGCGGCCTTCTTGCCGGCGTCGTCGGCGGCGACCTGCGCGGCATAGGGCGTCGACTTGCGGCTGCCCTTGAAGCCCATCATGCCGGCCGAGGACCAGCTGATGGCATTGCCCTGAGCGTCGGTGATCGTCACCATGGTGTTGTTGAAGCTGGCATTCACATGTGCGATGCCGCTCGTGATATTCTTGCGTTCGCGGCGCTTAATGCGCTGGGGTTCGCGTGCCATATCCGTGTATCCTGTCGATAATTCGCTGCGGAAACCGAGAGCCGGTTCGGCGGCTTACTTCTTCTTGCCGGCGATCGGCTTGGCCTTGCCCTTGCGGGTGCGCGCATTGGTGTGCGTGCGCTGGCCACGAACCGGGAGACCCTTGCGGTGACGCAGGCCACGGTAGCAGGCGAGGTCCATCAGGCGCTTGATGTTCATCGCGGTTTCGCGACGAAGATCACCCTCGACCGTGTGATCGGCATCGATGGTTTCGCGGATCTGGAGGACTTCGGCGTCCGACAGATCCTGCACGCGGCGGCTGTGATCGATGCCGAGCTTGTCGGCGATCTCGATAGCCTTGGTGCGACCGATACCATGGATATACGTGAGCGCGATAATCACGCGCTTGTTGGTGGGGATATTCACCCCGGCAATGCGAGCCACTTAAATCTCCTGCTCCACAGAGGCGCGATACGCGGCCCCTATCTCAACGCTTGACACCCGCAGCGCACGAAATGGCAAAGGACCGGTTGGCTTCACAGGCGGTGCCGAAGCACGCGCAGCCTGAGCCATCCGGACTTGCCGTTGCTGTCGAGTGAAGGGGGCGCTTAGGATGATTCGCAAGGAGTGTCAACGCCTGCGAGACAGGAAACAACCGTCACCCACCGCAATAGCAGTGCATGGATCGGCGCTGTGTTCATTCTGTAGCGTAAAATGACGCCGCAGTCAAAGCAGGCCGCCGCCTGCTTCCGGTCAGCGCCCAATTTCCTTCCCGGACGCCTGCGGCGGCTGTTCCGAAAGCGGCAGCACGTCGAGGGCCGGCACTTCCGTCTCGGCCTTGGGCTCAACCTGAATCTCCGGCAGCGGAAAGGCCGCCGCGAAAGCCCCGCCCAGCTTGGCCGCGAGGTGACCGACCTGCTCGCCGAGCACGCCGTCCACCGCCGGGGCAAGCTTTTCGAAAGGCGTGCGGACATAGCCGCCGACGACGTATTCGAGCAGGATCTGCGTTCCCTTGCCCTTCTCCGCCGGCTTGAGTTGGATCGTCAACGTGCCGTTCGCCGCATCCGCCTGCAGCGGCCCTAGCGCTCCGACCATGCGCAGCGCGCGCGGCCGCTCGATATAGACGACCCGCATGTGTTCGACGCCGCCGCGCGGCGCCGCCTTCGGGGACGTCTGGTTCGGCAGGACTTCGCAAAAGCAGCCGCCGGCGCGCGGATCGATCGACAAGTGGGCCGCATCGCCCGACCAGGTATGCTCCGAATTCCACCACTCGGCCGGCTTGAGCAGCATGGCCCAGGTCTCGTCCAGGTCGGCGGAAACCTCGGCCACATGACGCACGACGAAACCGCGGTCGGAAACTTCCGCCACCTTGGCGACCGCCGGAACGCTTACCCCCGCGACGACCACGACAGCGGCGACCGCAAAAGTCAGCACCGAGACCAGCCCCCGGGTCAGGACGCGTATGAATGGCTTCATCGACGGCTCCCTTGTCATGGCCCGGCCATGCCCCGGCCTTGTCCCCGGTTATGGCCGAAACCGCGATCAGGAAGCGAGAATCGCCTCGATCGCGGCGGTAACTTCGTCCATATCGGCCATGCCGTCCACCTTGCCGACGATCCCGCGCGCCTGGTAGATCGGCAGGATCGGCGCGGTCTTGGCACGGTATTCGGCCATGCGCGTGCGCACCGTCTCGGCATTGTCGTCCGGACGGCGCTTGAACTCGGTGCCGCCGCACTTGTCGCACGTGCCGGGCACCTTGGGCTGTTCGAACTTGTCGTGATAGCCCTTGCCGCAGGTGGCGCAGGTGAAGCGGCCGGTGATCCGTTCGACCAGCGCGTCCTCGTCAACCCCCAGCTCGATCACATGGTCGAGCTGGCGTCCGCGCGCGGCCAGGATTTCATCGAGCGACTCGGCTTGCGAGGCGGTGCGCGGATAGCCGTCGAAGATGGCGCCGGCATCCGGCCCCATCGCGTCGAGCTCGTCGCCGATCAGCGCCGAAACGATCGCGTCGGAGACCAGTTCGCCCCGTTCCATGACCGCCTTCGCCTCAAGCCCGGTCGGCGTTTCCGCCTTGACTGCCGCCCGCAGCATATCCCCGGTCGAAAGCTGGCGCATGCCATGTTTCTCGACAAGACGCTGCGCCTGGGTTCCTTTACCCGCTCCTGGCGGCCCCAGCAGAATGATATTCACGCCATACCCCTCATTAACGCCCTGCCCTGGCGTGATTCGCCTCAGCGCAGCCGGCCTTTCAGTTTCGCTTTCTTTATGAGGTCGCCGTACTGGTGTGCCAGCAGGTGCGACTGGATCTGCGTGATCGTGTCGACGGTTACGTTGACGACGATCAGCAGACTGGTGCCACCCATGAACAGCAGCGGCAAGCCCGTCATCGACAGGAAATACTCCGGCACCGTGCAGACCACGGTGAGATAGATCGCGCCGATCACCGTCACGCGGGTGAGCACGTAGTCCAGGTAAGTCGCGGTGTTCTTGCCCGGCCGGATGCCGGGAATGAAGCCGCCGTTCTTCTTCAGGTTCTCGGCCGTCTCCTCCGGATTGAAGACGACGGCGGTGTAGAAGAAGCAGAAGAACACGATGCCGGCGGCGTAAAGCAGCATGTAGAGCGGCTTGCCATGGCCGAGGTACTGGTTGAGCGTGACCACGACTTTGCCCATCGTCGAATCCGGGCTCAGCGAATTGCCTGCGAACTGGGTGATGGTCAGCGGCAGCAGCAGCAGCGAGCTGGCGAAGATCGGCGGAATCACGCCCGCGGTGTTGATCTTGAGCGGCAAGTGGCTGCGATCGGCCTGCATCATGCCGCGCTGCGTGGCGCGCTTGGGATACTGGATCAGCAGCCGGCGCTGGGCCCGCTCCATGAAGCAGATCAACAGGATCATGCCGACGATCAGCGCGATCAGCGCGATAATCAGGACCGAGCCGGTGTCACCCGCGCTGTAGGCCTGGCCCAGGTTGCCGGCGAACTTGGGCATCTGCGCAACGATGCCGGCCATGATAATCAGCGAAACGCCGTTGCCGATCCCGCGCGACGTGATCTGTTCGCCCAGCCAGAGCAGGAACATGGTGCCGCCCACCAGCGAAATCACCGCGCCGACGCGGAACATGATGCCCGGATCGACCACCGCTTCAAGGCCATTGGAAGCGCCGTAGGCCTCGAGACTCACGGCCAGGAACCAGCCCTGCAAGGCGCAAAGGCCCACCGTGCCATAGCGCGTGTACTGGTTGAGCTTCTTGCGCCCGGTCTCGCCTTCCTTCTTGAGCGCCATCAGCGCCGGATGGAGCGAGGCCGCGAGTTGCACCACGATCGAGGCAGTGATGTAGGGCATCACGCCCAGCGCAATCAGGCTCATGCGCTCCAGGCTGCCGCCCGAGAACGTGTTGAACAGATCTAGGATGCCGCCCTGCGTCTTGCTGTAGAGCGTTTCAAGGACCAGCGGGTTCACGCCCGGCAGCGGCACGAAGCTCAGGAAACGGAACACGATCAGCGCTCCGATCGTGAACCAGATGCGCTTCTTCAGCTCGGTTGCCTTGGAAAAGTTGGCCAGGCTGAGCGAGCTGGCGATATTGTCGGCGCGGGAAGCCATGACGTTCGGGATGCCTCGAATGATCTCTTGGGATTCGCCCTTAGCGGCTGGTATCCGCCTTGTCGAACCCCGGAACGGAACTGGTCATATAGAGATTCGCCTGATCTCGAAAAGACCCGTGCCCTGAAAAGCACGGGAGGGCGAAGCGCCTGGCGCCCGCCCTCCCCGTTTCAATCGGCGATCGCGATCCGCCCTCAGGCCGCGGCAGCTTCCGGCGCGGGAAGGATGACCGAACCGCCCGCCTTCTCGACCGCGGCGATGGCCCCCTTCGAGGCGCCGGTGACATTGAAGGTAACCTTCGAAGTCAACTCACCCTTGCCGAGCAGGCGCACGCCGTCCTTGCCGCCACGGGCCAGGCCGGCCGCCTTGAGCACGGCGTGGTCGACAGTGCCCGAGATATCCAGCTTGCCGGCATCGATCGCCTTCTGAACCAGGCCGAGGTTGACCTCGGCATAGTCCTTGGCGAACTTCTTGTTGTTGAAACCACGCTTCGGCAGGCGCATGTGGAGCGGCATCTGGCCGCCTTCGAAGCCGGCGATCGAGACGCCCGAACGCGCCTTGGCGCCCTTCTGGCCGCGCCCGGCGGTCTTGCCCTTGCCCGAGCCGATACCGCGGCCAACGCGGAGACGGCGGTGACGGGCGCCGGAATTGTCACGAATTTCGTTCAGTTTCATGTCTTGCACTCGCTTTCGCTTGAAGTCGCGCTTGATGGGAAGTGCGCGCCCCTAGCGGATGCAGGTGCGAATGTCACGCCCCCTTTTCAGCGATTCGCGCAGGGAGTACCGGTCGGCAGCCCCCGCCCGTTTCCCGGAGACCTGTCCTTGCCCCCTTCCCTCGCCGACCACCGGCCCGCCGGCACGTTCGGCGCCTGGTCCTTCGCCATCCTGCTGCTGGCCGCGCTGGCCCTGCGCGCCAGCACGTTCGGCGATCCCAATCTTGGCGGTGACGAAACCTTCTACCAGACTGTGGGCATCGCCATGCACCATGGTGCGGTGCCCTATGTCGACGTCTGGGACAGAAAGCCCTGGGGCCTGTTCTTCCTGTACTACCTGATCGCCGGCATTTCGGCCGCGCCGATCGGCTATCAGTTGGCGGCCACCGCCTTCGCCGCGGCAACCGCCTGGACGATCGCGCGGATCGCGATGCTCTGGACAAACCGGCGAGGCGCGCTGCTGGCAGGGCTTGCCTACCTGATCTTCCTGATCCCGTTCCAGGGCTATGGCGGCCAAAGCCCGGTCTTCTACAACCTGTTCATAGCGATTGCGGTGCTGCTGGCATTGAAGGCGACGCCGGATCTGCGCAGAGGCCATGCGCCCTGGCACAGTCACGCGGCAATGCTGCTGGCGGGCATCGCCATCACCGTCAAGACCACCGCGGTGTTCGAAGCAGCCTTCCTTGGCCTGTGGTGCGCCGCGATGCTGCTGCGCTCGCCGCTGCCGGAAGCCCGGGCATGTCGCACCATTGCCGCATGGGCACTGATCGGCACGGCCCCCGCCCTCGCGATCGCAGCCGGCTATGCGCTGGCGGGCCACTGGCCGATCTACTGGAACGCGATGGTGACTTCGAACTTCACGAAATCACCACAGTGGCTCTCTTCCGCCATTCGCCTGACGATCATGTTCACGCGCATGGCGCCGCTGCTCGTGGCAGCGGTTCTCGCGCTGCCCGACCTGCCGGACGAACGCCGCCGTTTCGTGCTGCTGTGGCTGCTCGCGGCCTTCGCCGGGGTCGCCTCAGTACCCCACTTCTTCCTCCACTACGGCCTGCCATTGCTGGTGCCGATGAGTGTCGCCGGCGCCACCTTCCTCGGTCGCAAGTGGATCGGTCCGCTGGCGCTCCTCCCGCTCGCCTGGCTCGCCCTGCATGACAGCCAGGTGCTCGACTTCGACCATGCCCGCCGCTCGCGCGCCGCCTTCGATATGCTGACCCGGGCGATCCGCGAACATGACGACGGCGGACCGCTATTCGTGTTCGACGGCCCGCACCAACTCTACACGATGACGGGCAAGCCCTTCGCGACCCCGCTGGTGTTCACCGCCCACCTTGGGCATCTCATGGAAAAGGACGTCAGCCACCTGTCTACACTGGGCGAGGTCAAGCGGGTGCTCTCCACCCGTCCCAGCACGATCATCGCCGCGCCCCGGCCCCGTCAGGGGCCACCGAATCTCGAAGCCGATAGCCTGGTGCGCGCCTACTATCACGCCCACTGCCGCCTCGTCGCCCGCGTCTCGACGCCGGACTGGCTCAATGAGAATGTGATCGACGTCTGGGCGGATTGTAGGAAAGAACCCTCGCCCAAGGCTCCCCAGGCCGGTCCCACCGGAACCAACCGGATTTGACGGTTCAATGTCGGCGGCGGTCATGCCGGACACCCCCGGCATAGCCGACTGGACGAAGTGGTGATACCCTGCGGAGAACACGGGGTGGGCGAACCCACCCCAGCTGCTCAAAGACCGTCAAGGCCCTTGCTGACCAGGATATTCACTGCAACGCGGCGGTTCTGTGCCTTGCCTTCGACAGTGTCATTGCTCGCCAACGGGTCCGCTTTGGCCATCCCGGTGGGGGTAAGCATGCGATAGGGTTTCCAGCCACAGGCCTGCTGGAGATAGTTGACGACACGGCCGGCTCGCTTTTCGCTGAGTTGCTGGTTGAGATCATCGCTTCCCGTTGAATCGGTGTAACCTACGACAAGCAGCAGGGCGTTATCCATCCCCTCGGCCGAAGCCGCCGTGGCGCAGAGATCCTGTTTCGCCTGGGCTGACAGCACCGCCTTGCCGGTGTCGAAGTTCACGTTCGTCGTGCTTTTGATATTATATTGGTCGATATCGCCCATGCGCCCACGCAGTGCCTCTGTTGCCGCGGTCTGTTCGGCAAAGCGCTGGTCGGTGCCGTTACGGATCATTTCCGCTGTCTTGAGATCCTTGTTCTTGAGATCGATCTGGCTTGCCACCAGGCTATCGCCAGATTGCATTGTCTCGACGGCAACCGGCAGGCCGTTGAGCAGCGAAGCCGCTGCAAGCTTGCTGCGACTGAGGCCCAGAAAACCGCCCTTGGCCTTGATGCGGGTTGCATCGTTGATGGCGATGATCGTGTTGGTGCCGTCGGCCCTCGTGACCTGCATCTTGTCGCCACTGCGCGCAGAGATGATGCCTTCGATCTTTGGCCCTTCGGTCATCTCAGTTTCCTGAGGCGGAGGTGTGCCGTATACGGTCGCTGTAACGTCAGCCTCGGGCGGGGAGTCCTGCGGCTGCGCGGCCAAGCTGCCAGATGCGGGCGCGGCAAGCACGGAAAGCAGCAGGAGAACTTTTGGGCTTTTGGAAATGACACTCATTACGCAACTCCTCCAATCCATATCAGCCGGCTCCACGTATTCGCGGCCCCCCGATGGCACGCCCGGCTATCAACAACCCCTCTTCATCCCGCCATATGAAATACGCGGCATACATGCCGCACTTGGACACTATGGATTTCCTGGGTGTTCGGGCCATGCTTTCCCGCACATGAACGCACCTGGCACCACCTTGGTTGCGCGGGTAATTTGAGCACACCGTGCGGCGAACCGTGACAGGCCGTGCCGCCGACGCGATCCGGAGCGGCGCCAAAACCCTGGATGCGCGCGCCCCTGCGGCGGTTCGCAAACGCGAAGGGTCACAGCGCCGACGGGTTTCCCCCCGTCTTCAGCGCCCCCCGAAACCCACCACCAGTTTGGCGCTCTCCCGAACCGTGGTGCCGAAGGCGTCGCGTGCAGGGGCCCAACGGACGATGTCGACGGCAAGATCGCAGAGTTCCTTGTCGAAATCGGGTAGATCGGAGGCGGGCTCCAGGCTGCAGGAGGTCGAGTTGCCCTTGGCGTCGATATCGAACACCAGGTCATGACGCGAGAAGCTCTGCCGGCGCAGGGCCTTGTCGTAGCGGTCCATGAGTTCGGTCAGCGCATGGTTGAACTCGATGAGGCTCGCATCGTCCCACCGCGGTTTCTGGCGCAGGCTGGCGAATTCCTCCTCGGTGACGAGCGGTCGCAGACGGCGGATCATCCCGTACCAGCGCATGATGCGCGCGACTTGCAGTGGCGCTTCGCGGTCGATGGCGGTCTGGCACGTTCCCCCGGTGGGGTTCGCCCTGGCCCGCAGCAATGCTTCGGCGGCTGGCCAGCGATGATAGGCGATGGCCCAGGCCAGCGGGGTCATCCCGAACATGTCGGGCATGTTCACGTCCTGCTTGTCGCGATTGAGCAACACGTTGATGTCATGGACCGAACCTCGCCGCGCCGCCGCGCCCAGGCCATGTATCATGCGCGCCGGGCCGAGTTCGGCGAAACCGTAAGGCTGTTCGATGCCCTTGGTGCCCGCCTCCGAGAAATCGGGCTTGGTTCCGGCCCTCTCGAGCTCCCGGCAGACGTCCGCGTAGGGATAGCGCGGATCGGCCAGCACGGCGGCGTTGTAGCGTCGCCCGAAGTCGGTGACCTTGTCGGCCGGCCCCTTGCCCATCGCCGCCGCCTCGTCCGGCACGAAAGCGAGCGCGCGCACGGTCCAGGGTTCGAGCCCGCCCAGCACCCGGCACTGCGCCCCGTAGAGTTCGGTCGAGATGCCCTCGGGTGTGGTTGCCGCGGCAAGGCGATAATCGCCGGCGTCGATCGCCTTTCTCGCCTGGGCGAGCGGATCGGGCGGGGAGCGGTGGGAAAACGCCTTGCGCAGCGCCATGTCCGACTTGCGCATGGCCGCCAGCTTCGCGGTGTCGGCCCGCAAGTCGGCGCAGTTCGTGGCCGGGGCATCGTCCGCCGTGAGGCCGTTCGATGCCGGACGCGGGCTGCATGCCGCGCTGCCCAGGATCACCAGACACAGGAGCGAGCCTGCGAACCGCTTGCCGATCAAGACCTACCCCCGGGATGGAAACTGGGTGCAACGAAAATTGGGGCTCCGCGCATAGCATAGTCGCACGCGGGGGGAAGGGCCTTTGCCCTGGAAAAGACGAAAGGCCCCGGCGTTTCCACCGGGGCCCTCGTGTTTTCGTGCCGATGCCGAAAAGGTCCGGGGAAGGTTCAGTCGATCACGGCCACCATGTGCGGCAGCTTGGCGATCGCACCGCGCACCTCGGCGGTGTCCTCGATCTCGACGACCTTGTGCATCTTGCCCAGGCCCAGACCCACGAGGATCTTCTTCTGGCTCTCCGGGCGACGGATCGGCGAGCCGATCTGCTTGATCTTGATTTTCGCCATGAGACTTACTCCACGATAGCTTCGGCGGCGGCCTCGGCCTCCACCTCGGCGACACCGCCGCGACCAAGCAGGTCGGCAACCTTCTTGCCGCGACGCTGAGCCACCGACTTCGGCGAAGTCTGGTTGGTCAGCGCGTCGAAAGTGGCGCGGATCATGTTGTAGGGGTTCGAAGTGCCCACCGACTTGGTGACGACGTCGTGAACACCCAGGCTCTCGAACACGGCGCGCATCGGGCCGCCGGCGATGATGCCCGTACCGGCGGGAGCCGACCGCACGTTGACCTTGCCGGCGCCGAAGTGGCCCTTGCCGTCATGGTGCAGGGTGCGGCCTTCCTTGAGCGGCACGCGGACCATCTTCTTCTTGGCCGAAGCGGTCGCCTTGGTGATCGCCTCGGGAACCTCGCGCGCTTTCGAGTGGCCGAAGCCGACGCGGCCCTTGCCGTCGCCGACGACGACCAGCGCCGCGAAGCCGAAGCGCTTGCCGCCCTTCACGGTCTTGGAGACGCGGTTGATGTGAACGAGCTTCTCGATCAGCTCCTCACCGCCCTCTTCCTCGTTGCGGTTGCCGCGACGGTCGTCGCGACGGCCACGGCCGCCGCGTTCGCCGCGATCACCACGGCCGCGACCACGACCGCGACCCTCGCGGGCCTCGTGGACTTCGCCGCCTTGGGGGTGCTCGGCCGCAACCGGCTGTTCGATGGTGTTTTCGTCTGCCATTATCAGAACTCCAGCCCGCCTTCACGGGCGGCTTCGGCCAGCGCCTTGACGCGGCCGTGATAGAGAAAGCCGCCGCGATCGAACACGACCGAGGTTATGCCCGCCTTCTTGGCGGCCTCGGCGAGTTCCTTGCCAACGCGGGTGGCGGCATCGATATCGGTGCCCTTGCCACCCAGTGTATTGGCCGAGGCAACGGTGTGGCCCTGCGCATCGTCGATGATCTGCGCATAGATGTGCTGGCCGGTGCGATGCACCGACAGGCGCGGACGCCCGCCCGAACGAGCGCGCAGGGCGGTGCGGACACGCCGACGACGGCGATCGAAAAGAGAAAGCTTCGCCATTACTTCTTCTTCCCTTCCTTGCGGAAGATGAACTCGCCGCGGTACTTGATACCCTTGCCCTTGTAGGGTTCGGGCTTGCGCCAGCGGCGAATCTCGGCCGCGATCTGGCCGACCTTCTGCTTGTCGATACCGGAGATCTCGACCGTGGTGTTGTCCGGGGTCTTGATCTCGATGCCTTCGGGCACGGCGATGTCGACATCGTGCGAGTAGCCGAGCTGCAGCTTGAGGGTCTTGCCCTGCGCCGCTGCGCGGTAACCGACGCCCTTGATCTCGAGCACCTTGGTGAAGCCTTGGGTCACGCCCTCGACCAGGTTGGAAACCAGCGTGCGCTGCATGCCCCAGTGGCTGCGGGCCGACTTGGAGTCATTGGCCGGCTGAACCGAGATCGAACCGTCCTCAAGCTGGTAGGTGACGAGGTCCGACAGGCCCAGCGAGAGGGTGCCCTTGGGCCCCTTCACCGAAAGGCTGCCGTTGTCGATATTGGCGGTGACCCCGCTGGGGATCGCCACCGGCTTCTTGCCGATGCGGCTCATCAGAACACCTCCGCAAGCACTTCGCCGCCGACGTTCTGGCTGCGTGCCTCGGCGTCCGAGAGCACGCCCTTGGGCGTCGAGACGATGGTGATGCCAAGGCCGTTGCGCACGATCGGAAGTTCCTTCGAACCCGAATAGACGCGGCGACCCGGCTTGGAGACGCGCTGCACGTGCTTGATCGCGGGCTCGCCTTCGAAGTACTTCAGTTCGATGCGCAGCTGCGGGTGAGCGCCAGTCGCGTCTTCGCTGAAGCCACGAATGTAGCCTTCGCGCTGGAGCACTTCGAGCACGTGGGCGCGAAGCTTCGAGGCCGGGGACAGGACGGAGTCCTTCTTTGCCCGCTGGCCGTTGCGGATGCGGGTGAGCATATCACCCAGGGGATCGGTCATAGCCATTGCTCAGGTATCCCTTACCAGCTCGACTTGGTCACGCCGGGGATCATGCCCTTGTTGGCAAGATCGCGCAGCTCGACGCGGCACAAGCCGAACTTGCGGTAGTAACCGCGCGGACGGCCGGTCGTGGCGCAACGGTTGCGAACCCGGGTCGGGTTGCCGTTGCGCGGGATCTCGGCCAGCTTCAGACGGGCGATGAGGCGCTCGGTTTCATCGAGCGATTCATCATCGGCAACCGCCTTGAGACGCGCGTACTTGCCTGCGTACTTCTTGACGAGCTTCTTGCGACGCTCGTTCTTGTTCACGGAACTCAGTTTCGCCATGGACTTAAGCTCTCTTCTTCAGCGGCGGCTCACGCCGCTTCCTTCTGTTCCGCATCCTGCTGTTCAGGAGCGGGGAACGGGAAACCGAACAGGCGCAGCAGCTCGCGCGCTTCATCGTCGGTCTTTGCGGTGGTGGTGATGATGATGTCCATCCCGCGCACCTTCTCGATCTTGTCGTAGCTGATCTCCGGAAAGATGATCTGCTCCTTGAGACCCATCGCGTAATTGCCGCGGCCGTCGAACGACTTCGGGTTGAGCCCGCGGAAGTCGCGGATGCGGGGCATCGCGATGGTAATCAGGCGGTCGAGAAATTCGTACATGCGTTCGCGGCGCAGGGTGACCTTGCAGCCGATCGGCATGCCTTCACGCAGCTTGAACTGCGCGATCGACTTGCGGGCCTTGGTGATGACCGGCTTCTGGCCCGCGATGGCTTCCATCTCGGCCGCGGCGGTCTGCACCTTCTTCTTGTCCTGGCTCGCCTCGCCCACGCCCATGTTGAGCGTGATCTTCTCGATCCCGGGCACTTCCATCACGTTCTTGTAACCGAACTTCTCGGTCATCGCCTTGACGATCACCTCGTCGTAGCGCGAACGCATGCGCGGAGTGTATTTGTCAGCCATCGATGGTCTCCCCGGACTTCACGGCCACGCGGACCTTCTTGCCGTCCCTGGTTTCGAAGCGAACGCGCGTCGGCTTGCCGTCCTTGTCGGCCACGGCGACCTTGCTGATCGCCATCGCCGCCGGAGTGCGTTCGATGCCGCCCTGCGGGTTCGTCTGGGTCGGCTTGCGGTGACGAGTGGCGACGTTGACGCCCTCGACCACGACCTTGCCGTCCTGCGGCAGAACCTTGAGGACCGTTCCGGTGCGGCCCTTGTCCTTGCCGGACAGGACCACGACCGCGTCACCCTTCTTGATCTTCGCGGCAGCCATCACAGCACCTCCGGAGCAAGCGAGATGATCTTCATGAAGCCGCGTCCGCGCAGTTCGCGCACGACCGGGCCGAAGATGCGGGTGCCGATCGGCTCCTCGTTCTTGTTGACGAGGACAGCGGCATTGCTGTCGAAGCGGATCACGCTGCCGTCAGCGCGGCGCACGTCTTTCCTGGTGCGCACGATCACCGCGCGGTGAACGTCGCCCTTCTTGACGCGAGCGCGGGGCTGCGCCTCCTTCACCGACACCACGATGATGTCGCCAACGCCAGCGGTACGGCGCTTCGAGCCACCCAGCACTTTGATGCACTGGACGCGCTTGGCGCCGCTGTTGTCCGCGACGTCGAGATTGGATTGCATCTGGATCATCGATCCGGTTCCTTCTCAACTGGCTTGCCGGAACCAGTCCGGCAGTTCCAAAAAACTTCGTCCTGAGCCCGTCGAAGGGTCAGTTCCTAACCCGCCGCCTCGACGTCGAGGTTCGCTTCGAGAGCGGTGCCCTTGCCAGCCTGGAGACGGTCGAGAACCTTCCAGGTCTTGGTCTTCGAATAGGGCTTCGTTTCCTCGATACGGACACGCTCGCCGGTGCGGAACGTGTTGTCCTCGTCGTGGGCGTGGTACTTCTTCGAACGGCGGATGATCTTCCCGTACAGCGGGTGCTTCACCTTGCGCTCGACGAGCACGGTCACGGTCTTGTCGGTCTTGTCGGAAACCACGGTCCCGATCAGTATACGCTTGGGCATCGTGTTTCCTCCTTACGCCTTCGCCACGTTCTGGCGCTCGGCCTGGAGCGTCTTGATGCGGGCGATGTCGCGACGGACTTCCTTGATGCGTGCCGGGCGCTCGAGCTGGCTCGTGGCGGCCTGGAAACGCAGGTTGAACTGCTCGCGCTTGAGATCGACGAGGTCAGCGGTCAGCTGGTCGTCGGTCTTGGCGCGCAGGTCTTCGGTCTTGCCGGCCATCATTCGCCTCCCAGGTGCGAGGTGTCGCCGAGGCGGGCAACGACCTTGGTCTTGATCGGCAGCTTCATCGCGGCGCGGCTGAACGCTTCCGCGGCGAGCGGACCGGCAACGCCGTCCAGCTCGAACAGGATGCGGCCGGGCTTGACGCGGGCAGCCCAGTATTCGACCGAACCCTTGCCCTTGCCCTGGCGGACTTCGGCGGGCTTCTTCGAAACCGGCACGTCCGGGAAGACGCGGATCCAGAGGCGGCCCTGGCGCTTGATGTGACGCGTGATCGCGCGGCGGGCCGCTTCGATCTGGCGGGCGGTGATCCGCTCCGGCTCGAGGGCCTTGAGGCCGTAGGAGCCGAAATTCAGGTCGGTGCCACCCTTGGCATCGCCCTTGATCCGGCCCTTGAAGGCCTTGCGGAACTTGGTTTTCTTCGGTTGCAGCATGGTGCTTACTCTATCCTAAGCCTCAGCGCGCCGGACGGACGCCGGAGGTTTGAGCCTCCATCATCAGCCGGTCTTGCGCCATCGGGTCATGGCCCAGGATCTCTCCCTTGAAGACCCAGACCTTGATGCCGATGATACCGTAGGCGGTCAGCGCCTCGGCCTCGGCATAGTCGATGTTCGCGCGCAGCGTGTGCAGCGGCACGCGCCCTTCGCGGTACTGCTCGACGCGCGCGATTTCCGCGCCGCCCAGACGACCGCCGCACATGATCTTGACGCCTTCGGCGCCCAGACGCATCGCGGACTGCATCGCGCGCTTCATCGCACGGCGGAACGCCACGCGGCGCACCAGCTGATCGGCAATGCCCTGCGCGACGAGCTTGGCGTCGATTTCCGGCTTGCGGATCTCGACGATGTTCAGCTTCACTTCGCTTCCGGTCATCGCCGAAAGCTGCTTGCGCAGCTTCTCGATGTCGGCGCCCTTCTTGCCGATGATAACGCCGGGCCGGGCCGCGTAGATCGACACGCGGCACAGCTTGGCCGGACGCTCGATCACCACTTTCGAGATCGCCGCCTGCGGCAGGGTCTCGATGATGAACTTGCGGATCTTGAGGTCTTCCTCAAGCAGCTTGCCGTAGTCCCGGCCTTCCGCGAACCAGCGGCTGTCCCAGGTACGGTTGATCTGCAGGCGCAGACCGATCGGATTGGTTTTATGACCCATGGATCAGGCCTCCTCGACTTCGCGAACGACGATCCGCAGCCGTGAGAAGGGCTTCAGGATCCGGGTGGACTTGCCGCGGCCACGGGCATGGAAGCGCTTCATGGTGATCGACTTGCCAACCGAAGCCTCGGCAACGACGAGCGCGTCGACGTCGAGGTTGTGGTTGTTTTCCGCATTGGCAATCGCCGAAGCGAGAATCTTGCGTGCTTCGGCCGCCATCGCCTTCTTGGAGAAGGCGAGGATGTTCATCGCTTCCTCGGCCCGCTTGCCGCGGATCAGGCCGGCGACGAGATTGAGCTTCTGCGCCGAACCACGGATCGTGGTGCCGACGGCCAGAGCCTCGTTCTCGCCTACGCGGCGGGGTGCTGCTGCCTTGCCCATTAGCGCTTGCCCTTCTTGTCGGCGGCGTGGCCGGGGAAGCTGCGCGTGGGCGCGAACTCGCCGAGCTTGTGGCCGACCATGTCCTCGTTGACCGAGACCGGGATGAACTTCTTGCCGTTGTAGACGCTGAAGGTCAGCCCGACGAACTGCGGGAGAATGGTGGAACGACGCGACCAGGTCTTGATCGGGCCAGAGCGGTTTCCGGCATCCTGCGCAACCTCGGCCTTCTTGAGAAGGTGCAGGTCGACAAAGGGGCCTTTCCAGACGGAACGTGCCATCGTGTCTTACCTCTTCTTCTTGGCGTGGCGCGAACGGATAATCATCTTGTCCGTCTGCTTGTTGTTGCGAGTGCGGGCGCCCTTGGTCGGCTTGCCCCACGGGGTAACCGGGTGACGGCCGCCCGAAGTGCGGCCTTCACCGCCGCCGTGCGGGTGGTCGACCGGGTTCTTGGCAACACCACGAGTCAGCGGACGACGGCCCAGCCAGCGGTTCCGGCCCGCCTTGGCGAGGGTCTGGTTGGCGTTGTCGGGGTTCGACACGGCGCCCACGGTGCCCATGCAATCGCCGCGCAGGTAGCGCTGCTCGCCCGAGTTGAGGCGAACGATGACCATGCCGCGGTCACGGCCGACGACCTGCACGTAAGTGCCGGCCGAACGGGCGATCTGGCCGCCCTTGCCGGGCTTCATCTCGACGTTGTGGCAGATCGTGCCGACCGGCATCTGCGACAGGAGCATCGCGTTGCCGGGCTTCACGTCGGTCTTTTCGCCAGCGACGACCACGTCGCCCACGGCCAGGCGCTGCGGCGCCAGGATATAGGTCAGCTCGCCATCCGTGTACTTCACCAAGGCGATGAAGGCGGTGCGGTTCGGGTCGTACTCGATGCGCTCGACCGTGGCTTCCATATCCCACTTGCGACGCTTGAAGTCGATGAAGCGGTACTTCTGCTTGTGGCCGCCGGCGATGCCGCGCGAGGTGACATGGCCCTTGTTGTTGCGGCCGCCGGTCTTGCTCTTGCCCTCGGTCAGCGCCTTGACGGGCTTGCCCTTCCAGAGCGACGACTTGTCGACGAGGACCAGGCCGCGACGGGCAGGACTGGTCGGGTTATAGTTCTTCAGTGCCATCGGATCAGCCCCGCACGCCTTCGGTCACGTCAATCGACTGGCCTTCGGCCAGCGTGACGATCGCCTTCTTCACGTCGCTGCGACGGTAAGCCTTACCGCGCCAGCGCTTGGTCTTGCCCTTGCTGACCAGGGTGTTGACGCCGGTAACCTTGACGTCGAACAGCGCCTCCACGGCGGCCTTGATCTCGGGCTTGCTCGCATCGCCGGCAACCTTGAAGACGACCGCGTTGTGCTCGGAGAGCATGGTCGACTTCTCGGTGATGTGCGGCGAGAGGATCACGTCGTAATGACGGATGTCCACGTTGCTCTTAGCCATTGAAACGCGCCTCCAGCTTCTCGACAGCGGCGCGCGTCAGCACCAGCGTATCATGCTTCAGGATGTCGTAGACATTGGCGCCGATGGCGGGCAGCACGTTGACGCCGACAATGTTGCGGGCCGCGCGGGCGAAGCCCTCGTTGACCTGCTCACCATCCACGACGAGCACCTTCCGGCCGAAGCCCGCCTTGGCGAGCTGGCCGGCCAGCGCCTTGGTCTTGCCGTCGGCGACGTCCAGCGAGTCGACGACGACGAGACCGCCCTGGGCCTTGGAAGACAGCGCCATCTTGAGACCGAGCGCGCGAATCTTCTTGTTCAGCGAAACGTTGAACTCGCGGCGACGCGCACCGTGAGCCTTGCCGCCGCCGATGAAGACGGGCGCGGCACGGTCGCCGTGACGGGCGGTGCCGCCGCCCTTCTGGCGGCCGAACTTCTTGCCGGTGCGGGCAACGTCGGAACGCTCGCGCGTGGCGCGGGCGATGCCGCGACGGCTTTCAAGCTGCCAGGTGACGACACGGTGCAGAATGTCCGCACGCGGCTCGAGGCCGAATACGTCATCGGACAATTCGATGTCGCCGGCGGCGACCGAACCGTCGAGGTTGAGGACTTGGACCTTCACGATTTAGCCCTCCTGGCCTTCGGTCGCTTCCGGCGCCGCGGTCTCTTCCGCAGGCGTATCGGCAACAACCGGTTCGTTGGTGTTCGCGGCCTGCTTCAGGCCGGCGGGATACGGAGCCTCGGCGTGACGGGCCACCTTGACGGCGTCCGAAACGGTGAGCCAGGCGTTCTTCGAGCCCGGGACCGAACCCTTGACGAAGATCAGGCCGCGCTCATCGTCCACCCGGACGATCTCGAGGTTCTGCTGGGTGCGCTGACGGTCGCCCATGTGGCCGGCCATCTTCTTGTTCTTGAAGACCTTGCCGGGATCCTGGCGGTTGCCGGTCGAACCGTGGGCACGGTGAGAGATCGACACGCCGTGGGTGGCGCGCATGCCCCCGAAGCCCCAGCGCCGCATGGCGCCCTGGAAGCCCTTGCCCTGGGTGTGGCCGGCAACATCCACCAGCTGGCCCGGCACGAAGTGCGAGGCGGCAATGGTGGCACCGACGTCGAGCAGCGCGTCGTCGGCGACGCGGAATTCGGCGACACGGGCCTTGAGCGGCACTTCAGCCTTGGCGAAGTGTTCGCGCTGCGGCTTGGCGACATTCTTCTGCTTGGCTTCGCCGGCACCGAGCTGGACCGCGACGTAGCCGTCACGTTCCTCGGTGCGGACCGAAACCACCTGGCAATCTTCCAGCGCCAGGACGGTGACGGGCACGTGCCGACCGTCCTCCTGGAACAGGCGGGTCATCCCGACTTTCTTGGCGATCACGCCGGTACGCATGACCTTACTCCTTCAACAGAGGCCTGCACGGGACCATCCCGACAGGCGTGTCCAACCCAAATTGTGATGCGAGCCCCGTCCGGGCTGGGTGCTTCCCGATTGCGCGAAAAGCGCTGGTGGGAAGCGAGACGGGGGACGCATGCCTGAGGCGTGCGCCCCAGAGGTATCCCATGTCAGATGTCGGAAATCAGCGATCAGACATCAGGAAATATGCATTTCCGATATCCGACTTCCGACATCCGATTGCTCGCTCAGGCGAGCTTGATCTCGACGTTCACGCCGGCAGCCAGATCGAGCTTCATCAGCGCGTCGACAGTGGCGGCGTTGGGCTGCACGATGTCGAGCAGCCGCTTGTAGGTGCGAACCTCGAATTGCTCACGCGACTTCTTGTCGATGTGCGGACCGCGGTTCACGCAGAACTTTTCAATCTTCGTCGGAAGCGGAATGGGGCCCCGAATCAGCGCGCCGGTGCGGCGGGCGGTGTCGGCGATCTCGCCAGTGGCCTGGTCGAGTACGCGATGGTCAAACGCCTTGAGGCGAATGCGAATGTTCTGAGCTTCCATGTCCAACTACCGATGAGAAAGAGCGTTCAAAAAAAGCAATCGCCCCATGCTCTCCATTAACCGGGAGAACGGGGCGACCAACTCGAAACCTGCCCGCGAGGAAGAGCGAATCTCCCTCGCGGTGCGCGGCCTATATTACTTCGTGATCTTGCTGACAACCCCCGAACCAACGGTACGTCCGCCTTCGCGAATGGCGAAGCGCAGACCGTCATCCATGGCGATCGGCGCGATCAGCTTGACACCGATGGTGACGTTGTCGCCCGGCATGACCATCTCGGTGCCCTCGGGAAGGACGACCTCACCGGTCACGTCAGTGGTGCGGAAGTAGAACTGCGGGCGGTAGTTGGCGAAGAACGGCGTGTGACGGCCACCTTCGTCCTTCGACAGCACGTAGACTTCCGCGTCGAAGTCGGTGTGCGGCGTGACCGAACCCGGCTTGGCCAGAACCTGGCCGCGCTCCACGTCTTCACGCTTCAGGCCACGGACCAGCGCGCCGATGTTGTCGCCGGCCATGCCCTGGTCGAGCAGCTTGCGGAACATCTCGACGCCGGTGACGACGGTCTTCTGGGTGTTGCGGAGACCGATCACCTCGACTTCGTCGCCAACCTTGACGATGCCGGTCTCGACGCGGCCGGTGACGACTGTGCCGCGACCCGAGATCGAGAACACGTCCTCGACCGGCATCAGGAAGGGCTTGTCGGTCGGGCGCGGCGGCTGCGGGATGAAATCGTCCACGGCCTTCATCAGCTCGAGGATCGAGTTCTTGCCGATCTCGTCGTCACGGCCTTCAAGGGCGGCGAGAGCCGAACCCTTGACGATCGGGATGTCGTCGCCCGGGAAGTCGTAAGAAGAAAGCAGCTCGCGCACTTCGAGCTCGACGAGCTCGAGCAGCTCTTCGTCGTCGACCTGGTCGACCTTGTTCATGTACACGACCAGCTGCGGCACGCCGACCTGGCGGGCGAGCAGGATGTGCTCGCGGGTCTGCGGCATCGGGCCGTCAGCAGCGTTCACGACCAGGATGGCGCCGTCCATCTGGGCCGCGCCGGTAATCATGTTCTTCACGTAGTCAGCGTGGCCGGGGCAGTCGACGTGCGCGTAGTGGCGGGCTTCGGTCTCGTACTCGACGTGGGCGGTCGAGATGGTGATGCCGCGCTCGCGCTCTTCGGGCGCCTTGTCGATGTTGGCGAAGTCGACCGCTTCACCGCCGAACGTCTCGGCCATGACCTTGGTGATGGCAGCCGTCAGGGTGGTCTTGCCGTGGTCGACGTGACCGATGGTGCCGATGTTGCAGTGCGGCTTGTTCCGCTCGAATTTTGCCTTCGCCATCTTTCAAACCTTCTTTCGTCTTGATCTTGAGTCTGCGGATAGTGTGGCGGCGCCCGCTGAATCAGGCGCCGCCCCTAGAACCATTCTTGCCCTCAGGCAAGCTTCTCCTTCACTTCGGCCGCGACGTTCGCCGGAACCTCATCGTAGTGGGAGAAGAACATCGAGTAGTTGGCACGGCCCTGTGTGAACGAGCGCAGCTGGTTCACGTAGCCGAACATGTTCGCCAGCGGCACCATGGCCTCCACGACCTGGGCATTGCCCCGGCTGTCGGTGCCCTGGATCTGGCCGCGGCGGCTGTTCATGTCGCCGATGACGTCACCCATGAACTCTTCCGGTGTGACGACCTCGACCTTCATGATCGGTTCGAGCAGCTTGATGCCGGCCTTCTGGGCGACTTCGCGCATCGCGCCGCGACCGGCGATTTCGAACGCCAGGGCGGACGAGTCGACGTCGTGGTACGAACCGTCATAGAGCAGGATCTCGAAGTCGATGATCGGGAAGCCGACCAGCGAGCCCGAGGCCGCGGTTTCGCGCATGCCCTTCTCAATCGCGGGGATGTATTCCTTCGGAATATTGCCGCCCTTGATCTCATCCTTGAAGATGATGCCCGAGCCACGCTCGCCCGGCGCGACCTTCACCTTCACGCGGCCGAACTGGCCGGTGCCGCCCGACTGCTTCTTGTGGGTGTAGTCGATGTCGACCGGCTTCGCGAGGTATTCGCGATAGGCCACCTGCGGCGCGCCGACATTGGCCTCGACCTTGAACTCGCGGCGCATGCGATCGACGATGATGTCGAGGTGAAGCTCGCCCATACCCTTGATGATGGTCTGACCGGATTCGTGATCGGTGCTGACGCGGAACGAAGGGTCCTCCGCCGAGAGACGGTTGAGCGCGACGCCCATCTTCTCCTGGTCGGCCTTGGTCTTGGGCTCCACCGAGAGTTCGATGACCGGCTCGGGGAATTCCATCCGCTCGAGCACGATCGGCGCGCGTTCGGCGCAGAGCGTATCGCCCGTGGTGGTTTCCTTCATGCCGGCCAGCGCGACGATGTCGCCCGCGAAGGCTTCGTCGATGTCCTTGCGGTCGTTGGCATGCATCTCGAGGATGCGGCCGACCTTTTCCTTCTTCTGCTTCACCGAGTTCAGGTAAGTGCCCTTCGACAGCGTGCCCGAATAGATGCGGATGAAGGTGAGCGAGCCGACGAAGGGATCGTTCATGACCTTGAACGCGAGCGCGCTGAACGGCGCCTCGTCCGAAGGCGGACGGCTGTCCTTCTCGTCGCTGTCGACCTTGACGCCCTGGACGTCCTCGATGTCGAGCGGCGAGGGCAGATAGTCGACGACGGCGTCGAGCAGCGGCTGCACGCCCTTGTTCTTGAACGCCGAGCCGCAGACCACCGGAACGAACGCGTGGCCCAGCGTACCCTTGCGGATCAGCGCCTTGAGCGTCGCCACGTCGGGCTCGTTGCCTTCGAGATAGGCTTCCATCGCGTCGTCGTCCTGCTCGACGGCGAGTTCGATGAGCTTCAGGCGATATTCGGCCGCTTCGTCAACCATGTCGGCCGGGACTTCTTCGTAGAAGAACTCGGCGCCCAGCGATTCGTCCTTCCAGATGATCGCGCGGTTCTCGACGAGGTCCACGAGACCCTTGAGGTCGGATTCGATGCCGATGGGCAGGTAGAGCACCGCCGGCGTCGCGCCGAGGCGGTCGATGATCGACTGCACGCAGTATTTGAAGTTGGCGCCGGTGCGGTCGAGCTTGTTGATGAAGCACATGCGCGGCACGCCGTACTTGTCGGCCTGGCGCCACACGGTCTCCGACTGCGGCTCCACGCCCGCGACACCATCGAAGCAGGCCACCGCGCCGTCGAGCACGCGCAGCGAACGCTCGACCTCGATGGTGAAGTCGACGTGACCGGGGGTGTCGATGATGTTGATGCGATGATCGCCCCAGAAGCAGGTCGTCGCGGCCGAGGTGATGGTGATGCCGCGTTCCTGCTCCTGCTCCATCCAGTCCATGGTCGCGGCGCCGTCATGCACTTCGCCGATCTTGTAGGACTTGCCGGTGTAATAGAGGATGCGCTCGGTCGTCGTGGTCTTGCCGGCGTCGATGTGCGCCATGATACCGATATTGCGGTACATCGAGAGCGGATGGCTGCGTGCCATGGGTCTTTCCTTGGGGTGATTGGAGTGGGAAGCCGACCTTTAGATAGGCTTCCGCCCCATTGATTGAAAGTGTGTCGCCCGGATGACGGCAAGCCGTCCTCCAGGCGCCAAGGTGCCGAATTACCAGCGATAGTGCGAGAAAGCGCGGTTCGCGTCCGCCATGCGGTGCGTGTCCTCGCGCTTCTTGACCGCATTGCCGCGATTGTTCGCGGCATCGAGCAGCTCACCCGAAAGGCGCGCCGACATGGTGGTCTCGGGCCGGTTGCGCGCGGCCGTGATAAGCCAGCGGATGGCCAGCGCCTGGGCGCGCTCGGGACGGACCTCGACGGGGACCTGGTAGGTCGCGCCGCCGACGCGCCGCGAGCGAACCTCGATCTGCGGCTTCACATTGTTGAGCGCATCGTGGAACAGCTGGACCGGATCGGCCTTGGCGCGCGTTTCCATGGTGTCGAGCGCACCGTAGACGATGCTTTCGGCAACCGACTTCTTGCCGTCGAGCATGAGGTTGTTCATGAACTTCGACAGGGTCTGATCTCCAAACTTCGGGTCCGGCAGAATTTCCCGCTTCTCGGGACGACGACGACGTGACATCGCTTGTGTTTCCTTGTGCTTCCGTCCTTACCCCTGCCCTCGCCCTGAACTCGTTTCAGGATCAATCGGGCATTCGGGGCGGACCTCAGTAAATCAAATCGACCTCTGGGCCTGGGGCGGGTGCATCCTGGACAGGATCACTCGTGGCGATCCCTTCAGGACGATCCGTCCCCGGACGGGTCACTTCGGACGCTTGGCGCCGTACTTCGAGCGCGACTGCTTGCGATCCTTGACGCCCTGCGTGTCGAGCACGCCGCGCAGGATGTGATAGCGCACGCCGGGAAGGTCGCGCACGCGGCCGCCGCGGATGAGCACCACCGAGTGCTCCTGCAGGTTGTGGCCCTCGCCCGGGATATAGGTAATGACTTCGCGGCTGTTGGTCAGGCGCACCTTGGCGACCTTGCGAAGCGCCGAGTTCGGCTTCTTCGGGGTCGTAGTGTAGACGCGGGTGCAGACGCCGCGCTTCTGCGGGTTCTGCTCCATCGCCGGGACCTTCGACTTGGCCTTCTGCGGCTCGCGGCCCTTGCGGACCAGCTGGTTGATCGTGGGCATCTATACTCTTCTTTCAAATGGGAGTGCGATGGATCCGGCCCGCACCGCGAGCGGGCAAGCCACGGGACGGACCCGTCGCACCCCGGGTCATCGGGTCCGTCGTCCTGAAGGAATGGAGGAAAATGGGGATCACGAAAGCGGAACGGAAAACCCCGCTTCTCGCCTTCGTCATTCCCGCGCAGGCGGAAACACGGCGAGCAAGCGCGGCACCAGACCGCAGACGTGAGCCGAAAAACACTCCACCCGGTTCACGAACACCGGATTACTTTGCCGCCTGTTACTTCGCCCGGAAGTACCGATGCGGCATCGTTCAGCTCTATGTCGCTCCTCCGGGGCGGACCCGCGAAGGATGGGCGCGCTTAGGCGATCCCGAGGGCAGCGTCAAGCGCGAAGCGGATCGGCACGGAACGAGCCTCGCACGCACTCGCCTGCGGAAACCGCGACGCGGTGCGCGACAAGAGCGCAGCACCGGCGGCACGGGGCCAAGGCGGGCCGGATAGCAGCGGTCGGAATCACGCGATTCTTTCGGTAAACCGATAAGTGATTTCACGTATGGAGAGCATCGTCAATCCCAGCGAGATAACCCCAAGACAACACAGCATTACAGGGGTGTCATGCGATTGACTTTCGCCACGTCGCAGCCAACCATCGATCAACGCCGCGATACGCAGGCCGGCAGCGCGAGGCTGCAGGGAGAGGGAAAGTGCGTAGCGATGAGCGAAGTCGCGAAAGATAACGCCATGCCTACCAAAAGAATGAAAATCCTCGCCGACGAACTCAATTCGCTGATCTCCAGGATGGAGATGAGTGAAATATATGAGGACGATTCCGACGATATACCTTCCACGCCCACGATCGAAGACTGGCTGGAAACCGCGGTCGATACCTACAACATGCGAAGGCATAGAGAAAAAGTCTTCGGCATGCAGCAACTGTTCGGCGAGCCGACGTGGGATATCCTGCTCGATCTGTTCATAGCGGAATTGAGAACGGCGAAAATACAGACCACCAGCGCCTGCATCGGCGCGCAAGTGCCGCAAACGACGGCACTGCGCTGGATTGCATTACTGGAACGGGAGAATCTGGTTCGCCGATACCGGGACAAGGACGATTCGCGTCGCGTCTACATCCAGCTTACGGATCTGGCGCTCAGGAAGATGGTCGAGATATTCTACGACAAATGCTTCTTGACGATGAACAAGAAGAAGTACAGCCTTTCGAGGCTGGGCAAGTTGAATCACGGAACCAGCGAGTATAACGAGGCCAAAGAAATTATTCTGGCCGACACAATTTCCCAGATCAAAATCAGAAGAAACGGCGAAGCAAATTGACCGGATCGACTGAAATAGGTTCCCCTTCCAGAAAATCGGCCGAGTCTATTCAAATGTCGGCGTAGGCCGCAAGCCGCAGCGCCTCGTTCGTGGAGTCCGATTCCAGCTTCGAGATCATGTTCGCCCGATGAATCTCGACCGTGCGCGGGCTGATCCCCAGCTTCATCCCGATGATCTTGTTCGACATGCCTGCGGACATGTACTTCAGCACTTCCCGCTCCCGCTTGGTAAGAAGCACCAATTTGGACCGAGCTTCCGCTTTCGCACGCCCGGTTTCGATCAGCTTGAGCCGTTCTTCCTGATTCGAACCGATCACGCCCATCACGCTTTCAAGATCCGGCAGCTTGTCGATATAGCCGATGCCCCCCTTGAGCATCGCGGAAACGATCTTATCCAGAGACGGCGTTTCGGAATAAAGAATGATCGGGAACCAAAGGGCCTTGCGATGCATCATCGCCAACAGCCGATCAAGGTTATCGCCATCGTCATTTAGCAATACGATGAATTCCGCCCTTCCTTCGGCAACGAATTCTTCGATCTCCTCATAGGGCTCTATATGATAACTTCCATCAAAAAGAGCATTGTTGATCTTTGCCCTCTTCTGGTAGTTGCTCTCTATGACGGCGATGGCGCGATAGTTTTCCATACCCAGAGAGTACGGAAGTTTCCGGTATGGATTAATCCCTAACTCAGTCCACTTGAGAAGTTTTTTCGTCCAAAACGGAACTATCTCCGGGACGCCGCAACAAACGTTTGAAATTTCAAGGGTCGAAGCCTGCCAGGCAAAGCCCGGAATGGCACCGCACACCGATTCCCGCAACGGGATCAGCCCCGCGTTTCTATCCGGCCAGGAACGAATCGGCGGGATGGCTGCGTCTTAAACCCTGCACGCATCATCGTTGCAAGCGGAATCCTGCCGCGTCATCCGGAAACGGAGGCACGGATGCACCGCCCCTCCCGGCATGGATTTACCAAGAATGCGGATCATCGCTTCCCGGATGGCGAGCGGGCCTTGTTCGCACGACTGGTCGCATAGCTTTCCAACACCTCGCGCATCCGTGCCAATGCCTCCGCGCGCGCCTTCTCGCCCTCGATGCGAGTCAGCTCGCGCTTGAGGCCGGTGACGAATTCCGCATAGGCGTTCTGCCAGTCGCGCCCGGTGGCAGAGGCCGGTCCCTCGCGGCCGGTCTTCAGGCGCCGCGGCGGAGCTCCGGCGGGCAGTTCCCAGCACTCGCCGATTTCGGGGACGATCATCGCCGCGCCGGGCGCGCGGGCCGGCGCGAGCCGGCGCATCGCCTCCAGCGCGGCTTCCTCGCCGTGGACCAGGATCAGGCTGCCGTGGATCGGCGCGCGCGCCGCGATCCAATCGAGCAGTTCGCCCTGGTCGGCATGGGCGGAGTAGGAATCGATCCGCCGGATCGCCGCCCGCACGCGCACGTCCTGCCCGGAAATGCGCACTTGCCCGGCGCCGTCGAGGATAACGCGACCCAGCGTTCCCGCCGCCTGATAACCGACGAACAGCACCGTCGATTCGCGGCGATGGAGGTTGTGGACGAGGTGGTGGCGAATGCGGCCGCCTTCGCACATGCCTGAGGCGGCAAGGATGATCGCGCCGCTTACCGCGTTGAGCCGCATCGATTCCTGCACGCTCTCCACGAAATGAACCTGCGGATGATCGAAGACGCCCGCTCCGTTCAAATCCTCCAGTTCTGCGGAATGGCGCTTGAACACCTCGGTGGCGCGGCTCGCGAGCGGCGAATCGATGAACACTGGAACAGGCGGGATAGCCTTCGCGCGCAGAAGCTGAACTATATCGAGCAGCAGTTCCTGCGTGCGTTCGAGCGCGAAACTGGGAATCACGAGGTTGCCGCCGCGTTCGAGCGCGCCGCGAATCTCCGCTTCGAGCAGCTTGCGCCGGGCGGCCAATGTCACCGGCTCCCTTGGCCGGTCGCCATAAGTACTCTCGCATAGGACGTGATCGAAACCGGCGGGGCCTTCCGGATCAGGGTGGAAGGCCTTGTTGTCGGGCCCCAGATCGCCGGAACACATGACCCGCGTCCCACCCGCCTCGATCTCGATCGAGGCCGAGCCGAGAATGTGGCCCGCATTCCACAGCCGCACGCGAAACCCGGGCGCGGGCTCGAACCATTCCTCCAGTTCCACCGGACGGCACATGCCCCAGGCGGCGAGCGCATCGGCCTCAGTATAGAGCGGCTGGAACGCCTCCTCGCCGGCGCGATCGCGCCGCCGGTTGCGGCGGGCGGTGTCCGCCTCCTGGATCCGCCCGGCATCGGCCAGCATATATTCAAGAAGATCAGCCGTCGGCCGCGTACACCAGATCGGACCATTGAACCCGTCGGCGGCGAGGCGCGGCAGCAGCCCCGAATGGTCGATATGCGCATGGGTGAGGATTACCGCGTCGACAGCACGGGGATCGAATTCGAAAGGCTCGGCGTTAAGCCGTTCCAGGGTACGCGAGCCCTGGAACATCCCGCAATCGACCAGGACCCGGCATTTGCCGAGCAGGAATTCGTGGCACGATCCCGTCACCGTCCGTGCGGCGCCGTTGAGGGTAAGGGTGAGAGTCTGGGTCATTCCCGCAGGCTGCTCCGCCCATCGGCACCGCACAACGATCTGGATCAATTCCGCGACGAGCGAAGCCGCGATGCGCAAGGCCGGCCGGAATCGTCCGGGGGATGGCTCGCGCGTCCCTCCCCCGAACTTTCTCCCTCAACCTTCGGGTGCCCGCCTCAGAGCGCGATCACGCCGCCGTCGTCCTTGGTGATCGCGACGATCGCCGAGCGCGGGCGGACCGCCGCCGCCGCCGTGCCGGCCTGGCTATCGGGCCAGTGGCTGGCGGGCGCGGCCGCAGTGCCGTCCTCGCCCGGGTGCTGGATACCGACGAACAGCGTGCGTCCGTCCGGCGTCATGTCGATGCCGGTGATCTCGCACTGGGCCGGACCGACGAGAAAGCGGCGCAGATTGGCGGCGGTGGCTGCAGCGCCTGCGATGGTCGCCTGGGTTGCGGTCGCCCCGGTCGAGTCCTTGTTGGTGATCGATTTCGCTCCGCCGTCACCCAGATGACCCGGAAGCGCCGCGAGCATCATGCAGTTGGTGCGGTCGGTCAGGGCGCCGTCGTCGGTCTGGATCCACAGCACCGGATTGATCTGCCCGGCCGGATTGGTATCGCGCGAGAAATACAGGCCGTCCGGGCTCGAGAAGTCGTTGTCGTTGGTAAGGCCGGAAATGTTGACATTGGCATCGGCCGGATAATCGGTCGCGTCCGCGCCGAACACGTAGATATCCCACTTGAACGTGGTGGCCGAGGTGGTGTCGCCATCCTCGCGCAGGCGGATGATGTGGCCGTTGGGGTTGCCGTACTGCGCGGAAGTGCCCTTCGGGTCGTTGTAGTGACGCGGGTTAGCCGCGTCGGTGCCGCTCAGCGGCCGCCCCGAGGCGCTGTTGTTGGTCAGCGTCAGGTAGATCTCGCCGGTGACCGGGTTGCCCGCGGTCCATTCCGGGCGATCCATCGGAGTCGCGCCCAGCGCATCGCCGGCAAGGCGCGTATTGACGAGGATGTCGGCCTGGTCGGCGAAGACATATTCGGGCGCGGTGCCGCTCGCCGGACGATTGGGCACTTTGCCGAAGATCAGCGGCTTCCACTCCCCGGTGCCATCGGCGTTGAACCTGGCGACATAGAGCGTGCCCTTGTCCAGGTACTTGTCGCCCATCGCGAGGGCATCCGCCGGATGGGCATCCGTCGATTGGTAAGTCGACGCGGAGACGTACTTGTAGAGATATTCCCGCCGCGAATCGTCGCCCATGTAGATGCCGACATTCTGGCCCACGGCGATCCGCACGAAAGCGCCTTCGTGGCCGAACCTGCCGAGCGCGGTGCGCTTGCGCGGGGTCGAGGCGGGATTGTAGGGGTCGATCTCCACCACCCAGCCGTACTGGTTGGGCTCGTTGCGGAAATCGTCGGCAGCGCTGGCGCCGATCACGCTGGCGTTCCAGCGGGTGAACATGGTATTGGTGGAGGCTACCGTCGACCAGGCGTAGTTGCCGGTCTTGCTGGTGACGCCGTAGCGACCGAGCGCGGTCAGTTCGCGGGCGCTGCGCGCCGTGGCATCGCTGGCATCACGGCGGAAATAGCCCGCCCAGTTCTCCTCGCAGGTGAGATTGGTCCCCCAGGGGGTGAAGCCGTTGGCGCAGTTGTTGATGGTGCCGCGTCCCGCCGTGCCGTTCGTCGAATAGGCGGTGACGAGTGCCGCCGAGCCCGCCGCCGGGCCCTTGAACGTCATCGGCGTATTGGGCGTGATGCGGCGGTTGAAGCTGCTGTTCTGCACATAGGACCACTTGCGGTTACCGGCATCGGCATATTCGCACACCGAAACGCCGTGCGCCTCGATCTCCTTGACCGCTTCGGCTTCGGGGCGCGGGCCGGTGGAAACATTGGTCGGGCCATTGGTATGCAGGTATTGCACGCTCAGGTTCTCGTGATTCTGCACCATCAGGCCGCGCGTCGAACTCGCGTCGTCGCGGGCGCCCGCCGCCGACAGGCCGAAGAAGTGCAATGCATCGCCGTGATCGCCGATGCGGTGGGCGAAGTCGGTATCGCTGCCGTCGTTGGCATAGGCGGAGATGCCGGCAGCCAGCGGATCGCCCAGGCGCGTCATGACGGTGACGGAGTAGCCGGCGGGAACGGTCACGATATCGGAAAGGTTCTTGGCCACCGCCACGAAGCCGAGCACCGCGGGCGAGACACGCACGGTCGTGGTTGCCGTCCGGACCTCGCCGAGGACCGATTTCGCCGAGAACTGGAAAGTCAGGTCGGTCGCCGCGGCAACCGCCGGGGCGATGAAGCTGACGGTGCTGCCGCTGCCGCTCAGTTCGACGTCGGGTCCGGCGGTCTGGGTCCAGCCGGTGCTGAAGCCGGCATAGCCGTCTGCCGGAGAGCCGGCCAGCGTCACCACGCGCCCGGCGCTGGTGGCCACGCTGGCGCCGGCGGAAACCTGCACGCTCGATTCGCTGCCGCCATCGCCACAGGCCGCCAGCAGGCTGGTGCCCAGCACGGCCATGGTGGTGGCTCCGGCGCCGCGAAACAGGGTCTGGCGCCGCGAGTACCGTGCCGCCGCCAGCGTCTCGAGCGAGACCGCCGTGGTCTGGTTGGTATCCACGTCGCCGTCGGAATAGCCGTTGGTCGAAAGTATGTCGGTCATGATGTCGCCCCGCTCGTTGTATCGCGGGACCGGTAGCTAGGGCCTCTTCATGGCAATCGCGCGCAAGTCCGGTGACATTGCGATGGCAGTACCGTGACGAGTCCGGGACATCGGCAGGTTGGGGGGGCCGGCCTAGGGTTCGGCCGAATAGACCCCGCCCAGCACCTTGTGGAAGTGCGCGGAGACGCGATCGTTGCAGGTGCACGCCCGCCGGTGCAGGGCCTCGCGGTCGAGCACCTCGATGCGGCCGCGCCGGGTGCGCACCAGGCCGTCATGCTTGAAACGCTGCAGCACCCGGCTGGCATAGCTGCGGCCGATGCCCATGATCGAGGCGAGCTGTTCCTGCGTCATCGTCACGTCGTTGCGGCCGATCCGGTCGACGGCGAGGCCCAGCCACTTGGCGGCGCGCTGCTCGATGGTGTGCACGGCGTTGCAAGCGATCGACTGGAAGACCTGCGCCATCATGCAGTCGGCATAACGCGCGAACAGGTTGGCTATCGTCGGGGACCCGCGCTTGGCCTCTTCGAGATCACCGGCGGCGATGCGCTGGAAGCGGCCCTGGTGCAGCACCTTGGCGCAGGCATAGGCGGGCAGCATGCCCTGGCTGACCACGCCGCCCAGCGCGCCTTCGCGCCCGATCGGGATGGTTTCCACGACCGCCCCGCAATCGAGTTCCACGAAGAACGAGCACATCGCCGAACCGTTCGGGAAATAGCAGTATTCGACGTCGTCGCCCCGCCGGTAGATCACCTCGCCGGCCCCCAGCTCGCACTCCGAGCAGCGATGTTCGATCAGCGCGCGGTCGGCAGGCCGAAGCGCCGCCAGCAGGTCGCTACGCGGTGCGGTGGTGGGCGAAGTGATCGGCTGAGGCATTGTGCGGAACCCTCCACGCAACAGCCCGCCAGGCGGGCCAACAGGCTTGACAACCCGTACTGGCCCATCCGGTTCCCCGATAATACGTCCAGAAGTGGACAGACACCCGACCTGACCAATGGACTTGGCCGCCCGGCCTGGTACGATCGCCTGATATCAATGCCCGTTGATCGCGACTCTCCGCCCCTGCCCCTACGGGGGAGGGCGATGCGCGCCAATCATCGCAGCCCGGTATTAGAACGGAATGTCGTCGTCGAGATCGTCGCCGAAGCCGCCCGCCGAAGAGCCGCCGCCCGATGAACCGCCACTCGACGAGCCACCGCCCCAGTCGTCGTCGCCGGACCGTCCGCCCGAGCGGCCGCCGCCACTGCCGCCGTCGTTCCAGCCGCCGCCACCGCCACTGGCGCCGCCACGCGAACCACCGCCCGGCGCGCCGTCCAGCATGGTCAGCACCCCGCCCATGCCGCCCACCGAGACTTCCGTGGTATAGCGGTCGTTGCCGTTCTGGTCCTGCCACTTGCGCGTGCGCAGCTGGCCTTCGATGTAGACCTTGCTGCCCTTGCGCAGGAACCGCTCGGCCACGCCGACGAGGCCGTCGGACTGGAGCACCACGCTATGCCATTCGGTGCGTTCCTTGCGCTCGCCGGTCTGGCGGTCCTTCCAGCTTTCGGACGTCGCGATGCGCAAGTTGGCGATGCGCCCGCCGTTCTGGAACGACTTGACCTCGGGATCGGCCCCCAGGTTGCCGACGAGAATGACCTTGTTGACGCTGCCTGCCATGATGGAATCGCTTTCTGCTCGAATCTGGGGCTCGGGGTAGCGAATGGGACCGGCCGGGGCCAGTTGACAAGGGGTGTTTTCCCCACCCCGATCCGTCGCCCGGGCCTTACAGCCCCGCCGCCACCGCCAGCCAATAAGTCAGCCCCGCCGCCGCATAGGCGAGGCCGAACAAGTAGGCGAGCATGAAGGCCGGCCATTTCCAGCCGTTGGTCTCGCGCCGGGTCACCGCGATGGTCGACATGCACTGCGGGGCGAACACGAACCAGGCCAGGAAGGCCAGCGCCATCGGCAGGGTCCAGCGGTGCTTCAGCTGGTCGCCCAGTTCCGCCGCCTGCCGGTCCTCGTTGTCGGAAGCGTCGACCGCGTAAACCGTCGCCAGCGAGGAGACCGCCACTTCGCGCGCGGCCATCGCCGGGATCAGTGCGAGCGCCATGTCGCGGTTGAAGCCGATCGGCTCCACCACCACGGCCAGGCCATTGGCGATGCGGCCGGCGATCGAGGCGTCAACCTGGCTCTCGCCCGGTTTCGCCTGCGGGAAGTTGAGCAGGATCCACAGCACCACGGTGACGGTGAAGATGATCGTGCCGGCGCGGCGCAGGAATATCCAGGCGCGCTGCCACAGGCCGATCGCCATGTCTTTCAGCCGCGGCATCTGGTATTTAGGCAGTTCCATGATGAAGCCCGAGGCCTCACCCTTGGTCACCGAACGGCGCAGCACCAGCGCCACCACCATCGCCCCCAGCACGCCCGCGACATAGAGCGCCAACAGCACCAGCCCCTGCAATCCCACCCCGATGCCGCCGACGTTGCGGTTGGGAATGAAGGCGGCGATGATGACCGCGTAGACCGGCAGGCGCGCCGAACAGGTCATCATCGGCGCGATCAGGATCGTCGTCAGCCGATCCTTGGGATCGGTGATCGAACGCGTCGCCATGATTCCGGGAATGGCGCAGGCGAAGCTGGAGAGCAGCGGAATGAAGCTGCGGCCGGACAAGCCGACGCTCGCCATCATCCGATCCATCAGGAAGGCGGCCCGGGCCATGTAGCCCGAAGCCTCCATGGCCAGGATGAAGGCGAAGAGGATGACGATCTGCGGCAGGAACACCACCACCGCACCCACGCCCGCGATGATGCCGTCGGTAATCAGGTCGCGCGGGAGGCCGGCGGGGAGCGCCGCCTTCACGGCATCGTGCAGCCAGCCCACGCCGGCATCGAGCGCGTCGGCGAACGGCGTCGCCCAGGCGAACACCGCCTGGAACACCACGAAAAGCAGCGCCAGCAGGATCACTGGCCCCAGCCACGGATCGAGCAGCAAGCGGTCCAGCCGCGCATGCAGGCGGTGGCGCTTCGATTCGGACAGGATCGCCGCATCGGCCATGGCATGCGCGGCCACGCGCCGCTCGGTCTGGGTGAGCTCGGTCAGGCCGGGCCCCGGCTCGCGCGTTTCGGCCGAGGCGATCGCCTCGCCCAGTTCGGCAAGGCCGCGCCGGCGCACCGCGACGGTCGGGACGACGCGCACGCCCAGTTCTTCCTCCAGCACGGCGGGATCGAGCACCAGCCCGTCGCGCTCG
This sequence comes from Novosphingobium sp. CF614, assembly GCF_900113255.1. Taxonomy (GTDB): domain Bacteria; phylum Pseudomonadota; class Alphaproteobacteria; order Sphingomonadales; family Sphingomonadaceae; genus Novosphingobium. The sequence continues at coordinate 153,509 of NZ_FOOR01000007.1, forward strand.
GCCAGGTCGACCATGTTGAGCGCCACCACCGTCGGCTTGCCCAGCGCCAGCACTTCCTGCGCGAAGACGAGGTGCTGTTCCAGGTTCGAGGCGTCGAGCACCAGCACCAGCACGTCGGGCACCGCCTCGCCCGGAAAGGCGCCGCGAATCACCTTGGACGTCACTTCCTCGTCCGGGCTGGTGGGATCGAGGCCATAGGCGCCCGGCAGGTCGGTCATCTCCACCGGCTCGCCGGTCGGCAGCTGGAAGCGGCCGGACTTGCGCTCCACGGTGACGCCGGGATAGTTGGCGATCTTCTGGCGCGCGCCGGTGAGCGCGTTGAACAGCGCGCTCTTGCCCGCGTTGGGATTGCCGACCAGGGCGACCTTGCGCTGGCGGCTCATCGGAAGGATGCTTCGCTCACAGCGCTTCCACCTGCATGGCGGCGGCATGGGCGCGGCGCACCGCCACGACCATGCGGCCCACGGTGATCGCGATCGGATCCCTGCCGCCCAGCACGCCGCGATGCGCGACCGAAACTTTCGCCCCCTCCTCAAGCCCGAGCGCGCGCAAACGGCGCGCCTCTTCCTGGACGAGCGCGGCCCAGTCCACCGCGACGATGCGGGCGCCCTGGCCGAAGGGAAGCAGATCGAGAGTCATGCGGCTGCGCTGCCAGATTACGAGGTTAATTGCAACTAGCTCGCAATAACTCCGGACACCTGTCTTTGTCCGCGATCAAATCGCATGGGCAAGTTCACGCGGCGGCGCGGGAGATTTGGCGGGTGGATGCCGCCGGACGCATGTGGGATGACAGGTCGGGCGGGAACCCGTCGCAGCGATTTCCCGTTTCCAAACGACCGCCTTGCGGGGCGCCCCGCCACCATCCGGAGCCATTCCATGACCCCCATCATCACCGCCTTCGAATGCTCGCCCGATCGCGGCAAGGGACTGGCGCGCGACATGCGCGTCCGCTGGGCGCTCGAAGAAGTGGGCCAGCCCTACGATGTCCGCCTGCTTTCGTTCGAGACGATGAAGCAACCCGAGCACCTGGCGCTTCATCCCTTCGGGCAGATCCCGACTTACGAGGAAGGCGATCTCGCCCTGTTCGAATCGGGCGCCATCGTGCTCCATCTCGCGGAGCGCCATCCGGGCCTGCTCCCGCAGGATGGCCATGCCCGGGCCCGCGCGATCGCATGGATGTTCGCCGCGCTCAACACCGTGGAGCCGCCGATCTTCGACCACGCCCTGGTCAGGATACTGGATAGCGACAAGCCCTGGTTCGCGCCGCGCCTGCTTGCTCTCGAGGACAGCATCCGCAACCGGCTCGGCCAGCTTTCCCACCATCTCGGCAGCGCCGACTGGCTCGATGGCGCATTCAGCGCCGGGGACCTGCTGATGGTGACGGTGCTGCTGAGGTTGAAGGGATCGGAGCTGCTGGAGGAATATCCCAACCTCGCCGCCTACCTCGCTCGCGCCGAAGCACGCCCCGCCTACCAGCGCGCGTTCGACGCCCAACAGGCAGTCTTCATCGCGGCGTCGGGTTCGGGGCAGTCGGCATGACTCCAATTCATACCGAGGCTTCCGGAACCGGACTCATCCCCTCTACCTTTGTCGTTGCGAGGCGGCAAAGCCGCCGAAGCAATCCAGGGCGACGCGAACCGCCCTGGATTGCAGCACCACCTGCGGCGGTTCGCGACGAAGCAGGGGGCAGATTTGCAGATTTTGGGACGCAGATTTTGGGACGATGCTCTGGTTTGGAAAACCCGCCCCCAAAACTCACCGCGCCGGGTAGCGCAGCCTTCCCAGCAGCCGGGTCATGCTGAAGCGTTCGTCCGGGGTGCGCAGCAGTTGCGCCTTGGCTTTTTCGAAGCGCATCACGCCTTCGATCCGGCGGTCGAGGAATGCGCGGGTCTCGGCCTTGCCGTCGCTGGTGTCGCGGGCGAAGACGTGCAGCGTCGCGGCGTAGATGCCTGCCAGGATCGCGCGCTTGGTGTAGTGGTTGTAGTCGGTCGCGGTATCGCCGGCGAGGCGCCACATGGCGTCGGCGCTGCGCCAGCCCAGCCGCGCCGAGGCGGCGAGGTTGTGGGGCATCGCCATGATCGAGAGCGCCCGGGTGAGCGCCTCCTCGCGCCCGGCGACCGCATCGAGCCGCGCCATGACCAGCCGGCGGATGCGCTCGCGGATCGGCAGGCCCGAAAGCGCGGCGGCCGGCGCGGTTTCGGCCATTCGCGCGTCGACATGGCCGATCCAGGCGGCGATCATCGCCATCGGCCCGTCGCGAAAGGCCAGGGCGGCCAGATCGCGGTTTACACCCGTCGCGGCGGCGGCCTGGGCGACCGCTTTCGTGTTCCAGCCGTCGAACACGGCGGCATCGGCGATGACCGGGCCCAGTTGCAGCCGCAGCGCTTCCAGCGTGCCGGGGGGGGTGGCCGGCGGGGTGGCAGGTTCCTCCATCGTGCGCGCCGTCAGAACACGGGGCCGTAGGTCGGCTTGGAGGACTTGGCGGCATCCTTCCTGGCGTAAGTCTCGATCACCGAAACCAGGCTGTTGCCGTCCCCTTCCAGTTTCGCGTAGTCGCGCGCGCTGCGGCCCGAATTGTCCGCCCGGTCCGGGTCCGCGCCGGCCTGGAGCAGCACTTTCATCAATTGCATGTCATGCCGGTGCACGGCGGAAATCAGCGGTGTTTCGCCCGCGTCGTTCGAAGCGCTGGTCCGCGCCCCATGCTCGACGAGGAACTCCGCGCCTTCGCGCCAGCCCAGGTTGACCGCCAGCTGCAACGGAGTGCGGCCGTGATCGTCCGACTGGTTCACGTTGGCGCCGTGCCCCACGAGATAATTGAGCCAGGTCAGGTCGCGCCGCTGGGTGACGATGTGCAGCGCGGTCTCGCCGGTCGACACGTCCCGCGAGTTGATGATCTGGGCGGAATCCATGATCGCCTGCTCGACCTTCTCGCCCTCCTTCTTCTTGACGGATTCGAGGAACTTGTAGCCATCGGAGAAATCGGCCCGGGCCGGGGCCGACACCAGCAGCCCTGCCGCGAGCGCGGATACCGCGAGCTTCCCGACCAGGCCTTTCAGGAACGCCCGCGGGATGGCCATCCTGTTTCCGGTCCGTTTCGTACCGGCAATCATCTTCGACACCTTGAAATTCCTCCGAACTCTTTCAGTTTGCGCGGGTTCCGCCAGCCATGCCCTTGCATCCGGCGGTTTAGCAGAGCATGAACCGGCGCGCCATGACCTACCTCCACAATCGGTTCGTTCCGCGTGCCTTCGGCCTCATCCTCGGCCTCGCGCTCGCCGCCTGCCAGCAGCCGGCGCGACAGGCCGAAACGCCGCCGCTGGAAGGCGCCGCGATCGGCGGCCCCTTCACGCTGGTGGACAAGCAGGGCACCGCCGTCACCTGGGAACAGTTCAAGGGCCGATGGCGCATCGTCTACTTCGGGTATACCTTCTGCCCCGACGCCTGCCCGCTGGATGTCCAGGCGATGATGCGCGGCTTCGACCTGTTCGACAAGGCGCACCCGGCGCTGGCCGCGAAAGTCCAGCCGATCTTCATCAGCATCGATCCCGCGCGCGATACCCCCGCGGTGGTCGGCGAGTGGACCGCCGCCTTCGGCCCGCGCCTGCTGGGCCTGACCGGGACGCCCGCGCAAGTGAAGCAGGCCGCCGGCGCCTTCGCCGCCTATTACGGCAAGGGTGCGGAGACCGCCGGCGGATACCTGATGGACCACAGCCGCATCGCCTACCTGATGGACCCGGACGGCAAGCCGATCGCCATGCTCCCGGTCGACAAGGGCCCGCCGGCAGTGGCGGCCGAGCTGGCGAAATGGGTGAAGTGAACCACCGCCAGCCGTTCTGGCAGCGCCCGCTCGGTTCGCTCAGCCGCACGGAGTGGGAAGCGCTGTGCGACGGCTGCGGCCAATGCTGCCTGCACAAGGTGGAAGATGCCGACAGCGGCGAGATCTTCCACACCAACGTCGCCTGCAAGCTGCTCGACCTCAAGACCGCGCGCTGCTGCGACTACGCCAACCGCCGCAACTTCGTGCCCGACTGCCTGCGGCTGACTCCCGAGATCGCCGGTTCGCTGTCCTGGCTGCCGCCAAGCTGCGCCTATCGCCTGCGCGCCGAGGGCGATCCGCTGCCCGAATGGCACTACCTGATCTGCGGAGACCGCGAGGCGGTGCACCGCGCCGGCATGTCGGTGGCCGGCAAGGCGATCAGCGAAACCGTTGCCGGGCCGCTCGAACACCATATCGTCTGGCCCTATGGGGAAGAGGACGACGACGAATTCGTGGACGACGAAAGCGTCCCCTGGGCCGGTCCCCGGGACCCCGGCTGACGGCCATGCTCGACTGGCTGCGCCGCGATCCCCACGCCCTGCCCACGGTGGAGGTTGCCGGGCGCGCCCTGCCGGTGGTGATCCGCCGGCTCGACCGGGCCCGGCGCCTGACCATGCGCCTCGCGCCCGACGGCGGCGAAGTGCGCATCTCGATCCCGCGCTGGACCCGCACCGCCGAAGCGCTCGCCTTCGCGCAGGCCCGCCGCGACTGGCTGGCGCGGCAGCTGGAGGCCCTGCCCGCCCGAGCCCCGCTGGCCCATGGCGCCGCGCTGCCGTTCCGGGGGCAGGCGCTGCTGCTGACCCACGATCCCGGGGCCCCGCGCCGGCCGGCGGTGGCGCAGGGCGCCCTGCGCGTCGGCGGCCCCGAAAGCTCGCTGGTCCCGCGCCTCGCCCGCTGGCTGCAGGCCGAGGCGCGCGAGATGCTGGCCGCCGACCTTGCCGAATATTGCGCCCGCGCCGGAAAGCCGGCGCCGCCGCTCGCCCTCTCCAACGCCCGCAGCCGCTGGGGATCATGCGCGCCCGACGGGACGATCCGGATCAACTGGCGGCTCATCATGGCGCCGGACATGGTTCGCCGCTCGGTCGTCGCGCACGAGGTCGCCCACCTCCTCCACTTCGATCATTCGCCGGCATTCCATCATTGCCTGAAGGAACTGTTCGAGGGATCGGTCCAGGAAGCCAACCGCTGGCTCAAGGCGCAAGGCAGGTCGCTCTATGTGCCGTTCGGCTAGGCCCGGTCATAAACGCGCGAACCGGGAGTCGTTTTCCGGTCAAAGCAACCGGGTGCCGGCCCCCCGCTAGGCCCCCGCTAGACCCCCATGGGACCCCGTTGGGGTAGCCTTGGGAGCGGTTAGGGTCTACATGGCGGCCATGGCTTTATTCAAACGCTCGGGTTACTGGAAAGACGTCAATCCCACCGGGATGGTCGCGGATTTCCGGGAGGTCTGGAAGCAGGCCGGGCACAACCGCTGGCGCTTCGCCGCGGTTTCCGCCGCCTGCACCTTCGGTGTGTTCTACCTGATGAGCACGCAGGAAGCGAAGGGACCGCACCCGCCGCCGCGCATCACTTATATCACCACCCTGCCCGCGCACCGCACGGACGCTGAAATCATGGCGGAAAACATCGCCAACCAGAAGCGCAAGGAAGCCTGGGCGGCCGAACAGGCCCGGCGCGACAAGGAAGTGCGCGACATCTACAAGACCATCGGCCGCATGTCCGGCATGGATGTCGACAAGATCGCGCGCGAAGCCGATGCCGAGGAGGTGGCCCGCGCGAAGGCGGAAGCCGAACGGATCGGCAAGCCGAAGCTTCCCGAAGGCGCCGCGCTCCCCACGATCGATCGGCGGCAGGGCCCGCAGCGCCAGTGAGCGAAGCCGTGAGCGAGGACGCGCGCTGGCTTGCCGCCGCGGCCAGCCTGGCCGCGCGCGCCCGGCCGCTGAGCCGGCCCAATCCGGCGGTGGGCGCGATCATCGTCGGCCATGGCCGGGTCGTCGGACGCGGCTGGACCCGGCCCGGCGGACGCCCGCATGCCGAGGCGTCGGCGCTGGAGGCGGCCGGCGAGGCGGCGCGCGGCGCCACCCTCTACGTCACGCTCGAACCTTGCGCGCACCAGTCGCCGCGCGGCCCGGCCTGCGCCGACCTGGTCTGCGCGTCGGGCCTCGCCCGCGTCGTCATCGGCTGCATGGACCCCGATCCGCGCACCGCCGGCACCGGCCTGGCCCGCATCCGCGAGGCCGGGATCGCCGCCGGGCACCTGCCCTCTCCCGCCTGCGCCGCGAGCCTTTCCGGCTACCTCGCCGCGAAACGCCTGGGCCGGCCCGAAGTCACGCTCAAGCTGGCCCTCTCGCTCGACGGGTGCATCGCGCTGCCCGGCGGCGAGAGCCAGTGGATCACCGGGCCCGAGGCGCGCGCGCATACCCATGCCATGCGCGCCAGGGCCGACGCCATCCTGGTCGGCGGCGGCACCTTGCGCGCCGACGATCCGCGCCTCGACGTGCGGCTGCCCGGCCTTGCCGCGCGCAGCCCGGAGCGCTGGGTGCTGACGCGCGGCAAGGCGCCGGGGGGCTGGCACGCCCTCCCCGCCCCCCAAGCGATCTTTGCCATGGAGGGCGTGCAATATCTCTTCGTCGAAGGCGGCGCGCGCGCCGCCACCGCCTTCCTTGCCGCCGGCCTTGTCGACCGATTGCTGATCTACCGCGCGCCGATCCTGATGGGCGGCCGCCCGGCGCTGGGCGACATCGGCCTCGCCTCGCTCGCCGAGGCGCATGGGAAATGGCGCATGGCCGAGCGGCGGCGACTTGGCAGCGACACGCTCGAAGTCTACACGCGCTTGCCATGTTCACCGGAATAGTCACCGCCATCGGCACCATCCGCGAAACCCGCAAGAGCGGGGACCTGCGCGCCGTGATCGCCTGCCCGTTCGATCCCGCCGGCATCGCCATGGGCGCCTCGATCGCCTGCTCGGGCGTGTGCCTGACGGTGGTCGGCAAAGGCGATTCCCGGGGCGGCGGCGAGGGTGACGGCGAGGGCGACGCCTGGTTCGCGGTGGACATTTCGGAGGAGACCCTGGCCCGCACCGTTCCCGGCCGGTGGCAGCAGGGACGCCGCCTCAACCTCGAACCCGCGCTCCGGCTGGGCGACGAGCTGGGCGGACACATCGTCACCGGCCATGTCGACGGCGTGGGCAGGATCGCGAGCGTGACGCCGGTGGGCGATTCGAGGCGCTTCGTGATCGCCGCGCCGGGGGACCTGGCGCCCTACCTCGCCCCCAAGGGTTCGATCACCGTCGACGGCGTCTCGCTGACAGTGAACGAAGTCTCCGACGAGCCGGACGGCACTTGCCATTTCACGCTCAACATCATCCCCCACACCGCGGAGGTCACGACCATGGGCGCGATGCGGGCGGGCGACGCGGTGAACCTGGAGATCGACGTACTGGCGCGTTACCTCCAGCGGATGCAGTCGCTGCGGGGATAGGGTTTGCCGCCCGATATGGGCTGAAATATCCACACGGCCGAATCCCCTGCTTCCCGGCGGCCCCGGCGCCACCGCCCGCGCACCATTTCGTCGCTGTCCCGCCTCCATCCGCCGCACATTCCGCGCATTGCACGATCGTTCATCTCCCGTTGTGGATCAATGAACGAGATACGCGATCAGCCACAGCGTCGAATGCATAGCAATGAGGGTCTGTTTCATGCGTAAAGCCATTCTCGCCGCCGCCATGGCGGCTCTCGCCATCTCCGCCGCCACCACGATTTCCGTCCCGGCCGAGGCACACAGCCGCCACGATCGAGACGAGCGCCGGTATCATCGTACCGACAACGGCATCCGCTACTGGCGCGGCAATGACGGGCGCTATCACTGCCGCAAGTCCAACGGCACGACCGGGCTGTTGATCGGCGGGGTCGCCGGCGCGTTGGTCGGCCGGGCGATCGATACGCGCGGCGATCGCGCCACCGGAACGATCGTGGGCGCCGCCGCGGGCGCCCTGCTTGGGCGGGAAGTGGATCGCAACAACTCACGCCCGCGCTGCCGCTGAAGCCCGCCGCGCCAGGTCCGGTGGAACGGTCTCCTCCCAGGCATAGCGGCCACCATGAAAGCGCGTCGTCCGGGCGGACGGCGCGCCTTTCGCCGGCCGGGCCGTTGGCACGATCGCGCGCGGAGCACCTGCCTTGGGACTTTCCTACCGCGCCCGGCTATGCTCCAATGCGCGCATGCTCGAAGTAACCGCTTTCATTGAATTCCTTCCCCGGCCAGCCGCGCCACGCTCCATCGAGAAAGGCCGGTTTCATCCTCCAGGACCAGGCAGACCCGCGCCGGAAATGGTGGCCCGTCGATGAGCGCGCGGCCCGCGATGCTGGTAACGGGCGGGGCCAAGCGGCTCGGCGCCGCGATTGCGCGCGCCTTCGGCGCGGCGGGTTGGCACGTGATGATTCACTACGGCCGATCGCGTGCACAGGCAGAGGCGCTCGCTGCCGAACTGCCCTCGGCCGAAATCGTCGCCTGCGAACTGGACGACTGGAACGAAGGCCCGGCCATGGTCGAGGCCCTGGCCGCGCGGCTGGAGGACTGGCGGGTCATGGTCAACTGCGCCGGGGTGTTCAACCTCGATACCGCGCAAGCGCTGGCCCCGGCGGTGTTCGAAAGCGCCATGCGGGTCAATGCGGCCACTCCGGCGCGGATCGGGCAGGCCTTCCTCGCCCACGCACGCGCCAGCGGCGGACGGCGGCTGATCCATGTCACCGACCAGAAGCTGCGCAATCCCAATCCGGACTTCTTCTCCTATACGATGAGCAAGCACGCGCTGGCGGCGACCATCCCGATGCTCTCGATGGCCCGCGCCGACCCGCGCGACCGCGTCTACGGCATCGCGCCCGGCGCGATCCTGGCGAGCCACGACCAGACCGAGGCGGAAACCGAAGTGTCGCACCGGATGAACCTGCTGCGCCGCAAGACCCTGCCCCAGGATATTGCCGGAACCGCCCTGTTCCTCGCCCAAGGCTGGCTGGCAAGCGGGGAGACCGTCTACGTCGATTCGGGCCAGCACCTGCTCTCCCAGCCGCGCGACGTGTTGTTCCTGGCCCGGCAGGACGCGGAATGAGGAACGCCGATGATGCGATGCGCCGCTGGCCATAGCCGCGAATGACTGTAGAACCACCTGGCGTTTCCCCTGGGGTACTCCCCACGACCGATTGACAAATATGGCTATTCTTGACCGTTTTCTGAAACGCGGTGTCCGCCAGGGGATCCTGGAAGTGGCCCGCCCCGACGGCAGTGTGAAGCGCTTCGGCACGCCTGCCGAGGGTTTCCCGCAAGTGCGCATCCGCCTGGCCAGCGCCAAGGCCGAACGCGGCATCCTCTCCGATCCCCGGCTCGGCGCGGCCGAGGCCTTCATGGACGGGCAGCTGACCATCGAGCAGGGCGACATCATGGCGCTGATCGAACTGCTGCGCGCCAACAGCCGCTGGGACAAGGGCGGCGAGGTCAAGGAAAGCTCGGCGCTCAAGAAGACGGCCGCGCGGCTCGTCACCCTGGTCGACGGGATCAACCGCGCCGCCGGGGCCAAGGCCAACATCGCGCATCACTACGATATCGGCAACGATCTCTACCGCCTGTTCCTCGATGCCGAGCACATGCAGTACAGCTGCGCCTACTGGCCGCGCGAGGGCATGAGCCTGGAAGAGGCCCAGACCGCCAAGCTGGCGCACATCGCCGCCAAGCTGGCGCTTGCACCCGGCGCCGACGGGCCGCTGCGCGTGCTGGACATCGGCTGCGGCTGGGGCGGCATGGCGATCTACCTGGCGCGCCATGCCGGCGTGATCGTGAAAGGCATCACGCTGAGCGAGGAGCAGCTCGCGCTCGCCCGTGAACGCGCCGCCGAAGCGGGCGTGGCGGACCGGATCGATTTCGAGCTGGTCGATTACCGCGACCTGGCCGCGCGCGGCGAGCGGTTCGACCGGATCGTCTCGGTCGGCATGTTCGAACATGTCGGCCAGGCACAGTTCGCCCGCTACTTCCGCGACTGCGCGACCATGCTCGCCGATGACGGGGTGATGCTGCTGCACACGATCGGGCGCATGGGCGGGCCGGGCGCGACCGACGCCTTCACCCGCAAGTACATCTTTCCCGGCGGCTATATCCCCGCGCTGAGCGAGACCGTGGCCGCCAGCGAGCGCGTGCGCCTGATCGCAGCCGACGTCGAGAACTTGCGGCTGCACTACGCCATCACGCTGCGCGAATGGTACAAGCGCTGCGTGGAGCACCGGGACGCGATCGTCGCGCTCCACGACGAGCGCTTCTACCGGATGTGGACCTTCTACCTCGCCGGGGCGACCGCCGCCTTCGAAAGCGGGAGCATGTGCAACTACCAGATCCAGTATATCCGCGACCGCCGCACGCTTCCCCTCGCCCGCGACTATATCCGCGAGGCCGAGCAACGGCTGCCCGGCGGCTGAGCCCGCCATTGCGAAGCGGGGATGCACCTGTTAGGCGCGCGTCCCGAATCAGGCCCAATCCAGCCCCAATCCAAGGGAGCGCGCAGAGCTCATGTCCGAAATCAAGAAGGTCGTCCTCGCCTACTCCGGCGGCCTCGACACCAGCGTCATCCTCAAGTGGCTGCAAGTCACCTACAACTGCGAGGTGGTGACTTTCACCGCCGACCTCGGCCAGGGGGAGGAGCTGGAACCGGCGCGCGCCAAGGCCAAGCTGATGGGCCTGCCGGACGAGCACATCTACATCGACGACTTGCGCGAGGAATTCGTGCGCGACTTCGTGTTCCCGATGATGCGCGCCAATGCCCGCTACGAGGGCGACTACCTGCTCGGCACCTCGATCGCCCGCCCGCTGATCTCCAAGCGCCTGATCGAGATCGCGCACGAGACCGGCGCCGACGCCGTCGCCCATGGCGCCACCGGCAAGGGCAACGACCAGGTCCGCTTCGAGCTGTCCGCCTATGCGCTCGATCCGAACATCAAGGTCATCGCCCCCTGGCGCGAGTGGGATCTCACCAGCCGTACCGCGCTGATCGCCTGGGCCGAGCAGCACCAGATCCCGGTGCCCAAGGACAAGCGCGGCGAAAGCCCCTTCTCCACCGACGCCAACCTGCTGCACACCTCGTCCGAAGGCAAAGTGCTGGAGGACCCGTGGGAGGAAACGCCCGACTACGTCTATTCGCGCACCGTCAACCCGGAAGACGCGCCGGACCAGGCCGAGTACATCACCATCGATTTCGAGAAGGGTGACGGCGTGGCTCTCAACGGCGTCGCGATGTCGCCCGCGACCTTGCTGACCCAGCTCAACGAACTGGGCCGCAAGCACGGCATCGGCCGGCTCGATCTGGTCGAGAACCGCTTCGTCGGCATGAAGTCACGTGGGATGTACGAAACGCCGGGCGGCACGATCTACGCCGTCGCCCATCGGGGCATCGAGCAGATCACGCTCGATCGCGGCGCCGCGCACCTCAAGGACGAACTGATGCCCAAGTATGCCGAGCTGATCTACAACGGCTTCTGGTTCGCCCCCGAGCGCGAGATGCTGCAGGCGGCGATCGACCACAGCCAGAGCCGCGTCAACGGCACCGTGCGGCTCAAGATCTACAAGGGCCTGGCTTCGGTGGTCGGCCGCAAATCGCCCGATTCGCTCTACTCCGAACGCCACGTGACCTTCGAGGACGACGCCGGCGCTTATGACCAGAAGGACGCGGCGGGCTTCATCAAGCTCAACGCCCTGCGCCTGCGCCTGCTTGCCCAGCGGGATCGTTGAAGGCGGGATCGCTGACCGCACGGCATGAACTCTTTCCGGTGGCCCGTTGCCGAAGCGCGACGGGCCGCTTGCCGGCGGGGGCTCCGGGGGTGCCCAAGTTAACCCTCCGCCTGTAGGAGTCCCCGGCATCGACAACGGCGAAGTGGGGTCTTCTTGGCATTCCAGCCCATCGGCCAGCGCATCAACCAGCGCAGGGGCCAACAGCGCAGGGGCCAGCGCACCGGTTTCCTGGCCACCCTCGCCGCAGCCATGACCCTGCCGCTCGCCGGACCGGTCCATGCCGATTCCCGTGATGTCCATATCGCGATAAACGACGCCGCCACGCCCGCCGTTCCCGCCTCGATCATCCCGGCCCCCGACGCGCCGAGGGTCGAACCGCAGCTGGAGCCGATCGGTTCGGGCATGGCCAGCTTTTACGGCCGGAGCCTGGCCGGCAGCCGCACCGCCAGCGGCCAGCGGTTCGATCCCGGCGCGCTCACCGCGGCGCACCGCACGCTGCCCTTCGGCACCCAGGTCCAGGTTACCAACGCGTCGACCGGCGATTCGGTGATCGTCACCATCAACGATCGCGGCCCCTTCCACTCCAACCGCGTGATCGACCTGTCCGAGGCCGCCGCGCGCCAGATCGGCATTGCCCGGGCGGGCAGCGGCATGGTCCAACTCGCGGTGCTTTCGCCCGGCGGCTGAAGCGCGATGACGGCCTGACGCTGGTCGATCGGGGGTCGATCAGGCTGAAGCCGGCCGACGCGGCGGCGGAGGGGGTGGGGGAAGCGCCGCGTCGACCTCACTTGCGATAACGGCGAAGCCAGCGATCCGTTCCCACGCCGGCGCAATGCCCGCCGAACCGTGCCTTGCTTCCGACAAGTCCGACGATCCCCGCCGGCGGTGCCGCCTGCTCCCCCTTCCCCATCACGGCAGAATGCGCGGCCACTGACCCCAATTCGTCATATTCAACCGCCGATGCCCCTCGTTACGATCGAAGATTTGCCATGGGACAGATAGGCTCAATCGTGAAAATAGAAGCGGATCGGCTCGCTCAAGCCCGCGGAAAAGTGCGGAATCGCGGCCGAAAAGATCTGCTCGCTCGGAATTCGCAGGACGTGGGAACAATTCTAGTGAGGGGTCACGAGATGACGATTTGGAATTCCGCAGTTCATGCTTCCCTGTTGGCCGGAACGGCGCTGCTGGCATTTCCCGGCACGGCCCTGGCAGACGAGGCCGCGGACGAGGCCGCCACGGGTGATGCGATCACGGTCGTCGGCCAGCGCCAGCAATATCGCGGCGACGTTCCGCTCAGAGAGATCCCGCAGTCGGTCCAGGAAATCAATGGCGAGATGCTCAAGGATCTCAACATCACCCGCCTCGACACCGCGCTCGATCTTGCCAGCGGCATCGCCCGTCAGAACAACTTCGGCGGCCTGTGGGATGCCTTCGCGGTGCGCGGCTTCGCGGGCGACGAGAATTTCCCGAGCGGCTTCCTGGTCAACGGCTTCAACGGCGGGCGCGGCTACGGCGGTCCGCGCGATGCCTCGAACATCGAGCGGATCGAGATCCTCAAGGGACCGAACGGCGCCGTGTTCGGGCGCGGCGAGCCCGGCGGCACGGTGAACATCATCACCAGGAAGGCCACGCTCGACAACACTTTCGGCAGCTTCTCGGCCTCGGCCGGCAGCTTCGATACCTACCGCGTCGAAGGCGACTACAACCTCGCCCTGTCGGACAAGCTGGCGGTGCGCCTGAACGGCGCCGCGCAGGACGCCGGCAGCTTCCGCGACACGATCGAATCGAACAAGATCGTGGCTTCGCCCTCGGTGCTGTTCCAGCCCACGTCCTCGACCAGTCTCAGCTACGAGATGGAGTACGTCGACCAGGAAGTGCCGTTCGATCGCGGCGTCGTGGCCATCGACGGCGTACTGGGCCGGATCCCGCGCTCGACCTTCCTCGGCGAACCGGGCGACGGGCCGATCAAGGTCAAGGTGCTTGGCCACCAGGTCCAGTTGCAGCAGGAACTTGCGAAGGACTGGGTCTTCCTCGCCGGCTTCGGCTATCGCGACACCAGCTTCGGGGGCTATTCGACCGAGGCGGAGCTTTCCGGCGGCCGCCAGACGCTGGAAGAGACCGGCAACTATCTTTCCCGCCAGCGCCGCTTCCGCGACTACGACACCACCAACATGGTGTTCCGTGGCGAGGTTTCCGGCAAGCTTTACACAGGGCCTTTCACGCACCACGTACTGGTCGGCGCCGATTGGGACCGGTTCGAGATCAACCTGCTGCAGCAGCGCTTCCGGCCCGGCAGCTATACCGCCGGTTCGGCGATCACCGCCAGCAACAACGCGATCGACATCTTCGATCCGGTCTATGGCCAGATGCCGACGCCGAACGTGACGATCACGAATTCAAAGGAAGTCCAGAAATCCTGGGGCATCTACTTCCAGGACCAGATCGACATCACCGATCATTTCAAGATCCGCGTCGGCGGGCGCTATGACCACTTCCGCCAGAACGTCGACAACCATCTGGCCACTGTCAACCCGATCACCATCAACGTTCGCAAGCGCTTCAGCCCCACGGCGGGCGCCCTCTATGAACTGACCGACACGCTCAGCATCTACGCCGGCTATGGCACGGGCTTCCGGCCGAACAGCGGCCTCGATGCTGACGGCAACACGTTCTCGCCGGAAACCAGCAAGTCCTATGAAGCAGGGCTGCGCTTCGTCTCGCCCGACAATGCCATCTCGGCGACGCTTGCCGCGTTCACGATGAAGAAGAACAACATCCTCACCATGAACCCGAACAACGCGAACTTCTCGATCGCGGCGGGATCGGCGCGGAGCAAGGGCATAGAGGCGGACGTGAACGCAAGGCTGCCGGGCGGTTTCAACGTCATCGGCACTTATGCCTATACCGATGCCTATTGGACCACCGCCTCCCAGGACATGAGCTTCGGCCTCACCATTCTTCCGGGCGATTCGCTCATCAACATCCCCAAGCACGCGGCCAACCTGCTCGTGACCAAGGAATTCGACCTGGGCGATGCCGGCGTGGTGACGATCGGCAGCGGCGTCAACTACGTCGGCAAGCGGCTGGGCGAAACCGGGGTGGATTTCCACCTGCCGGACTACACCCTGGTCCGCGCTATGGCCAGCTACGCGCCAAGCGAGAGCGTCAAGCTCAGCCTCGATGCCACCAACTTGTTCAACGTGACGTACTACCCGGCTTCCTATCACCGTTACTGGGTGACGCCCGGTACGCCGCGCGCGGTCACTTTCCGGGTTGACTTCTCCTTCTGAGAACGGCCTCCCAGCGCATGTCCGCCGCTCCCCGTCCAGCGGGGAGCGGCGGCGGCAAACCATCTTTCGGGAGCGGAACGATGACCGCGATCCTCCATTGCGGCGATGAAGCGCGCGGCGCGCTGTGGCGTGAAATCTTCGCCCGGGAACTGCCGGAAGTGGAATTCCGCTGCTGGCCCGACCTGGAGGAGGCCGGGGATATCCGCTTCCTCGTCGCCTGGACGCTCACGCCCGAACTGATCGCGAGCCTGCCCAGGCTGGAGATCCTGTTCAGCATCGGCGCGGGCGTCGACCAGCTCGACCTCGGCATCGTTCCCCCGCATGTGCGGGTGGTGCGGATGATCGAGCCGGGCATCACCACCACCATGGCGCAGTACGTGGTCATGGCGGTGCTCGCGCTGCACCGCGACCTGCCGTTCTACCTGGCCGAGCAACGCGCCGGCCGCTGGACTCCGCGCGACGTGCTGCTGTGCTCCGAACGAAGCGTCGGCTTCCTGGGGCTTGGCGAGCTGGCGCGCGCCTCGTTGACCGCGCTGGCACCGCTGGGCTTTCGCCTGCTCGGCTGGAGCCGCGGCGGCGGCGAGATCGACGGAGTGGAATGCCATGCCGGCGCCGGCGGCCTCGATCCGTTCCTGGCCCAGTGCGACATCCTTGTCTGCCTGCTGCCGCTGACCGACGAAACGCGCGGCATCCTGTGCCGCGACTTGTTCGACCGCCTTCCGCGCGGGGCCGCCATCGTCAACGCCGCGCGCGGCGGCCACCTGGTCCAGGAAGACCTCCGCGCGGCGCTGGACGAAGGCCAGCTCTCGGCCGCCTTCCTCGACGTGGCCGACCCGGAGCCGCTGCCGGAGGGCCATCCATTCCATTCGCATCCCGCGATTTTCCTGACCCCGCACATCGCTGGCGTGACCCGCCGGGAAACCGCCGTGCATTCGCTGATCGCCAATCTCCGGCATGTCCTGGCCGGCCGGCAACCCGAAGGAGAAATCGATCGCCGGCGCGGCTACTGACCGGCGGCATGCTATGCCGAATGGGCGAATGCAAAACCGCAATGACCCCCACTTGGCCCACGCAATCGGAAACAAGTAGCGCGCGGGCGGTGGCCTTATGCACAGTGAGAAGCGCGGCGGCAGTGGCCCGCGCATGAGGATCCAGTGACGACATGACCAGCGCCAGTCCCGTCTTCGTTCCCCCGTTCCGGCCCGCGTACATCAGCTTCGACTGCTACGGCACGCTGATCCGCTTCCGCATGTCGGAAATGGCCCGGGAATTCTTCGCCGACCGTATCGCGCCCGAAGCCATGGACCGTATGTGCCAGGTCTTCTCGACCTACCGCTTCGACGAGACCATGGGCCCATGGCAGCCCTATCGCGAGCTGATCCGCAATGCCGTACGCCGCACCGCGCGGAAGTTCGGCGTCGAGTACCGCGAGGCGGACGCCGACGCGATCTACGAAGCGGTGCCGACCTGGGGCCCCCACGCGGACGTGCCGGGGGGCCTTGTCCGGATCGCCGACAAGATCCCGCTCGTCATCCTCTCCAATGCGATGAACGAGCAGATCCCGCACAATGTCGCGCTGCTGGGGGCGCCGTTCCACCGCGTCTATACCGCCGAGAGCGCGCAGGCCTACAAGCCGCGCATGCAGGCGTTCGAATACATGTTCGACCAGCTCGGCTGCGGGCCGGAAGTGATGATGCACGTCTCCTCCAGCTTCCGCTACGACCAGAACACCGCCACCGATCTCGGCTTCGGCTGCCGCGTCTTCGTCGGTCGCGGCCACGAGCCGTCGAACGCCAGCTATCGCGACGTCGAGATTCCGCACATCGGCTGCCTGCCGGCCGTGGTCGGCCTCTGAGTGCCGATCGGGCGCGACCTTTCCCGGCGCGGGCTGATCGGCACCGGCCTGGCGGGGGTGGGCCTGCTTGCCCTGGGTGGATGCGGCGGCGGCGAGAAACCCGCCCGTCCGCAGCGCGGCGGCAGCATCCGCGTCGCCACGCAGGCCGCCTCCACGGCGGATACCCTGGACCCGGCCAAGGGCGCGATGGCCACCGACTACACGCGCCATTTCATGCTCTACAACGGGCTGACCTGCATCGAGGACGAGAGCCTGGTTCCGCGCCCCTCGCTCGCCCGTGCGTTCGAGAGCGCCGATCGCATCACCTGGCACTTCGACCTCCAGCGCGGGGTGCGCTTCCATGACGGGGCCGAGCTGACCGCACGCGATGTCGTGTTCTCGCTCCTGCGGCACAAGGATCCGGCGGTCGGCTCGAAGATGGCGGCCATCGCCCGGCAGTTCGCCGAAGTGCGCGCCGATGGCCGCTATGGCGTGATCCTGCGGCTGACCGGCGCCAACGCGGACCTGCCGACGATCCTGGCCCAGTCCCATTTCCTGATCGTGCGCGCCGGCCAGCCCGCGCCCGACGGCACCGGCACCGGCGCCTTCACGCTCGCGGAGTTCCAACCCGGCGTGCGTACCGTGGCCCTGCGCAACCCGGACTACTGGATTCCCGGCCGTCCCCGCCTCGAACGCGTCGAGCTGATCGCGATCCCCGACGAGGTCGGCCGGGTCAATGCGCTGCTTTCGGGCGATGTCCAGCTCTGCAATGCGATCAACCCGCGATCGACCCGCCGCGTCGAGGCCGATCCGGGCTATGCGGTGATGGCCACGCCTTCCTCGCTCTTCACCGATCTCATCATGCGCCAGGACCAATTGCCCAGCGGCAATCCCGATTTCGTCCAGGCGATCAAGCTGATGATCGACCGGCCGCTGGTGAAGCGCGCCCTGTTCCGCAACTATGCGACGATCGCCAACGACCAGCCGATCGCGCCGTTCCAGCCCTATTTCAACCCGGACGTGCCGCAGACCGTGCTCGATCTCGACAAGGCCCGCTGGCACGTGCGGCGCGCCGGGCTGACCGGCGTGCGCATGCCGATCTTCGCCGCCACCGCCGCGGTGGGCGCGGTCGACCTGGCCTCGATCCTCCAGGAATACGGTTCGAAGGTCGGCCTCGATTTCGCGGTCAACCGCGTGCCCGCCGATGGATACTGGTCGACGCACTGGATGCGCCACCCCCTGACTTTCGGAAACTGCAACCCGCGCCCGACCGCCGATCTCATCTTCAGCCTGTTCTTCCAGTCGAGCGCGGAGTGGAACGAAAGCGGCTGGCGCAACGAGCGCTTCGACCGCCTGCTGGTGGAAGCACGCGGCGAAGCGGACGAGGCGCGGCGCGGCGAACTCTACGGCGAGATGCAGCGCATCGTCCACGACAAGTGCGGCGTCGCCATTCCCGTCTTCATCAGCCTCGTGGACGGCCACGATCGCCGCCTGAAGGGCCTGCGCCCGATCCCGCTGGGAGCCTTCATGGGCTATCGCTTCGCCGAATACGCATGGTGGGACGGCTGATGGCCGGCGCCGCGTCGCATCGCTCGACCTTGGGCAATATCGCGCCGCTGATCGCCAGGCGGGCGCTGTCCTCGCTGCTGACGCTGTTCCTCGTTTCAGTGGTGATCTTCACCGTCAGCGGCCTGCTGCCGGGAGACGCCGCGCAGGAAGCCCTCGGCCAAAGCGCGACGCGGGAACAAGTCATCGCCCTGCGGCACGAGATGGGCCTCGATCGCCCGGCTCCCGTGCGCTACATGGACTGGCTCGGCAGCATCGCGCGCGGCGATCCGGGCATGTCCTATGTCGCCAACATGCCGGTCAGCCGGATCATTTCGGACCGCCTGCCCAACACGCTGACGCTGGCCGGGATCACCGCCGTGGTCTCGGTGATACTGGCCCTGGCGATCGGCGTCGGCAGCGCCGTCAACCGGGGCGGCAAGCTCGACAGCATGCTCAACGTCGTCACGCTGTCGCTGGTGGCCATGCCCGAATTCCTGATCGCGACGCTTGGCGTCATGATCTTCTCCGTCAAGCTGCTGTGGCTGCCCTCGATCGCGCTGGTCACGCCCGATGCGAGCTGGAGCGAAACGCTGCGCTCCTATGCCCTGCCAGTGTTCTCGCTGACGTGCGTGGTCGTCGCCCAGATGGCGCGCATGACCCGCGCCGCCGTCGCCGACCAGCTCGACCGGCCTTACGTCGAGATGGCGCGGCTCAAGGGCGTGCCCTTCTCGCGCATCGTGCTGTTCCACGTCATGCCCAATGCGGTGGGGCCGGTGGTCAACGCCATGGCGCTTTCGCTGTCCTACCTCATGGGCGGGGCGATCATCGTCGAGACGATCTTCAATTTTCCAGGCCTCGCCAGCCTGATGGTCAATGCCGTGACCAGCCGCGACATGCCCCTGCTGCAATCCTGCGCGATGATCTTCTGCGCCACCTACCTTGCCCTGATGCTGGTGGCGGACGTGATCGCCATTCTCGCCAATCCGAGGCTGCGGGCATGAGCGGGAAGATCGCCCAGACCTTGCGAACGCTGCCGATATCCGGCCGCATCGGCCTGGGGCTGGTGCTGTTCTGGCTCGCGGTCGCGCTTGCCGGACCGTCGCTGGCGCCGTATCCGGTAGGCGCCTTCGTGGATCGGGACGTGTTCAGCGGCGCCTCGGCGCGGTTCTGGCTGGGCAGTGACTATCTCGGCCGCGACGTGCTCAGCCGCCTGCTCTGGGGCTCGCGCTATACGGTGCTCCTGGCGCTGGGCGCGGCCCTGCTGGCGGTGGCGACGGGCACATCGCTGGCCCTCGTCGCGGCGGTCCGTGGCGGTTGGACCGACGAGATCATCTCGCGCACGATGGATACGCTGATCTCGATTCCCTCGAAGATCTTCGCGCTGGTCCTTGTCGCCGCCTTCGGTTCCTCGCTGTCGCTGCTGCTGCTCATTGCCGCCTTCACTTACGTTCCCGGCAATTTCCGCATCGCCCGCGCGCTGGCGATGAACCTCGTCGCGCTAGACTTCGTGCAGGTGGCGCGCGCCCGCGGCGAAAGGGCCTTCCATATCGCCCTGCGCGAAGTGCTGCCCAACATGATCCACCCGCTGCTGGCCGACATGGGCCTGCGCTTCGTCTTCGTCGTCCTGCTGCTCTCGGGCCTCAGCTTTCTCGGGCTCGGCGTGCAACCCCCGCACGCGGACCTCGGCTCCCTGGTGCGCGAGAACATTTCCGGCATCACCGAGGGGGCACTCGCCATCATCGCCCCGGCGCTCGCCATCGCCACGCTGACGGTGGGGGCGAACCTGCTCATCGACGCGCTCAAGCCCGGAGCAAAGGGATGAGCGAAGGTGGCGAAGGCGCGAACGGCGCGGCGATCGAAGTCCGCAACCTGGTCATCGACGTCGCCGGCCCGAACGGCGCCCGCAAGGCCATAGTCGAGGATATCTCCTTCGCGATCCCCCCGGGCGAGGTCCTGGCCCTGATCGGCGAATCCGGCTCCGGCAAGACGACCATCGCGCTATCGATGATGGGCTATTCGCGCTTCGGCGCGCGCATCTCGGCCGACTGCATCCGCGTTGGCGATTTGCGCATCGATCGGTTCGGCGAAGACGCGCTGCGCACCGTGCGCGGACGCCGCATCGCCTATATCGCGCAGAGCGCGGCGGCGGCCTTCAATCCCTCGCGCCCGATCATGGCGCAAGTGATCGAGCCGCTGCTGGTCCACCGCCTGGCCGACCGGCGGACGGCCCAGGCCAGGGCCATCGAACTGTTCCGCGCCCTCGCCCTGCCCTCGCCGGAGATCATCGGCCAGCGATACCCGCACCAGGTGTCGGGCGGCCAGCTCCAGCGGCTCATGGCGGCCATGGCGCTCATCACCGATCCCGAGCTGGTCATTCTCGACGAGCCGACCACCGCGCTCGACGTGACGACCCAGGTCGAAGTTCTCCGTGCCTTCAAGGCGGCGATCGCGCGGAGCGGGGCCACCGCGATCTACGTCAGCCACGACCTCGCCGTCGTCGCCCAAGTCGCCGACCGCATCGCCGTGCTGAAGAATGGCCGGATGTGCGAGGAGGGACCGGCCGCGCAAGTGCTCGAATCCCCCGCCAGCGACTATACGCGCTCGCTGCTCGCCGCCGTCCGCCCGGCGGCCCGCCCGGCCTCGCAAACGGGCCGGGAAAAAGTCCTGGCCGTCTCCGGCCTTCACGCCGGATATGGCCGAGTGATCGACGGGATTCCCGCGATCCCGGTCCTGCGCGACGTGAGCTTCGTCCTGCGGCGCGGGGCGACGCTGGGGATCATCGGGGAATCGGGTTCGGGCAAATCGACGCTCGCGCGCGTCATCGCCGGCCTGCTGCCCGCCGCCGCAGGGGAAATCCTGCTGGAAGGGGAGCGCCTGCCCCCGGACATGGCGCGCCGCAGCCGGGAGCAGTTGCGGCGGGTCCAACTGGTGTTCCAGAACGCCGACACCGCCCTGAACCCCGCCCATACCGTCGGGCAGATACTTGCGCGCCCGCTGGCCTTCTTCCACCGCATGAAGGGTGCGGCCGCCGATACCCGGGTGGCCGAACTGCTGGACCTGATCCAGCTTCCGCGCGAGATCGGGGCGCGCCGCAGCACCGAGCTGTCGGGCGGCCAGAAGCAGCGGATCAACCTCGCCCGCGCCCTTGCCGCCGAACCCGACGTCCTGCTCTGCGACGAAGTGACGTCCGCGCTCGATACCGTGGTGGGGGCCGCCATCCTCGACCTCATCGACGGGCTGCGGCGCGAACTCGGGATCGCCACGGTCTTTATCAGCCACGACATATCGACCGTGAAGGCGTTCTGCGACGATATGCTCGTGCTCTATTCCGGCAATGCCGTGGAACAGGCGAGCCGGGCCGAATTCGCGGGCGATACCCGCCATCCCTATACGCGCCTGCTGATCGATTCGGTGCCGGAGATGGACCGGGGCTGGCTCGCCCATCGCGCCGCCGTGGAGCGTGCCGCCCTGCCTGGCGCCGCGCTCGAGAACCCCCGGGGCGAAGCGCTGTGCCGCTTCCTGCCGCGCTGCCCGGTTGCCGTGGCCGGGACTTGCGATACCGTGCCCGTTCCCCTGCGCCAAGCCGGCAGCCACGCCGTCCTGTGCCATCGCACGCTGGCCGATCTCGCTTCGGCGGGGATCATGGGAAACTGACCGGTCGGTCCGGAGATGCCATCGATAGCTGCGCAATATTGTTCCGAATGGTCTGGAAAACCAGCACCTCATGCCTCTACCTTGTCGATAGAGGGCATCTGAAACCAAGTCGCTTGAAGCAAGACTCAATCTTCTCCCTTCGTCGCCCGCGAGACGGCGAAGCCGCCGAAGCGATCCAGGGCGCCGTCGAACCGTTCTGGATTGCCGCGCCGCCTTCGGCGGCTCGCAATGACGAAGGGACGGGGAACACGAGTTCCGATCAACGAGATTTGGTATGAAACCAACAGGCCCGGCGTCGGGACATCGCCGGATCATAACGGAGAAAGTCAGATGGTGGTTGCGGTAAAAGCCCCCAACGTGTTGCGCGACATGACGATGGAGGACCTGCCCCGCGCGGTCGAACTTTCCGCCGAACAATCCTGGCCGCATCGGACCGAGGACTGGCAACTGTTCTTCGAGCTGGGCGAAGGCATCGTGGCGGAGTGCGACGGCAAGGTCGTCGGTTCGATCATGGCCTGGCGCTATGGCGACGATTTCGCCTCGATCGGCATGGTCATCGTCACCCCGGAAAAGCAGCGCGAGGGAATCGGCCGCCAGTTGATGGAGGCCATGCTCGCCCGCCTTGGAAACCGCAACGTCATGCTCAACGCGACGGCGGACGGCCTGCCGCTTTACGCCCGGCTGGGTTTCGAGCCTTACGTGACCGTGCGCCAGCATCACGGCCCGGCACCGACGATGCCGCTGGCGGCGCTGCAACCCGGCGAACGCGTCCGCCCGATGGGCGCCACCGACGACATGCTGCCCGCGCTCTACAGCCGGGCGGTCGGCATGGACCGGGACGAATTCTTCACGCGGCTGGCGCAGGACAGCCAGTCGATCGTGCTCTCGCGCGATCACGAGCCGGTCGGCTTCGCGCTGCTGCGCCGTTTCGGGCGTGGACGCGTGATCGCGCCGATCGTCGCGCCCGATCTGGGCGGGGCGCAAGCGCTCGTCACCCATTGGCTGGGCGCCACGGCAGGCAAGTTCTGCCGCATCGACGCGGTCGACGGCACCGGCCTGTCCGAATGGCTGGAGGACATCGGTCTGCCTTGCGTGGACAGCGTTACGACAATGGTGCGCGGAACTCCGCCGGCCGCGGCGGCCGGCAGCCGGATCTTCGCCATCGCGGCCCAGGCCTTCGGCTGATGCCGCAGCTTCGCGATCCCTCGCTGCTGCGCGAAGCGGCACTGGTCGCGGGTGCCTGGCTGGCGGCCGATCCGGGCACCGGCATTGCCGTCGACAATCCCGCCGACGGCAGCCTCGTCGGCCATGTCCCCGCGTGCGGACGGGCGGAAACCCAGGCCGCGATCGACGCCGCCATGGCCGCCTGGCCGGAGTGGCGCGCCCGCACCGCCGGCGAGCGCTGCGCCCTCGTCGAACGCTGGCACGCGCTGGTCCTGGAGAACCTGCCCGATCTTGCCCGCATCATGACCGCCGAGCAGGGCAAGCCGCTGCCCGAGGCTGAGGGCGAGATTCGCTACTCCGCCAGCTTCATCAAGTGGTTCGCCGAGGAAGGCCGCCGCGTCGGCGCCCGCAACGTCACCTCTCCCGAACGCGATCGGCGCATCATTGTCCTGGCCGAGCCGGTCGGACCCAGCGCCATCATCACCCCGTGGAACTTTCCGGCGGCGATGATTACGCGCAAGTGCGCGCCGGCCCTCGCCGCCGGCTGCCCGGTCATCATCAAGCCTTCCGAATTCACGCCCTTCACCGCGCTCGCGCTGGCCGACCTGGCCTTGCGCGCCGGCATCCCCCCGGGCCTGGTCCATGTCGTGACCGGCACGCCGCAGGAAATCGGCGCGACTTTCGCCGCCAGCCCGGATGTCCGCAAGCTGTCGTTCACCGGCTCGACCCGCGTCGGCGCGCTGCTGATGCGCCAGTGCGCCGACACCATCAAGCGCGTAAGCCTGGAACTGGGCGGCAATGCCCCGCTGATCGTGTTCGAGGACGCCGACCTCGACCTGGCGGTCAAGGCCACCATGGTCAGCAAGTTCCGCAATTCGGGCCAGACCTGCGTCTGCGCCAACCGCATCCTGGTGCATGCCGCGATCCACGACGAATTCGCGGCAAGGCTCGGCACGGCCGTCGCGGCACTGCATGCGGCGCCGGGCATGGAGGCCGGATCGACCATCGGCCCGCTCATCAACGCCGCGGCGGTGGCCAAGGTCTCGGCACACGTCGCCGACGCGCTGGACAAGGGCGGGCGCATCCTGGCGGCCGGCGGCGGGCGCAAGGACGGCAACTTCGCGCGCGCCGTCGTGATCGCCGATGCCCGCACGGACATGCGCCTGGCGAGCGAGGAAACCTTCGGCCCGGTCGCTCCGCTGTTCCGCTTCGAGGACGAGGCGCAGGCGCTTGCCATGGCCAACGATACGCCTTACGGGCTCGCCAGCTACTTCTACACCCGCGATCTTTCGCGCGCTTTCCGTGTGGCCGAGGCGCTGGAAGCGGGCATGGTCGCCCTCAATACAGGCTCCATCGCCATGGAAATGGCACCCTTCGGCGGAATCAAGCAATCGGGCCTCGGCCGCGAGGGCGGCACGGCGGGCATCGAGGAATACCTGGAGACGAAGGCCTTCCACATCGGCGGCCTCGAACGATAAGGGCAAGGGAGCACGGGCATGAGTACGAAACGCCGCTATTCGATCGCGGTCATTCCTGGCGACGGCATCGGCAAGGAAGTCATGCCCGAAGGCACCCGCGCCCTCGAAGCGGCGGCATCGGCGCACGGCTTCGAACTCGACCTGCAATGGCACGATTTCGCCAGCTGCGATTACTATGCGCAGCACGGCCAGATGATGCCCGACGACTGGAAGGACCGCATCGGCAAGGTCGACGCGATCTTCTTCGGCGCCGTCGGCTGGCCCGAAACGGTGCCCGACCATATCTCGCTATGGCAATCGCTCCTCCAGTTCCGGCGCGAGTTCGACCAATACGTCAACTTGCGCCCGGTCCGGCTGATGCCCGGCGTCCCCTGCCCGCTCGCCGGCCGCGAGCCGGGCGACATCGACTTCTGGGTGGTGCGCGAGAATACCGAGGGTGAATACAGTTCGGTCGGCGGGCACATGTTCCCCGGCACCGAGCGCGAGATCGTGATCCAGGAAACGGTAATGACCCGCCACGGCGTCGACCGCGTCCTGCGCTATGCCTTCGACCTTGCCCGCAAGCGCGAGCGCAAGCACCTGACCAGCGCCACCAAGTCCAACGGCATCGCCATCACCATGCCGTTCTGGGACGGGCGCGTGGAGGCTATCGCCGAGGAATATCCCGAAGTCAGCCACGACAAGTACCACATCGATATCCTGACCGCGCAGTTCGTGCTCAATCCGCAGCGCTTCGACGTGGTCGTCGCTTCCAATCTGTTCGGCGACATCCTATCCGACCTGGGACCCGCCTGCACCGGCACGATCGGCGTCGCCCCTTCGGCGAACATCAACCCGACCGGCAAGCATCCCTCGCTGTTCGAACCGGTCCATGGATCGGCGCCCGACATCGCGGGCAAGGGCATCGCCAATCCGATCGGCCAGGTGTGGTCCGCCGCGATGATGCTGGAGCATCTGGGCGAGGCCGAAGCCGCCGCCTCGATCATGCGCGCGGTCGAAACCACGCTGGCATCGCCGTCGGGCCGGACGGGCGACCTCAAGGGCACTGCCGACACGGTATCCTGCGGCAAGGCGATAGCCGCTGAGATCGGCTGATACCAAGGTTCTCCGATGGGAAAGGTGTAACCCAGGCGCACGGCAGAATCTGCCGCGCCGCCGCGCCCAAGTTTCGCCGAAGGGCGATGACCGCGGGGATTTCAGCGCAACCCGCCGGCCGGGCCCGAATAGCATCGGGGCATGGAAAATGTTCTCTCCGGCGCACCGGCGTTCCCGTCCAACCAGTCGCTCATCGATATCGACCGCCGACACCTGATCCACCCGGTCACCTCGTTCCGCGGCCATGAGGCGCACGGAGCGCGGGTGCTGGCATCGGGCGACGGAATGTGGCTGACCGATATCGACGGCAAGCGCGTGCTCGATGCCTTCGCCGGCCTGTGGTGCGTCAACGTCGGCTATGGGCAGGAATCGATCGTCGCGGTGGCGGCGGAACAGATGCGCCGGCTGCCCTATGCCACGGGCTATTTCCACTTCGGCAGCGAGCCGGCGATCCTGCTGGCCGACAAGCTTGCCGCGCTGGCGCCGGCCGGCCTCGACCATGTCTACTTCACGCTCGGCGGCTCGGACGCGGTGGACAGCGCGATCCGCTATATCACCCATTACTTCAACGCCATCGGCAAGCCCGAGAAGAAGCAGTTCATCGCGCTCGAATGGGGCTACCACGGTTCCAGTTCGAACGGCGCGGGGCTGACCGCGCTGGCGAACTTCCATCGCGGCTTCGACCTGCCGCGCCCCTGGCAGCATCACATCGCCTCGCCCTATCCCTATCGCCATCCCGACGGCCAGGACGATTGCGCCGTCGTCGCCTCGACCGTCGCCGCGCTGGAGGCCAAGGTCGCGGAACTGGGCGCGGACAACGTCGCGGCCTTCTGCTGCGAACCGATTCAGGGTTCGGGCGGCGTGATCGTTCCGCCGCGCGGTTGGCTCAAGGCGATCCGCGCGGCCTGCGACCGGCTCGGCATTCTCCTGCTGGTGGACGAAGTCATCACCGGCTTCGGTCGCACCGGCCCGATGTTCGCCTGCGACGACGAAGGCGTTTCGCCCGATTTCATGACGCTCGCCAAGGGCCTGACCTCCGGCTACGCGCCGATGGGCGCGCTGCTGATGGCCGATCATGTCTACCAAACGATCGCGGATTCCGCGCCGGCCGCGCTGGCGGTGGGGCATGGTTTCACTTATTCCGGGCATCCGGTCAGCGCCGCGGTCGGGCTTGAAGTGATCCGTCTCTACGAGAACGGCCTGCTGGACAACGGCCTGCGGGCCGGCGCGCGCTTCGCCCACCACCTCGCGCGAATCCGCGAGCATCCGCTGGTCGGCGATACGCGCGAACGCGGCCTGCTCGGCGCGATCGAGCTGGTCAGCGACAAGCGGACCAAGGCCGGCTTCGGGGCCGACCTGGACATCGCCGGCAGGCTGTCCGCCCTGACCTGGGAGAACGGCGTCATCGTGCGGTGTTTTGCCAATGCGGTCATAGGCTTCGCACCGGCACTATGCTGTTCCGAAAGCGAGATGGACCTGATATTCGAACGCGTGGAACGGTCGCTGGATCAGTTGCTGGATATGCCGGACATCCGACGGGCGCTGGGCTGAGGGGGAAAACGTCGTGCTGGGCCCGAAACTTGACCGCATCGATCTGAAGATCCTTGCCATGTTGCAGCAATGCGGCCGCATCACCAATGTCGAGTTGTCGGACGCCGTGGGCCTCTCGCCCAGCCCCTGCCTCACCCGCGTCAAGCGCCTGGAAAGCGCCGGCTACATCACCGGCTACGGCGCGCACATCAATCTCAACAAACTGGGCGAATTCCTCACCGTCTTCACCGAGGTGACGCTCAGCGAACATCGCCGGGGCGACTTCTCGCGTTTCGAGATGCGGATCGCCAAGCTTGACGAAGTGGTGGAATGCCATCTCGTCAGCGGCGGCTACGACTACCTGCTCAAGTTCGTCGCCCGCGGCGTCACCCACTACCAGTCGATCATCGAACAGATGCTGGAAAGCGACTACGGGATCGAGAAGTACTTCAGTTACATCGTCATCAAGAGCCCCTTCATCAAGCATCACTTTCCGATCCAGAACCTGTTCGGCGAGTAGGTGGGCGGGACGGCATCGATGAACGACATTTCCGACCTGCTGCAACCGCTGATCGCCTTCCGCCGCGATATCCACGCCCACCCCGAACTGGGCTTCCACGAACATCGCACCGCCGCGCGCATCGCCGGGCAGCTCCGCGCCATCGGTCTCGATGTCCACGAAGGCATCGGCGGGACCGGCATCGTCGCGGTGCTGCGCACCGGCACCGGCACGCGCACGCTGGGCCTGCGCGCCGACATGGACGCATTGCCGATCGAGGAACGGACCAACGCGGCCTGGACCAGCACGATACCCGGCTGCTTTCATGGCTGCGGCCACGACGGCCACCTGGCGATGCTGCTCGGCGCGGCGCAAGTGCTCGCGCGCGATCCGGGGTTCTCGGGCACGCTCAACTTCATCTTCCAGCCCGCCGAGGAAGGCCTGGGCGGCGCGCGCCACATGATCGAGGACGGCCTGTTCCGGCGCTTTCCCTGCGATCGCGTCTATGCCCTGCACAACTGGCCGGGCCTGCCGGCGGGGACGATCTCCACGCGCCCGGGCGCGATCATGGGCGCCGCCGACAAGTTCTCCATCATGCTCGAAGGCAAGGGCGGCCACGCCGCGCTGCCCCACGATACGCCCGACACGATCCTGGCCGCCGCCAGCCTTGTCCAGCAGCTCAATACCGTGATCGGCCGCGACATCCCGCCCAGCGCCAATGCCGTGCTTTCGGTGACGGAGATCGCCGGCGGCCATGCCCATAACGTGCTGCCCGCAAGCGTGCGCATCGGCGGCACCGTGCGCAGCTTCGACCCGCAAGTGCAGGACCGCATCGAGCAGCGCATGCGCCAGATCCTGAAAGGCATCGAGGCTTCCTTCGAAGTGCGTGGGTCGCTCGACTACGATCGCTATTATCCGGCAACGATCAACGATGCCGACGCCGCCGCCGACGCGCTGGCAATTGCCGCCAGCGTCGGCCGCGCCGAACTCGCCCCCGAACCGGCCGCGACTTCGGAGGATTTCTCGTTCATGCTCCAGCAGCGGCCAGGCGCCTATCTCTGGCTCGGCCAGGGGCGAGGCGACGATCCGCCACCGCTGCACAATCCCCACTACGATTTCAACGACGACGTGCTGGAAACCGGCATCCGCCTGCACGTGGCGCTAGCCCGGCACTGGCTGCGCGACTGATACCAACATCTCTTGGAGCGAAACTCATCCTTCCCCCTCGTCGCCCGCGAGGCGACGAGGGGGAAGGGAAACGGGAGCTCGGTCAATGAGACTGGGAGGGTGTTGGCCCGGTGCGGCGCGGCAGTCGAACCATGGTGAAAAGCCCGAAATCGGAATCAAGACCCGCTCGTCCTGAGCCAGTCGAAGTGCGCCGCGCAGCGATCAGAACCAGAAGCGCACCCCGGTGACGACCGATACGGCCGAGGCTTTCTCGCCCTCCAACCGCGCATGCTCCGCCGTTCCGCCGAGCCGGCGTTCCCAGAACAGGCCGAGATAAGGGGCGAACATGCGCGAAACCTCGTAGCGCAGGCGCGCTGACAGTTCGATCTTCTCGAAGCCGGCGCCAATGCCCAGTTCGGGCACGTCCTGGAATGCGAAGTCGGCCTCCAGTTCGGGTTCCAGGACAAGGCGCTGGGTGATCCGCTGGTCGTAGGCGGCGGTCGCGCGGGCATGAACGTCACCCTTGTTCGAGACGAACAGCTGGCCCTGGACTTCGAACCAGTAGGGGGCCAGCCCCTGAATCCCGACCATCGCGTATGTGCGATCGGGAACCGGACGGAAATCCTGGCGCATCCCGACTTGCAGGTTGAACCAGGGATCGATCGCGTGGCGCCAGTAGCCGTCGACCTCGATATTCTCGGCCTTCCGGCCAAAGCCGCCCTCGCCCTGGAACGCCACGACCGCGCGGTCGATATCGCCGCCATACCAAGCCTCGCCCTCGAAACCGTAGCCGTCCTTGCCGGACCGGGCGCGGTATTCCAGTTGATCGACCCGCAGCGTGAACGTGGTGAAGTCCATGCCCTTGAGGACATCCTTCAAGGACTGCGCGACTTTCTCCGGCGGGTAGAAGGCATCGGCGGCACGATCGGTCGGAACCGGAGGGGGAGGAGCATCACCCGGCGTGTCGTCGGCCGCCGCCTCGGGCTCCCCGGCGTGGCCCATGTGCGCCGAATGATCCACGGGCTGATCCTGCGGGGCAGCGGCGGCAGGCGGCGCATGATCGCCATGGACTTCCTGCGCGAATGCCGGGCCGGCGCCGCTGCAAGCGAGCGCGACGAAGGCAAGACGGCGCATCAGCCCCGCCCCTTTTCGCGGCGGACGGTGACGATGCGCATCATTCCTGCATGCATGTGGAGCAGCATGTGGCAGTGGAAAGCCCAGTCGCCCTCACCGTCCGCGGTAAGATCGAACGAGACCTTGCCGCCCGGCAGTACGTTGACGGTATGCTTGCGGGGCCGGTGGCCGGGTTCGCCGATGACAAGCTCGAAGAAGTGGCCGTGCAGGTGGATGGGGTGCGGCATCATCGTATCGTTGATGAGGTTCACTCGCACCCGCTCGCCCAGCCGGAACGGGATCGGCAAGGTCCCTTCGGAAAGCGACGCGCCGTCCATCGACCACATGTAGCGTTCCATGTTGGCGGTGAGGTGGACGTCGATCTGGCGGCCGGGCCGGCGCGGATCGGGGTTCTGCTCCCGGGCGCGCAAGTCGGCATAAGTGAGCACGCGGTGATCGACGTTCTCCAGCCCGGTCGGCTTGTCGGCCAGGCGATCGGCGGGCATCGGCGAAAGCGTCGCCACGCCGGGCCCCAGCGGAACCTGCGGTGCCGCGCCCGGATCGCGCATCGACATGGAGTGTCCCTCCATGCCCTGGTTCGCCGGCTTGCTGAGGTCGATTACGCCGCCCTCGCCCATGTCCATCGCCGCCATGTCCATGCCCATGTCGCGCATGGTCAGCAGCGGGCGCTCGCGCAGCTTCGGGATCGGCCCGGCCAGGCCGATCCGCCGCGCCAGCGTGGCGCGCACCAGGCCCGAACGATCGATCGCCTCGGCGATGATCCCGTAGGCCATGTCCTCGCCGGGAGTGACGATGAAGTCATAGGTTTCGGCAATGGCGATCTGGACCTCGTCGGTCTCGACCGGCCGCACCGGCAGCCCATCGGCCGCGACCACGGTCAGCGGCAGGCCGGGGATGCGGAAGTTGAAATTGGTCATGGCCGAAGCGTTGATGACGCGCAGCCGCACCCGTTCGCCCGGAGCGAACAGGCCGGTCCAGTTTTCCGCGGTGCCGTGACCGTTGACGAGGAAGCTGTAAGTCGTCCCCGTCACGTCGGAGATATCGGTCGGGTCCATGCGCATGGCCGCCCATTCCAGCCGTTCCTTGAACGACTGGTCCTTGCCCGCGAGCAGGCCGGCAAGCGTCTGCTTCTGCCGGTTGAAATATCCGCCCATCAGCTTGAGGCGGCGAAGCTGTTCGTGCGGGTGGAGCGGGCTCCAGTCGGAGAGGACGAGCACGTGCTCGCGGTCATAGGCCTCAAGCGGGCCATCGGCGGGATCGATCACCAGCGGCCCGTAAAGGCCCACCGCTTCCTGCATGCCCGAATGGCTGTGATACCAGTAAGTGCCCGACTGGACGATCGGGAACTCGTAAGTGAAGGTCTCGCCCGGATCGATGCCCAGGTAACTGACCCCCGGCACGCCGTCCATCTGGAACGGCACCAGCAGCCCGTGCCAATGGATGGAACTCTGCTCGGCAAGGCGGTTGGTCACCGCGATGCGCACGGTCTGCCCCTCGCGCAGGCGGATGAGCGGCGCCGGCAGCGTGCCGTTGACCGTCACCGCATGGGCGGAGCGCCCGCCGGTCCCGAAATGGCTTTCGCCGATGGTGAGGGCGATTTCCCCTCCGGACAGCACTTCCGGCGAAGGCAGGCCCGGCGAACCGCTGCGCGCCCAGGCGGGAAACAAGCCACCCGCGCCCAGCGAGGCGGCCAGCACGCCGGATGCACCCAGGAAGCGGCGGCGGTCGAAGGAAGTGTGCGCGATCATCGAAGGGAACTACGCATGCGGCACCGTCAACCCTCAAGCAGTTTCGACAATTTCTGCCTGGCGCGGTAGATGCGGGTCTCCACCGCCTTGCGGCTGATGCCCAGCACCACCGCCGCTTCGTCCTGGGTCATACCTTCCACCGCGCAGAGCAACAGCGGTTCCTTGAGATTGGCGGGCAGCGCCGCGATGGCGGCCTCGATCCGGGCGACTTCCGCGTCCGAGGCAAGCCGGGCTTCCGGATCCAGGCCGGGGTCCACGATGCCGGCCGCCTCCTCGATCGGGCGGGCCAGTGTAAAGAAGCGGCGGACGGCGCGCCTTCGCCGCCAGTCGTGGCATTTGTTCACGGCGATGCGCATGATCCAGGTGCGGAACGGACGCGCGGGATCGTAGCGGCGCAGCGCGGCGAAGGCGGCGATGAAGCAGTCCTGGGTAATGTCGAGCGCCTCGCTCTCGTCTCCCACATAGCCCCGCACGAAGCGGAACACGGCCTCGCGGTGGTCAGCCATCAGCGCGCGGTAGCCGGACTGCCGCCCGGCAAGCGCGGCGCGGGCCGCTTCCCCGTCCCCGTCCCCGGACATGCCAGGCTACTCTTTCGGACGGCTGGTCAGCGCGCCGGCAACGGCCTGGTCGAATTGCCTCGCCTGGTCGGGGCGAAGCACCGCGCGCATGGCGAAGACATGGCGCAGCGTCGCCTTCTGCAACTCGCCCATGGCATGATGCGAGCGATCGACCGCCTTTTCCGCCGCCGGGCCATATTGGTGCTCATGGGTGATCGCCACCGCGAGATCGGCGTTCGCGGCCTGCAATTCGGCATCGAGCGACTTGCGCCGGGCGGCAAAGTCGGCCTCGAGCCTGGCGATCTGCCGTTCCTGCCCGGGATCGAGGTCAAGCTTTTCATGCATCAGGGCATGGAGGCGTCCGGTGCTGGTATCCGCATGGAACAGGCCCTGCCCGGCCCGCGCCGCGACCAGCGCGACAAGGAAGGCCACGAGCGCGACAAGGGCATAGCGCGCAAGCCCGCGCATCAATCGACCAACAGGCTGGAAGGCGCCGCGGCGGGCAGGCCCAGCAGCGGGTCCGCCGACCGGGTGTCCCCCGGATGGGTCCCGACCCCGGTCCATAGCCCGACCAGGCCGGCCACCACACAGGCCAGCGACACGCTGCGCAGCGAGGCCTGCCGATCGCGCAAGGTCGCGAGCCCGGTCAGCACCGCTTCATCTATCCCCTCCAGCCCGCCCGGCACGGGCCGAGCGCGCATGGCCGCCAATACCGTGTCCAGTTCCGTCATTTCCATCTCCTGCCGCATCCCCCCACACGGAAGGACGCGCTTGCTCTCGGGGATACGCGCGCACGGCGCCGATCCCTCGACCGTAGGCAACCCCCATCGGCAACCCTAGCGGATTTTTCGCGGGCGGCGAGGGATGGTTCGCCCGGCGGCGTATAGTCCCTATCTGCCGGCACCAGCCGGCCGCGCCAAGGAGAACCCTGATGCCCCGCCTTCCCCTCGCCTCCGCCCTGGCCTCGTTCGCCGCCCTGGCGCTGGTCGCCCCCGCCGCCGCGATGGCCCACCCCAAGCTCGTTTCGTCATCGCCCGCCGCCGATGCCAGCGTCGCCAAGCCGGCCGAGATTTCGCTGACTTTCAACGAAGCCTTGGTCGGCCCGCTTTCCGGCATCGACCTGGTGATGACCGGAATGCCGGGCATGGCCAACCACAAGCCGATGCCGATCACCGGCTTTGTCGCCAAGGCCGAAGGCAAGACCTTGAAGGTCAAGCTGCCCCGCCCGCTCCCCGCCGGGAGCTACACGCTGAAATGGCACGCGGTGGCCGCCGACCAGCACCGCATCGAAGGCAGCTACAACTTCACCGTCCGTTGAACTGGTGGCGGACGGCATCCTGATCGCGGCGCGCCTGCTGGCCTATGTCCTGCTGCTGCTGGCGGCGGGACTGCCGATCCATCGGCTGACCCAGGGACAGCGGACGGCGGGCGCCGGGCAGCGCAAGGTCCAGGCGGTGCTGGCGCTGGCCGCGATGGCGGTCACTTTCCTCTGGGCCGTGGCTTCGGTCGCGGTCATGGCGGCAAGCCCGATCGCCGCGCTCGATCCGGCGACGGTCCAGGCCGTGCTTGGGGCGACGCCGCTGGGCGGCGTGCTGCTGGCACGCTTCGCCGCGCTGGCGATCTTGCTGCTGGCGACGCTGGCTTTTGCGCGCAATGCGGCCATGGCCATGGCCGCCGGCGTCGCGCTGGTCACTTGCGCCTGGACCGGACATGCCGGCGCCGGCGAGGGGTTCACCGGCATGGCGCACCAGTTCTCCGACGCGGTCCACCTTCTCGCCGCCGCCGCCTGGATCGGCGCGCTGATGTGTTTCCTCGAGGAAACTTTTCGGGGCGGCGACAGTACCGGCAGGGTCCTGGCGCTTTCCCGCTTCGCGCGTGTCGGCACCGTGATCGTCACGCTGCTCGCCGTGACCGGGATCGCCAACGGCTTTCTTGTTACCGTGTCCGCCGGGTGGTCGCCGCGCAGTGCCTGGTCGCTGCTGATTGGGGCGAAAATCATGCTGTTCGTCGCGATGCTGGCGCTCGCCGCCGCCAATCGCTGGTGGCTGGTCCCGGCCCTGGCCGCGGGGCGTCCCGGCGCCCCGAAGCGCCTGGCCCGATCGCTGCTGATGGAAACCGCCTGCGCGATAGGCATCGTCGTCCTCGTCGCCTTGGCGGGCGTGCTCGATCCTTCCGGCGGATAACGGGCCGGCGGATGAGCGGGACCCGCCGCACGACCGCAGCGGGGCGGAAGGAAATTTGGCAGCAAATTCGGTTGCGCTGACGAAAGCGGCATATTGCTGGGCCGCCCGCGCCTATGCTGCCCACCGGATGCGAAGACCCACCGGCGGCCGATCACCCGGCCGGAAAATCGGATAAGGGACACCGAATGAAGCTCATGTCCTATTGGCTGGATACGGTCCCGGCCTTTGCCGGCGGGACCACGGCGCCCGTCGGCGGCAAGGCCGATGTCGTGATCGTCGGCGCCGGGCTGACCGGCACTTCGGCCGCATTGACGCTCGCGAAAAAGGGCGCGAGCGTCGTCGTCTGCGAGGCCGACGTCGTCGGCGGGGAGGCCTCCGGCCGCAACGGCGGCATGTGCAACAACGGCTTCGCGCAGGATTACCGGATCATGGCCGCGCGGTTCGGAAACGAGCAGGCGAACCAGCTCTACCGCGCCTTCGATGCCGGGGTCGACATGGTCGAGCGGCTGGTGCGCGAGGAGGACATCGACTGCAGCTTCGCGCGCACCGGCAAGCTCAAGCTCGCCGCGCGGCCCGAGCACTACGACAAGCTCGCCCGCACCCAGGAGGAACTCGCGCGGCAGGTCGATCCCGATACCCGCATGGTAAGCCGCGCCGAACTGGCCGGCGAAGTCGGCACTGATCGCTTCCACGGCGGATTGATCTTCGAGAAAGGCGCCGGCCTGCATGTCGGGCGCTTCGTGCGCGGCCTTGCCGATGCGGCGGCGCGGCGCGGCGTGCAGTTCCACGAAGCCACGCCCGTCACCGGCATTCGCAAGACCGGCGCCGGCACATACGAAGTCGCCACGCGGCGCGGAAAGATCGAAGCCGGGCAAGTGCTGCTCGCCAGCGGCATTTCAAGCGTCGGGCCGCTGGGATGGTTCCGCCGCCGCATCATCCCGGTCGGCAGCTTCCTGATCGCCACCGAACCGCTGCCGCCGGAACAGCTCGACCGGATCATGCCGCGCCGGCGCATGGCGACGGATACCAAGAACATCGTCAATTACTTCCGCGTCCTTCCGGACAATCGCCTGCTGTTCGGCGGCCGGGCGCGCTTTGCCGTGTCCGACCCGAAGTCCGACATGAAGAGCGGCGCGATCTTGCGCGAATCGATGCTGGACGTGTTCCCGGAACTCGCCGGCGCCCGGATCGACTATTGCTGGGGTGGAATGGTCGACATGACCCGCGACCGCCTACCGCGCGCCGGACAGCGCAAGGACGGGCTCTACTATTCGATGGGCTACAGCGGCCACGGCACCCAGATGGCGACCTACATGGGCACGGTGATGGCCGAAGTGATGGATGGCAACGTCGATCTCAATCCCTGGCGGGACTTCGACTGGCCCGCCATTCCCGGCCACTTCGGCAAGCCCTGGTTCCTGCCGATCGTCGGCGCCTATTACCGCCTTCAGGATCGCCTGAAATGACCGTCCGTGAAGCGGCCGATCCGATCGCCCACCTCGAAGCCGCTGGCCGGTTCGATCGCATCCTGGTCGGCGGACACTGGATCCTGCCGCTATCGGACAAGCGCGCGCCGGTGATCGATCCTTCGACCGAGGAAACCGTTGCCGAGATCGCGCTGGCCACGGCGGACGACGTGGACTGCGCCGCCGCCGCCGCCCGGGCGGCCTTCCCGCGCTGGTCCGCGACGCCGGCGGCAGAGCGCGCGCGGCTGCTGTCACGCGTCCACCAGCTGATCCTGGAACGCGCCGAACTCCTCGCCCAGGCGATCTCGCGCGAGATGGGCGCGGCGATTGCCTATGCGCGCGCGGCGCAAGTGCCCTTCGCGGCCGAACACGTGCGCGTCGCGGCGGAAAACCTCGCAAGCTATGCCTTCACCCGGATGCGCGGCACGACGGCGATCGTGCGCGAGCCGATCGGCGTGTGCGGCCTCATCACCCCCTGGAACTGGCCGCTCTACCAGATCACCGCCAAAGTCGCGCCGGCGCTGGCGGCGGGCTGCACGGTGGTGCTCAAGCCCAGCGAACTGTCCCCGCTCAGCGCCCTGCTGTTCGCGGAGATCGTGGACGATGCCGGCCTGCCCGCCGGCGTGTTCAACCTCGCCAACGGAACCGGACCGGAAGTGGGCGAGGCGCTTTCCTGCCATCCCGGGATCGACATGATCTCGATCACCGGATCGACCCGCGCCGGCGTGCTGGTGTCGAAATCGGCGGCCGATACCGTCAAGCGCGTGGCGCTCGAACTCGGCGGCAAGTCGCCCAACGTGATCCTGCCCGACGCCGACCTCGAACGCGCCGTCGGGCCGGGGGTGGCCGCGTGCTTTCGCAATGTCGGCCAGTCCTGCAGCGCCCCCACGCGCATGATCGTCCCGCGCGAGAGGCTTGCCGAAGTCGAACGCATCGCCGCGGCTACGGCGGCGCGGTTCGTCGTCGGCGATCCGCGCGACGAGGCTACCACCCATGGCCCGGTCTCCAACCGCGCACAGTTCGAACGGGTCCAGCACATGATCGGCATGGGCATCGCCGAGGGCGCGAAGCTGATCTGCGGCGGCACCGGCCGGCCCGAAGGATTGGAGCGCGGATTATTCGCGCGGCCCACGATCTTTTCCGAAGTCGCCTCCGGCATGGCGATCGCGCAGGAGGAGATCTTCGGCCCGGTGCTAACGATCATTGCCTACGACACCATCGACGAAGCGGTGGAAATCGCCAACGATACGATCTACGGCCTGGGCGCCCATGTGCAGGGCGCCGACATGGAGCAAGTGCGCGCCGTCGCCGGCCGCATCCGCTGCGGCCAGGTGCATCTCAACTATCCCGCCTGGGACCCCCAGGCCCCGTTCGGAGGCTACAAGCGTTCGGGCAACGGCCGCGAATTCGGGATCGAAGGGATGGAGGAGTTCCTCGAAACCAAGTCCATCCTGGGATACGCGGCGGCCTGAAGCCGCCCTGTATCCACCAGGTATCAGAGCGCGCCGACTTCCACTTTCGATCCGTCGATCAGCCGCGAGAGCCGGAACGGCGCGGGATCGATGCCGGGCGCGTCGTTGACGATCAGCTGCGCCGCGAGATAGCCGATCCCCGGCCCGACGCCGAAGCCGTGGCCCGAACAGCCCGCCGCCAGGAACAGGCCGCCGGCCTGCTCCACCGGCGAGATCACCGGCACCGCATCCGGCGTGCAATCGACGAAGGCGCCCCAGGCGCCGGCGATCTCGATCTTCGCCAGTTCGGGGAAAGTACCGCGGACATTGGCCATGATCTGGCGCACCAGCCTGCCCATCGGTTCGGGATCCAGCACGCGGTGCCGCTCGAACACGCGATCGTCGTTGGTAAGCAGCGCCGAGAGCGATTCGGGGCCCGAGAAGAAGGACTTGCCCACGCCCATCTGCACCGCCTTCAGGCGCTGGATGAACTGCGGCATGAATTCGCGGGCATAGCGAATGCCCTGCGGCGTCAGTTCCAGCGTGGCCCGGCCGCTGATCGCCAGCGTATAGCTGCCGTCGAGGCGGCGCGTCATCGCGAAATCCGGCGAATACAGCACTTCGCCGACATTGGCCGTCGGCTGTGTTCGCAAGGCGGTCTGGCGCACGCTGGCCTGCGGGAAGCGCACGCCGTGGGGTCGCAGGAAACGCGAAGCCCAGGCGCCGGCGGCGCAGAGCACCGCATTCGCGCGGATATAGCCCCGCTCGGTATGGACGCCCACGACCTGCCGATTGGCGATTTCCAGCGCGCGCGCGGCGCAATCCTGGTGGACCGTCGCGCCAAGCGCCCGCGCGCCTTCGGCCAGGACCGGCGCGGCGAGCGCGGGTTCGGCCTTGCCGTCCTCGGCCGCGTGCAGGCCGCCGACCCAGGCGCGGCGGGTCTGCGGCATGCGCCCGGCGGCCTCGGCGGCGGTGAGCATGCGGGTCGCGACGCCGAACTCCTTCGCCACCGGTGCCCAGCTTTCCCAGCCGGCGAGCATCTTCTCGTCATCGGTCGCGTAGACGAGCCCGCAGCGCCGGAAGCCAAGGTCCTTGCCGATCTCGCCGGCGAGCTGGTCCCACAGCCGCATCGAAAGCACCGAAAGCGGCATCTCGCGCGCGTCGCGGTTCTGCTGGCGGCACCAGCCCCAGTTGCGGCTCGACTGTTCGCAGCCGACGTGCCCCTTCTCCAGCAAGGCCACCGAATGGCCTCGCTTCGCGAGGTAATAGGCCGCCGCGCTGCCCACGATGCCGCCGCCGACGATCACGACATCGGCGGCGGCAGGCAGCCGCTCGTCACTGGGAATGCGCTCGACCGTGGGGGACATCTATGCGGAACCTCGTGCAATTGGGACGGAGGCCGGGAACTCCGCTTGTCGCCCTCATGCCATCGCCCTCTCGAAAGATTGCACTGAAAAGATGCGCGCATTCGGCAGATGCGCGGGGCCCCGCCCGTGATGCCCGGCGCTTCCCGCCCCCTCGGTTCGAGCGAGGCGCCCACCCGCCCGGGCGCGGATCGGCAGCATCTGCCGCCCCCGGCATCCGCCGGCGCCCGCTTTCCGCCGCGCGGCAGGCAAGTTCCGAATGAAATACCGCCGCGAATCGGCCACGATGCCAAGGCCGGAATTCACCGGCGATCGGGGCGGGCCCGGCAAGTCGGCCCGGCGGAAAAGGACAGTACAGGAATGGCAAACGCCGCTGTCATGGGACACGTGAACCTGGGTTCGGCTCCCCTAACCCAACCCGCCGCGCGCGTGCGCCAACGGCTCCAGAGCATCGACGCGCTGCGCGGCCTGGTGATGGTCATCATGCTGCTCGACCATGTTCGCGAGACCTGGTTTCTGCACATGCAGGTCACCGACCCGATGGACGCGGCGAGCGTGCCGCCCTCCCTGTTCTTCACCCGCCTCGTCACCAACTTG
Organism: Novosphingobium sp. CF614; assembly: GCF_900113255.1. Classification (GTDB taxonomy): domain Bacteria; phylum Pseudomonadota; class Alphaproteobacteria; order Sphingomonadales; family Sphingomonadaceae; genus Novosphingobium. Next base: position 192,846 of record NZ_FOOR01000007.1, read on the forward strand.
TGTGCGCCGGTGTTCGTCGCCCTGACCGGCCTTGGCGCCTGGCTTTACTGCCAGGGCCACGGCAAGGCTGAAGCCTCCGCCTTTCTCGTCAAGCGGGGCCTGTTCCTCATCGTGCTCGAAGTCACGCTCATCACGATGGCCTGGACATCGAAGCTGCCGCCGACGTTCTGGCTCCAGGTGATCTGGGCCATCGGCATGGCCATGATCGCCCTGGCCGCCCTGCTGCACCTGCCGCGCACGGTGCTGCTGGTCCTGGGCCTGGCGATCGTGTGCGGGCACAACCTGCTGGACCCGATCCACCTTTCGTCCGACAATCCGTTTTACGTGCCCTGGGCGATGCTGCACCAGCGCGACATCATCGCCCTGCCGTTCGGCCTGTTCGCCAAGACCACTTATCCGGTGCTGCCGTGGATCGGCGTGATATCGCTCGGCTTCGCGATCGGTCCCTGGTTCGGCAAGGGTTTCGACCAGGCCGTCCGCCAGCGGCGCCTGCTGCTGCTGGGCGCCGGCATGATCGCCCTCTTCGCGATCCTGCGCGCGCTCGACATCTACGGCGACAAGCCCTGGACCGCCAAGGATACGCCGCTGCAGACGATCATGGCATTCCTGGCACTGACCAAGTATCCGCCCTCGCTGCTGTTCCTGCTGCCGACGCTCGGCATCGGGGCCCTGCTGCTCTCGCAGTTCGAAAAGGTGCAGGGCCAGGGCTGGATGAACGCCCTGGCGATTTTCGGGGCCGCGCCGATGTTCTTCTACGTCATTCACCTCTACCTGCTGCGCGTGTTGTACTTCAGCGCCATGTTCATCTGGGGACCCAATCACGGGGAAACCTTCGGGGTCGACAATATCGGCTGGATCTGGGCCTGGTACGCGCTGCTGCTGCCGGTGCTCTACTTCCCCACCGTGTGGTTCGCGAAGCTGAAAGCGCGCCGCCAGGACATCGCCTGGCTCAAGTACCTCTGAAACGAGCCGCGCCGACGAACGTTCGCCCGACCGTGTCATCATGAATATTACAGTCCCGTAATCACCCATATCTTCCCGTACCAAGTCTCTCAATTGACAAAACGTCGAAATAGAGGAAATTCCCCCCGCCGCATCGAGAGAAGCGGGCACGTCCAAAAGGATTCGGCGTGCCCGATATTCGTCCATTTACGCTGGGAAGATTTACGCAGGTACGAGACGGACCTGTTCTTCCACGGCGAAACGGGCGTTCGCGAAGCGGGATGGGAGACGGGAGGGAACAATGGCCAGCTATCGGATCTTCGGCGAAAGCCTCGTTTCGGAAGACGAATTCGCCCGCAAGGGGCGCGAAATCCTGCAATTGGCCAGCGCTCCGAGGGAATCGGGCCTGCCTTCGGTAACGCTCGACGACAAGGCCGTCCTCTCTCCGTTCAGCTTCGCGCCGGACATGGCCGCCGCGCCGATCGAATTCCCGCCGGTCGGGTTCGGCAAGCCGATGACGATCGACATCCGCAGCGTCTATACCGGCCACGTGGGCTCCAGGCCCTTCCTGAGCAGAACCGGTGACATCGCCGTCGTTTCAGGCGTCAAGAACTGGAGCGAGTACAACGCCACCGCGCGCGCGCTCAACTGGGTGAAGAAGAAGACCGGCAAGCGCGCGCTGCTGGCCGGGCCTTCCGCCGTGCAGGAAGGCACCCGGGTCGTCGCCTATCAGAAGGCGATCGCGACCAGCCAGCTCATCGCCACTTTCGAAATCGTCGCCGCGCCGCCCGAGGACGACGTTCTCGACGAGATCGGCGCCGCCTTCTCGGCGGCGGCGGGCGTGCCGCTGTTCCTGCCCTATGCCGGGGCGCTGATCGCGGCGGGACAGATCGTTCCGCTCGCCGGCAAGCTGATGGACGCATTGACCGGCGGCCCCTCGCCCTGGTCGCAGACGGAGGAACTCACGGTCGACCTGCCGGGCTACCCGCCGCTGGCCGCCGACTTCCGCGTGGTCGCCCCCGCCACCTCCAACCTGCATGGGCTGAAATACAAGCCCAATGTCGGCCTGATGAAGGCAGACGGCTCGCTCTACGACGGCGACGAGCCTTACGTGGTGATCGCCATCTACGGCGGCGAGCGCGTCGAGCTGGAGGGCTTCACCCCGGCGGTGATGGCGGCCGACATGGCCAGGCGCTTCTACCCTTCGAAGACCGGGGTCGGCGCGGCGATCGGCGACGTCATGGAAATCGCGCAAGTCGCCTCGGACTGGAAATACCGCGGCGAGGCCCTGAAACTGAAGCCCAAGATCGATGCCCTGGGACAGGACGATCCCGAGCGCGCCAAGCTGCAGACGCGGTATGACGCGCTCGTCGCCAATATCAGCAACACCGATCTCACGCCGCATTGAGGGAGCCGGGCCATGTCCTATCGTGAACTCGGGCCGGGTGCCGGCTATTACCTGATCGCCTTCGACAAGGATGGCAACGAGCGCCAGGACGATCCCGACGGCCTGATGTCCGCACGGCTGATCGATGCCCTGGGATCGGGAACCTATACCGATGTCTTCCTGGCGAGCCACGGCTGGAAAGGCGATGTGCCGGCGGCGATCGACCAGTACGATCGCTGGTTCGGCGCGCTGCTGGCATTGGGGGACGATCTTGCGGCCGCGAAGGCGCGGCGTGCCGGCTTCAAGCCGCTGCTGATCGGCCTGCACTGGCCGAGCTTGCCGTTCGGGGACGAGGAATTCGGCGACGGCGCCTTTGCCGCGGCCGATCTGCCGGCAATCGATCTGGTCGAAAGCTATGTCCAGAAGCTTGGCGATACGCCGGAGATCCGCGAATGCCTGACCATCATCGCCGACGCGGTGAAGAACCAGGCGGGCGCGCTGCAACTGTCGCCGGAAGTGGCCCAGGCCTACCTCCGCCTCAACGACGCGCTGGGCCTCGGCAGCGGCGATCTGGATTCGCCCCCCGATGCCGACCGCGCTTCGTTCGATCCTGACGAAGCGCTCGGCACCGCGCGCGCCGCATCGTTCGGCATCGGCAACGTGCTGGGCAACCTGCCCTTGCTGATCCTGCGCCAGCTGTCGTTCTGGGCAATGAAGAAGCGCGGCCGGATGATCGGCGAGACGGCGTTTCACCCCCTGCTGCGCAAGCTGATGGACGCCGGCGCGGCGCCTCCCGATCACACGCGCTTCCACCTGATGGGGCACAGTTTCGGCTGTGTCGCGATCTCGTCGATGATCTGCGGGCCGCAAGGCAAGGGCCGGCTGCCGCGCGGCGTCGACAGCGTGATGCTGGTGCAGGGCGCGCTCTCGCTGTGGTCCTACAGCCCGGCCATCGCCCTGGCCGGCGGCAAGCCCGGCTATTACGCCCTGCTGCTGGACGGCGGGCGAGTCGCCGGGCCATTGGCCGTCACGCGGTCCATCCACGATACCGCCGTGGGCAAGCTTTACCCGCTGGCCTCCAAGGTCAAGGGAAGCGTGGATTTCGCGCCGAAGACCTTGCCCAGGTTCGGCGGGCTCGGCGCCTTCGGCGCGCAGGGCCTGGCGCCGGATCAGGCCGGGGGCCAGACAGGCCCCGAAGGCGCGATCGGCACGATCGCCGCCTCCTACGTCTTCGAAAGGGGCAAGCTCCACAATCTTGACGGCAGCAGCGTCATCCGGAAGGGCGGCGGCCTTTCCGGCGCACACAACGATATCGACGGTCCCGAAGTCGCCCACTTGTGGTGGGAACTGGCCCGCAACGCAGGATAGGAGGCTAGCCATGCCGCCACAAACGCCGCCGCAAACGCCATTGGGCGCCCCCAAGGAAATGCCCAGCCCCCTGCCCTTCTGCGTCGGCAAGACGAGCGGCGAGGCCTATCCCGCCGCCACGCCCGAAGAACTCGACCGGCATCTTTCCGCCCCGGTCCCGGCACCGAAGCGGACGCCCGCTTCGTTCAGCGGCGGCAAGGATTTCGCGATCGCCTCCGGGCTCGATCCGAACGACTTGCGCAGCGCCGGCTGGGGCGTGCTGTTCGGCGCGACCGTTTCCGACGCGATCAGGGACGCGCTGAAGCCGCTGCTGGACTGGCGCGCGCAACAGGCGGAGGCGAACTATCGCTGCTTCGACGGCAGCCAGCGATGCCGCGAAGGGCAGTCCGCCCGCTTGTGGGTGGCCGAGCAGAACGGCGATTTCCAGGCCGCCGACCCGCGCGACGGCTTGCCGTTCTATCTGCTGCTGGTGGCCGATCCGGCGGAAATTCCGTTCGAGTTCCAGTACGATCTCGATCTCAACTATGCGGTCGGCCGGCTCTGGTTCGACGATGCCGGGCATTTCGCCCGCTACGCGCGGAGCGTCGTCGAGCAGGAGCAAGCCGCCGCGGCGCGCCGGCCGCGCAGGATCGGCCTTGTCGCCACGCGGCATGAGTACGACCAGGCCACGCAGATGCTCCACGATCTCGTCGCCCGGCCGCTGAACGAGGGCACCGCCGCGCATCCGCCGATCGGCGCCCCGGCCATCGTCGATCGCGACTGCCTGCTGGGCCCGCAGGCGACCAAGCAGGCACTGCTCGACATGCTGGAAACGGGCGACGGCGCGCCGGCCATCCTGTTCACCGGTTCGCACGGGCTGGGGCTCGATGCGAACGATCCCGCGCTGATCGCCGAACAGGGCGCGATGGTCTGCGCGGACTGGGCGGGCGGCGGTCATGGGCCGATCACCGCCAGCCAGATCCTGGCCGGACGCGACATCTCCGCCGCCGCCCAGGTCGCGGGAATGATCCATTTCATGTTCGCGTGCTACGGCGGCGGGTGCCCGCGGTACGACAATTTCGCGCGCACCAGCACCTCGCCCGCGCAGATCGCCGACAAGCCCTTCATCGCCTCGCTCCCGCAGGCGCTGCTGGCGCATGAGAACGGATCGGCGCTGGCGGTCATCGCCCATGTCGAGCGGGCCTGGGCCTACAGCTTCCTGAACGAATTCGGCCAGCCCAAGATCGCGATGTTCCGCAACATCCTTACCGAACTGGCGAACGGCGCGCGCGTGGGCCAGGCGGTGGACGGCGCCAATGCCTATTGGGCCAATCACAGCACCCGGCTCGCCGAGCTTCAGTTCCAGGCGCAGAACGATCCGGACATCGACGCCGAGACCCTGGGCGCCGTCTGGATCGCCCGCGACGATGCGCGCAACATGATCGTGCTGGGCGATCCTGCCGTCCGCGCGCGGGTCTAGGCCCGTCCCCGGGAGGGTACGGATCGCCTCTCCCGCCCCCTTCCCGCCGCGCGCAATTGCGCCTAAAGCGCGCGTCATGAGCGATACCGTTTCCTTCGGCTACGAAGAGATCAGCCCCGAGGAGAAGGAGCAGCGCGTGGGCGCCGTCTTCTCCAACGTCGCGCGCAAGTACGACGTGATGAACGATGCCATGTCCGCCGGCATGCACCGGCTGTGGAAGGACAAGTTCGTGCGCCGCGTCAAGCCGCGCCCGGGCGAGCAGATCCTCGACATGGCGGGCGGCACCGGCGACATCGCCTTCCGCATGGAAAAGCTCTGCGCCGCGATCACCGTCGCGGACATCAACCAGGACATGCTCGACGTCGGCATCGAGCGCGCCATGGACCGGGGCATCGATACGCTGGTCTGGTCGCGCCAGAATGCCGAGGAACTCTCCTTCCCCGACCGCTTCTTCGATGCCTATACGATCGCCTTCGGCATCCGCAACGTGACCCGCATCGACAAGGCGCTGGCCGAGGCGTTCCGGGTGCTCAAGTACGGCGGGCGCTTCTTCTGCCTGGAATTCTCGACCACCGAATGGCCGGGCTTCAAGGAAATGTACGACGGCTATTCGCACAAGCTGGTTCCCCGGATCGGCCAGATGATCGCGGGCGACGCGGAATCCTATCGCTACCTGATCGAATCGATCCGCCGCTTCCCGCCGATGCCCGAATTCGAAGGCATGATCCGCAAGGCCGGGTTCAAGCATACCAAGGTGGAACCGATCATGGGCGGCCTGGTGGCGATCCATTCGGGCTGGAAAGTGTGAGTTTGCTTTTCGCACGAAGTCGCGAAGTCCGTCATTCCCCCTCCCGCCTGCGGGAGGGGCTGGGGGCGGGCTGGTTCGCGCTCGCCCCGGCGATCCCGTTGTGGCTGGGGGCATGCCCTCCCCCAGCCCCTCCCGCAGGCGGGAGGGGAGATAGCGGGCGCGCGGCCTGGTTGCGCAGGGCCTGGTTGCGCAAGGGCTGTTCATGACCCGCCCCGCCACCCACATCGCCCGGCTGCTCAAATGGGGCCGCGTGCTGGCGCGGCACGGCGCGCTGCGCGGGATCGAGAACGACCGCAACGCACCCGCGCAAGTCAAGCGCCTGTGCCGGATCGCCCGCTTCGGCGCGCGCCAGCCCAGGGAGCCGGACTATGCCGGCGCCTTCCAGGAAATCGGCCCGGCGGCGATCAAGCTGGGCCAGGCGCTGGCGACGCGGCCCGACCTGGTCGGCGAAGGTCCCGCCCGCAACCTGCTGGCTTTGCAGGACAGCCTGCCGCCCGTGCCCTTCGCCGAGATCCGCGCCGTCATCGAAGGCACTTTCGGCACGCCGGTGGAGACCTTCTTCGCAAGCATAGAGGAACACCCGGTCGGCGCCGCCTCGATCGCGCAAGTCCACCGCGCGGTGACGACCGACGGGCGCCGGGTCGCGGTCAAAGTGCTGCGCCCGCATATCCGCGAGAAGTTCGCCCGCGACGTGGAGACTTACGAGTGGGCCGCCGCGCACCTGGAAGTGCTGGGCGGCGAGGCGGCGCGCCTCAGACCCCGCGCGGTGATCGCCAATCTCAAGCGCTGGACCTTGCGCGAGCTTGATCTCCGGCGCGAGGCGGCTTCGGCCTCCGAACTGGCCGAAGCGATGAAGGGCATCCAAGGCTACCGCGTTCCCGATATCGACTGGGATCGCACCAACGGTTCGGTGCTCACGGTCGAATGGATCGACGGCATCAAGATGAGCGATCTCGCCGCGCTCGACGCAGCGGGGCATGACCGGCCGGCCCTGGCCCGCAAGCTGGTGCTTACCTTCCTCACCCAGGCGATCGCCAGCGGCTTCTTCCATGCCGACATGCATCAGGGCAACCTGTTCGTGCGCGATGACGGCGCGATCGTCGCCATCGACTTCGGCATCATGGGCCGGATCGACCGCCAGGCCCGGCTCTGGCTGGCCGAGATCCTCTATGGCCTCACCACCGGCAATTACCGCCGCGTGGCGGAAATCCACTTCGAGGCGCAATACGTGCCGGCCTATCACAACGTGGAGGAATTCGCGACGGCGCTGCGGGCGGTGGGCGAGCCGATGCGCGGCAAGCCGGTGTCGGAGCTTTCGGTGGGGCAGATGCTCGACGGGCTGTTCGCCATCACCCGCGACTTCGACATGCAGGTCCAGCCGCACCTGCTGTTGCTGCAGAAGACCATGGTCATGGTGGAAGGGCTGGCGACCGCGCTCGATCCCGACATCAACATGTGGGACGTCTCCGCGCCGTTCGTGAAGAGCTGGATCCGCGACGAGCTGGGTCCGGAAGCGATGATCGCCGACCGCCTGCGCGAAAACCTGGGCACGCTGGCCCGCCTGCCGGCGCTGATGCGGCGGATCGAGGAGAAGTTCCCGCCCAAGGGCGGCGCGCCCGAGCAGGCGCCGCTGCCCGACGTGGACCTCATTCTCGGCCTGGGCGAACCGCGTAAACGCCAAAGTAACCACTGGGGGGGCTATATGCTGGCAGCAATCCTGGGGGGTGCCGGCGCATGGGCGCTCACGTACTGGAGTTTCCTGAGCTAGGACAAGGAACGGGAAGTCCGCTTCCGCCGCTGCCGAAGGGCGGTCGTTTCGCGCATTGGCCACCGCTTCTCGCCCGCCTGGCGCTGGCGGCGCTGGCGCTGCTGCTCGTGGCTTCGGCGCTGGTCACGGTCGCCAAGCCGGGCAGCCGCTCGCCCTGGGCGGGACCGGTCGATGGACCGGTCCTTGCCACCGGTTCGGCCGCCAAGCCCTATGACGAGGACATCGCCCTTTACGAAGCCGCGATCGCGCGCATTTCACGCGGCGAGAGCTACTACGACTTCATCGTGCCCGAGCAGCGCGCCCGCGACTATCCGGTCAATCCCGCTTTCGCCGTGCGCCTGCCCACGCTCGCCTATCTCGATGCCTGGCTGGGCACCGGCGGCCAGATCGCCGCGGCCATCGCGCTGATGCTGGGGATCGCGGCCGCCTGGTGGCGCCGCTTCGGCGAGGAAGGCGCGTCTCCCCGCGCGCGGCGGATGGCAACCACGCTGGTCTTCGTCGGCGCCTCGCTGGGGCTCAACCGGCACTATTTCCCACTGCACGAACTCTGGGCGGGCGGGCTGATCGCGCTGTCCTTCGGCCTGCACCGCATCGGCGCCGACGGACGCGGCGGCCGCTGGGCCGGGGCGTTCTGTGCGGCCGCGCTGGCGCTGGCGATCCGCGAGCATGCGCTGCCCTTCGTGCTGCTGATGGCGCTGGCCGCGGTCTACCACCGCAACTGGCGCGAGGCCGCCGCATGGTCAGCACTGGTCGCGGTGTTCTGCGCGGCGCTCGCCTGGCATCTCTCGCTGATATCGCGCGACGTGCTGCCCAGCGATCCGCATTCCGCGCCCTGGCTGGTGATGCGCGGGCTCTCCGGCTGGCTCGGCAACGTGGTGCAATCGAGCAACCTGCGCTGGCTGCCGCACGTCCTGGCGGGGCCCGCCGTGGTCCTGATGACCTTCGGCTGGCTCGGCTGGAGGGGGCGCGGCGGCCTGTTCGGCTTCCTGCTGAGCGCGGGCTACGGCCTTGCCTTCATGCTCGCCGGACGCTGGGACAACTTCTACTGGGGCGCGATGATCGCCCCAGCGATGTTCGCCGGCCTGGCGTTCGCTCCGCGCGCGCTGGCCGAACTGGTCGCCGCCGCCCGCCTCCCGATCCGCGCGCCGGTTCCGACCGTAAATTAATTGCGTGTCCAGGCACGGTGTTGCACAAGCCCCGAGCATGACTGGACCCCGGATCCTTCTGGTCGTGGGCGGCGGCATCGCCGCCTACAAGGCCTGCGAGCTTGTCCGCGCCATCCGCAAGGCGGGCGGCCGGGTTACTTGCGTGCTGACGGAAGGCGGATCGAAGTTCGTCACGCCGATGGCGCTTGCCGCGCTGTCCGAACGGCCGGTCTACACCACGTTGTGGGACCTCAGGAACGAGGCCGAGATGGGCCACATCCAGCTCAGCCGCGAGGCCGATCTGGTGGTGGTCTGCCCGGCGACGGCGAACCTGCTCGCCAAGATGGCGGCCGGCATCGCCGATGACCTGGCGACGACGATGCTGCTGGCGACCGACAAGCCGGTGATGGCCGTGCCCGCGATGAACGTGCGCATGTGGCAGCACGCCGCCACCATGCGCAACGTGCAGGTCCTGCGCGAATCGGGCGTCGACGTGATGGAGCCGGACGAGGGCACCATGGCCTGCGGCGAATACGGTCCCGGCCGCCTGCCGGACCCGATCGCGATCTGGCAGCGTATCGCCTGGGTGCTGGGGCTGGGGCCGGTCGAGGTGGCGCCGCTGCCCGGCGCCGCGCCCGAGGAGATCCCTTACCCCGGCCTGCCCCAGCCGCAACCGGACCCGCAGCGGGATCCGATCGCCTGGCAGCCCCGGTTCGACGAGCCGGAGCCCGAACCGGCCGCGCCGGAAGGCCTGGGGCTGGGCGGGCTCACCGGATCGATGATATCGCGCGGGCTGCAAAAGGCGAAGAAGGCGATCAGCTTCGGCTTCGACGATCACGCGCCCACGCTGAAGCCCGCGCCAGGCCCGCAGATATCCTCTCCCGCCGCCGCCTCGCTGGTGGCCAGGAAGGGCGCCGCGCGCGCCGCGCCGCCGACCGATCCGGACGCGATCAACCACCTCGTCTCCCCCGACGCCCTGCCGCCGGAACCCTTCGCGGAGGGCCCGCTCACCGGCCGCCACGTTCTCATCACCGCCGGGCCGACCTGGGAGCCGATCGACCCGGTGCGCTACATCGCCAACCGCTCCTCGGGCAAGCAGGGCTTCGCCATCGCCGCCGCCGCCGCCCGCGCGGGCGCGCGGGTGACGCTGGTGGCCGGGCCGGTCCATCTCGCAACGCCCCCGGGGGTGAACCGCGTCGACGTCGAAAGCGCGCTGCAGATGGCCGAGGCGGTCAAGCGCGCGCTGCCCGCCGACATCGCCGTGATGGTCGCCGCCGTCGCCGACTGGCGCACCGCCGATGTCGCCAGGGAAAAGCTCAAGAAGCGCGGTTCGGCCCCGCCCGCGCTGCTCCTCACCGAGAATCCCGATATCCTCGCCGCCGTCGCTGCGGGGCCCGACCGGCCGCCGCTGCTGATCGGCTTCGCCGCCGAGACCGAGCATGTGATCGAGCACGCCAAGGAGAAGCGCAAGCGCAAGGGCGCGGACTGGATCATCGCCAACGACGTGTCGGGCGATGTCATGGGCGGCGATGCCAACGCGGTCCACATCGTGCGCGGCGATGACGTGATCTCCCTTCCCGAAATGCCCAAGGAGGACGTCGCGCGCATCCTCGTCGAAAGGTTTGCCGATGCCCTCGTCCGATAGCGTTCCCGTGCCGATCAAGGTCCTGCCCCATGGCGAGGGACTGGCCCTGCCCGCCTATGCCACCGACGGCGCGGCGGGAATGGACGCGGTCTCCGCCGAGGACGTGACGATCGCCCCCGGCGCGCGCCACGCGGTGGCGACCGGCCTTGCGGTCGCCATCCCGCATGGCTTCGAAATCCAGGTCCGTCCGCGCTCGGGCCTGGCGCTCAAGCACGGGATCACCGTGCCCAACACGCCCGGCACCATCGATTCGGACTATCGCGGCGAGCTGAAGGTGATCCTCATCAACCACGGCCACGCCCCGTTCGAGGTCCGCCGGGGCGACCGCGTGGCCCAGCTCATACTCGCACCGGTAACCCGCGCGGCGTGGCTGCCGGTGGACGAACTGGACGAAACCCAGCGCGGCGAAGGCGGCTTCGGTTCGACCGGCGGCGTGGTCGCGCTGGGAAATTGAGGACCGTTGGAGCGCCAGTGGAAAGCGCGGGAATGGCGGAGCTCAATCATGCGCTGAAATCCTCCCCGGAACGGGGAGGTGGCGGTAGAAGGCTGACGGAGGGATCGGTGGCTTTCGGTTCGCGCTTTTCGCCCCCTCCACCACCCGCCTCGCGGGCGACGAAGGGAAAAAGTGAGCCTTGCGCCAAGAGGCTTGGTATCAATCCCCGCGCTTGCCGCGTCGGCGCCACCGCCTGAGCCCATACCACCCCGCGCCGCCCAGCCCGCACAGCAGCACCGCGCCCTTCGCAAGCAACGAGAATGTGGCGGAAAGGGCCCCTACGGTCACGCCCCAGAAGAGCTGCGACATGATCGCCATGAAGGTATTCACGCTTTCGGCGGGCCCCCGTCAGTCCAAACGAAAGGACGGGCCCGCGCTATTTCAGCGGACCCGCCCCTCGGTGTCTCCCACTCTTGCGCAGGAGGGGAGCAATCAGTTCATGTCACTTCTTTTCCGGCGCGACTGTAATGCGCACGGTATCGCCCGAGTTCCCGGGAAATCCGGTAAACATCGCCTCGACCAGGTTGGGGACGAGATATTGCAGCCGGTTGGAGGCCGAAACCGCTTCCGCCTTGCCTTCAAACAGGCGTTCGCCATCAGCGGCGCGATCGATCTTCAGCGAAACGCCGCTGGTATAGACGGTGTAAGCCTCTATCCCATTGTCGAAGAACGGATCGTACCAGCCATAGTGCCACGGGCCGCCCCAGTAGCCGAAGCGCCGGGCGCCGTAGAAGCCATAGGGACCATAAGGACCATAGCCGTACCACGGGCCCCAGAACGGCGTCGGGCCGGTCGAGCGCACGCGCTCGCGCCCGCTGTCGACGCCGTAGTCGAAGCGCACGATCATGCTGGCCTTGCCGGGATCCTCGACCGGCGCATAGCCAAGCCGCGCCAGGCGTTCCCGGACGAGACCGGCGTATTGCGCGAACTCCAGCCCGCCGGCGAGCTTGGGATCCTCGGCGACGACGGCGAAAGTCTGGCCCGAGGGCGCTGGAAGCTGCGACTGGAAGCGCGAAACGTCGGCCTTGAACGGCGTGGCGCAGGCGGCGAGCGCCATCAGCAGCAAGGCGGCGGCGGCAAGGCGAAGCCTGCCAAAATGCGAGTTCGTATGGTCTGTCATCATTGTTATGCTCCACGAACCCGAAGGACCCGGTGCACCCATCCCGGCGCGTACCTTCGATTCCTTGATATCCTGTCGTAAAATCAACGCCCTGAATAGCGGTTGAATGGACATCGGCGCGCGGCGGACGGTTGGCCCGTTCAGGCGCCGTCCACCAACCGCGAACGGCGTTGCCGGACGCCTCGAATACGCGTTGAATAACCCGGCCTTATGTAGGAATGAGGAATCCAGATGACGAGTCCGATCCCCGTTCTCTCGGTCCAGTGCGGCAAGGCCCGCGGCTTTCGCGGCGCCGAACGGAGCGCGATCGGCAAGCTGCCGGTATCGGGTCCGGTCCGGGTCCACCGCCTGGGCCTGGCGGGAGACGAGCAGGCCGACCTGACCGTGCATGGCGGGCCGGACAAGGCGATCCACCACTACCCGCACGACCACTACGCCTTCTGGCGCGAGGTGACGGGCGGGCATCCGCTGCTGGCCGATTTCGGCGCTTTCGGCGAGAATATCGCGACCGAAGGCCTTACCGAGGACGCGGTCTGCATCGGCGACCGCTGGCGACTGGGCACCGCGCTGGTCGAAGTCAGCCAGGGCCGCCAGCCGTGCTGGAAGCTCGACCACCGCTTCGACGGCGTGCCCATCAATGCGCTGACAGTGAAGAACCGGCGGCCGGGCTGGTACTACCGCGTGCTGGAGGAAGGCGAAGTCGCGGCGGGCGACACCATGGAACTGGTCGCGCGGCCCTATCCGGAATGGACCGTGCTGCGCACCTTCGGCCTGCTGATCGCCGGAGACCACAAGCACGACCGCGCCGGGCTGGAAGCCCTCGGCGAAGTCCCGGTGCTGGCCGAACCATGGCGGCGGCGACGCCAGAAGCTGCTATAAGGTTCTCTCAGCACGAGCAGACAAGGAGCGGATTTTCACCTCCTCGGCGCGGCGACGACGGCAGATAGAGCGACCACCAAGAGGAATCACCCCCTGACCAGCCCCAGCGCCGCGTAGGCCTTGTCGAGCGTCGGCATCGCCAGCGCCCGCGCCTTTTCCGCGCCCGCCTTCAGGATCGCGTCGAGCGCCGCCTGGTCCCGGCGCAGATCGACGAAGCGCTGGTTGATCGGCGAGAGCTTCTCCACCAGCAGTTCGCCCAGCGCCGGCTTGAACTTGCCGAAGCCTTCGCCGCCGAACTCACCGAGCACCGCATCGACGCTGGTGCCCGCCATGACCGCGTAGATGCCGACCAGGTTCGCCGCCTCCGCCCGCCCCGCGAGCCCGGCCTTCTCGCCCGGCAGCGGCTCGGGGTCGGTCTTGGCCTTCCTGATCTTCTGCATGATCGTATCGGCATCATCGGTCAGGTTGATGCGGCTCATGTCCGAGGGATCGGACTTGCTCATCTTCGCCGAACCGTCGCGCAGGCTCATGATCCGCGCCGCCTCGGGCGGGATGATCGGTTCGGGCTGGGTGAACACGGGTGCGTCCGGCGAAGCGAAGTCGTTGTTGAACTTCTGCGCGATGTCGCGCGCGAGTTCGAGGTGCTGCTTCTGGTCCTCTCCCACCGGCACGTGGGTGGCCTGGTAGAGCAGCACGTCGGCGGCCTGCAGCACGGGGTAAGTGAACAGCGCGACGCTGGCCCCTTCGCGGTTCTTGCCCGCCTTGTCCTTCCACTGCGTCATGCGGTTGAGCCAGCCCATCCGCGCGGTGCCGTTCAGCAGCCATTGCAGCTCGGCGTGCTGCGGGACTTGCGCCTGGTTGAACAGGATCGAGCGTTGCGGATCGACCCCGCAGGCGACCAGCGCCGCCACCATCTCGCGCGTGTTGGCGGAAAGCTCGGCCGGGACGTGCGGCATCGAGATCGCGTGCAGGTCGGCCAGGAAATAGAGGCATTCGCCGCCGCTCGCGCTCGCATTGTCCTGCATCGCCGCCCAGTTGCGGATCGCGCCCAGGTAGTTGCCGAGGTGCAGGTTGCCGGTGGGCTGGATGCCGGAGACGATACGCATGACTGCGTCCTTCATGAAACGGGTGGATTGCGGTGGGATTGGTCCGGATGAACCGGACAGGCGGCAACGATCAGCGCGCGATGCGCGTGAAGGTCCACCATCGCCAGGCCGCGCGAACGCGGTTTGAAATCTTCGAAGGCGAACGATCCTGCATGGCGCGCGCTCATATCATAAATCGCCGTGGATGGAAGCCTTACCGGCCATTCTTTGTGCCGCGCCGCCGCAGCAGGGCCAGGTCGTCACGCGTAAACGCGCCCGAAACCACGGTGCCGAGCCCATAGACCAGGCAGCCGGCCGAGACCAGCACCCCCAGCGCCAGGCCGCGCACCAGCCAGGTGCCATGGATATAGGGCGTCATCAGGCCCTGCCCGAACCACAGCGCCACGCCCATCGCCAGCGCCGCCAGCGCCAGGCGCGGCGCGCGGCGGCGCAGGCGCGCGTCGGCCCGGAAGTGCCCGCGCCGCACCAGCGTGACGTAAAGCATGAGCACGTTGACGGTCGAGGCGATGGCGGTCGCCAGCGGCGGCCCCATGTGCTGCAGCGGCACGATCAGGATCAGGTTGCCGACCAGGTTCACCACCATCGACATCGTCGCATAGCGCACCGGCGTCCGGGTATCCTGCCGGGCATAGAAGCCGGGCGTCAGGACCTTGACCAGGATGTAGCTGGGCAGCCCGATCGAGAAGGCGGCGAGCGCCTCGGCGGTGCGGGCAACGTCGTTCGCATCGAACTTGCCGTAGCCGAACAGCGCCGCCGCGATCGGCTCCCCGCCCACGACCAGCGCGACCGAGGCGGGCAAGGTCAGCAGCAGCGCCAGTTCCAGCCCCCGGTTCTGCGTTTCCATCGCGGCCGCTTCCTCTCCCCCGCCGAGCTGGCGTGAGATCGTCGGCAGCAGCACGGTGCCCAGCCCGATGCCGATGAGGCCAAGCGGAAGCTGGTTCAGCCGGTCGGCCATGTAGATATAGGTCACCGAGCCGTGCGCCAGCAGCGAGGCGGCGAGCGCGGTCGAGATCACGAGGTTGATCTGCACCGCGCCGGCCCCGGCGGCGGCGGGCCAGATCAGCGCCAGCAGCCGCTTGACATCGGCGTTCCATACCGGCCGGCGCAGCCGCAGGTTCACGCCGTTGGCGCGGCAGGCCCAGGCCAGCCAAGCGAGTTGCAGCAGGCCCGCCACCGAAACGCCGATCGCCTGGTTGCGCGCGGTCTCCAGCGGATCGCTGGAATGAAAGCCCAGCAGCGCCGCGATCAACACCAGGTTGAGCAGGATCGGCGCGGCGGCGTTGACCCAGAACTTGTGCAGCGAATTGAGGATGCCGCCCAGCAGCGAGACCAGGCTGATGAACATCAGGTAGGGCACGGTCATGCGGCTCAGTTCCACCGCGTAGGCGAACTGATCGCGGCTGACGTCGTTGAACGAGCCCGAGAGCACCCAGGTGACCGGCCAGGCGAAGACCTCCAGCAGCACGGTCATCGCCAGCAGCACCGGCAGCAGCACCGAAAGCGCCTGTTCGGCGAAGGTGATCCCCGCCGGCAGGCCGGGTCCGTCCGGATCGGCGACCTTCTTGTTGAACATCGGGATGAATGCCGAGGCGAAGGCCCCTTCCGCGAAGAGCGCGCGGAACATGTTGGGCAGGCGAAAGGCGATCAGGAACGCGTCCGAGGCGAAGCTGGCGCCGATGTAGCGCGCGAACAGGCTGTCGCGCAGCAGGCCCAGCACGCGGCTCGCCAGCGTCAGCCCGCCGACGCTGGCAAGGGCCTTGGCAAGGTTCATGGGCTCAGATCCTCCCCGGAACGCGGAAGGGGACCAGCCGCAAGATGGTGGAGGATACTCTTGCAAGAACGCGCCGGCGCAGGAAGCGGCGGCTCTCCTCCGTCAGCCCCTTCGGGGCCGCCACCTCCCCGCGCCGGGGAGGATTGGAGCCAGCGCGACGCGTCCACACCGCCCGACGGTTCAGGCGTTGCCGGCCGGTTCGCCCTGCACCGCGTCGGCCTGCTGCTGGGCCTGCGCCTGGAGCTGCTGGATATAGAGGCCGTTGAAGTCGATCGGCTCGAGCATCAGCGGCGCGAAACCGGCATCGCGCACCGCATCGGCGATCACCCGGCGGGCGAAGGGGAACAGGATGCGCGGCGCCTCGGCGAAGAGGAACGCGTGCGATTGCGATTCCTCCAGGTTGCGCATGCCCACCAGCCCGCAATAGCTGAGGTCGACGACGAAGGCGGTGCCGGATTCGGACATCGAGGCGCAAGTGATCTTCAGCTCCACTTCATGCACCTCGCCCTCGATCGCGCGAGCGCCGATGTTGAACTGCACATCGACCTGCGGCGCTTCCTGCCACGAGAAGCTCTGCGGCGCGTTCGGGTTCTCGACCGAAAGGTCCTTGACGTACTGCGAGATGATCCCGGCCGACGGCGCGGTATCCTCGCCGTTGCCGAGGTTGAGATTGGAGATGACGTTGCCTTCGTCGGCCATGGTATGCTTTCCCGCAAAGAATTCTTGTGCCAGCCGGCGCGCCTAGAGCATTTTACGCCCGCGTGGAACACCCGTCGCGTGATAAATTGTGCGCGGCGGGTACGGCGGGCGGGCCGGAACGGAGCCGACACGCGGCGGCGGATCGTCGAAAAAATGCCCCGAATGGCTCGCTCACGCGTTGTTCATTTGTAAAGGCTACCTATCTCGGGTTATGCTGGCGCGCTGCAATTTCCAGCAGCGGCGGCCGGAGCGGGGCTTCGCGCCCCCGCGAACCGGCGAATGCGCAGACAGAAGGGATGGATACAGGGACGTGACACCGGAAATTGTGATCCTGGCCATGATCGCGGCATTCCTGGGGCTGCGGCTGTACTCCGTGCTCGGCCGCCGCGCCGAGCATGAGGAAGAGCCGATCCAGGGCCGCTTCGAAGGCCGCCAGGGCCGTCCGGGTGCGCCGCGCCTGTCGGCGCAGCCCAAGCCCGACTCCAAGAACGACGCGGAGAACGACCGGCGTGCCCGCGCCGATCGGCAGGCCCCGCAGCGCGAGATGCCGCTGGCGCCGCCGCCCGCGGAGCGCGGCCTGGCCGAAATCGCCAGCGCGGATCGCCGCTTCGATACGTTCGCCTTCCTGGAAGGCGCACAGGGCGCCTATCGCATGATCCTCGAAGCCTTCTGGAAGGGCGACAAGGCGGAGCTGGAGCAGCTTTGCGACAAGGATGTCCATGCCAGCTTCGCGGCCGCCATCGACGCGCGCAACGCGGCGGGCGAAACGCTGGACAACAAGCTGGTCCGGATCGAGGAATGCACGGTGGTCGCCGCCGGCGTGGAAGGCGGCTTCGCCCGGATCACCCTGCGCTTCCGCGCCGACATCGCCGCCGTCACCCGCAACGCGGCGGGCGAGGTGATCGCCGGATCGCTTGACGATGCGATCGAGACGGTGGACGTCTGGACCTTCACCCGCGCGCTCAACTCGCCCGATCCGGACTGGCTGCTCGACGAGACCGACGAAGGCTGAACCCCTCGGGGTGGCGCCGTGGGGAGCACTATTGACGACTGATGCCGCATAGGGAGGCCGAGCTTGCGCGCAGGGGGAGTGCCGAGGCGACCCGGAAGGAAGCTGGCTAAAGCGAAGAACACGAAATCCGAATCAAGACCCGCTCACTTCGAGCGGGAGTGGCGCAGATTTCGGGCACGGTGCCCTGGCAGGCTGGCGGCGCTCTCGGCCCTGGTATCGCTCGCTTCGTGCGTTGACGTGATCCCCGGCACCGCGCCTTCCGTGCTGCCTCCCGCCGAGACCGCCGTCGCGCTGGGCGTCAGACCGGGCCCGGCGTTTTCCCATCTCTCGCTGACCGAACCGGACGCCACCAAGGCGCTCGCCGGGTTCCGCGAGAGCTGCCCGCGCGTGACCTCGCGCATCGACGGCAGCGGGCTGACCCGGCCCGAGGACTGGCGGCAGGCCTGCACCGCCGCCGCCAATTGGGGGACGGGATCGGCGGTGCTGTTCTTCGCCAGCTATTTCGAAACCGCGCGCGTCGGCGACGGCAAGGCCTATGCCACCGGCTACTACGAGCCCGAGATCGCCGGATCGCGCACCCGCCAGCCCGGCTTCGAGGTTCCCGTCTACCGCCTGCCGCCCGACCTCGTGCGCGCCCGCCCGGGCGACGCTCCGCCGCTGGCCGACGGCAAGATGCCGCTGGGCCGCTACGGTGCCGACGGCATCTTCACCGCGTACCACGACCGTGCCGCGATCGCGCGGGGCGTGCTGATGGGCCGGGGGCTGGAGATCGCCTGGGCGGCCGATCCGGTGGAATTCTTCTTCCTCCAGGTTCAGGGATCGGGCCGGCTGCGCCTGCCCGACGGGTCGGTGATGCGCATCGGCTATGCCGGGCAGAACGGCATGCCCTATACCGGCATCGGCACCGTGATGCGCGAGCGCGGGCTGCTCGGCTCCGGGTCCGGGCAGTACTCCGGCTCGATGCAGGGCATCATGCGCTACTTGCGCGAGCACCCGGCCGAGGGCAAGGCGCTGATGGACGCGAACCGGTCCTACGTGTTCTTCAGGGAACTGACCGGCGCCCCCACCGACGGCCCTACTGGCGCGCTGGGCGTGCCGGTGCGTTCGGGCAGCTCGGTCGCCGCCGATCCCCGCTACGTGCCGCTGGGCGCGCCGGTCTGGTTCGATCTCGACCGGCCCGAGGCCGACGGGCTGTGGATCGCGCAGGATACCGGCGGCGCGATCAAGGGTCCCAACCGCTTCGACACCTTCTGGGGCGCCGGCAGCCAGGCGCGCCTGACCGCCGGCGGCATGAGCGGGCGGGGCGAGGCGCTGGTGCTGGTTCCGAAGGGAACGCTGGCCCGGCTGCTGGGCAGAGGGCCCGGCACGCGATGAGGCAGCGCCGGCTGACGGCGCGCGAAGCGGAAGCCTGGGCCCAGGTCGCCCGCACCGTGAAGCCGCTCGCGCCATCCCCGGAGCCGGCCGAGCACCGCGCGGAGCCGCCCGCCGGCGCCGCGCCCGCAGCCGAACCGGCTCCGCCCCCCGCCAGGAAGCCCAAGGGCCGCGTGCCGCCCGCGCCTGCCTCACCCGGCCGGCCCCTCTCCCGCGCGGTGGCCCGCGCGCTGGACTGCCCCCCTCCCCCGCTTGACGGCACCTGGGAACGGCGCATCGCCAAAGGCGCACTGGTGCCCGATTTCAGCCTGGACCTGCATGGCGCCAGCCTGGACCAGGCCCATGGCCGGCTGATGCATGGGCTCACGCAGGCCCGGGCGATGGGCGCGCGGGTAGTGCTGGTGGTCACCGGCAAGCCCCGCCCCGTCGACGCCATGGACCGGGCCGAGAGCCGCGGCGCCATCCGCGCCAAACTCGCCGACTGGCTCGCCGCCAGCGAGCACGCCGGCCAGATCGCCGCCATCCGGGGCGCCCACCGCCGCCATGGGGGCGCCGGCGCCGTCTACCTCGTGCTCAGACGGCAGCGCTGACCCGCCGCCTCACCACTTCCCCCCGGCCTCCTCGATCGCCTTGAGCAGCGCGCGCTTGGACTCGGTACGGTTCTGGCCGGAATTGCGAGGCAATTCCGGCAAGCCAAGCTCCGCCTTGCGGCGGGCGATCTTGTCCGCCATCTCGCGGTGCGAAACCCGGCGCAAGCCCTTGTCGGGATCGGCAGCGCCGGGTTCAGGTGATGTCTTCGACGCCATAGTCGCCCATGCTTTCTTCGCGGATGCGGCGTTCAAGATAGTGCATGTCCGCATCCGGGTGAAGCGCCAGCAGGGCGCGAGCCTGCCCGAGCATCTCGGGCGCACTGCCGGAAGCATACTGCCCCATACGGTCGGCGATCAGGTCTTCGACCGCGATCACGGCGAAACCGCCCCCTTCGGCGAAGTCCTCGATCAGCAGGATATGGTCGCGATCGACCGAACCGTCCATCGGCACCGAGGCGACCACTTCGAAACCCAGCGCCAGTTCCGGATGAATCCACCCGCGCGTCGCCTTGCCGGGGCCGAAGGGTCGAACGAAGCCATTCTGCTGCATGATGGCCTCGAATTGCTGTTGACGCGGCGTACATAGGCTGTGTGGACGAATTTTGCCTGATAGAAAATTCCCTATTCCCAAGATGAATCGGCTCTGATTGTCGGTCCAGTGATTGCCGGCGCCATATGTGCGGCCTTGGCGAAGCAGGAAGCCGAGCACCTGCTGGCGGGCCCGGCGCAGTCCCTGCATCGCCATCTGACGCGCACGGCACAGATCACGCAT
>NZ_FOOR01000041.1 GCF_900113255.1 Novosphingobium sp. CF614
CAGTCTGATCAACCGTCGTCCTCAGCCGCCGCTTCCTACCATGTGCAGCGCTAAACACCCTCGCCGCTCATGCGGATCGGACAAGCTCGCCCAAAACTCTTGACTACGAACATGACAATCAGCCCCGAACCCTGCGCGCAAGCCTTTTCTGCCAACCCCCTGAGCAGTTACTCCCAGTCATGCACGACACCGGGCCAGCCCGGATCGGGCCGGATCGAACGCTCGATTATCGTTGCCCGGGCGCTCATCGGAGCCGAAAGCCGGTCGTCCGCTGAGCGCCGCGAACCGTCGAGCTCGATCCGCGCATGGGCGAGCACCGCCAGTGGTTCGCTGTGCCACAAGGGCTGATGGTGCCACGCATCGCCGGGCATGAAGCTCGGGTCCTGCCCCGCCCCCCGCGCCAGCGTTGTCGATAGCCAGCGCCCGGTCGCGGGCTCGATGAACCAGGCCGTGACGCCGCGCGCGCCCGATACGGTGGCCCAACGCTCACCGCCGCAGCCGACCAGATGGAGCGGATCGGCCGGAGCGAAATCGCGCCGGACCTTGCCTGCCAGTACGGCGCGGCGCTCGGCCCGGGCCTGCCCGAGCGCACCGACCAGCGCAGCTGCCGTCGCGGTCAGCTCAAGCATCCGAGCGGGATCGAAATCGAGCGTGCGGTCCCAGCGCAGGCGCATCTGCGCGGCCACGGCCCGTAACAAGGCGGCCAGCCGGGGCGGGTTGTCGGCGCGCGACGAGACCGACAATTCGAACAGTGATTCCTCCAGCGGCAAGGGCGCCAGGTTCATGCCCAGTCGGGCAACCTCACCCATATGCCTATCTCTCCCCGCGCACGATGATGGCGCTGGCCGCGTGGCAAGCGGTTTGCGGCAGCGCTAACGATGCCCGACGCGCGGACGGGCCAGTGTTCCGCCGACTGCACCGCGCGCGCGACAAGGCCAGCGGGGATGTCTGGACCGTCGGCGCGGGTCTTTCCGCGCAGTCCGTGACACTCGTCTACCGGGCGCTGCTCGCTGCTGCACGCGAAGCCGGCCTGCTCGGGCAGATCCCGGATGCCGAGTACGAGCACTGGCGCGCCAACTTGACCGCCCACTCCACCCGTGTCGGCCTGACGCAGGAACTGTTCGCCGCTGGCGAGGATCTGGCCGGCATCATGCACGCGCTGCGCTGGAAAAGTCCCGCCCAGCCCGCCCGCTACGCCCAGGCGCTGAGCGTCGAAGCCAATGCTGCGGCGCGGGTGGTGGGGCGGTTATGAGCGATTGGTTGCCGTTTGGCTTGCTCAAGCGTGCAAGGGCGGGCGATATACGAGTGGATGTTCGCGGCCCTACAGCGGCAGCGCGGACGTGGCCTTGATCGTCTCCAGCACCACGGAGCTTTGCATTTCCTTGACGCCGGGAAGCGAGGTGAGCCGCTCCTGCAGCAAGTTTTGATAATGGCCGATGTCCCGGACGACGACCTGCAGCCGATAGTCGAATTCGCCAAGAGTGAGCATGGCATTCTGAATCTCGGGAATTGCCTGAACCTCTGTCTTGAACGCTGCCAGCAGCTTGGGATCGTGCGACTGCATCTTGATCCGGGCCTCGACCAAGAGGTCAAAGCCCAGCAACTGCCGATTCAGTTCAACGCTTTTGCCCGTTATCACCCCTGCATCGACGAGCGCCTGGATGCGACGCGAGCAGGGCGACTGGGAGAGGCCCACATGCTCTGCGATCTGAGTGACGGTGAGAGAGCCGTCGCTCTGCATCACCTTGAGAATGCGCAGGTCCGTTCGATCAAGCTTGAGCATGAGTCATGCTATAAATCGCTAAATGACGAATGCAATATGCGAAATTAGGCCAATATCTCGCAAATCAGGGAAGAAAATTCGCCAATTCCCGTATATTTCTTTTGATATCAAAACGGTTCGAGCCGCGTGTACGCGCGCCTCGGGCCAGTTCGGAATGTTCGAGAGGTGGTATGGTGGTCGGCGAGGCGAAGCTGAATTTCCCCGGGCCTCCTGCTCGCCCTGGCGGAGCACCGGACTTCTCGCTGATCGAAGTGCCCGAACCGGGCGTGCTGCCGGTTCCTCCCCTGGATATCGACGCGGAAGCTTCGGAACCTTTCGCGAAAGGCATGATCCGTGTGCTGGACGATGCTGGCAATGCCGTGGGGCCATGGGCCGATGGCATGGGAAGCCTTGACCCCGCGCATTGCGTGCAGGGCCTGATCGACATGCTCAGGATGCGGATCATCGACCAACGGCTGCTGAATGCGCAACGGCAGGGCAAATCCTCGTTCTATCTGCAATGCACCGGCGAAGAGGCTATCGGCTGCGCATTCCAGCGCCAGTTGAGCCCGGGCGACATGAACTTTCCCACGTATCGGCAGCAGAGCCTGCTGATCGCGGCCGACTATCCGCTGGCCGCCCTGATGGGTCAAATCTATGCCAACGACTGCGATCCCACTGAAGGCCGCCAGTTGCCGACCATGCATTCTTCGCGGGATTACGGGTTCTTTTCCATCTCCGGCAATCTGGGCACACAGTATGTACAGGCGGTGGGCTGGGCCATGGCCAATGCGCTCAGCCGGAACGGGCAGATCGCGGCGGGCTGGATCGGAGACGGAGCCACGGCATCGAATGACTTCCACAGTGCGCTCCTGACCGCATCGGTCTATCAGCCGCCGGTCATCCTCAACATCGTTAACAACCAGTGGGCGATCTCGACCTGTACGGCCATCGCCGCCGGGGCGTCGCGCACCTATGCCGAACGCGCGCGGGGTTATGGGGTCCCTGCTCTCCGGGTTGACGGTAACGACTACCTGGCTGTTGCCGCCGTGTCGCGGTGGGCGGTCGAGCGGACGCGGAGCGGCCTAGGGCCGGTGGCCATCGAATGGTTCACCTACCGCACCGCCGCGCATTCGACCTCGGACGATCCCAACGCCTACCGCCCCCGGGACGAGGCGGCGATGTGGCCGCTGGGAGACCCGGTCGAGCGCCTGAAGGCCCATCTGATCGGCCGCGGCATATGGTCCGAACAGCAGCACGCCCAGAAACAGGCCGAGCTGTTCGACGAGATCGTGACCACGCAGAAGGAAGTCGAACAGCACGGCACATTCGTCAACCCGCGGCCCTTTTCGCCAGCCAAGATCTTCGAGGGGGTCTATGCCCACCTGCCCGACCACCTGAGGCGCCAACGCCAGGAGATGGGGTATTGATATGCCGACCATGACCATGATCGAGGCGATCCGCGATGCGCTGGACGTCAAGCTTGCGGATGATCCCGGCGTGGTCGTATTCGGCGAGGATGTCGGCTTCTTCGGCGGCGTGTTCCGGTGCACCGCCGGCCTGCAGAAGACGCACGGCATCGAACGGGTGTTCGATACACCGATCAACGAAAGCGCCATCGTCGGGCTAGGCGTAGGCATGGCGGCCCAGGGCATGAAGCCCTGTGTCGAGATCCAGTTCGCTGACTACATGTACCCCGGCTTCGACCAGATTTCCCAGGAAGCGGCCCGGTTGCGGCATCGCTCCAACCAGCAATTCACCTGTCCCCTGGTCATCCGGATGCCGACCGGCGGTGGCATCTATGGCGGGCAGACCCACAGCCAGAGCCCGGAAGCGCTGTTCACGCACGTGGCCGGGCTGAAGGTGGTCGTTCCGTCCAATCCCTACGACGCGAAAGGCTTGCTGATCGCGGCGATCGAGGATCCCGACCCGGTGATTTTCCTCGAACCGAAGCGCATCTACAATGGCCCGTTCTATGGCCATTCCGCCGGGGAGGCGGCGGGCTGGTCCTCGCGTCCGGAGGCGCAGGTGCCGGAGGGGCGCTATACGGTCGAGATCGGGAAGGCCGCGATCCGCCGGCCCGGCAGCGCGATTACCATCCTTGCCTACGGCACCATGGTGTTCATCGCCGAGGAGGCCGTCCGGCAGACCGGCATCGATGCCGAAATCATAGACCTGCGCAGCCTGCTCCCGCTTGACCATGCGGCCATCGTCCAGTCGGTCGAGAAGACCGGCCGATGCGTGGTCATTCACGAAGCCACAAGGACCAGCGGTTTCGGCGCCGAACTGGCCGCCGAAGTGCAGGAAGCCTGCTTCTGGCACCTCAAGGCGCCGATCCAGCGGATTACGGGCTGGGATGCGCCTTATCCGCTGGCGGCGGAGTGGGACTACTTCCCGAGCCCGCAACGGCTCGGTCGCGCGCTCATCCGGGCGATGGAGGACTGAAATGGCGTCCGTTTCCATAAAGCTGCCGGATATCGGCGAAGGCGTTACCCAGGCCGAGGTGGTCGAATGGATGGTCGGCGTTGGTGATCGCATCGAGGAGGATGCACCCCTCCTTGCCGTGATGACCGACAAGGCGACGGTGGAAATCCCCTCGCTCTGCGCGGGCACGGTGACATGGGTCGCGGGTGAGGTGGGAGACGTTATCGCGATCGGTGCCGAAGTGGTGCGGATCGAGAGCGACGGGGCCGCAGGCCAGCCAGAGCCGGGCATTGGTGATTCCCCGGCCGGGGTTCCGTCGCCAAGTGCAGCCGCACCGGCAAAGTCGGCCGCCGCCGCAAGCGATGCCAAGGCGGCTGAATCCTCGTCCCCACCGGCGATGCCTCTGCGATCCCCGGTCGCGCCGCTCGGCATCGGCGCCCCACGCGCGGAAGGGTGGCCGGTACTGGCCTCTCCATCAGTGCGGGCGCGGGCAAGGGCGGGGGGGATCGATCTGCGGCAGGTGGCCGGCAGCGGACCTGGCGGGCGGATATCCCACGCCGATCTGGACGCCGTCTTTGCGGTGGCCGGAGCCAGAACCTCTGCGGGTCCGGCGTGGGGCCGGTCAACGTCTGCGCCCGGCGCAAGGACGGCGACGAAGGAGATCAAGGTCATCGGCCTGAGGCGAAAGATCGCCGAACGCATGACTCTTGCCAACAGCCGCATTCCGCACATTACCGTGATCGAGGAAATCGACGTTACCGCGCTCGAAGACTTGCGCGAGAAGCTCAATGCCGGGCGGGGCGACAGGCCGAAGCTGACCGTCCTTCCCTTCGTGACGGCTGCGCTCGCCCGGGCCTTCGTCGATCATCCTGGAATCAACGCCCATTTCGATGACGAAGGCGGCACGGTGATGCAGCACGCGGCCGTGCACCTTGGCATAGCGACCATGACGGATACCGGCCTTGTCGTGCCGGTGATCCGCCACGCCGAAGCCTTGGGCCTGTTCGACGCGGCAGCTGAAATCGCCCGCCTGGCCGAGGCGGCCCGGACCGGCAAGGCAGGGCGCGAGGAATTGTCCGGGTCGACCTTCACGGTCACTTCGCTCGGCCCGCTTGGCGCAGTGGCGACCACACCGATCATCAATCACCCGGAAGTCGCGATCCTGGGGATCAACAAGATGGCGGTCAGGCCGATGTGGGACGGGGCCCGGTTCCAGCCGCGCAAGATGATGAACATCTCCGCCAGTTTCGATCACCGGGTGATAGACGGGTGGGACGCCGCCGTCTTCGTGCAGAAGCTGAAGACGCTGCTCGAAACGCCCGCGCTGATTTTCGTGAGTGAACGGCCATGAAGACAGAGACCTGCAAGCTGCTGGTACTGGGAGCCGGGCCGGGTGGCTATGTCTGCGCGATCCGTGCCGCGCAGCTGAGCGTCGACACCGTCGTGGTGGAGGCCGAAAAGCCTGGGGGCACCTGCCTCAATGTGGGGTGCATCCCGTCCAAGGCGCTGATCCACGCGGCCGACGAATTCACCCGTGCGCGGTCTTTCGAAGGGGAAAACGAACTAGGTATCCGGGGTTCTGCCCCCACTATCGACCTTGCCCGCACGGTCGCCTGGAAAGACGGCATCGTCAAGCGGCTCACCGGCGGCGTGGCGGGCCTGATCGGGAAGGCCGGGGCGCGGTATGTGAACGGTTTCGCCACAATCGTCGATGGCAAGACGGTCAGGATCGAGATGGACGGAGAGCCGGTTCTCATCCGCGCGGAAAACGTGGTCGTCGCCACGGGATCGAAACCTCTGGAACTCCCTTTCCTGCCCTTCGGCGGCAAGGTGATCAGTTCGACCCAAGCGCTGTCCCTGCCCGAAGTGCCGGGCAGGCTGGTGGTGGTCGGCGCCGGATATATCGGCCTGGAGATCGGAATGGCGATGGCCAAGCTGGGATCGGCCGTGACGTTCGTCGAGGCCGGTCCTCGCATCCTGCCCCAGTACGACGAGGAGCTGACCAGGCCGGTCCGCAAACGGATGGCCGAACTTGGTATCACATTGCACCTTTCGGCGCGGGCGCAGGGCCTCGATGCCGACGACGACAGGCTGGTGGTGGATACGCCGGACGGAAAGATCGAACTGGCCGCAGACACGATTCTCGTCGCGGTCGGGCGCGCGCCGGCAAGCGTAGGGTTCGGGCTGGAAAGTCTAGGCCTCGGTATGGACGGGCCGTTCGTCGCCATCGACGATCGCTGCGCGACGACCATGCGCGGCGTTTTCGCGATCGGCGACGTGACCGGGGATCCGATGCTGGCCCATCGAGCCATGGCGCAGGGATCGCTGGTGGCGGAAATCGTGGCCGGGCAGGACCGCTGCTGGGACAAGCGCGCCATTCCGGCGGTGTGCTTCACCGATCCGGAACTGGTCGTGGTGGGGCAGCTGCCGGTGACCGATGGAGCCGGCAACGCGAAGACGGCAGCCTTCCCGTTCCAGGCGAACGGCCGCGCGATGACGATGGAACGCGCCGGGGGCTTCGTCCGGGTGGTGTTCGACCCGCGGACCGAGCTGGTCCTGGGCATCCAGGCAGTGGGTGCAGGTGTTGCGGAAATGGCCGGGCAATTTGCCATGGCGCTGGAAATGGCGGCGACCCTGACCGACATCGCGGAGACGATCCACGCCCATCCGACCCTTGGCGAGACCGTGCAGGAGGCGGCGCTGAAAGGTCTGGGCAGGGCGCTCCACGCGTGAGGGCCGCAACCATCGTCAGCTTTTCTTGAGCTGGGTCACATCCCGGACCGCGCCGCGTGCCGCACTGGTGGTCATCGCGGCATAGGCCTGCAGCGCCGCCGAGACCTTGCGCGGCCGTGCCTTGGCCGGGGCCCAGCCGGCGGCATCCTGCGCCGCGCGTCGCGCCGCCAGTTCCGCCTCGGCCACCACCAGCGTGATCGTGCGGGCGGGAATGTCGATCTCGATCCGGTCGCCATCGCGCACCAGGCCGATCGTGCCGCCCTCCGCCGCCTCGGGCGAGACATGCCCGATCGACAGGCCGGAGGTGCCGCCGGAAAAGCGCCCGTCGGTGATCAGCGCGCAGGCCGCGCCCAGCCCGCGCGATTTCAGATAGCTGGTCGGATAGAGCATTTCCTGCATCCCCGGCCCGCCGCGCGGCCCCTCGTAACGGATGACGACGACGTCCCCCGCCACGATCTGCCCGGTCAGGATCGCCGCCACCGCGGCATCCTGGCTCTCGAACACCTTGGCCGGGCCGGCAAACCGGAGGATCGATTCATCGACCCCCGCCGTCTTCACGATGCAGCCATCCAGCGCGACATTGCCGCTCAGCACGGCCAGCCCGCCATCCTTGCTGAAGGCATGTTCGGCGCTGCGGATCACGCCGCGTTCCCGGTCGGTGTCCAGCTCGTCCCAGCGCCGCGCCTGGCTGAACGCCACTTGCGTCGGCACCCCGCCCGGTGCCGCCCGGAAGAATTCGCGCACGCTCTCGGAATTGGTCCGGCTGACGTCCCACTTGGCCAGCGCATCGCCCATCGTCCGGCTGTGCACGGTCGGCAGCTCGGTGTGGAGCAGCCCGGCCCGCTCCAGCTGGCCCAGGATCGCCATAATCCCGCCCGCCCGGTGGACGTCCTCCATGTGGACATCGTTCTTGGCCGGCGCTACCTTGCTCAGGCACGGCACCCGCCGGCTCAGCCGGTCGATGTCGGTCATGGTGAAGTTCACCCCCGCCTCGTGCGCGGCGGCCAGCAGGTGCAGCACGGTATTGGTCGATCCGCCCATCGCGATATCGAGGCTCATCGCATTCTCGAACGCGGCAAAGCTGGCGATCGAACGCGGCAGCACGCTGGCATCGTCCTGCTCGTACCAGCGCTTGCACAAATCGACGACCAGCCGCCCCGCCTCCAGGAACAGGCGCTGCCGGTCGGCATGGGTGGCCAGCACCGAACCGTTGCCGGGCAGCGAAAGCCCCAGCGCCTCGGTCAGGCAGTTCATCGAATTGGCGGTGAACATGCCCGAGCAGGAACCGCACGTCGGGCAGGCCGAACGCTCGATCGCGTCGACTTCCTCGTCCGAATACTTGTCGTCGCCCGCCGCCACCATCGCATCGACCAGGTCGAGCGCGACCTCCTTGCCCTTGAGGACCACCTTGCCGGCCTCCATCGGCCCGCCCGAAACGAACACGACGGGGATATTGATCCGCATCGCCGCCATCAGCATGCCCGGCGTGATCTTGTCGCAGTTGGAGATGCACACCATCGCATCGGCGCAGTGGGCGTTGACCATGTATTCGACGCTGTCGGCGATCAGGTCGCGGCTCGGCAGCGAATAGAGCATGCCGTCATGCCCCATGGCGATGCCGTCATCCACCGCGATGGTGTTGAATTCCTTCGCAACCCCGCCCGCCGCCTCGATCTCGCGCGCCACCATCTGGCCCAGGTCCTTGAGGTGGACATGCCCCGGCACGAACTGGGTGAACGAGTTGACCACCGCGATGATCGGCTTGCCGAAATCGCCGTCCTTCATCCCCGTCGCCCGCCACAACCCCCGCGCGCCGGCCATGTTGCGCCCATGGGTGGACGTGCGAGAACGATAAACTGGCATCAGTTCTTGGCCTTGTCGACCAGGGCGTTCTTGGCGATCCAGGGCATCATCGCACGCAGCTTGGCGCCGGTTTCCTCGATCGGGTGGCGCAGCGCGGCCTTGCGGGCGGCCTTCAGTTCGGGCTGGCCGGCGCGGTTGTCGAGCACGAAGGCCTTGACGAAGCGGCCCGACTGGATGTCGGCCAGGACGCGCTTCATTTCCTTCTTGGTCTCGTCGGTGATGATGCGCGGCCCGATCGTGATGTCGCCATATTCGGCGGTGTTCGAGATCGAGTAGCGCATGTTGGCGATGCCGCCTTCATACATCAGGTCGACGATCAGCTTCAGTTCGTGCAGGCACTCGAAATAGGCCATTTCCGGGGCATAGCCGGCTTCGATCAGCGTTTCGAACCCGGCCTGGACCAGCGCCGTGGCGCCGCCGCAGAGCACGGCCTGCTCACCGAACAGGTCGGTTTCGCATTCCTCGCGGAAGTTGGTCTCGATGATGCCCGAACGGCCACCGCCGACGCCCGAGGCATAGGCCAGCGCGATGTCATGGGCATTGCCGGTCGCGTCCTGATGGATCGCGACGAGGCAGGGCACGCCGCCGCCACGCTGGTATTCCGAACGCACAGTGTGCCCCGGGCCCTTGGGTGCGATCATGATCACGTCGATGTCGGCGCGCGACTCGATCAGGCCGAAGTGGACGTTGAGGCCATGCGCGAAGGCCAGCGCGGCGCCGGGCTTCAGGTTGGCATGAAGGTCCTCGGCATAGATCGCGGCCTGGTGCTCGTCGGGCGCCAGGATCATCAGGATGTCGGCCCACTTGGCCGCTTCCACGTTCGACAGCACCTTGAAGCCGGCGCCTTCGGCCTTCTTCGCGGTGGCCGAACCGGCGCGCAGCGCGATCGCGACGTCCTTGACACCGCTGTCCCGCAGGTTCTGCGCATGGGCGTGGCCCTGCGAGCCATAGCCGAGCACAGCGATCTTCTTGTCGGTGATCAGGTTGATATCGCAATCGGCGTCGTAATAGACTTTCATATCTTCTCGCAATGTTTCCAATGGCACGTGTCCGGCCCGGCTCCAGAGCACGTCACGGGACCGCGACGCTCGTACCTTTATTGGAAGGCCCGATCCGGTAAAAACGTGACAGCACGACCGTGATTTGCCACATAGTCGAATTCAGTATTCAATAATTGAACCGTGCGGAGAGCGGCGATGGACGGTGGCTCCAAGACGATCGAGCGGATCGAGCACATCCTGCATGCGCTCGAAGGCGGCTCCAACGAAGGATTGAGCGCCGCGGAGGTCGCCGCAGCCACCGGGTTCGACAAGGCGACGGCTTATCGCGCGCTGATCTCGCTATCCAGAATCGGCATTCTGGATCGCGACCAGCAGACCCGGAAGTTCCGTCTGGGCATTTACTTGTTCAACCTTGGTGCCGTGGTGGCGCGGCGCTTCTCGGTGCTGGCCCATGCACGGCAGGAGATGATGGCCATCGCCCGCGAGACGGGCGACACGGTCTTCCTCTCGGTCAGGAACAAGTACGATTCGGTCTGCATCGACTGTGCGACCGGCGCATACCCGATCAAGGCGCAGACATTGACGGTGGGCGAGGCTGTACCGCTCGGGGTCAGCGCCGGCGGCGTGGCCATGCTTGCGACCATGCCTGACGACGAGGTCCGTCACGCCATCCAGTTCAACGCAGTCGAGATCGGCAGCTTCCGCAGTGTTCGACCGGAACAGGTGTATGAACACGTCGAGCTGGCCCGCAGGGACGGCTATGCTCACTATGCCGGCCACGTGGTGGCGGGTATGGGCGCGGTTGCCCGTGCGATCCGCGATTCCTCGGGTAAGGGAGTGGCCGTGATCAGCGTCACCGCGCTGCTGGATCGCCTGAACGCCCAGCGGGTGAGGTTCATCGACGAATTGCTGAAGACCGCAGTTACCGAGATCGAGCGGCGCGCGTTGCTGCTGGGCAATCGTCTGGAGTCGCTGACCGGTGCCTAGCATTATACCAATAGCCCGATGAGCTGACTCGGTTGGGGGATTGAACTAACCCGCTGACGCGGGAGATGGGCGGGTCTTGGCCGGAATGGCCTCCTGATGAGATGGTTTGGTTGCTGGACCAACCATCAACCAGGAGACCATCCCAT
>NZ_FOOR01000028.1 GCF_900113255.1 Novosphingobium sp. CF614
CAAAGCCGCCCATGATGCCGGCAGGAAGAGGCGCGACAAGCCGCTTCCCGTCCGCCGTCTGCCAACGCTCGCGGCGATAGCGCACGACCTCGACAGCGATCCGCAGGTCCTGGACCAGGACTTCTTCGTAACCTTTGAAACGGGCGCCGGATGGAACTTCAGCCTTGAGCGTCACCTCCCGCGTGACCTCCAGCTTCGACTTCACCGCCCCGCGCGTGCGCTTGCGCCGTTTCTTGCCAGGCGCCGGCGCAGTGGACTTCTCCATCCCCGAAGGCTTCGCCTTGAACTTGGGGCGCGGAGGCAGGCCCTTCAGCCGCGCTATCTCGTCCTTCAGTTCCTGGTTCTCTTCCCTCAAGGCCGCATTCTCGGCCTTCAGAGCCTCGTTCTCCGCTGTCAGTCGCTCAACCGCTTCTTCAAGGCGATCGCAGCGCTCAACCAGCGCCGCGACAACGCGGCGCAGAGCCATCTCTGCCTTGCCATCGCCAATGTCGTCGCCAGGAACCATCCACATCGTGAATCAGATCGCAGGCAGTTTGTATACCCCTCTACGCCCCGGAATTTGCCCCGGTTACCCGTTCAGGATCTTAACCCGATGTTC
Source organism: Novosphingobium sp. CF614 (assembly GCF_900113255.1). GTDB lineage: Bacteria > Pseudomonadota > Alphaproteobacteria > Sphingomonadales > Sphingomonadaceae > Novosphingobium. The sequence goes on from NZ_FOOR01000028.1 coordinate 599, forward strand.
GGCGTAGAGATTTGGGGACTCGATCCTTGCACGCCTCTCGATCCAGAAACCTTGGCACAGCTACGCACGTTGTTTGATCAAAAGGGCGTCCTGATCTTTCGTGAAATCGACGTGGACATCGAGTTCCAGACCTATTTGTCTGAAGTGCTGATTGGTAACGATATCGCGCCCAGTGACCTGCAGCTCAACGACAAGTTCCTCATTTCGAATAAAGAACCCCAGGCGGCGGCACCGCGCGGGCGGCTTCTCTATCACTGCGATCAGATGTGGTCCGAGCACGACCGGGTCGATATCATCTCGCTCTATGGGCAGGAAGTTGGCCAGCCCGCGACGCCGACGATGTTCGTAAGTGCAGAGTATACCTGGCGCACGCTTCCTGGCGATCTGCGTGATCGCGTTGAAGGGTGCCGCGCGGTGCAGCATTATACGCCAGAGACGTATGCAAAACGCGCCAAGGGGGGACACGGATGTTCTTGTGTCCACATTTGACAATCCAGAGGCGATGACAATCAAGCCGATCGGCCTCCCGCACCCGCGCACCGGACGCAAGGTTCTCTACGTCTGCCAACAGACGACGGAGTCGATTGAGGGATTGACCGGCGAGGAAAGCGACGCCGTACTCGAAGCTCTGTTCGATCATATATATGCCGACGATAAGCAATACGCTCACCATTGGCGTGAGCGCGATTTGGTGATCTGGGATAACATCTCGATCCAGCACGCGCGCCCCAATGTGGCGGTCGAAGGTCCCGCACGCACGCTGCGCAAGACCTTGCGTCCGATGCCGTCGAGCGCAGTCAAGAGTCCCAATTACGGAAAAATTGCCGCTGATGCCGGAGCGTGACCAAGTGCATGGAGATCGAAGTGAGATGAGCGATCCTGTCCATAATCCCGGTGCGACGATCGCGGCGATCAAGAGCGTCATCGAAGAGATGCATTCCACCGGCCCGGGCGAAAAGAACCGCATGTTCAACGAGGCCCTGATCGCCGACTATCGCGCTTCGGGCGGCAAGACCGCAGGCGAACTGCCGGCAGCAGCGGTTGTCATCGTCACGATGAAAGGGGCCAGGACCGGTCTCGAGCGCGTGGTCCCAATCGGCGCCGAGGTTATCGAGGGGCGACTGCTGATCGTCGCCTCGGCCGCAGGTCTCTCCAAGCATCCACAGTGGTATCACAACCTCGTTGCGCACCCCAAGGTGACGGCGGAGTACATGGGCGATAGCTTTGAAGCGGAGGGCATCGAGATCCAGGGAGCGGAGCGCGATCGCATCTTTGCTCAGCTCAACAAAAGCTATCACGACCTGCAGGCGCAAACGCCCAGGGTATTTCCGGTCATCGAGCTACGCCGCGTCAGCTGATAGAAGGACGCCATTATGGATGGCATCATGGTGTAGCCTCGCATCGAGGACTGACAAATGATACAGTCACGCGGTTGACGCACTCGCCAACCACCCCATCTCGGCGCTGACATGGCGACATAAAGCGCCTAGCTCGGCTACCGCGTGCCCGCGGCGTTCTGCGCCTACCTCCGATACCAGCGCCGTCGCCACGAGCATCGCGCGACCCTGCAGATCGAAGATCGGAAACGCGGTGGCGTGAAGGCCGGGGATTACGGTGCCGGTCTCGACAGCCTTGCCGTCCGCCCTTACGGTCGCGCGGATCCAGTCGATCGAAGGACCATCTGTCGCAGACTGCTGCCGTTCCGCATCCGCCATATCAGCCGTTTCCGATCCGGGGACATAGGCGAGAAAGACGCGCCCTGTGGCTGACGTCAAAAGCGGCAGGACGGCGCCGACATGCAATGTCGTCAGCAAGGATGGCCGGCCATTGTAAAGTCGTACGATCGTCGGGCCAAGCGGGCCAAGCGCGCAAATCTGCACGGCCTGCCCCGTCCGCTCGACGAAATCGTCGATGACTCGATCCACGATCTTGAATGCGTCGGTTCGCGCAAGTGCGACGAGGCCAAGGCGCAGCGCGGCGGAACCTAGATCATATCGCCCAGAGGCGGCATCCTGTCGCGCCATGCCCGATGCGATAAGGCTCTGCAGATAGCGGTGGACCTGCGGTGCGGGCATGCCGACGGCCTGGGCAACCGCGCTTAGCGGCGATGCGCCGCCGCTTGCGCCGAGCGCCTCAAGGATGCGCATGCCGATCTCGATCGATTGTATACCGCGTCGGCGAGAATTACCGGTTTCATCATCAACTTCTGCCAACTCATCACACTCCTGGGTCAGACAAGGCGTACGAAATAAGTGCGCATAACTTCAACCAACATCACGGTGCATTCGAACTTCGGCTCGCCCGACGGTCAGTCAAGCCAGTTGCCCTGATCAAGGCCGGCGTAGAACAACGTCAGCCCGATGCAGTACATCAGAACTTCCCCCTTGTTGGTCCGCCGCCACAGATTCTAGTTGGGCGGGCGATCGGGAAAGCTGACAATCGATAGCGCCAGGGTAAGGCGAAGACCGGCAGCACGGGACCGGCCGGGCGTGTGATGGCCTCGGCACGAGCAGGCCCGGCACCGAGCAGGGCGGCGAGGCGTAGGCGGGTAAGATCTACCAGCTCATTCGAGGCACCATGATACGACGGCGTTCGGTGGGACCTGCTTGCGACCATAACAAAAACGCGCGCTGTGCGGACTCCGCCGCGCGCACCGCGGCGGAGTCCGCACAGCGCGCGTCACGACCGCGCCAGAGACCGGATTGCGCCTCTCGAAAACGCGGCCCGAACCGGCATCCACCGCTTCGTTATCGATTACCAGACGAACGTCCATTGCGCTTCTCCATCGCTAGGGCGGCAGCGGCCGCCAGTCATTCTGGCCAAGCGAGAGAGGCGGCTCCACGAGTCGGCGACCTGCGTGACGTTTCCATGAAATAGGAAGGAATTACGATATGTCAAATTGATTACGCATTGAATAATACGATCGTCGGTGTATCTATGTCGTCGGCGAAGAGTCGCGCGGTGCGCGCGGGACCCTGAAAGGAGACAATCATGCAAGAGACACTCGAAGGTCGTCACATGCGCGCGGCGGTAGTCCGCGAGGCTGCGGGGTCGTTCCTGCTTGAGCAGGTGTCTCTCGACCCGCCACGACCGACCGAGGTTCTCGTACGCGTCGTCGCGAGCGGTGTCTGTCACACCGACATGCTCGTTCGGAACCAAGGCTATAGTACGCCGCTGCCGATGATCCTTGGCCACGAAGGGTCGGGCATCGTCGAAGCCATCGGCGCGGATGTGACGACGGTCGCGGTCGGCGACCACGTGGTGATGACCTACATGTCGTGCGGGTTGTGTGACACCTGCGAGTCCGGCCATCCGGCGCATTGCGAGCATGTGGGGCCGCTCAACTTCGGTGGTGGTCGCCTGGACGGGTCGAGCGGCGCGACGGATGCCGACGGTCACGAGATGCATGACCATTTCTTCGGCCAATCGGCATTCGCCGAATATGCGCTCGCCAACGAGCGAAACGTCGTGCGCATTCCGAAGGACGTCCCGCTCGAACTGATGGGGCCACTCGGGTGCGGCATCCAGACCGGCGCCGGCTCGGTTTTGAATGCATTGAAGGTCCATGCCGGGTCGAGCTTCGTCGCATTCGGAACCGGCGCGGTCGGTCTGAGCGCGATCATGGCAGCTGCGGTCGCTGGTGCAACCACGATCATTGCGGTCGATGTCAATCCTGGTCGGCTGGCGCTCGCGCTGGAACTGGGCGCGACACACACCGTGAACAGTCGGGATGTGGACCCTGTTGCCCGCGTGCGCGAAATCACCGGCAAGGGCGCCGATCTCGCGCTTGAAGCCAGCGGGCGCGGAGAGGTGCTGCGCCAAGCGATCGATTGCCTCGGTATTTTCGGTATTTGTGGGATCGTCGGCGCGACCAAGGAAGGGACCGAGGTCGCGTTTAACGTCAACGACGTCATGATTCCCGGCAAACGCATCATGGGGATCGTTCAAGGCGACGTCGTCGCGAAGACGTTCATCCCGGTGCTCATTGATCTGTATAAGCAGGGTCGTTTTCCGTTCGACCGTCTGGTTCGCTTCTACACGTTCGACGACATCAATCAGGCGGTCGACGATTCCGAGCGAGGCATAACAATCAAGCCGATCTTGCGAATAGCAGAGACCGGGCTGCCGATTAATTAATAAACGGAGCCCTCGAAAACAGGGCTCTACACGTCACCTGCCGATGCGACGGCAGTATGCTACCCATTTCGAATAGAAATGCTGCGCGCGCTGGTAAAGCGCGGTAAAAGTAAACACTGCGTTCCGTGAGCCGCGCGAACATGCACATAGATTAGCCCATTGGGGGCAGGCTATGGCCCATTTCGCTTCCGTCCGCGGGCGAAACCCACAGGAGAAGTCCAATGCGTTTTTCAATGATGCTGGCGCTTGGCGCGTCAAGTGTCGCACTCGCTGCCAGCGCGGCACCGACACAAACTCTGGTCGATTGGCCGAGCTACAATCGCACGCTCACATCCGAGCGGTTTTCGCCGCTCTCGGCGATCACCATCGATAACGCCAAGATGCTCAAGATCGCGTGCAGCTTCGACACCGGCGAGACGACCGCATTCCAGTCGGGGTTGGTCCAGGTTGACGGCGCGTTGTTCGCCACGACAGAGCACGACACCTTTTCGCTCAACCCCGATACCTGCGCGCTCAACTGGCGCGTGCATGAGGATTTTCCTGACAGCTATCTCGGCGCGCAGCGCGGCGTCGCGATCGCGGACGGCCGCGTGTTCCGCGGTGCCGCGAACGGCCATGTCTATGCCTACGACCAGAAGACTGGCGCGGCGCTGTGGAACACGCAGATCGGCGATCAGCCCAAGGGGGAGACCGTGCCGGCCTCGCCGATCGTTTGGAACGGCCTGGTCTTCATCGGCAATGCCGGCGGCGACAATCGCGGCGTGAAGGGGCGGATGTACGGCATCGACGCCAAAACCGGCAAGATCGTTTGGGAATTCTATCTCGTGCCCAAGACCGCGGGCGATCCCGAGCGCGGCCCACAGGCCAAGGGTGCCCCGCCCGCCGACACCTGGCGCAACAAGCCTGACGTCGAGATATCCGGCGGCGCGACCTGGACCTCCTATTCGCTCGATCCGACCAAAGGCGAATTGTACGTGCCTGGCGGCAATCCGTCCCCCGATTTCGCCAAGGGGCTGCGCCCGGGCAGCAATCTGTTTGCCGGATCGGTGGTCGTGCTCGACGCCAAGACCGGCGCTTACAAGCGGCACTTCTCGATCGTGCCGGAAGATTTCCACGATTATGACGTGAGTTCGGCGCCGGCACTGTTCACCACGCGCAACGGCACCAAGATCATGGCGCTTACCCCGAAGGACGGGTTTATCTACGCCTTCGACAGGAAGACCAATCGGCGCCTCTACCGCATCGCTGTGACGACGCAGTTCAACACCGCCGCGCCGATGAGCGCCGCCGGCACGCGTTTCTGCCCCGGAACGCAGGGCGGCGCGGAGTGGAACGGCCCGGCCTTCGACCCGGCGCACGATGCGATCATCGCAGGCCAGGTCGACTGGTGCTCGACGGTGCGCTTCGACGATGACGATACGATCAAGTCGGTCTCGAAGGCGCAGGCCTGGACTGGCTCGTCTAAGGATGGCTTCGGCAAGCCCGATCCCCAGTCGCAATGGGCCGGCTGGGTGACCTCGCTCGACGCGGTTTCCGGCAAGCAGCGCTGGCGCTTCAAGGCTCCCAACCCGATCATCGGCGGCGTCACACCTACAGCGGGCAACGTCGTGTTCTTCGGTGACATGGGCGGCAATTTCTTCGCGCTCGACAGCAATAGCGGTGCGAAATTGTGGCAAATGGATCTCGGCGGCGCGGTTGGCGGTGGCGTCGTCACCTATGACACCGGCGCGGGTCAGAAGGTCGCGGTGAGCACTGGCCTTACCTCGAAAATCTGGCCGACGCCCAAGGCGACCGCCAAGATCTATGTTCTGAGCGCGCAATAATCCGAACATGCCGATGGGCGCTGGTCGTTCCGACCCGCGTTCATCGAGCATGGCCATGAGGCCAAAAGTCCGGACATGACGACCCAATCTGGAATCGCTACACGAGGTCGACCTCTCCAGCTCTTCCTTCCATGCGAAAACGCATGATGACTACGCACATTTGATGGATCGCTAAAACATTTCGCAGCGCCCATATCGGTGGGTAGTAACGAGGTGACCAATGCTTCCCGCCCTATTCCTATCGCACGGTGCGCCGACCTTCCCGCTGACGGATGCGCCCGCCCGCCTATTCCTTGAGCATCTGGATGCCGAACTTCCCGAACGGCCGCGCGCGATCCTTGTGATCTCCGCGCATTGGGAAACCACCGCGCCCAGCGTGACGACGAGCGCGGTCAACGAGACCATCCACGACTTCACTGGCTTCCCCGCCGAACTGTACGCGATCCGCTATGCCGCGCCGGGCTCTGCCTGGTTGGTCGATCATGTCGCCGGTCGGATCGAAGCCGCGGGCGGCGCGGTTGCCCGCGTCCCCCGGCGAGGCCTGGATCATGGTGCCTGGGTGCCACTTCGCCTGATATACCCCAAGGCCGACATTCCCAGCGTCCAGATCTCGATCCAGACGGCGTTGGGGCCGGATTACCACTATCAGCTTGGCCAACTCCTGGCGCCGCTCCGTGAACAGGGCGTGCTGATCGTCGGCTCGGGCAGCTTCACGCACGACCTGTCCAGCTTCCGCGAATATTATCATGCACTCAACGCCCCCGCCCCGGCATGGGTCGACCAGTTCGCCGACTGGATGACCGCCGCCATTGACGAAGGACGGATCGACGACCTGCTCGCCTACCGGGATCGCGCGCCACAGGCGAAGCGCAACCATCCGACTGAGGAACATCTCCTGCCGCTCTTCGTGGCACTCGGGGCTGGCGGTGGCGGACGATCCGAGCATCTCCATGCGAGCACCACGCACGGCGTGTTGCGGATGGATGCCTTTGCGTTTGGAGCTGCGGCATGAGCCGGCCCTTAATCGTCGCACTGCACGGCGTCGGGTCGTCAGGCCGGGACATGGGAGCCGCACTGGCCCCGCTGGCACCGGTCGCCGATGTGATCGCACTTGACGGGTGCGAAGCTTTCGATGGCGGAGGCGCTGGTCGGCAATGGTTTTCTCTCAGTGGCGTGACCCAGGCCGACCGACCGCGACGCGTGGCCAACGCGCTGCCTCGCATGATCCAGCGCCTCGACCAGTTGGCGCAGGACCATGGCGTCGCGCGAGAGGATCTCGTGCTGCTCGGCTTTAGTCAGGGCGCGATCATGACGCTCGCCATGGTGGCCCAAGGGTTGCACGCCGGTCGCGTGATCGCAATCGCAGGGCGCCTCGCTGCGCCGGTCATTGCAGCTGGAGCGCGCGCCGCGTCGCTTCTCGTGATCGGTGACTCCGCAGATCCGGTCATGCCGTTTGGATTGTCGCAGGATGCCGCCGAACGGCTTCGCGCGGCTGGCCACCATGTCGATCTGCGCCTGACCGACGGGATCGGCCACGGTGTCGGTTCCCAAACGCTTTCATCGATCGCGAGCTGGCTCCCCGCGACCGCGGTGCCTCGAGCCAACGCCCTGACAACTGAAGGATGAGATCATGACCATCAATAGTCTGAATACCACCGCCGCGACGTGGACCCCTCGGCTGCACGCCACCTTCCGGATCGTGCTGTCGATCCTGTTTCTCGCGCACGGCCTCGTGAAATTGTTCGGCTTTCCCGCAGGCGCTCAGCCTGGACAAGTGCCGCTCATCAGCCTTTTCGGGCTTGCCGCTGTCCTCGAACTCGTCGGTGGGGTCGCGATCCTGTTCGGCGCCTTAACCCGGCCAGTCGCCTTCATTCTTTCGGGTGAAATGGCGGTCGCCTATTTCATGGTCCACGCACCGCAAGGATTCTTCCCCGTTCTCAACGGCGGCGAGCTCGCGATCATCTATTGTTTTGCTTTCCTCTACTTCGCCGCTGCCGGCGCCGGCCCGTGGAGCATCGACGCCAAGCGAGGCGCATGATGCTCGACTGGGATGACCTCAAGACCTTTCTCGCGATCGCGCGTCACGGTACGCTGTCCGCGGCCGCTCGGGCACTGAAGGTCAGCCAGACGACGATGGGCCGTCGGCTCGACCATCTCCATGGTCGGGCGGGCGCGACTCTGCTCGATCGGACGCCGACGGGCTTTCGATTGACGCCGACCGGCGCTGCGATCCTCGGTGAGGTCGAACGCATGGAAGACGCGGCGCTCGCGCTCGAGCGCACGATCAGCGGCGAGGACCAACGCCTGGAGGGCCTTGTCCGCGTGACGACCGTCGATGCGCTGGCGGCGTACATCCTCACCGCCGGCCTCAAGCCGCTCCGCGACGCGCATCCGGGCATCGTGATCGAGCTGATCACCGACAATCGTTCTTTGAGTCTTGCCCGCCGCGAAGCCGACATCGCCGTGCGTCTTGGCCGGTTCGACGCGCATGAAACTGTCGTCCGAAAGATCGGTGACATGGCGTTCGCCGTCTATGGTTCGCCCGCCTATCTCGGAGCGCATGGAACGCCCGATTGGGCGTCCGGAGCGCCGGGTCACAAGACCGTGCGTGTCCAGGACGACCTCCTCGACACGCCGGACGGACGATGGTTCGCCAACCGTACGACGCGGGCCGAGCCCGCCCTGCTCGCGAACAGCCGCGAGGTTCAACTGCAGGGAGTCATGGCGGGTCTCGGTCTCGGCCACCTGCCTTGTTACCTCGCCTCGCGTCATGCGGACCTGGTCCGCCTCGACACCGGTGCGGCGCTCACGCGCGAGATATGGATGGGGGTTCACCGCGATACTCGCCATGCACCGCGCATCATGGCGGTCCAGGAAGTCCTCGTCTCCGCCATCTCCAGAAGCAAAGCGCTGCTCTCGCCGGACTTTGGCACAGCCACGTCCGCGCCCGCCACCACCTGTCAGCCACCACGGAACGCATCGTGAACCCGAAGCCCGCAATCCTCGTCGGCAGTCCGCAGGCCAATGACCTGACCCCTAACCTGGTAGGTCGCGACCGCGATCCAGACCCTTGGCGCAGATCAGCTGAATGTCTCGGTGATCGAGATCGGTGCGCTCCCGCTTTACAATCCGGAGCGCGAGTATCAGGAGGGTGCCCGAACGGAATGATTTCCGCGCGGCCGTGGCGCTCATGGACGGCATCCTGTTCGTGACGCCCGAGTATGACCGGTCGGCACCCGCGGCACTCGACAACGCGTTGACATCGGGTTGCGTCCCTATGGTGCGAGCGTCTTGGTCAGGAAAGCCGCCTGGGATCGCCTCGCAATCGCCACGCGCGATTGGCGGATTCGGTGCCAACCATTGCTTGCCTCAGAGTCGCCTGTTTCTGGGCACGCCGGCGATGGAGCAGCCAGAGGTCTATATCGGTCACGCCGTGAGCCTGTTTGACAAAGCCTGCACACCCTTGTCGAGGCTAGTGGCAAGACGCTTCTTGGCGACTTCCCATGGCATTCACCGCATGGGTAGCGCGTCACGCACATGCCGACACCTGACTAGCTAGCCCCGGCTGGAAGCCCTCCAGCAAGTGCTGAGCGATCATCGAGTTAGCGTCGACGGTGTTCGCCATATCCCAGAATGGCAAAAACGGTGGATCGCTCTGAACTCGGCCATCGTTCGTTAGGGGCGGCAACATCATCAATCATGCGCCTTAGCGTCGTCAGCGTCGTCGCACGGTAAGTGACCTTGCGGCCTGCGGCCCGTTCTTCGATCGTTAGCTTTCCAGAGATGATATAGGCGGTGTTCGGCATCAGATGCCTTTGCCATCAGACTGCTTATTTCACCATCAGTTGAGATAACGGCCGGCAGGTCGTTGATCAACGCCGCGTGCATGCGGTACACACGCGAAACTCGAACGCTTCGATGCGTCGCCTCCGCGATATTCGGGCAGGGCGGGATAAACGCAGATCGGTCGCTCCTTGGCCGGCTGACCATCTCGCGCAGGCGTGCGTGCGATCAGCACAGCCGGCGGTTGCGTTCCTTCGGTCCAGGCGACCAGGGTCATGAGCGCGTCACTTTCCTGCGCGGGCGGGACGGTCGAGGCAAACGGCTGGCCGATGTCGGTGACGCCTGGGCCACCGACACAATGGCCCATTCCCGGCATGAGGAAGAGCCGGGCGAACTGTGCGCCGGATTGTCCGGCGCTCGCGCTCACCCGATCGTAATAATTCACCACTTCGGCGAACGGCACGGCCGGATCGGCGAGCCCTGTGTAGAGCATCAGCTTGCCGCCCCGGCGCGCAAAGTCGGAAAGGTCGGCTCCGTTGGCGTTAAGCGAACCCGCAAGCTCGGCATCGACGCGATCGAGGTCGGAATCGAAGTTGAACCCGCCCGAAGTGAAGGTCGAGCCGAGGCTCCACCGGAACGGGTAGAATTGCTGGTCTGGCCATATTGCGGGATCGCCCTGCATCACCGGACCCAGCGGCTGGTCCTCGCTGCCCGGCGTGAGTCCCGCATAGATGCGCTCACCGGTCCGTGGGTTGCTGGGTCCCGCATAAAGCCGACTAACGGTCGCCCGTTGGGGCGCGGTTAGGCATTCGTCCGCCGACGTTCCGGCTCGACAGGTTGGAAGGGAAGCCGGATCGAAGCCGCACCGCCGAGGATCGGTCAGGAACCGGTCCCCTGGTGCTCCGCCGTCCTTGCCAGCGCAACTGGCGAGCACCGCGCGGGTCACCATCGACCACTGCCCTGCCGACAGCTTTGCGGCGGACGAAGCATTGAGCGCGGCGTAATTCCACAGGAAATAGCTCGCGACATGGGTTCGATTGTTGCCCGGATCACCGGCGAGTATGCCGTCATAATCCGCCGGATAGCGCTGCGCCGTGCTGAGCGCCTGCTGCCCACCGGTCGAGCAGCCTTCAAAATACGAGCGGAAGGATGCGGCCTTGTAAAAGGCCGCCACCATGATCTTGGCGACCCGCGTCATTTCATGCGTCGCGCGGTGGCCAAAGTCGGCCCATCGTTCAGGATGGCCGACCGTACCGTTGATGTCCGGTGCCGTGCCCATGTCTGTATTGGTAACGGCAAAACCGCGCTTGAGCCCTTCAACCATGCCCATCTCGTACGCGATCCGTCCCGCCCCGCCGCCGTTGCCGGTGCCAAGCAAGCGCCCATTCCACTTCTGAAGCGGGAGCCAGATCTCGATACCGATTTGGCTGTCCGGGGTTGGCGTGGCGATAGCCACCACGCGGCAAAAGGCCGGCATCGATGCCACGCGCTGCGCAAGGTCCGGCGCGATCGGTGACGCCGCGACCCGCATCGCTCCCGCTGCCACGGGCGCAGCGGAAAGAATGCGCCCGCCCGTCAGCGGGGCGCGGACGAGTCCGGCGCAATCAGCGGGTGCGGGTGAATTTTGGGCAAAGGCTGGCGCGGAAGCAAGGGCCAGAAATCCGACGGCCAGCCCGCCCCAGCGGGTCCGCCCGGTCGCGATCACTTGCCGGCCCCGCCAAGAGTCTCTCGGGTCGACCGAAGTCCAAGAGCGCGCGATACTTGGACAGTTGGCACTTGGAAAAGTTTCTTCATCGTCTCGATACCCATCGAAAAGTGTTGCCGCTGCGATGTCATGCACCGCACCGCCGGCCGCGCCACAATACGGTCGCCGTGGTTGCCAGCTTCCAGATTATCGGGAAAAGCCAGCGAACGGGGTAAGATACTCGGCACCGAACCCATCGAGCTTCGTGCGGATTTCAGACGTCGTGTCGCCGTAGACGTAAAGCTTCTCAATCTTTGCAAGCGCGAGGAAGCGTTGGCTGAATGGCGTGAAGGTCTGCTCGACGTGCGGCAGCAGGCCGTTGGTGCGATAACGCTCGACGATGTGCACGACGGTCCGTTCGGCATTGACGACATATTCGTACGTCGTCGTGTCAGGTTCGTTGGCAGTCGCGTCAACGATCTGCTCCACCAACGACTTGAAGGCGTCGAAGTCGGTCGGCTGGATCGACAGATGATATATCGAGTAGATTTCGTCCTGCATGTTCGATCCTTCGCGGGGCGCATCGTAGCGCTATGTTGCTGCCCCCTATGTACGGCGGAACAAATCGCTATAAAGACCCCGATTGGAAACTCTGAGTGGAACGAATCGCTATCATGGCTGAACAGGATCCCTTGCAGGGGGTCTACGTTTTTGTAGCTGCGGCCCGCGCCGGCAGCTTCACCCTGGCGGCCGATCGGCTCGGCATCACCAAATCCGCCGTGGGCAAATCCGTGGCCAGGCTCGAGGCGAGGCTCGGCACGAAGCTGTTCCATCGGACCACCCGGCTTAGCCGCCTGACGTCGGATGGCGAGGCCTATCTTGCCGCATGTGCCTCGGCGATGGACGAGGTCACCGCGGCACAGTCGGCGTTGTCCTCGTCAGACCACATCCTAAGCGGGCGCCTCCGGATCGATATGCCCGTCGCCTTCGGGCGAACCGTATTGCTGCCGATCCTGACCGACATCGCGCGGTCGAACCCCGATCTCAACCTGGCGCTGACCTTCACTGACGCGACCAGCGACCTGCTTCAGGACGACGTGGATCTTGCCGTCCGGTTCGGCTCGTTGGCCGACAGCAGCAATCTGATCGCTCGCCATCTCATCGATCAGGAGCGCGTGATTTGTGCCGCGCCATCCTATCTGGATCAGCACGGGCGACCACATACCAGCGCCGATCTTCAGGCCCATCGCTGCGTGGTAGGCTCACCAAAGGGCCCACCCCTGGCCTGGATCGTTCGCGAGGATGGTCGGATCCGGAAAATCACACCCGCGGTCACGCATCAGATCAGTGATGGCGAGGCCATGGTCGAAGCCACCGTCGCGGGGCTTGGCCTTTGCCAGGTACCGATCTCCATGGTGCGCGAGCGCTTGAGCCGGAACGAACTGGAGGCGGTCATGACGAACCTCTCCACTGTCCCGGTTGAAGTGCACGCCGTTTGGCCGCGCCGCGCGCACCTCACGCCGCGCGTGCGGCATGTCGTCGACAGGCTGGTCTCGGAAGCGGCACGAGGCGGTCTGAGTTGAGATCAGCTGGGGGGATAGTAGCACGACGCACTGCTCAGAATAGCCACGCGGCCAGCGGCATCCATTTCTTGAAGTTCAAACGCCATGGAGATCTTCGTCTACGATCATTGTCCCTTCTGAGTGAAGGCATGGGCGAGCCTTTGCCGCCTATGGCGGCATCTACATCGTCGCCTCGCTGGTCTGGCTCAAGGTTGTCGAGAGTGTAGCACCTGACCGCTGGGACATTCTGGGCGGGCTGATCTGCCTCGCCGGCGCTGGATTGATCCTGTGGGGGCCAGGGCGCGGGTGACATAAGCGCTGCAACCTATCAGTGCGCCGCGCCCGGTTGAACGGCTTCGACTGGCAGGCCCGCCGCTTTCCATTCCGGGAAGCCGTCTTCCAGGCGGCGGGACTGCAATCCCCGCTCGCGAAGTGCTGCCACTGCTTCGAATGAGAGCACGCACCAGGGTCCGCGACAATAGGCCACAACTTCTCGCTCGTCGGGTAGTTCTGCGAGCCGGTCAGCGAGTTCCGACAGTGGGATATTGAGAGCGCCCGGTACATGCCCTGCTTCGAATTCGTCGCGCGGCCTGACATCGAGCACGGTTACCAGCCCGTCCCGCATCCGGACAATCAGATCTTCGCGCGACACCGCTTCGAGCGCATCCCGTGCGCGAAAATAATCGGCCATCACCCGGTCGATCTCCGCGACATTGCGTTCCCCCACACGCCCAAGCGCGTAGATAAGTCCCGTGACCTCGCTTTCACCCGCGAGACTGTAGATGATCCGTTTGCCGCGGCGCTCGGCATTCACCAGGCGTGCCCGGCGCAGGATCTGCAAATGCCGCGATGTGTTGGCGAAGGTCAGCCCGGATCGGACTGACAGATCCTCGACGCTGCGCTCCCCCTGAGCAAGGTGCTCAAGCAGTTCGAGGCGGTTTGCATGGCCAAGCGCCTGCGCCACGTCCGCGAGATGGCCGTAAATTGTCTGCTTGGGACCCATTGCTTGACATCACCTCGTTTCAGTAGAACATTCCGCAGAATGATTGAATGAGTCTTACGGCACTCGAACCAGGAGTGCAATCCCATGATCCTGCGCCAGTTCCTCCACCGCGAGCCGGTCGGCATTTCCTATCTGTTCGGCTGCGGCGGCAAGGCAAGCTGTGCGGTGGTCGATGCCGTCGGCGACATCGAGCCCTATCTGCGCGCCGCCGAAGAAGGCGGCATGCAGATCCACTACGTGGTCGATACCCATGTCCATGCCGATCATCGCTCGGCGGGGCGAGAACTCGCCACGGCAACCGGGGCGGAATATGTGCTTGGCGCCGAGGCCGATGTGGGCTTTCCGTTCCGCGCCGTAACGGACGGCGACATACTAGCGCTCGGCAATGTCACGGCCGAGGTACTGCACACTCCCGGCCATACGCCCGAGCATATCTGTCTGGTCGTCACCGATCACACGCGCACGGACGAACCCTGGTTTGTTCTCACCGGCCACACGCTCATGGTGGGGGACCTCGGACGCACCGAACTGGCTACCAGCGCCTTGGAGGGCGCCCGTGATCTGTTCCGCAGCGCCGCGCGGCTGAAGTCCTTGCCGGATCATGTCGAAGTGCTGGCCGGTGCCTATGCCGGCTCAGTGTGCGGACGGCGGCTAAGCGGCAAGCCGTGGTCGACGATCGGCTTCGAGAAACGCCATAATGCCGCCTTTGCCATTACCGACGAAGAGGCGTTCGTGGCAGAGATGGTCGCGGAAATTCCGCCGCCACCGCCCGAGGCCGCCCGGTTGCGGGCGGTCAACGCCGGCCTTGCCGTTCCGGCGGTGTGACCGTGCCGGATAAGCCCCACTCCGGCGAACGCCCAGAACGCCGCGTCCAGCTCGGCCTCAAGGAAAACTGGCCGCAGTTTGCGCTGCTCGTGCTGGTCAATGCCTTTGTCGGCGGCATGGTCGGGATCGAGCGCACGGTGGTGCCCCTGATCGGGGCGGAGGAGTTTCACCTTGCCTCGACGACCCTGATCACCTCGTTCATTGTCAGTTTCGGCGTGGTCAAGGCCTTCGCCAATCTCGTCTCGGGCCAGCTAGCCGACGTCTGGGGCCGCAAGCGCGTGCTCGTGCTGGGCTGGCTGTTCGGCCTGCCGGTCCCGTTCATGATCATCTGGGCACCAAGCTGGGAATGGATCGTCGCGGCCAATGCCCTGCTCGGGATCAACCAGGGCCTCGCCTGGTCGATGACGGTGATCATGAAGGTCGACCTGGTCGGCCCGAAATCCCGCGGGCTGGCCGTGGGTCTCAACGAATTTGTGGGCTACCTCGCGGTCGGGGTTACTGCCTTCCTCACTGGCTACCTTGCCTCCCGATACGGCTTGCGGCCGGTCCCCATCTACCTCGGCATCGGCTATGCAACCTTGGGTCTGCTGTTTTCGGTCCTGCTCATCCGGGACACCCGCGATCACGTCCGTCTGGAAACCGCTGGCCATCCCCGGCAGGAAGCGACGATCCGCTTCTCCGAAATCTTTGTCCTGACCTCCTTCAGGAACCGCAACCTGTTCGCGGCATCGCAGGCTGGGCTGGTCAACAACCTCAACGACGGCATGAGTTGGGGCATTTTTCCTTTGTTCTTTTCGTCGCTTGGCCTCGGTGTCGAACGGATCGGCATCCT
Source organism: Novosphingobium sp. CF614 (assembly GCF_900113255.1). GTDB lineage: Bacteria > Pseudomonadota > Alphaproteobacteria > Sphingomonadales > Sphingomonadaceae > Novosphingobium. The sequence continues at coordinate 16,248 of NZ_FOOR01000028.1, forward strand.
CAAGGCGCTTTATCCGGCAAGCTGGGGTCTGTTGCAGGTGGCCACCGGACCGCTCAGCGACCGGTGGGGACGCAAGGGCCTGATCGTCTGGGGCATGTGGGTCCAGGCCGTGGGTCTCATCGTCACCGGCTCGACCAGCCATTTTGGATGGTGGATTCTTGGCAGTCTGCTGCTCGGGATCGGCACGGCCATGGTCTATCCCAGCCTCATCGCCGCAGTTTCGGACGCCTCGCACCCGAGCTGGCGGGCACGTTCGCTCAGCGTCTACCGCTTCTGGCGCGACCTCGGATACGCGATCGGCGCTCTATCTGCCGGCCTGATCGCCGACTTCTTCGGCTTCTCGGCGGCAATCCTCGCCATCGGCGGCCTGACCTTCATATCGGGTCTGATCGTCGCTGCCGTGATGCGTGAAGTCCGGACGGACTCAGCGGCCATCGCAGCACCGATTGCGCCGGGTCAATGCGCCGCGCCGTGAGACAGATAGAATTCCCAGCAATCCCAAACCGGGAAGGAGAAAATGCCATGGCCACATTGACCAATGGATCGCCAGGACGCCTCACAATCGCTCTGCTGGGAGCGGCCCTCGTCGTGGCTTTCTCTGTTCCGGCCATGGCCGAGCCCAGCGGGGGGAACGCCCCTGCGGCGCAGCATGCGGCTCGGGACATGGGCGCGATGAAACAGCAGATGATGCAGAAAATTCAGCGATGCATGGACCAGATGCCGCCGATGAGCGGCACTGACCAGACAGTCATGCGACAGCAAATGATGGAGCGCATGCACGGCTGCATGGAACAGATGATGACGCCGGGAGCAATGCACCATTGCAGCGCAATGAAGCAAGGTTCGGGACTGGATCAGCGAGGGGAACAGAAGCCGGACGCACATGATCATTCCGGCAAGGACACCGCGCCGGGTCACTGACGCGAGCCCGGCACCCATCAAGCGAAGCCAGACTGACGTCGTCTGACGAAATGGAGGCACATATGCGCAAGAGGACTATCCGGGCCATTGCATTGGCAAGCGTCTGTTCGATCTTTCTCGCCAGCCCACTCTGGGCTCAAGGGCCGGGGTGGCAAGGCGGATATCCCTGCGGCCCGCACATGGCGGGTTGGCATGGAGGTTGGGGCGGCATGATTCTTGGCACGTTGCTGATGATCCTCGTCCCGGTGATTCTCATCGTCGCTGTGCTGCTGGCAGTACGGCGTTTCTGGCCAACATCGAACGGGCCATCGTCGGCACAGCCGACAGTGCCGCAAACACCACTCGACATCCTCAGGGAGCGCTTTGCGCGCGGCGAAATTGATAAAGATGAGTTCGAAGAACGCCGCCGGATTCTCAAGGACGGTGACGCGTGAAGGTCCTGTTTATCCTCAATCACCCACCCTACGGCACCGAGCATTGCTTCAACGCCCTGCGCCTTGCCGGAGCCATGGCGAAGAGGTCACCCGAAACGCAACTCACCGTTTTCCTCATGGCGGATTCGGTGTTGTGCGCGAAGGCCAGCCAGAGAACGCCGGACGGCTACTACAACATTGAGCGCATGTTGAAGCACATCCTCACCGGCGGCGGACAAGTGCTGCTCTGCGGTGTCTGCATGGACGCACGCGGCCTCGCTGAAGGCGACATCCTGGAGAGGGCAGGCGAAGTTCGATGGACGAGCTTGCCGGGGAAACGCTCGAGGCGAACAAAGTCCTGGTATTCTGACGCCTGCCTCAGCTGATCAGCAAGACCGATCCAGTTCCGGCGGTGCGCTATTCAGGCGATACCCGGCTTTTGGGGCATAGCTGCGGTCGTCCTGATCGCTTGTTGTCACGACACAATGGCGCCGCTGTGCTGCGGGAATGAAATGGCCCTTGACCCTACCATGATGTCAAGGTTCATGAAGTTGCGACTAGAGGAGCAACTGGCATGGCCGAGTCGCATAACGATCATACCCACTGCGCCCATTCCGGAACTTCAGCACCGGGAATGGCCACCGACCCCGTCTGCGGAATGAGCGTCGATCCCGCGACGACGCCGCATGTCGCCGCCCATGCCGGCGCGCATCACTACTTCTGCAGCGCGGGCTGTCTCGCCAAGTTCAACGCCGATCCGGCGCGATATGCGGGCGATGCACCGCTGCGGACAGAGCCGGTGCCCGAAGGAACAATTTGGACCTGCCCGATGCATCCCGAGGTCCAGAGGTCGGCTCCGGGAAGCTGCCCGATTTGCGGCATGGCGCTGGAGCCAATGACCCCGACGCTCAGCGATGGGCCCTCTCCCGAATATGCCGACATGAAAAGGCGCTTCGTTGTCGGGCTTATCCTGAGCATGTCGGTAGTGGCGCTCGAAATGGGCGGGCACCTTTTCGGGACGGGCCGTCTGATTGGCCAGCAATGGTCTAATTGGCTGCAAATGGCTCTGGCGACGCCAGTGGTGCTGTGGGCTGGCTGGCCGTTCTTCCAGCGTGGTTGGGCTTCATTAAAGAGCCGCCATCTCAACATGTTCACTCTCATTGCCATGGGAACGGGCGTTGCCTGGGCCTACAGCATGGTGGCCGCGCTCGCGCCCGGCGTCTTCCCGACGGCGTTTCAAACGGCGCATGGCTCGGTCGCTGTTTATTTCGAGGCGGCTGCGGTGATAACCGTGCTGGTCCTGCTTGGCCAATTACTTGAACTGCGCGCGCGCGAGACGACCAGCGGCGCGATCCGGGCTTTGCTCGATCTGTCGCCCAAATTTGCACGCCGGGTGCATCCAGATGGAGCGGATGAGGAAGTGCTGCTCGACGAGGTTGTGGTCGGCGACACGCTGCGCATCCGCCCCGGCGAGAAGGTGCCGGTGGATGGGGAGGTTCTCGATGGTCGCGGCACGGTCGATGAATCGATGGTCACCGGCGAGTCGACGCCGGTGACCAAGGAAGCGTCGTCGAAGCTGATCAGCGGCACGATCAACCAGACCGGCGGCCTTATCATGCGCGCCGAGAAGATCGGGCGCGATACCATGCTGGCGCGCATCGTCCAGATGGTCGCCGATGCACAGCGCAGCCGGGCGCCGATCCAGCGGCTTGCCGATACTGTGTCCGCCTGGTTCGTGCCGGCCGTAATCGCGGTCGCGGCTCTGGCGTTCATCGCCTGGTCGCTCTTCGGTCCGTCGCCGGCGATGGGCTATGGCCTGATCGCGGCGGTCGCAGTGCTGATCATCGCCTGCCCTTGCGCACTTGGCCTCGCCACGCCGATGTCGATCATGGTCGGCGTCGGTCGCGGCGCGCAGACAGGCATCCTCATCAAGAACGCCGAGGCGCTCGAGCGCATGGAAAAGGTTGATACGCTTGTCGTGGACAAGACCGGGACGCTCACCGAAGGCAAGCCCGCCGTGGTCGCGGTGGAGACGGCCGAAGGCTTCAACGAGAACGAAGTCCTGCGCCTAGCCGCCAGCCTTGAACGCAGCAGCGAACACCCCCTGGCCCTCGCCATTGTGAGGGAAGCCGAAGCCAGAGGCCTCGCGATCAGCGAACCGGGCGACGTTGATCAGCCCGTCGGCAAAGGCATCACCGGCACTGTCGATGCTCATCGGCTTCACGCTGGCAACGCCCGCTTCCTCGATGAACAAGGGATCTCGATCGAGCCACTGGCCGAACGAGCCGACCGTCTGCGCGGCGAAGGCGCAACCGCAATTTTCCTGGGCGTCGATGGTAAGGTTGCTGGTGCCATCGGCATTGCCGATCCGGTCAAGGATACGACGCCCGCCGCGCTTCTGGCGCTCGCCGAGGCGGGCATCCATGTCATCATGCTGACCGGCGACAATCGCGTCACAGCCGAAGCCATCGCCCGCAGGCTGGGCATTGCGGACATCGAGGCTGATGTCTTACCCGACCAGAAGAGCGACATCGTCAAGCGCCTGAGGCAACAAGGCCGGATTGTCGCCATGGCCGGCGATGGCGTGAACGATGCCCCAGCCCTCGCCGCCGCCGACGTCGGGATCGCCATGGGCTCGGGCACCGATGTCGCGATCGAGAGCGCCGGCATCACGCTGCTCAAGGGCGATCTCACCGGTATCGCCCGGGCCCGCCACCTCAGTCGTGCGACCATGGCGAACATCCGGCAGAACCTGTTCTTCGCCTTTGCCTACAACGTCGCGGGCATCCCGGTGGCGGCGGGCGCGCTCTACCCGTTGTTCGGCCTCATGCTCTCGCCCATCATTGCCGCGGCGGCGATGGCCTTGTCGTCAGTCAGCGTGATCGGCAATTCGCTGCGCCTGAGGAGGATCGCGCTATGAACCTTTCCAGCAAACGGGCATGGCTGCTTGCGGCAGTGTCGGCGGGCCTCATCGCGGTCTACCTGTTCTACCCGGAGCATCGGCAGCACCCGTTCGGCCTGATACCCTACGCCTTCCTGTTCGCCTGTCCGTTGCTGCACTTCTTTCACGGCGACCATCATCATGGCCAGCACCGGCAATCAGGCGAGCAACGCCCATGAACATCGGTCAGGTATCGAAGGCGACCGGCGTGTCGCAGCGGATGATCCGCCACTACGAGGGTATCGGACTGATGCCGCCGCCCGATCGGCGCGACAACGGCTATCGGGACTATCCCCCACGCTCGATCGAGCGCCTCCGTTTCATCGCCAATGCCCGCGATCTGGGGTTCTCGGTGGACGAAATAGCGGCACTTCTGGGCCTTTGGGATGATCGGGAACGGGCCAGCAGCGAGGTCAAGGCCATCGCCCTTGGCCATGCCGAGCACCTCGCCCGCAAAGCGGCGGCGCTCGAAGCCATGCGGCGCACGCTGCTTGATCTGGCCGAAGGGTGTAGCGGCGATGCTCGGCCTGACTGCCCGATTCTTGCCGGACTGGCTGAAACCCGGCCCCATCCGGACCGAGAATTGACAGGGGCAAGTTGCAAGCCGAAAGAAGAGGCGTGAAGCGCTGGCTTTCTTTGGCCCTGCTCCTGGGGGTATTACTTGGTCTGTTGGGCCAGGAGGCTGCTTTCGCGCACGTCATGCCGGTCGAGAAGATCGAGCAGACTGCGACGGCCGCGCAGATGAACGCGGATTGCGCGGAAATGATGGGTCTCACCAAGCAGGCCCCTCAACCTGAGAACCCGTGTCAGGGCATGACGCCCGACTGCATAGCCAAGATGGGCTGCGCGGTACCGCTCGCGTTGATTCCGCCGCCCGCCTTCGACCTGGCGCCGCAATTCCGAGCGGCTGCGCCTCCGCAAACCCCTGTTGCGCCGCTCGTCGGTCGCGATACCGGGCCGGAACCAGAACCACCCGCACGCCTTGGCTGAACGCTTGGCGCGCGTGACGAACCCCCAGGTTCGCCGTGCGCCATCGCAAAGTTCAACCAGGGATGCTTCACATGAAGATGATTCTTGCTCCCGCCACTGCGGTGGCGGCCCTTGCGAGCCTAGCGGTGACGGTCGCTCCAAACGCAGCTCTGGCCGAGCCGCTGGCGTTCGGTGCTGCGCTCCAGCGTGCCGCAGACGAGGCGCCCTCGCTCCGCGCGAGCGCATCGGGTGTCGATGCCGCACGTTCTGCCGAAATTGCGTCGGGACGGCTCCCCGACCCGACACTGTCCGTCGGCATCGACAATTTCCCGGTTTCGGGACCGCCTGCCTTCAGCTTCACCCACGAAAGCATGACGATGGCGCGCATCGGCGTGGAGCAGGCATTTCCCAATCCGGCGAAACGCCGCGCTGAGCGGACCCGCGCCCGGGCGGGCATCGGCGTTGCCAGAGCTGGCCTTGCTGTCGAAGAGCAAAATGTTCGCCTTGAGACCGCGCTCGCATGGGTGGACCTCTATTATGCCAGGCGGCGCCTCGCACAGTTGCAGGTTCTGGATCAGAGCCTCGGCGACCTCCAGGCAACCGTCTCTGCAAGACTGGCTTCCGGGTCGGTTCGGCCCAGCGCGACGCTCGAACCCGAGCAGTTGCGCGCTGCCGTCAGTGACCGCCGCAGCGAGCTCGCAGCCGATGTCGCCAAGGCCCAGGCGAGGCTGGCGCGCTTTACCGGCGATCCTCAGGCTGACGTCTCGGGTGATCCGCCTATTCTCGAGGTTAATCGTACCAGACTGGTGGCTGGGCTGGCTTCGCTTCCGAGCCTGCAGGCACTCGATGCCGGCGTAGGCGCGGCGGATGCAGAAACCGAACTTGCCCGCGCCGACAAGCGCCCCGATTGGCGTGTGAGCACCTCCTATGGTCGCCGCGATCCCGCCTATGGCGACATGGTATCGGTTGGCGTCAGCATCGATCTGCCGTTGTTCGCCAAACGCCGGCAGGATCCGATGATCGCCGCGCGAGCGAGCGAAGCGGAACGGGCGCGGCTGTTGCGTACGGCCGGGGAACGCGAACTCGTGGCGTCGCTCGATGCCGACCTTGCCGACCATGCCATGCATCACCAGCGGCTGATGAACGCTCGGCAGACGCTGGTACCGCTCGCCAAACGCCGGGCCGAATTCGACATGGCGAGCTATGCGGGCGGCAGGCTGGATCTCGGGAGCGCGCTGCTCGCGACGCTCGCGCTCGCCGAGGCCGAAGTCGATGCCTTGGCGCGCGAGACCGATGTCGCACGCGACGCGATCCGGATCAATTTTACCTATGGGGAGATGCGGCCATGAAGATGGACGTTTCAGCGGCCGCGCGCTGGCGCGCGGGAATATTGGCGGCGGTGCTGATCGCGGGCGGCGGCGGATATTGGCTCGGACAGCGGGGGAATGGCGAAGCGCCACCGCCGACGGCGAGCGATGGTGCGCGCAAGGTGCTCTACTATTACGATCCGATGTTTCCGAACCAGAAGTTCGATAAGCCCGGCAAGTCGCCTTTCATGGATATGCAGCTTGTCCCCAAATATGCCGACGATGGTGCGGGCGGTACGGCGGCACAGGATGTTAGCATCGACCCGGCGGCGATGCAGAACCTGGGTGTCCGGGTTGTTGCCGCCGAAGTGGGCAATCTTGACGCCACAGTGAATGCGACCGGCAGCATCGACTTCAACCAGCGCGATGTGGCGATCGTTCAGGCCCGCTCGGGCGGGTTCGTCAGCCAAGTCTATGGCCGCGCGCCCGGCGACGTGATCGGCGCAGGCGCGCCCATCGCTGATGTGCAATTGCCCGAATGGGGCGGCGCGCAAACCGAATTCCTCAGCGTCAAACGGCTCGGGAAGCCGGAGCTGTTGGCAGCCGCGCGGCAGCGATTGCGGTTGACGGGCATGTCGGACGGCCTCATCGCCCAGGTCGAGCGGACAGGCCGGACCAATGGCACAGTGACGATCACCTCGCCGATCGCGGGCGTAATCCAGTCGCTCGATGCCCGGCAAGGCGTGACGCTGTCGCAGGGACAGACACTCGCGCAAGTCAATGGCATCGGCACTGTCTGGCTCAATGCCGCCGTTCCCGAAGCGCAGGCCGGGAGCGTCAGGGTCGGGCAAAATGCCACTGCTTCACTCACCGCCTTCCCGGGTGAGAGCTTTGGCGGGCGGGTCATTGCCATCCTTCCGACCACGCAGGCAGACAGCCGCACACTCACGGTGCGTATCGAGCTTGCCAATCGTGGCTCTCGCCTGCGCCCGGGCATGTTCGCTCACGTCGCGCTGGGCGGGGATGCCAAGCCTGCTCTGCTGGTGCCGAGCGAAGCGGTTATCCGCACCGGCACCCGGACCATCGTCATGCTGGCGATGGGCGATGGTCGCTATCATCCGGCGGAAATCCGGACAGGCCGTGAAGGCGGCGGGAAGACCGAGATTCTGCAAGGGCTCAGTGCCGGCGAGAAGGTCGTGGCCTCGGGCCAGTTCCTGCTCGATTCCGAAGCAAGCCTCACCGGCATCGCCGTGCGGCGGCTGGAAGGCAGCCGATGATCGCCAGGATCATTCGCGCCTCGGTCGCGGCGCGCGGCATGGTGCTGGCGGCGGCACTGGTGCTGACAATCATCGGGGTGGCGGCCGTCAGGAGCACCCCCGTCGATGCGCTGCCGGATCTTTCCGACGTGCAGGTCATCATCCGCACGACCTACCCGGGGCAGGCCCCGCAGATCGTCGAGAATCAGGTCACCTATCCGATCACCTCGACCATGCTCTCTGTGCCCGGCGCACGCGTGGTGCGCGGCTATTCGTTCACCGGCGACAGCTTCGTCTATGTGCTGTTCGACGACGGCACCGATCTCTACTGGGCGCGCAGCCGCGTGCTCGAATATTTGAGCCAGGTGCAGAGCCGTCTGCCCGAAGGCGCCAAAGCTTCGCTCGGGCCGGACGCGACGGGCGTGGGCTGGATCTATGAATATGCCCTGGTCGACAAGACCGGACGGCACGATCTGGCGCAGCTGCGCTCGATCCAGGACTGGTTCCTGCGCTACGAGCTGAAGGCCGTCCCCGGCGTCGCCGAAGTCGCCAGCATCGGCGGCATGGTCAGGCAATATCAGGTCGTGGTCGATCCGCAGAAGCTGGCGGCCTATGGTGTCACGGCGACGGAAGTGGCCGATGCCTTGAAGCGCGCCAATCAGGAAACCGGGGGCGCTACGGTCGAAATGGCCGAAGCCGAATATACCGTGCGAGCCAGCGGTTACCTGAAGACCCTCGATGACTTCCGGGCCGTGCCGATCCGCACGGCGGCGGGCGGCATTCCGGTGATGCTGGGTGATGTCGCGACGGTCCAGATCGGCCCCGACATGCGGCGCGGGATCGCCGAACTCAATGGTGAGGGCGAGGTTGCGGGCGGTGTCATTGTCATGCGGCAGGGCAAGAATGCCCGCGAAGTGATCGAGGGCGTCAAGACCAGGCTCGACGAGTTGAAGAAAAGCCTACCGCCCGGTGTCGAGATCGTCACGACTTACGACCGATCCGGCCTGATCGATCGTGCAGTCGAGAACCTCACCAGCAAGCTGATTGAGGAGTTCATCATCGTTGCGCTCGTCTGTGCGCTGTTCCTGTGGCACGCGCGCTCGGCGCTGGTGGCGATCCTGACGCTGCCGCTCGGCATCCTCATCGCCTTCATCGTCATGCGTGCGCAGGGATTGAACGCCAATATCCTGTCACTGGGGGGCATCGCCATTGCCGTCGGCGCGATGGTCGATGCGGCGGTGGTGATGATTGAGAATGCCCACAAGCATCTCGAACGCTGGCACCATGACCATCCCGGCAGCGAGCCGGATAACCCGACGCGCTGGCGGATCATCACCGATGCGGCCGCTGAAGTCGGACCGGCGCTGTTCCTCAGCCTGCTGATCATCACCTTCTCGTTCATCCCGATCTTCTCGTTGCAGGGCCAGGAGGGACGCCTGTTCTCACCGCTCGCCTTCACCAAGACCTATGCGATGGCGGCAGCGGCATTGCTCTCGATCACGCTGATACCGGTCTTGATGGGTCTGTTGATCCGGGGGAAAATCCCCAGCGAAGATGCCAATCCCGTCAACCGCTGGCTGACCCGCGCCTATCGTCCGGCGCTCGACTGGGTGCTCGAGCGGCCGAAGAAGGCGCTGCTGATCGCCGCCCTGATCTTTGCCACGAGCCTATGGCCGATGGCGAAGCTGGGCGGCGAGTTCATGCCACAGATGAATGAGGGCGATTTGCTCTACATGCCTTCGGCGCTTCCTGGCATTTCGGCTGCCAAGGCATCGATGCTGCTTCAGCAGACCGACCGGCTGATCAAAACCATGCCCGAGGTTGAAAGCGTGTTCGGCAAAGCTGGCCGCGCTGATACCGCGACCGATCCCGCTCCGCTCGAAATGTTCGAGACGACCATCCGGTTCAAGCCGCAATCCGAGTGGCGACCAGGCATGACGCAGGAAAAGCTGATCGAGGAACTGGATGCGCGGGTCAGGGTGCCCGGCCTCGCCAATTTCTGGATACCACCGATCCGTAATCGCATCGACATGTTGGCTACGGGGATAAAAAGTCCGGTCGGGATCAAGGTGGCGGGCGCGGACCTTGCAGAGATTGATCGCACCTCGAAGCGGATCGAGCAGGTGGTCAAGACGGTGCCGGGCGTCGCCTCGGCGCTGGCCGAACGGCTCACCGGCGGGCGCTATATCGATGTCGACATCAATCGCACGGCGGCGGCGCGCTACGGCCTCAGTGTCGCCGATGTTCAAGCGGTGGTGTCGGGCGCGATCGGCGGCGAAAGCATCGGCCAGACGGTCGAGGGCCTTGCGCGCTATCCGATCAGCGTGCGCTATCCCCGCGAAATCCGCGACAGTCTCGATGACATTGTCAATCTGCCGGTGCTCACACCCTCGCGACAGCAGATCACGCTTGGCACCGTCGCCGATGTGCGGATCAGCGATGGTCCGCCGATGCTGCGCAGCGAAAACGGCAGGCCGGTCACCTGGATCTATGTCGATGGGCGCGGGCGCGATCTTCAGACACTGGTCGGGGACATGCAGACGGCAATCGCGCGCGAGGTCAAACTCCCGCCCGGCATCAGCGTCTCCTACACCGGCCAGTTCGAGTTCCTCGTGCGCGCGACCGAGCGGATGAAGATCGTCGTGCCGGTGACGCTCGCGATCATTTTCGCGCTGCTCTACCTCACCTTCCGCCGCTGGGACGAGGCCCTGCTGATCATGGGCACGTTACCGTTCGCGCTGACTGGTGGGCTGTGGCTGCTCTATCTGCTCGGCTACAACCAGTCTGTCGCGAGCGGCGTGGGGTTCATCGCGCTGGCTGGCGTGGCCGCAGAGTTCGGCGTGGTGATGCTGATCTATTTGAAGCACGCGCTCGATGACCGCCAAGACGGCGATGTGGCTGCCGCCGTCCGCGAAGGCGCGCTGCTGCGTGTCCGGCCCAAGGCTATGACGGTCGCGGTGATCCTTGCCGGGCTTTTCCCAATCCTGATCGGTACTGGCACCGGGTCCGAAGTGATGAGCCGGATCGCCGCCCCGATGGTCGGCGGCATGCTGACCGCGCCGCTGCTCTCAATGCTCATTATCCCGGCGGCCTATCTGCTGATGCGCCGTAAATCCCAGGCTCCCATTCAACCCCAAGGAGAAGTGCAGTGAAGAAACCCCTTATTGTTATGTCCAGCCTGTTGGCTGTGGCCTCGCTCGCCGCCTGCGACAGGCAAGCCGAAGCGCCGAAACCCGCTGAAAGTGCAGCTACCAACACTGGCAGCATGGCCGAAATGCCGATGGCGGCCGAAATGAAGCACGGCAAGGGAGTCGGTACCGTGACCGAGATCGACGCGGCCAAGGGCATGGTGACACTTGATCACGGCGACATCGCCGAACTTCAATGGCCTGCCATGAAAATGGGCTTTGCCATAAAGCCGGAACTGCTCGCGGGTTTGAAAGTCGGCGACAAGGTCAATTTCGAGGTCGACTGGGACGGCAAGGCAGGGACGGTCACCAAAATCGAGAAGGCTGGTTCCTAGGCTTTGTCCTCACCGTGAAGGAAGATGCCCGGGCGTGGCTGCGTATCAACGGAGCCACGCCCCGACAATTTTGACTGGCAGGACCTGTCGCCGGGGAGTCGCAAATCGGTTCCATCCTCCAGCAGCATGAGCTCACGGAAGTCCGTCGAGCCGGACCACTTGTTCAATCCATTCCTCGATCTCTTTCTCGACCCACACGGCACACTTGGGGCCAAGCGAGCGGGATTTCGGGAATCTGCCCTCGCTCATGCGCTGATAAATCCAAAAGGTAATCCCCCGGCTATGCCGGGGAGACCATCATAGTTTGACGTATCCGGGAACCCATCGCGACATTTGCTTTCGTGAGCCGCCAAGCACAC
>NZ_FOOR01000010.1 GCF_900113255.1 Novosphingobium sp. CF614
CTCCCATACAACTGGGTCGATACAAACGCCGGGCAAACCGTGTTCGAAATGAGCAACATCGCCAGCGCTGCTTGATCGCCGAAATTACATCGCCACCCCCCACGGCCGCTCCACCGCTACGTGGGGGATTTTTACCGCTTACGATGGCCCGCGAAGCGATCGGCCGGGAGGCGTCACCCTCAGCCGGTGTGATCGACAGCCAGAGCGTCAAAACCACGGAAAGCGGCGGGCCACGGGGTCGCCTTCGCGTCGGCATGCCCTGATGCCGCAACCTTCCGCATCATCGCCGTCGCCCTGAAACCAGCACCGACATAACCAGCGCGGCTGTGCCGCCGAACGCCTCAAACTTCGTCGATCAACCAACCTCGCAAACCATCGATCATCAGCAGCGCAACAGACGCTACGATGGCGCTCGACCCGCTCACGCTGTCAAGGGAACAAGCCGGTGAAATCGGCAAGCAGCCACACCCCCATGAATACGATGGGTTAATCGCCTTGCGTACGACCTTGCGCGACAGCCGCAAATCCCGTGCGACCTTCCTGATCGCCTTGCCGCCCACGTGCTCGCGCCTGATCCGTACAACTGCCTCCACCACCAACATCCCGATCTCGCCACCCCTCCCGCGTCAGCGGGTTCGTTCAATCCCCAGCCGAGTCACGGCGTCTGATGATTGGTATGGGAGCAGTTCAGGCGTGTGTTGCCGCGCCGCAAGGTTTTGACGGCGGATATCGATCGCCCATGGCGACCCAAACAGCCGTCAGTCTGGGCCTGTCGGCGCCTTCAGCCTTCCTCCAGGATCCCGCGCAAGTAGCGTCCGTAGTCGGACTTGCCGAGCCGATCGATGACCTGCTCCAGCTGACCCGCGTCGATAAAATCTTCTCGATAGGCGATTTCCTCGGGGCTGGCGATCTTGAAGCCCTGGCGCTTTTCCAACACGCGCACGAACACGGCCGCGTCGAGTAGGCTGTCGGGGGTGCCGGTGTCGAGCCAGGCGAAGCCGCGGCCCATGATCTCGACCGAAAGCTCACCGCGCTCGAGATAGACGCGGTTGACGTCAGTGATCTCCATCTCTCCGCGCGGGGAAGGCTGAAGGTTCGCGGCGATGTCCACCACCTGCGCGTCGTAGAAATAGAGGCCGGTCACCGCGCAGTTGGACAGCGGCTTCTCCGGCTTCTCCTCGATCGAGATGGCGCGCTTGTCCGCGTCGAAGGCGACCACGCCGTAGCGCTCGGGATCGGTAACGTGATAGGCGAAAACGCTCGCCCCGCTGGTGCGAGCGCGGGCGTTGGCGAACAGTTCGGGCAGACCGTGGCCGTAAAAGATATTGTCGCCCAGGATCAGCGCCGACTGCTCGCCGGCTACGAAGTCCGCGCCGATCACGTAGGCCTGTGCGAGGCCATCGGGGCTCGGCTGCTCGGCATATTCGAAGCTCATGCCCCACTGCGATCCATCGCCCAGCAGCGCCTGGAAGGCGGGCAGGTCGCGCGGGGTGGAGATGATCAGCACTTCGCGGATCTTCGCCAGCATCAGCGTGCTCAGCGGATAGTAGATCATCGGCTTGTCGTAGACCGACATCAGCTGCTTGGAGGTCGCCAGCGTCATCGGATAGAGTCGGGAGCCGCTGCCGCCTGCGAGGATGATGCCTTTCATGTATCTTCGTTCCTCGTCTAGGGAGCTGCTCAGGCCGTGGCGGTCTGCAGGCGGAAGACCACGGTCTCCAGCGAAGCGCGCCAGTCCGGTAGGGCGACGCCGTGGACCTGCATGATGAGGCCGCAGTCTAGCCGCGAGTTCGCGGGCCGGTTGGCGGGAGTGGAATAGTCGGTGGTGGCGATCCGCCGGACCGCGGCGGAAGGCCCGCCATGTGAGGCGGAGGCGGCGAAGATGTTTTCGGCGAAATCGGCCCAACTTGCCTCACCGGCGGCGGTCATGTGGAACACGCCGCGCAAGTTCGGGTCTGCGCTGGAGGCTAAGTTTTTCACCACTTTCAGCACGCCGTCGGCGATATCAAGCGCACTGGTGGGGTTGCCCACTTGGTCGGCCACGACGGAAACCTCGTCGCGGTCGCCGGCAAGCCGCAGCATGGTCTTGACGAAATTGCCGCTGAAGGGGCTGTAGACCCAGGCTACGCGCAGTACCGCGCTGTTCTGCGGATAAGCGGCGAGCACTGCCCGCTCGCCCGCCAGCTTCGACGCGCCGTAGGCGCTGGTCGGGCCGATGGGGTCGCTCTCCAGGTAGGGGCGGTTCAGCTTGCCGTCGAAGACATAGTCGGTGGAGAGGTGCACCAACGCCGCGCCCAGCCTAGCGGCACCCTGCGCCACCGCGCCCGCGCCCGCGCCGTTGACGATATGGGCCAGATCGTTCTCGCTCTCGGCTTTGTCGACCGCAGTATAGGCTGCAGCCGAGACCACCGCGTCGGGCGCGGCGGTCTCCAGCGTGCGCAGGACCGAAGCGGGATCGGCAAGGTCCAGCTCGGGTCGACCGAGCGCGATCATCTCGTGCCCGGCGGCGCGCCCGCGCTCTATGAGGCAGGTTGCGACCTGTCCGGCCTTGCCGGTGACGGCAATCCTCACGCGAGGACCTTGGCGGCCGTTAGCCCGAGCCGCTCACCATCGTAGCGTTCACGCAGCGGCTTCCACCACCATGCGTTGTCGAGGTACCAGCGCACCGTCTTCTCGATGCCGGTGTCAAAGGCTTCCTGCGCCCGCCAGCCCAGCTCGTTCTCGAGCTTGGTGGCGTCGATGGCGTAGCGCGCATCGTGGCCTGGGCGGTCGGTAACGAACTCGATCAGGTTCTCACGAGGCGTTTCGCCGGGCACCAGCTGGTCGAGCACGGTGCAGATGCGGCGCACCACGTCGATATTGCGGCGCTCGTTGCGGCCGCCCACGTTGTAGGTCTCGCCCACCCGGCCCTTCTCGATGATGATGTCGAGCGCCCGGGCATGGTCGTCCACGAACAGCCAGTCGCGCACGTTCTCGCCCTTACCGTAAACCGGGAGGACGCGCCGTTCGAGCGCGTTGAGGATGCTCAGCGGGATCAGCTTCTCGGGGAAGTGGTAGGCCCCATAGTTGTTCGAACAGTTGGAAACCACCACCGGTAGCCCGTATGTGCGCTGCCACGCCTTGGCGAGATGGTCCGAGGCGGCCTTTGAGGCCGAATAGGGTGAACTGGGGTCGTAGGGCGTGGTCTCGGTGAACAGACCCTCGTCGCCGAGCGAGCCGTAGACCTCGTCGGTGGAAACATGGAGGAAGCGGAACGCCTCCTTCGCGGGCGTTTCCAGTCCGCTCCAGTAGTGGTGTGCAGCTTCCAACAGTGTGAAGGTGCCGACCACGTTGGTCTGGATGAAATCCGCCGCGCTGGTGATCGAGCGGTCGACATGGCTTTCGGCCGCCAGGTGCATGATACGGTCGGGGCGGAACCCCACGATCGCCGTGTCCATGGCCGCGCGGTCGCAGATATTTGCCTTGAAGAAGCGGTGATTGGCCTTGCCCTCGACCGCCTTGAGCGAAGCCTCGCATCCCGCATAAGTCAGGGCGTCGATGGTCAGGACCTCATAGCCCCTATCCAGGATGAGGTAGCGCACGAGCGCCGACCCGATGAAGCCAGCCCCGCCGGTGACGATTACGCGCATGAAATGTCTTCGCTCCAGCTGAAAAAGGCAGGAAGATCGGCCAGGAGAGGCTGTCTGCGGTCTTTGGCCGAGAGGGTTTCGGGGGCGGCGACCTCGGGCCACGCCACGCCGATCGCGGGATCGTCCCAGGCTAGGCCCTTGTCGCACTCGCCATTGTAGTATCCGGTGACCTTGTAGCTGATGACGGTGTTCGGCTTGAGGGTGCAGAACCCGTGGGCAAAGCCGGGGGGAACCCACAGCTGCTGGCCGTTTTCGGGCGTCAGCACCTCGCCGACCCACTGCCCGTAGGTCGGCGAACCCTGGCGGATATCCACCGCGACGTCGAACAGCGCACCTGCGGTGCAGCGCACCAGCTTGCCCTGCATGTGCGGCTTGGACTGGAAGTGCAGGCCGCGCACAGTGCCGAGCCGAACGTTGAAGGACTCGTTGTCCTGCACGAAAACATGCTCGCCGCAGGCCTTGGCGAAGGCATCGGCTCGGAAGGTCTCGGCGAAATAGCCGCGCTTGTCGCCGATGTGGCGGGGTGTGAGCAGCTTGACGTCCGGGATGGGGTAGGATCGAATTTCCATGACGTGCCTTTCAAAAGCGCTACCCTCGTAACGGGCTCGCCGTCGTTGGCCGACGCGTGGATGGCAAGCGCGTCAGTTGTTGTTGTTCTGCACCGTCTGTGCCGCGCTGGTAACCGTCAAGATCGGCGAAAACAGCTGGCTGATGAGCTGAACAAGCTTGCCGGGCTGATTGGCTTTCGCATTGCCAAAGTACAGCACGTCCTTGTCCCGCATAGCGAACTTCTGGGCCAGGAAGTACGAGCGCGTTTCCATCATGTTTAGGTGATAAACCACCGGCTCAAGACTACCGTCCTCAGCCGTGATATAGCGGAACACGAAGATCGCTGCGGGATCCCCCAGGTTGGGGTTCGACCCACCAGCGCTTGCAACTGCTTCGGCAAGCGCCATCGAGGACCGGGAGAAGGGCAATTGATCGACCCGCCCGGGCGCACCCAGCACCGAGAAAGTCTGGGGACTTTGCATCAGGGTGATCCGATCTCCCGGATAAACGCCGATGTCGGCCACGGGATTGTCGAACAGGTCGCTCAGACGCATATCGACCAGATTCTGACCGCGCGTAATCCGCAGGATCAAGTCCTTGCTGTTGCCGCGCTGGCCGCCCGCAAGGGCAACTACATCCGAGAGTTTTTCGCGGTTGGTCTGCAGCACCAGGCGGCCGGGCCTGGCGACTTCACCACCGACGATGACCGAGTTGTTAACGACCTGGGCCAGGCTGACGAGCACTTGTGGATCCGCCGAAATCCCCCGGAGGGAAGTTCGGATCTGATCCTGCACCTCGAACGCCGTCTTGCCCATCACGCGCAGCTTGCCGGCATAGGGCACGACAATGTCCCCTGCATCATCGACCCGCGCCGGCGGCAATGCCTGCGCCTTGACTGCCAGGTCGAAGCCGACGGACTTGCCACCCGTCGCACTGGAGCCACCGCCGAATAGGGGAACGCCGGCCTCGTAGATGGTGATAGACAGCACGTCTCCCGGGCCGATCATGTCGGTCGGGGGGGGGGGCAACTCTATCAGTGCGGGCTTCGACACCGAGACATCAACGGGCAGCGTCGAAAGATCGTCCACTTCGACGAGACGGATGGGCTTACCGCCTTGCACCGCCGTCGCACTCTCCCGGATCTGTTTTCCCGTAGGGCCGCTGGAAGGAAGGCTGGCGCAGGCTCCCAGAAGGCTGGACGCTACAAGTGTCAACAATATTTTACGATGCATTACTCATTCGCCAGTGCGACATATCATGAGCAATGCTGGTTAGCCGCGCGCTCCGCCCGGAACAACTGATAACTTCACAAGCCGGCGCGTGGAACGGCCGGCGGCGGCAGGGGCGGTGATCCCCTTTCGCCGCAGCATCCAAATCAACCCTTCAGGTGGACGCTACTCCCGGTCGGTTCTTCCGTGGCATCGGAGGCGATGTACAGGTCATGGGCCTCGGGATAACGCTCGACGACCCCGCTGACCTTGCGCCCGATGACGTTAATCGTGTCGCGACGCAACTCGGGCATGCCGATGGCTGCGAGGATATCATTTATCTGCCCAGTATCGTAGTCCAGGTCGAAGAGAGGGAAGGCGCTGTCCGTCTCCATGATGAAAATCTCGAAGCCGCCCGCGCGCATCATTTCGCCGATGGTGAACGGATTGTATTCACGATTATGCCGTTCATATAGTCGCGACAGCGGGCGGCGGAAGTGCTGCGCCAGCCCCGCCGGCACTAGGCGGCCAAGCTTGAGGATGTTCTGGATGCTGGCGGCATTCGGTGTGGAGACGAAGAAGTAGCCACCCGGTTTGATGATCCGGTTGGCGCCGGCGAACATTGCCATGGGGTCCATCGCTAGATGTTCGACGATCTCGCAGGCCATAACCAGATCGAACGATTCCTCCGGCAATGGCCACGTGTCATGCTCGACATTGAAACCATGCTCGGTAAGTTGGTATCGACGCCCTTCGACGAGGATTTCCACCTCGCGGTGGACCGGAGTGTCCGCATAATTCGCCAGCGTGAGGTTGCAGAAATGCTTCGCCAACCACGCAGACATTCCATAAGGTTCGGCAGCCAGTTCAAGAACGCGCATGTCCAAAGAAAGTGGCAACTTCGCCATTGCCTTGATAGTGATCGCATAGCGTTCGCTATGTATGTCGTGATATCTCCTTGCGCCTTCTTGCTGCTCCAGGGGGAATGTAACTCTTTGTAAGAAATTTTTGATGTCTGTGCTATTTATGTTGATGTCGATATCCACGATACGCCCCCATTACACTCAGTAGATATATAATGGGGATTGAGGTTGCCAACAATAGGTCTATGGAGACCCTCCCTCAGTTGCCTGACCCGCTGAATTGAGCTTGGCGGATATTATCATCCCGGCAGGAAGGGGGCCATTCAGGCGTCGGATGCTGCTGCCACTGGCCTCAGATAGGTCGCCGACGATGCGTACGTTGGTGTAATGCGTGAACCCGTCCGCATCGCTTTCCACTCCGACGCCGTAGCGCGTCTTGCTCGCTTGCAGATCGAGAAGGCAATTCCTGAAGGTGATGCTGGCCCGGAACGTCACGTTGGCCTCCTTGCCAGCACTGTAGGTCTTTGACGCCGGCCGGTCCAGTGTCACGCGTTCACCGGATACCGAAACGACTTTGGTGCCGGGAGCCAGATTACCCCCAATAGCGAACTGGCCCGGAACGACGGTGAAGTCTCCTGCGCTCATGATCGTTACGACGGGAGAACCTGCCTGCATGGAAACCTTGCGGAGTGCGGCTCCCGTCGCGGAAAAGCGGGCGCTTTCATCCGCTCGGTTGCCCTCAACCACAGCCTTGACTTTGATGTTGGACAAAGTGCCTCCAAGATCGAGGCCGAACTGCACGCCTTGCCGCGCCGGGTAGTGAACCTTGATATCAGCGGACATGTCGCTCGAAACGTCAAAGCCGAAGAGGCCAGCGTACCAGATCTCCCCCTGCGCGAAGATGTCTGTGCTTTCCTCATCCGCAAGGAGGCCATCCTCGCCGATACCGAAGCCATCGTATTCGGCGTGCCGGTTGTCGAAAAGGTGAAAGCGGGTCCAGCGCGCATGGCTGGTGCTAAAATGCCCGAAGAGGAACCCCTTTTCCCGGCCACCGAAGCTCCCGGGGCCGTCGTAGACCCGATAGGGCGGCCGGGATTTGTCCACGCTGAATCCGTCGCCTCGCACGTTATGCACGTGACCAACGTATATGCCGTGAAAACCCGTACGGGAAACCTGCAATCCGTCATGAACAAGGCCCTCCACCCCTTCGATGTTCGCGCCGATCCAGCCTACGTTCTCAATCTTAGCGCCAATGTTGATCTTATGATTGCGCCATGCTCCCGCGTTGCGGCTGACGTCGATACCATCGAAAGACAGGTTGCGGAACGTTGCATTCAGAACGGCGCCGCTGACCGACCCTGTATTGCGAGCGCCGGTCAGCCAGAAACCGGCGCGACCGATGCTGTTGCCGTCGAAAACGACACCTTTTCCCAGGTGCAGCCCGTCGACGATCCGGATCATCATTTGGAGGCCGTCCGGCTTACCACGATCATCGAAGGCTGGATCTGCCAGAAACATGCCCTTGCCGGTGATGCGGGTCTCGGGCGCCGGCGACAGGCGGCCCGCGATCCGGTAGGTGAACCCGCCCAGGTCGAAAGCGCCACCGCGCGCGAGGGCGGCGTTGAGGTAAGGAGCTAGGTCCTGTTTATTGCTGCCGGTACGAACCGCCTGGGCAAGGGGGGCAGGAAGAGCTGCTATCAGAGGCTGGACAATCTTCCGACCAACATCGCCGGACGCTTCGGCCTGCAGGGCGGAAGCCGTTGCGGAAGCTGCGAACACACCGGGATACTTCGAAGGCTGGGCCGCCGTCAAAAGCAGTAGGATGGCCCATGCCCACCGTCTGGTGACAGGAGGGCGGGAATGGGCGGCCTTTGGATCGCTCATTGAATGTCGGTGTCAAAATGCGGGAAATACTTGGAGCGGTAACGTAGATCGCGGCTGCGCTCACCGATCGGCCTGGCGGGAATACCCCCGACGATCGTATAGGGCTGCACGTCCCTGGACACCACAGCCCCGGCCGCAACGACTGCCCCCTCCCCCACCGTCACGCCTGGCAGGATCACCGCGCGGGCTCCGATCCATGCATGATCCATGATGGCCACCGGTTGTTCCAGGCAGACGAAATCCGGATTCTGGGGATCGTGCGTTAGTGTCTGGATTAGCGTGTAGTGTGAAATGTTCACGTTGTTGCCGATATAGACCGGAACGCGGCCGTCGATGTAGGTGAAGCGGTTAACGACGGAATTGTCGCCGATGGTGATGGACGAACCCGTCACGAAGCAGTGCATCGCAATGCTACTGTCCCTGCCGATCTTGAGCCCCAGTTTGCGCCAGTACCAATGGCGCAGGCGGTAGGACCACTGCTTCATCATCACATTGTTGCCGATGTAGAACAGCAGGGCGGCGAACCGGGTATCCTGTCTCATTTAGAAACCCGCGACTGGAGTCTTGTGTGCGCTGCGGGTACAGTTAATCACATCCTCGAAGATCGGCAGGTAGGAACGTACGACTTCGACGAAGTCGTAGTTTTCCAGAAGGCGTCGGTGCCCTTTCAGGCCGGCCTCCCGCCAGCGTCCGGGATCTTCGGCGAAGTCGAACATGGCCCGCGCAAGGAAAGGCGAGGTGCGGAATTGGCGTCGGTTGTAGGCGATGTCATCGAGCAGCTCGGAATGCAGGTTACTGACCGGGCCGTACTCGTTGGGTAGCAAGATGCCGATGTCGCCGTCGACGATCACTTCCGAGGAACCGCCGGTGTCGGACAGGATCATCGGCTTGCCGAAGAACATTGCCTCGTTCATCGCGATGCTCCACCCTTCGATCAGCGAGGGGAGCAGGAAGGCGTCCGCGATGGCGTGGAAGGGCGCGACGTCGGGAAAGTAACCAGGCAGGAGCATGTGGTCGGCCACACCCGTTGCTTCCAGGTGATCGCGCAGGGCCTGGATATGGTGTGGGACGATCGTGTTGCCAATGCACACGATCCGGACGCGATCGGTCTTGCGCAACAACATGCGCATCGCATCGGCCATGAGATAATGGTTCTTGTGTAGATTGTAGGACGCCACGTTGAGGAAGACGTAGTCATCCTCGCGAATGCCGAATTGTGCACGAGTGACTGGCTCCGCTGCTCGAGCCCTGGCCACATGCTCGTCGATCAGCAGGCCGTTAGGCATGGTGACGATCTTGCCGCGGTCGATTCCGAGGCGACTGGTAGCGTAATCCGTCGCCTTGGGCGATACGGAAATGTAGCGGTCGACGAAGGCGTCATCCTGTCGGAAGTTCTCCAGCGCCTCGCCGTTCAGGAAGGCATAAACGTTGTGGATAAAAGTCAGGTTGGGAATGCCCAGCTCGCGGAAGACCTTGTAGCCCATGCGGGAGAAGTGCGAAATGGCAAGGCTGACGCCGTGATCCCTCAGTATCTTGCGATAGTGCCCGCGCGGGTCGTCTTGCGACAGCTCGTAGACCGTGAATTCTCTCTCGCGCGCTATCGCGCCCAAGTGGCCGACTTTGCCGCATGAAACGATGATGCTGTCTAACCCCAGGTCACGTAGCACCACAGAGGTGTCAAGCACGACCTTCTCCAGTCCGCCCCGGTCGAAAGCGGTAAGTTCGACCACGATCGGCCCGGTCACGCTCTTGTTCAGGGCCGCATCTTTGTAACTGGAACCGCGCGCCACGTCGTCGAGCAGAGCGTAGAAGTTGGCTAAGCGCCGTTCGGCCGGATTATCGAAAATGTCCTTCGTTGCCGGCGGCGCCTCGACGCCGGCGCGATAGACCGATCGCGCAGGCAGCGGCTCGAAGGCTTCGGCTGATAAGCTACCCTCGACCTGTTTTAGCAGTACGTCGTTGACCTGCGGGTCGTTGATCACCCAGTCGAAAAAGGCAGCCCGGTCACCCCCGAACGCAGTCAATCTGGCGGATAGGAACGACACCAGGTTGCCCAGCCCCTTGTCGGACAGGGCCTTGTCGAACAGCGCAACCGTCCGCGCATCGCATTGGTCCTGCGTGTCCATCAGCAGCCCGCCGTCCAGTGCACAGGCCAGCACGCCGGCGATCTCCACGCGCACCTTGTTGACGTATTCCTTGATCGTGTTCGATGCATGGACGCGGTAGCGGATATGCGGAACATTCGCATCATAGAGCACCTGCCCGTTGCGCAGCGTCGCGAACACAAATTCCAAGTCGTGGCAGTAGCGCAGCGCCTGGAAGGCACCGTTGTGCTCCCAGATCCGTTTGGTAAAAACGAAATTGGACGTCGTCACCGCGAAGTTCTCGTTCGCCAGCGCCAGGTCCAGGCGATTAGTGCGCCGGAGAAAGTCGCGCGCGCGACGCAGCCAATCGATGGTCGGACCCTCATAAACGGGCGCGCCCTCATCGTCGATTAGGTTCACGTCGCCGAAAACGAGATCAAGGTCTGGATCTTCCTCCCACAATCTGGCGCAGCGCTCCAGCTTGCCCGGCTCGAATTGGTCGTCCGAATTGAGCACCGCCACGAAACGCGAACGGGCCATGCCGATGCACCGGTTGATCGTGTTATGCGCGCCGACATTCGCCTGCGCAACGACCGTCGCAGCGGGGAATCCGGCCAGAGCCTGCCGGGCGACCTCGAGGCCCTCATCGTGCGATCCGTCGTCGATAACGATGATTTCGCGCGGCGGGAGTGTTTGGGCCAGGACGCTTTCGATCGCCGGCCTGATGTAGTGCGCATGGTTGTAGAGGGGGATGACGACGCTAACGTCAAAGTCCGTGAGGGATCGGGTCATGGAATCAGCCTGCATCCTTCGTGGGGCGAGTGGCGGCGCGGTCGTCACCAGCGGCCCCGGGCGGCGTCACTCCTACCTGGGCCAGCATTTCGCGCATGATAGTGAAGCCGACATCGATGGAATAATGCTTGCGGATAAAGGCCGCGCCATTGCGGGAGAGCCGCTGCCACAAGGCTTCGTCGTCATAGAGCCGGATGATCTTGTCCGCAAACGGGGCGCCCCCATTGGCGACCATGACGGTTTCGCCGTCGACCAACCCCATCCCTTCCGAGGCGATCGCCGAGACGACAGCGGGAACACCCGCGGCAAGGCTCGACACCAGCTTGCCCTTTGCCCCCGCACCGTAGCGCAGCGGGGCGACGGTCATACGCAAGCGTGCCAGCTCGCCGTCGAGATCCTTCACGAAGCCGACGAAGGTGACGCCCGGCACTTTGCGACGGGTCCACGCTTCGGGCATGTTGGCGCCAACCACTCGCAGGCCGATGTCGGGGCGGTGGCGCTGAACGTGCGGCCAAACGTCCTCGAGGAAATGTTCGATCGCATCGACATTTGGCTGGTGATTAAAGCCGCCGACGAACGCGATGTCACGGCGCTGAGCGAAAGCACTCTCGCGCTGCGCGGCGAACTGGCGGATCAACGGAACCACATGCGTCCGTGCCTCGGGGGCAAGTTCGTCGAGGAGAGCCTTCTCGCTGCTCGACACCACGATGGTGACGTCGGCTGCCCTGGCAAAGTCGAGTTCCATGTCGCGAGTGCGGCGTGCCCGCACGATGAGTCCGGGATCGTCCTTCATGGCGCCCTCACGCTCTTCGCGCACGAAATGCAGATCCACGGTGTTGAAGATGATCCGCGCATCGGGACACAGTCGGCGTAGGGTATCGATTTGCAAACCGCCGAAGTGCACCCGCGACACGAAGCACACTTCGATCCGGTCGCTCGCATCGAAGTAGTACTCCTCGAAATACGCATAGGGCCCGCCGGTTACGCAGTGAACACCCATGGCTTCCATCATCGCGCGATAGTGAGGCGTACGCTCGTCGTGGTCGCGTCCGAATTCTAGCAGGGACAGGTAGTGGACCTCGTATCCCATACGCAGGAAAATTCGTGCGAAGTTAACATGATCGAGCGAGCCCGAATCCAGGTCCGGACGGGGATAGAGCGCCTCGACCATCAACGCGATCCGTCCGGATCGAGCTGGAAGCCCGGGTCGGACGCCGTGCGCCGCTAGACGGGATGGGACGACTGACGGAGCCGTCTCGACCACGAGGGCAGACTTGCCCGATGTCGTGCTGCGTCCCTCCGTCCGGCCATGCTCGATGTAGTGGCGCAGCGGATCGCAGACCTCGGTCAGATCGGGATCGTTGGCAAGGTAGAACGTCGGATCGAACCGAGGACCGGGCCGCAACCGCCTGCGCCAGCCTTCCCGGACGTAATGGATCAGCGGATTGACCCCTTCCTGCGCCACGGCAGGATTGTTCGCGAGGTAATAGCGCGTGTCGAACCAGGGGTTGGGGTCGCGTCCCTCGCGCCAACCGATGTCGAGATAATGTGTCAGCGGGTTACGCCCGGCCTCGGCCACGTCCTGATAGGCGTCAAGGTAGAACTGGGGGTCAAACAGGACGTCGGCGACGTTTCGGAAATGCTCGATCCAATGCAACAGAGGATTGCTGCCAACGTCTGGATAGCGCTGCCGATAGCCTCGGGTACTGAACAGGGGATGGGTGTCGTGGCCCTTGTCCACTCCCCATTTCAGGTAATGGACCGCGGGAGACGAAGCGAGTGGCAAAGCTTCCGGGCATTGCTGGAGGTAGTAGCGGGTGTCGAACAACGGATGCGGATCACGCAACTCGCGCTGTCCGTGCAGAATGAAGTGGACAAGCGGCCTCACGCCGGATGGCCCAACGTCTGGGTGCATTTCGCCGTATTCCAGATCCTGCACGAGCGGGAAGTCTGGCAGGAAATCGGTCACGCCCTGCAGATAGGCAAGAATGCGCCGACGGCGCCCTTCGGGGGGCACGCCCACGCGAGGCCAGGGTAAATCGTCCAGGAAAGTTTCGATGACCGTGATGTTCCGCTCGAGCCGGCGAGCAGCCTTAAAGCCCCAGCCCCGCCGCTTGAGCACACGCGCGAATGGCTTTTCGGCCATCGCGAGATGCCTTTCGCCGCGTGCGATCAGCGCTTTGGCCATGCGGTCGTTGGCTATCGCGCTGCGCCCCAATTTCAGGCGGGTTTCGAGCAATCCAGCCTGTGCCTGCGTGCCGCGGGCGACGGTCTCGTCGCACCAGGCCTGCAATTTCGCCACCTCGCCGCGAGTGCTGGTCAGTTCCGCCTGGCGGTCGCGCTCCTGCGCCTTGAGTGCTTCGAGCTGCGAGGACAAGGTCTGCCAGTCCCGCTCGATGTCCGCATCTGCCTGCTTCTGTTCCTCCTGTCCCCTGACAAGCCGG
Organism: Novosphingobium sp. CF614; assembly: GCF_900113255.1. GTDB lineage: Bacteria > Pseudomonadota > Alphaproteobacteria > Sphingomonadales > Sphingomonadaceae > Novosphingobium. The sequence continues at coordinate 13,454 of NZ_FOOR01000010.1, forward strand.
GCGTTGTGCAGCCGCTGCTGCTCGGCCTCCATCCGGCTCTCGTTCAGCAACGGCATGAACAGGGCAAGCGCCGCGTCGAGGTTTGCCTGGATACGGTCGAGCTCGCGATGGACGGCATCGCTTTCCCCTTGCCGCGCCAGCTGACCGAGGGCGGCCTCGCAGCGGCGCACCCAGCTGTTGAAGCCGGAGGCGAGCGGTTCGCAGGGCGGTGACGGTCGTGTCCGGGCGGTCGTCTGTTCGATGGCTGGATCGGTGCCCGCGCGCCCGGAACCGACCCCGAGCGCCCACGTGGATGTAATCCAATCTGCGACGGCTTCATTCGCTCGATCGCTGTTTGCGGCCTGGACAATGATGCGCCGAAGATGCCGCGTGGAACGCTCGGCGATGAGCATGTAGCGCAACCATGAAAGCAGCTGCGCGGCGCCGATTCCCTCGACGAACGGCGACGAGACGCCCAGCACCGCGCCAACCTGAGCCCCTTGCTGGATGCTTGCGTCTTCCCAGAACGGCACTAGCGAATATAGCTCGGCTTCTTCCAGCACGGCGATCCGCCCTGTCCCGCGCATGTCCCTCAGCAGCGTTAATGCTTGCCCATAGGGCAAGGCGTCGGTCAGATCGGCAAGGTCGTATGCCGAGAAGAAGAGCGGCCCCGCCCCGCCCCCGAGGCAGGAGAGCACCTCCCGATTGATCCGTGCAAGCCGCTCGGAATCCTGACTGCCGCTCGCCTTGCTATGACAGAAAGCCTGCGAGATCGATCTCGCTATCTCGCCAACCTGACGACGGTCCGGCCCAAGGACGAGCACGGCAAGAGCCGGCAAAGACACTGTGGCATTCGGATTTCGAAGCAAACTTGCCTCCAGTCTTCTAAGGATGGTTCCCAGTGCAGATCGGACGCCTTTCGAAGGCTAAGCCGGTCAGCGCGCCGGTCCTGCCGGGGTGCGGGCGCAATACTGCCCCCTCGCTTCGGGATTGGGCGGTCATGTTCGCAAGCGCCCTTCCTCCAACCCGTGTGAGACGTAGTGTTGGAGGGGGTCCGCCTTGGCCCGGGCAACGTCTGGATAGCGCTGGGCATATAACCGGGCATCGAACAGGCCCTTGTTGCGCAGCCGATCGTACTTGATCCGCCGGACTAGAAAGCCCGGGAGCAGCAACAGCCACCATCTTTCCGGCGCGGCAAGCACCTGGAGCATGCCTTGCAGCAATTTGGCCAGTGAGCGATGCAGTGAGACGTCCTCCTCCGTCGTGCGCAGCTGGCGCTGAAGAGCGGCAAGCTGCGCACGGGCCTCGCGATCAGTTTCAGCGGACGGGGTCGGATGCTGGCTCGCGGCCGAAAGCCGAGCCGGTGAGGCCCCGAGCCGAGCTATCATATCGTCGAGCTCGCCCAGGCTCTGCGCCTGGGCCTTGATGGTTGCATCCCGCGCCGCGACGATCTTGCGAAGGCGGTTCAGATGGGAAGCCATGGCCTCCTGCTCGCTCGCGGCCTCGTGCGCGGCCATCCTCAGCTGTGCGGCTTCGTGCTGCAGGATGGCCAAGCGCATTCCCATGCGATCGAGGCGAACGTCGGCCCGAGCCAGATCCTGCCGTGCATGATCAAGTTCGGTCTCCAGCGCACGCACACGCCGCGCGGCCTGCTCCAGCAGCGCCCCGGTATTCCCCAGCTGTGACCGCATGGCTATGACATCTTTCCTTATCACCCGGATTGCCGCTGTCTCACATTCTTGCCGGACCACGCCCGCTGCAGTGCCGAATATCTACAGTTGCTGGTATTCCGCAATGGCCTGCGCGACGTCGTGCGTGTCGGTGGCCTGCCCGTCTTTCAAGACGACCGCCCGGTTGCAGAACTCTTGAATGACGCCCATGTCGTGCGAGGCAAGGATGAAGGCTCGATTCTTGCGTTTTTCAAACAGCTCGCGCTGACATTTTTCGCGAAAGTTGCTGTCTCCTACGAGGATGATCTCGTCGATCAGATAGCAGTCGAACTCGATGGCCAGCGACAGTGCAAAAGCCAACCTGGCGCGCATGCCCGAAGAGTACGTCTTGACCGGCATGCTCAGTTGCCTGCCAAGTTCCGTGAAATCCTCGACGAACTCTTTCATCCAGGCATAGTGTTTGCCATAGATGCGGGAAATAAACCGAGCATTGTCGTAGCCGGTGAGGCTGCCTTGAAATCCACCATTGAAGCCAAGCGGCCAGGATACGGACATCTGGCGCCGGATTTTGCCGGATGTGGGCATCTCCACGCCGCCGATCATCTTTATCAGCGTCGACTTGCCGGCACCGTTGCGCCCGAGAAACGCGATCTTGTCGGCAGGTTCTATGCGCAGGTTAATATCGCGCAGGACGTGCTTGCGCCCATGCCCCATCCGATAGGATTTGCAGATATCCTTGCAGACAATCATTCGACGACCAAGCCCCGGCGGACGCGACGGCACAGTGCCAACCCGACCGCGGCAATCACGATGGAGACGCCCAGGGGATACCAGACGTCATAATGTACCTCCAGCTTGGTGCCCCAGATGCCTCCTCTCATCATCTCCGTGCCATGCACGAAGGGGGACCATAACACGTACTCGCGCAGGCTTGGCGTCAGCCAGGACACCATGTTGAAGGATCCCGAGAAGGGAATCATGACATAGGTGGTAACCGGAACAAACTTCTCCAGCACCTCCGACAGTTCGGAAAGCGGGGCGATCACCAGGCACAGCGAGAATGAGAAAATGCAGTAGATCAGCCAGCCCCCGATCATGAGTCCCGGATCCGCAGGGATCGGGAACGCGTCGAAGCCGATTAGCAGCAGTGCAATGAACACGAAGGCCATCATCGTGCCCAGCATCTCGATGAGGAAGCGGACCAGGACAAAGTCAAGCACCTGTATCTGCCGGTGGTACATCAGGCTGCTGTTGGCCTGGAAGATGGCCACGCTGCGCGAGACGACGTGGCGAAACAGTGTGATGGGAATATAGCCCGTCACGACGAAGGCGACGATGCCAACCCCGTGCTCCTCTGGCCCGCGCATGTAACGCCAGATGATCGCCACCAAGCCGGCGAAGAGCAGCGGCTCCACCATCATCCAGAGAAAGCCGATGTTCTCGCGCCCGAAACGGGTTATGAGCTCACGGATCATCAGTGCGTGGATGACGCGCCGTTGCGTCTGCAGCCCCTTTCGGAACCGTGAAAGTTTCGCGCGCGCCATGATCTCAATCCTCAGGCGCGTGTTCGAGAATTCCGATGACGAGCATCCATCCGATGAAATACAGACACAAGGCGGAGGCCGCGACCACGATCACCGACCACAAGCGTCTGGGCAGCAAGGGCTCGTCGGGCCGGTTCGGATCAACAATGCGCTCCAGGTAGAACTTTTGGTGCACGGCGTCGGCGCGCGCCTGAACCAACGCCGCGCTGGCGATGTTCAGGTTCTCCGTCGCAAACTCCTGCTCCACCGTCAAGGCTTCGTACCCAGAGAGCTTGGAGGCGATGCCATTGCGGTCGCCCACGATGCGACCCTCCTGCTCGGCGATCTCGCTGGACAAGGCCTTCACGCGTGCGCGCAAGGCGGGAATCGCCGGGTTGCGCGGGGTCATGCTCACCATCTGGTCCAGCTGGGCCTGCAGTGTGGCCCGTTCGCTGACCAGCGAATTGGAGATCTCCAAGGCACCGCCAGCCTGCTTCACCGGGTCGATGAGCTCGGACGCGTTGCGGTACTGCGCCAGCGCCACACGGGCATCGCGGACCCGCTTGCGCGCCTCGAACACCCTTACCTCGGCCTCCGAGATACCACGCGTCTGGGCGCGTGCATTGAGCCGATTCACCATGGCTTCGCTCAGATCGAGCAGCCGCGCGTTGATGCGATAGGCTGCTTCCGGACTGAACGCCTGAACCCGGATAATCACGGAACTGGTCTCGGTGTCGAGTTCGGCGCTGACCTTTTTGCCGTAGAACTTGTAAAGGCTCTCGAACGTGTTGTTCTGGAAGACGCCAGGGTAGCGCGAAAGAAAATCCGCCTCGGCCGGCGCAAAGGCCTGCGTCACGTCATAGCCCTTCCCTAGGTCGACCAGGGCATTGCGTGACCGCACGTAATCAAGCACTTCGTTGGCCTGATCCTGACCCGACGACAGGCTCTTGGTCTGAACCAGATTAGCCAATGACGACAGCTGCGAACCTTTTTGATCCGGACTCTTCACCACGAATCTGGATTCCGAAATGTACACGTCGGAAGCGATCAGACCATAATATATGGCTGCCACGACTGTAGGTGCCAATACAAAAATAAGGAACCACTTCCTCCTCATCACCCAATGCAGCCAGGAGGATCGACTTCTTATAGAATTTTCCGCCAGGATATCACTATCAATCTTCATTTGAATTTTCCAAGCCGACTTGATTGCGAAAGCACATGTTACACCTGGCGATGTACCAAACAGCCAACGCCGCTAAGCGATACAACCTATCAGCGCAAGAGTCCGCATCCTTTTGGACATGCCGAGGCCCGAGTCCTGTCGTTTCGTCGCGCGTGGCACCCGATCATCGGAAATGTTTCCGAGGTACGATGCGCTGGCGCGCCAAGATTTTTCTGAGTACGATTTCATCATGTCTGCGATTTTCCCAGGAATTCCCCGGATCGAATCTCCCCTGTTCCGTCCAGACGATCCTGCCTATGGTTTCTCGGCTGAGGACCAAGCCACAGGGGCCGACCTGTCCACCCGGGGCTATGCCGTGATCGATTTCCCCGATCCGGACATCGACGCGCGCATCGAGCGTATCAAGGCGAACCTCGCACCGCGCCTGGGGATCGACCTGATCAATCCCGGGGCAGATAAGACGGCCGCGCATCGGCGTATCCAGGATGCCTGGACCTTCGACCAGGATGTTCGCGCAATCGCGGGCAACACACAGATCCTAGCGCTGCTGGAGCGCTTATACGGCCGACGGGCCTTCCCGTTCCAGACCCTCAACTTCCCGCTCGGCACCCAGCAGGCGGCCCACTCGGATTCCGTACACTTTTCGAGCCTGCCCGAACGCTTCATGTGCGGGGTCTGGCTTGCCATGGAGGACATCCATCCCGACGCTGGGCCCTTATTCTACATCCCGGGATCGCATCGATGGCCGATCGTCTCCAATCTGATGATCGGGCGCCGCGGTCATGGCTCGGCCTTGTCCTCCGCTCAAGATCCCTACGGGCCTGCCTGGCGGGCCCTGCAGGCCGCCTTCGGCGCTGAAGAAGGGCAGTTCCTCGCACGCAAGGGTCAGGCGCTGATTTGGTGCGCGAACCTGCTCCACGGCGGCTCGCCTCAGACCAACCCGAGCCTCACCCGGTGGTCGCAGGTGACACACTACTTCTTCGACGACTGTATCTATTATACGCCCGCCTTCTCGGACGAAGCGGTCGGCCGTCTCGACATGCGTCGCCTCGTCGACATCACTGACGGCGCCCAGCGCGCCAACAGCTTTCTCGGCGAAATCCTGCCTTTACCTCGCCCCCCTCGACTCGGAAGCATCCGGAAACGGGCCCGAACGCTTTGGCGACAGCTTTCCGCCAAGGCCTGAGCGACACCCGCGTCCAAATATCGGCGTGGTTGCGGGTTGGACCGGGCGTAAAGCGGTGCCGGCGCCGTGGTGTTGTCATCTCTACCGGACCCACCTCACGCGGTCGGCGATCATGCGCACGGCGCGCTTGGCGCCGTTGCGCCCGCGGCTCACTGCTCGCAGCAGGCGCCTGAAATCCGGCCGGATCGTGGCGAGATCGTCCAGTTCCTGGTATATTGTCCAGAACGCGTCCACGCCGATGGCACGCGGCATGTTGAAAACGCCGTGATAGCCGAAAGCGGTTTCGATATCTCCCGTCCGCTCGGCCGCGAAAAGGTCGGCGAGATCGCGCGGGGCGAAACGCATGCCCTGCCCTTCGAGCCAGTCGCGGTTGGTGCGGCCGATGGCAACGTCCTCGGGGTGCAGGGGTAGGAACTGCGGCGCGCGGCAGGCTTCCAAGAGGCGCCGACTGCGTAGTGAGAAACCGCCGTTGCCCACGTCGTGCCCGTCACCGAACTGCGGCCAGCTGGCGCCGATGTAGTCGCAGTCGAGGAACTGCGCCTGCCAGCGGTTCGCATCGAGCAGGTGCCCGTCCCACTGCGTTACGAGGCAATGCGAGGTCTTCACGTGATCCACCAACTGCGTCAGGAGGAAGTCAGAATAGGCGGCCGAGGAGGCGAGCCGTCCGATCAGCACGACCTCGATCTCAGGATGATGGGGCCGGACGGGCACGTCGGTCAGAAGCCTGCAGGCGGCGAAGGCGACCTGCTCCAGGCTTGCCTCCAGTGCACGCACGGTGGCCGCCACGTTCACCGAAGTCACCGCGCACAGCGTCACCTGCGGCAGGGCGAGCCGGTCGGAGCGGATCTGGGTGTGCGCCTGAGGATGGTTCTCGGCATGGCAATGCATGGTCATCCCTGGGTCGCCTACAACCGCACCACGAAACGCTCACTGAACCGGTTGAGCTGCGGATGATGGTAAGGGTCCACCACCTCGTCCGTGTTCCAGCGGGCCTTGAGCGCCGCCAATTCGCCAGCAAGCCGCGCCGCGCCCACGGGATCACGGTCCAACCCACGCGAGACGGATTCGTGGTGCACCAGCGTCGCGCGCGGTTCGTAGAGCGACTGCCACCCTCTCGCGTTCAGCCGCATGCACAAGTCCACGTCGTTGAAAGCGACTGCGAAGTTCGCCTCATCGAGACCACCCACCGCCTCGAAACGCGCGCGCTGGACAACCAGGCACGCGGCGGTCACTGCCGAAACGAACTGCGGTAGCGCGTGACGGCGGAAATAGCCTTCCTCGTCCGGATGCAGCAGGCGATGGGCATGAGCGGCCCCTCCCCCCACTCCCAGCACGACGCCGGCATGCTGAATGCGCCCGTCGGGATAGAGTAGCCGCGCGCCCACAGCACCCACTTCTGGGCGCAGCGCGTGAGCCGCCATGATCGCCAGCCAGTCTGGCGAAAGGACCTCGATGTCATTGTTGAGCAGGCACAGCAGCTGCCCGCACGCCTCGTGAGCCGCGCGATTGTTGAGCGTGGAGAAGTTGAACGGCCCGGGCGCGCGCAACACCCGGTGGCAGGCAGGGTCGAGCGCGTCAAGCCAAGCGAGTGTCGCGGGATCGTCGCTGCCGTTGTCAACGATGATCACCTCCATGTCGGGATAGTCCGTGCGCGCCAGTCCCTTGATGCAGGTGCGCAGCAGGTTGAGCCGGTTGCGCGTGGGCACGAGCACGCTGACCAGCGGTAACGCGCCGATCATCGCGGGCGTGGGAACCACCCGGGCGGGCACGCGGGGGGCAGGCCGCGACCGGCGATGGTGCAGGACATGTGGGAGGCGCTGCGGCGTGCCCTTGCCTTCCACCGCAAAGGCGACGAGCCGTACGGCCCAGTCTGCGCCGGACGCGACGGCAAGATCGGTCGCGCCGGCGCGCACGATGCAGGCGCCGGTCAGGTAGTCGAAGTGGCGGTAAAGCTCGGCGTTCCATCCCGGCTTGAAATGTGGGGCATGGCGCTGTCCCCCGGCATCAAGCAGGTCGTCGTCGGCATAGACGACGTGAGTCCGTGTCCCAGCAACGAAGTCGGTGGCGCGGCGATAGGCTGCAGCAGCGCCCGGTGCCAGCACATCCCCGACAGCGACCGGCAGGAGCCAGGCCCCATCGCGCCAGTCGATACGGCGGGCGGCTTCGGCTAGGTCCGGAATGTCTGGTGTGCCCACCGCCAGCGCGACCACGCCCTCTTGCTCGAGGCTACGCAGCGTTTCGTCCAGTGCGCCCCGCCCTGCCCTGACATCCACTAACGCGAAAATTGGTGGCCCGGCCCTGCCATAGTCATAACCCCGAGCGGGCGCTTCGCCGCGCAGCCAGATGCGGTAAGCCAGGGGCGAAACCGCCAACAACGGCGCGAATTGCGCGCGCGCGCGCGCGCGCTTTCCGAACAGACGCCACCACGCTGCGGTCAAGTAGGCGCGCGGAGCATGGCGCAGGGCATGGAGATGGACTCGTAACATGAGCCATGTGTCCTGTGCCGTCTTCGCGTCAGGCGGGGCATGGGACTGGGCCGAGGATCGAGGACGGATCGTGGGCATAGCGGTTGCCGATAATCATTTGCCGTCACGCGGCCAAGTGGAAAGCCAGAAAGGACTGCGGAATGGTAGCCTATCGGGTTGCCGCCAATCCAGACCTCCAGGTGGGCGCCGCTCCCGGCACCATCACCCTCGCAAGCAATTAGGACACTAATTGATGCTCGTCATTGATTTCGGAACAGGGTTGGTTTTGCAGTGCAACATGGTATGGGCGGATTGGGTGTTCCGGAGATGACACTATGTGGATTGAACGTAACGTGCAGCGCTTCATGGTCTTCGATGGCGACAGCATCGTCGCGGCGCTGAACAAGATCAGCGAGAACAAATCCGGCTTTGTCGTTGTGGTCAGCGGCAGCGGGCATGTCGTCGGCATGATGACCGATGGCGACATCCGGCGCTGGCTCATGACTGGCGCATCGATCGATCTCGCCGCCGAATGTGGTCGGGTAGCCAATCCCGGGTGCCTCACGGTATCGGTGGATACGCCGCATGCCGAAATCGGTGCGCTGTTCAGCGATCGTGTCCGTTCGATCCCGCTGGTAGATGGACAGGGACGGCTCGTTGCGGTGGCACTGCCGCGCAACCTTGAGTTGTCAATCAATGGCCGACCCGTCGGTAAGGGTCATCCAGCCTACATCATCGCCGAGATCGGCAACAACCATAATGGCGACGTAGCGCTGGCGAAGGAGCTCGTGCGCCTTGCTCATGATGCGGGAGCCGATTCCGCCAAGTTCCAGTTGCGCGACATGTCGTCGCTCTACGGCGGGGGCAAAAGTGACGATGCATCGCAGGATCTCGGTGCGCAGTACACCCTCGACCTACTCGCTCGCTTCAATCTCGAGCCTGAAGCTCTCTTCGAAGTCTTTGACTATGCCAAGGATCTCGGAGTGGAACCGCTGTGCACGCCGTGGGACCTTCCAAGCCTGGAAGCACTTGAGCGCTACGGGCTCGCTGGTTACAAGGTCGCATCGGCAGACCTGACCAACCACGAATTCCTGCGGCAACTCGCCGCTACCGGCAAGCCGCTGATCCTTTCGACAGGCATGTCGGATGAGGCTGAGATCCGCCAAAGCGCCGAGTTGCTGGCGTCCGAAGGCGCACCGTTCTGTATGCTACACTGCAACTCGACCTATCCCACGCCCTACAAGGACGTGAACATGCGCTACATGTCGCGGCTCGCTGAAGTGGCGCAGTGCCCTGTCGGTTACTCCGGTCACGAGCGCGGGTGGTGGGTGCCGATCTCGGCCGTGGCGCAGGGCGCGGTGCTGGTTGAGAAGCACTTCACAGTCGATCGCGACATGGAAGGCAACGACCACAAGGTCTCGCTTCTGCCCGGTGAATTTGCGCAGATGGTTTCCGCGATTCGCAACGTCGAGGAGGCGATGGGCGTCAGCGGCGAACGCGTGATGACGCAGGGCGAGATGATGAACCGCGAGGTTCTCGCCAAGAGCCTTGTCGCAGTGGAGGACATCGCTGCCGGCACCGTCGTGACCTCTGCCATGGTGATGACCCAAAGCCCTGGGCAAGGCCTCCAACCCAACCAGATTGATAGCTTGGTCGGTCGCACCATCCGCCGCGACGTCAAGGCGCGCACGCCCTTCTTCCCCTCCGACCTCGCCGACGAGGTCATCGGTCCACGCACCTTCCGCTTCGCGCGGCCCTGGGGCCTGCCAGTCCGCTGGCACGATTACAAGGACATGCTCGCCAAGACGAACATGACGCTGCTTGAGTACCACCTGTCTTACAAGGACATGGATGTGACGCTGGCTGACTGGTTTCCCGAGCCGCTCGCCATCGATTTTGTCGTCCATGCGCCCGAACTGTTCGCGGGCGATCACGTCCTCGATCTCGCCAGCCCGGACGAGGCCTATCGTAGTCATTCGATCGCCGAATTGCAGCGCGTGATCGATCTAACGCGCGATTTGCGCCAGTATCACAAGGGTTCGGTCACGCCGCCGCTAATCATCGTCAACATGGGCGGTTTCTCCAAGGCAGCGCCGCTGCCGCTCGACAAACGCCGCGAACTCTACGCGCGGATGGAGGATAGTCTCTCTCGCCTAGACCGCGAGGGCGCCGAGTTAATCCCGCAGACGATGCCGCCGTTCCCTTGGCACTTCGGCGGGCAGAGCTACCACAACCTGTTCATCGATGCCGACGAGATAGTGCAATTCTGCGATCGCAACGCAATGCGCATCTGCTTCGACATCTCGCACTCGCAACTAGCCTGCAACCACAATGGCTGGTCGATGAAGGGCTTCTGCGAGAAGGTCGGGCCTTATTCGGCGCACCTGCATGTGGTTGATGCCAAGGATGTGGATGGAGAAGGGCTGCAGATCGGCGAGGGCATGGTCGATTTCGACATGATCGCCCAAGTCCTCGACGAGAAGTGCCCGAAGGCCAGTTTCATCCCCGAGATCTGGCAGGGTCACAAGGACGGTGGCGCCGGTTTCTGGTTCGCGCTCGATAAGCTAGAAGAGTCGTTCGGTCGCAACGCCGCGAGCGGGCCGGCGGTTGGCACCGACATTCGCCTTGCCGCGAGGACCTGAGGCGGCGAGCGAGAGATAGAATATGACTGGCGTTTGCGCTCTAGTCCTCGCCCGCAGCGGTTCGAAGGGATTGCCGGGCAAGAATATCCGCTCGCTCGGTGGACACCCGCTGATCGCTTGGTCGATCGCGGCGGCCCGGGCCAGCGGCGCGGTCGACTGTGTGGTGTGCTCGACCGATTGCGAGCAGATCGCGGCGATAGCCCGCAGCTATGGTGCCGAGACGCCCTTCTTGCGTCCTGCAGAACTGGCTTCGGACAACGCCACCGACCTCGACGTATTCGAACATGCGCTGAGTTGGCTGGACGATCATGGCAAATCGCCCGATCTCATCGTGCAACTGCGTCCGACGACGCCGTTCCGCGACCCTGCCTGGATCGACGCGGCGGTCGAGCGGATGCGTGCCGATCTGGCGATTACCTGCGTGCGGTCCGTTACTTCGGCAGAACCGACGCCCTACAAGATGTGGTCGCTATCGCACGACGGCGCACGGCTTTCGCCGCTACTCACGGTGGAAGGCATGTCCGAGCCCTATAACATGCCGCGCCAGAAGCTGCCGCTGGCTTACTGGCACACAGGTCAACTCGACGTAATCCGCAGCGATACGATCCGCGCCGGATCGATGACGGGCACGCAGATCGCCCCGCTTCACGTGGATCGCGACCTGGCTATCGACATTGACACGCTGCGTGACTTCCAGCTTGCCGAGTTGGCCTTCGACGAGACGATGCCCGCCATCCTGCGCCATGTCATTGCAGAGCCGGTAGGGGAGGCCTCATGATGACAGGATGGATGTATAAGGTAGGCGGTAGACCCGTATGGTAAGGATTGCCATCACCGGCAGTTCGGGCTTCATCGGCACGAACCTTGTCTCGCGTTACAAGCAGCAGGGGGCCGACGTCCTCGGGCTGGATATCGTTCCGCCGCGCAATCCGCAGAACGGCGACGTCCATCGCCAGGTCGACCTGCTCGACCGCAAGGCGCTGGGCGATACGCTGGAGGCGTTTGACCCCGACTATCTTTTCCATCTTGGCGCTCGTACCGACTTGAGAGGACGCAGCGTGGGAGACTATGCTGCGAACGTGGAGGGGGTTGCCAACCTCATGGCGGTGGTCGATCGGTGCGAGGCGTTGCGGCGGGTCGTCGTCGCGTCCTCACGCTTGGTCTGCGAAATCGGCTACCAGCCCAAAAGCGACACTGACTATCGCCCGACCACGCCATATGGCGAAAGCAAGATCGAGACCGAGAAGCTGGTCCGCGCCGCGCAGACGCGCAAGCCCTGGACAATCGTGCGCCCCACTTCGATTTGGGGGCCCTGGTTCGCCACGCCCTACGACATGTTCTTCCGCCTCGTTGGCAAAGGGCTGTTCGTGCTGCCGCGCGGACGGGTGATCCACAAGTCCTTTGGTTTCGTCGGCAACACCGTGCATGAGCTCGATCGGATCGCCCACACGCAGCAGCCGATTGATGGCAACACCTTTTATCTATGTGATTATCCCCCGCTTGAAGTGGGCGAATGGACCGAGATGATCCGCGCGGCGATGGACGCGCCGAAGGTGCGCAGCGTGCCGTTCGGAGTGCTGAAGCTGGCGGCGGCGGCGGGTGACTTGATGGAGCGCCTGCACATGCCAGCTGCTCCGCTTACCAGCTTCCGGCTGAACAATCTTGTCGCCGAAATGACTTACGACTCTTCCACAGTGGCGGCGGTGGCGGGGGAACTGCCGTTCAGCCTGCGCGAGGGGGTCGAGCAGACTGCGGCCTGGATACGGGGCCACGAGCGGATGAGGCCCGCATAAGCCGCCCTCAAAGGGCGCTTAGCGCCCAGGCAAAAGTAAGGTACGGACGATATATGGCATCACGCGCGATTTCCCTCACGGCACCCAGCGGCAAGCTCAGGGACCGGCCGCTAGCCCGTCTGCGCACGCAGCCGGACGACTTGCTGCCGGCGATGGCGCGTTTTGCCGGATACGCCTTTCGCCGCGGTTCCGATGAGCTTGCCAACCGGATGCGCGCCGGTTCGGATCATCAGTTCCTTCATTATTCCGTACACGATCCGCGCGGCAACGCTGGAGACACCGTGCTTTACCGCGCGGTGCGCGAGGTGTTCGACCATCAGCTGGGGCCGCGAAATTGGGTTCGCCGCCAGCTGCGCAAGGAAACCACCGCCGACGACGTCGAACGATACAACAAGCTCGCCAGCGCCCTGGTCATCGGGGGCGGCGGCCTGATGATGAGCGAGACCTCGAAGCCTACGGCCTCGGGCTGGCAATGGAACGTCACGCGCGAGAACGTCGAGCGGCTGACGATGCCGATCATCGTCTATGCCATCGGCTATAACCAGTTTCGCGGCAGCCGCAGCTTCGCGGGCGAGTTCGACCGCCACATCGAGACGGTCGTGGCGAAGAGCGCCTTCTTCGGCGTGCGCAATCGGGGCAGCCAGCAACGTTTGCTCGAACACTTGCCGGCCGAACTGCGCGAGAAGGTGGTGTTCCAACCCTGCCCGACGACTGTGCTGCGTCGCTTCCATGCTGGAATGCAGCCTGACCATCGCGCACCGTTTCGCAAGGAACTGGCCCTCAACTTGGCGTTCGACCGCGCGGACAAGCGTTATGGCGGCCAGGCGGAACAGCGACTTGGTAAGGTGGCCAACGCAATGCGCTGGGCGGTGCAGCAGGGCTGGAAGATCAAGCTGGCGGTCCACGGCTTCGACGACGATCCGGCGGTGGCTTTCATGCGTAGCACGGACGTGCCGGTCGAGGTGGTACGGCTTAACCTGTTGGACTGGCGCGAGATCGTGGGGTTCTATGCGAACATGCCGCTCACGATCGGCATGCGCGGCCATGCACAGATGATTCCTTTCGGCGTGGGCAATGCCATCATCTCGCTCATCTCGCACGACAAGCTGGGGTTCTTCCTGGAGGACATTGGCCATCCCGAGTGGGGCATCGAGATGGACGATGTCGCACTTGATGACCGGCTGATTGCCGCGATCAAGGCCCATGACGACGATCCGGAGGTTGCGCACGCGAACGTTGATATTGCACAGCAGGGTTTATGGGATACGACGGTGCGAAATCTTGATGAAATTCGGGTGAAAACGTCAATATAGCGTGCAAAAATAGCGACGCAGATGGACGGCTAGCTTAGCCTAGCGCGGAGATAAGAGAATGCGCGCAATTCATATATTGGTTATTAGCGGCATATTTTTAGGCTTGTATCTAAATTTAGGCTTTTGGATCGGTGGGATATATGTTGGAGGTTTGATCCTCACGATTTTTGGTACAATAGCTTTTGTCCTGCATGTCGGAACGGGAAAGGATATTCCCGCAGCGCTGACGATGATTGGCGCTGTGTGTCTATGGGGCTTGACTATACCATTCAGCCCAGCTCCTGATAAATTTGCGTCTGAAGAAATGAAGTCATTAGTACTCCTCGTTTCAAGCGTCGTTTGTTCTTTGGGCGTATTTTTTGAAATTAGGAGAGTTAAAAGAGTAAATCTTTCCATAATGATGACAATTATTACCACTATTTTGATTACTTTTTCTTACGCCGAGATTTATATCTCACCCTTTCGCGAACTGTCTGATAGTGTTCGTAATTGGCTCTACGCTGGAAGATACTCGTACTCGGCAGATGATCGAGACCTGCTGATTTCTGGCGTCATCCGCCCTAAACTTTTCACGCAAGAGCCATCCCATCTTGCCAAGGCAATCAGTATAGCTTTGGCTGGCTCAGTGATTTTAAGTCGTAATAGGTTTAGATACGTCTTCGGATTCATTGGATTTATATTGGCATTTCTAGCCATTCGCAGCCCAACTATGTTGTTGTCACCTGCTGTTGTAATAGCGAGTACGGCGGTGAGGAGGATTAAATTCGGAGAGCGCCAGAAAATCCGATCTACGTCTCTTTTCATACTTGTCGTAGGTGCGGTATGTATGTTGTCATTTTTGCCGCAAATAGCGAGCTTATTACCGTTCGAGCGCGCGCAAATGATCGCAAACAACGAAGACGTGAGTACTGTTACCAGAAGCACCGGACCGATGCTCGTTGCTTACGAAACTGCAAAAAAATATCCGATTGCAGGGGCAGGAATTGGCGGCCGTGAGCTAGTTTCAGATATTCAGTTTGATGTTTATTCAAACTTTAAAAGTTATGATCTAGAACGTCTTAAAGACGGCGCTGGTTATATTGGCTGGGGGAATGCGTTTTTTGAGATGCTCACCTATTGCGGGATCATTATGGGAATTATTATTCTGCCAGCGATGCTAGTTGGGATGAGGATTTTTAATCCATCCATATCGTTCTTGTTTCTGATATTTTTTCTTGTTTTCAATTTTGACGGCGGCTTTCCTACCTCTCGGCCTTGGAGCTACTTTTCCATTCTTCTAGCAATGCTGGCCGTTTCGAGATCGACATCTTCCGTCGTTGTGCCGCGCGCACCTGCACGAGCTAAGACTTGATCTCACCCTCAAAAAGGAGGCTATCCGCCCCTCATTGAGGTGAGATGTTTGATCACTCCAAGGTAATTCTATTTCCTTGTGGCATGGGATAATCAGACAAGTTCCCGCTTTTCAATTGTCGGTTGATTGCTCCAAGTGGACTGATACCTCTAATCTTGAACGTGCTGCGTTGTGGCCTGTTCCCGGATGGAAGTAAAATCGCCGAATGCTGGGTGTTTTCCGAGGACGCAGAAAGAAGCATAGAAATTGCTAGATTACGCGAGCTAATATCTCGCGGTAAAATAGCTAAATCGAGCGCGGCAACCCCTGGGTTGAGGTCAATCAAACTTCGTGGGTTGGCGCACTCCAGTATTATGTCAAATCGTGAGTCTCGAAAAGTTCCGCGGAGCGGGGTGACTCCATTTGTTTTATTTCGTATCGTTATGCCAGTAGCAATCACCCCGGCTGCCGTTCTTCCGTGGATCACCCCAAAATTTTTGGGATCACTTGTTGCACAATCTTGAAATACAATGTCGCTCAGGTGGGCATCCAAGCTTATTCGTTTAGAGCTGGGACTCGCAAGGATATACAAGCCAACGAGATGGCAATGTTGACAAGTAACATTTTTAACGTGAATTCCAGTCGTCGAACCGCCGTCAGCGATTTTGCCTTCAATACTGAAACCGATGTCGCAATCTCGAATTATTATATTCGATATACTAACGTTTTGAGGCCCGTACTGAAGGGTAAATCCTTTGCCTCCCTTCCGTCCAATATCATTTCGGCCTGTTCCGCTACTTCTGGCGCCTACTAGAGTAAGATTACTCACTGTAATATCGCTCGAATGGCCCCCAAAACTCTGTAAGCCGGATATCCCAAAGCAATTATCGTTGCCTTGCCTGTTCGAATCAATTGTTCCACCAGACCATGAGATGTTATTTTTAGATCGTATAAGGACTACGCCACCGATCGCCGATGCTCCAAAAAAACGGATTGTCCCGTTGCAGATAATATCACTATCAGATCCAACCAAGACGAGATCGGAAACGTTATAGATGCCTGAGGGGATTAGCCCAAGGCCCTTCGATCCAGTACTCCGGCCCATTGCCGAGACGGCATTGAAGAATTTTCGCAATGAATGCGTGTCGTCGCCAGTGCCGTCGCCACAGGCCCCATAGTGCTGAGGAATTATTCTTGAGATAGCCTGCGCTGGAACACTTTTGGAGGCGGATAGCGCAGCGAGGCCAGAACCAACGCCAAGTAGAACTTGTCTTCTCGATCGTTTCAGCAAATTGACCTCCTTGGCCGATCGGCAGATCCTGTTCAACATTTTATCATACGGCTACTTTCGTCAAACAGATCTTTCAGATTATTGCAAGCGGGCCGCGACGCTGCGGTGCAGCAAATCGATAGTGGACACTTCAAATGGAAAGGGCTAGTGCGAAATGCCCTGATTAAATGAGAGATTGATATGGCGAATGTGTCATTTACCGAAGACCGGGAGGCTGGTGAGTGGAGGACGGGCTATATCATCTTCTCCGGGTGCCCCGGTCCCGCCGAGGCGTCGCGGCCCGCGAGTGTCTGCTGCGGCAAGTTCGAGTATGATAGATTTTCGGACGATTGAATAAGAGACAGGCTTAGATTAAACTAGGGTCAATGAAATGACTGCCGAAATCTCGGATAAATTTGCAGTCAAGCGCATTTCAGCTCGCGAAAGTGTTGCATTGAATGTGATGCGCGGCGGGGCGGCGCTTTTAGTTTTATTCGAACACTGCAAGAATCGTGTTTTCGGGGAAAACAGTGATTTTGTGGAATTCGGGCAACTAAGTGTCATCCCGCGCCTCATTTTCAACCTCGGCCATGAGGCGGTAATCGTGTTCTTTGTCCTGTCGGGATATTTAGTAGGCCGAAAGCTATTACAAACTCAAAATGCTCAAGAAGCAACTAGGTATTTTATTGATCGCATTTCACGCATTTATCTTGTTGCAATTCCTGCGGTAATTTTCTCGGCATTAGTCGCAGCCGCACTGATGGCGACGCTCGGAATAAGTTTTTCACAACCAGATAGGCCTGAAAATTGTAATCCTGATCTTATTGACATCGTGGGCAACCTTGTACTTCTGAACAAGACGGTGTTGCCCACAATTTGTTCGAACAGCCCCTTCTGGTCGATCCAGAATGAAATGACCTATTACGTATTCTTCGGTGTTGTCTTTATGACGCTCTACGTTTGGAAGAGTGTTCGGGCTAAGATAGCTGGTTTTGGCATTGCTGCACTGATTGTTGGACTTATGGCATTCGAGCCGCTCAACCCTAACAACACTATCCTTTATTCGGGGTTTTGGCTTGCAGGAACTCTCGCGAGCATGGAAAGTAGGAAGTCTTATCTTGGATTGGTCTGCCTCGGCCTAACTTATGCGGCACTCCTAGCCTTCGGAGTGCGACTGAATGGACAGTTTGTGATCGATGTAGTGATAATGATTGTGATAGTTGCGGCAGTACTGCTCGCTGGGAAGGTCAAGTTGCCGAGTCAGATATCGCTGCCTGCAAAAAGACTTTCGGACATCTCGTTTTCCCTATATTTGTTCCACATGCCGGTAGTGAATGCGCTTGTTTCAATTTTTATCTACTTCGGAATTGAGCCTGGTCACTTTTCAATAAAAGTTTTTTCTGGGTGGTTTATTATATTTTGCTACGCCACGGCGGCGATAATTTTTTCGATTCTTATGTATGTTTGCTTCGAATCTCGAACTAACGATGTTCGCAAGTGGCTTCTGGGCCATTTAGGAAAGGTTCGTCTCGCCTATGCCTAAGTCAAACATGGGTATTAAATTAATTTAAGCTTGGAAAACGGTCGGTGTGAACATGGCACAAGATCTACTTTGACTGGGACGGCAGGAGCGAAGCTTGAACTTTACCGATCATCAGACGGCAGGATTGGCGAAGGACGATTATATCATCGTGCCCGCTTTTCTCGGGTCCGACTTAAAAAACAAGGGAGATAAGCTTTCCATTTTCTTCACTTACGCCAAGCCGAATGCGCAGACCGACGAGCATATAGGTGTCATCGTCGATGAACATCGGGCCTGAACGGCACGGATAGCGCGAAACCGCAGCAGTGTAATGTCGCGCACGGCCTTTCCCAGGAGTTCCATGAAGCGATCCTTCGTCGCCAATACCGGCATCTACGTGATCGGCAACACGCTGCAGCGTGCGGTCGCCTACGTCGTCCTGCCGATTTACGCGTGGCTGATGCCGCAGGACCAGTATGGGCGCTATGCGGTGTTCGTATCGGCCATGGCGGTGGTCAATCTCGTGCTCGACATGGGGCTCAGCAAGGCCGCCTCGCGCCACTACATCGACTACGAGGAAAGCCCGGGGCGGCTGCGCTATTTCCTGGAGCAACTGGTCTTCCAGCGCCTGGTGCTGACGCTTGGCGTCGGCGTGGCGATCCTGCTGGCGACCATTCCTTTGTGGCCCGTCCTGACCGCGGGCGCGCTCGACTGGTGGCCCTATGTGCTGCTGCTGCTGTTGATCGCGGCGTCCGATTCCTTCCTGCTGATCGTGGTGCTGCTGCACCGCATGCGCAACGACGCGGTTGGCTTTACCCTTCTCAAGCTGGGGCAGGCCGGTGGGCAATGCCTGTTCGGTATCGCCATCGTGGCGCTGTTCCATGGCGGCGCGATCGGTGCCGCCTGCGGCGTGGCGCTGGGCAGCCTGCTCTCCTTCATGGCGGCAGCCGCGGTCTATCGGTTTCGCCTGCTGCCCCGCGAGCCGGCCGAGCGTGCCGTGGCGCCGGGCGTGCTATGGCGCGAGAACTTGGGATATGGCGCACCGCTGTTGTTCTACGACCTCGCCTTCTGGTTGCGCACACAGGCGGATCCGTTCATCCTCGTACGCTTCGTCAGTCTGGCGACGGTGGGGACGTATCAGCTGGGCTATGTCAGCGGAATTCTGATGGGGCTGATCGTAGTTTCGATCGACCTCGCTTACGCGCCGATGTACTATCGCTGGAAGCGATCCAACCCGATGGCGGACCCGATGCACTACAACGCCACGGCGGTGCAGGCGCTGGGTCTGGGCGCAGTGGCGGTTTGGGCAGTGATGGCTGCGCGGCCGGCGCTGCTGCTGGTGCTGGGCCCCACGCGCGCGCCGGCGGGGGACGTTGCGCCGTTCCTGATCCTGGCGCACTACATTTATGGGCACTACCTGTCCGACACGCGCAAGCTGTTTTTTCTCAAGCGCGTGCGGCCCATTACGCTCTATTCGATCATGGTGAGCGCTGCGTGCATCGCTACGACCTTCGCGCTGGTGCCAGTCTACGGCTACATGGCGGCCGCGTGGATGAATGCGGTGACGTTTACGTTGCTCTGGCTCGGCGGAACCGCAATCGCACGTTACATGGCGCCGCCGCTGACCATACCGCTGATGATGCAGTTGACGGTGAGCGCCATCGTGCTGGCGCTAGTCCTTCTCGAACCCACCGTGCCCGCGCTAGGCTGGGAGGGCCTAGGCATTCGCGTGCTTGCAGCCGCCGGGATTTCCGCGGTTCTGGCTGCCTTTGCAGTGCGGTATGCGCGCCAGCTTGTTACAATAACGAAGCCGGCGACGGCGTGATCGCCGCCCGCTACGGAAGAGGTGTTCTCGCAGGTATGACGATGGGACCGACATGAGGCGTGGGCATGATTGATACGATCCTGTGCGTGAACAACGAAATTTCCTCGGTGATGGCGCAGGGCGCCCTCAAGGAAAAAGGCATCGGCCTCGACCGGGTGGCAGTGATTGTCATGCGCAAGCTTGACGCACCCTGGCTCGACCAATGCACAATGCGCGTCGACTATGGGGTCAAGCCTTCGTTCCGAATATCCGGACAACTGCGCCTGATCGGTTACTTCCGCCGCGCCTCGCGGATGATCCGGCAGCTTCTGGCAACCGGGAACATTCGTCACGTCCTCCTGGTCAATAACGACAATGTTCTGAACAACCACTTTTTCTCAGTGGCAAGCGCGCATCCGGAGATGGAAATTTCGGTCCTTGCCGAAGGGATCATGAACTTCCAGGACATCCAGATGAAGAACCGGGACTGGTGGCGCACAGCTGTTAAGCCGGTTTTTGCGCGTATCTTGGGATTGTCCTGGCGCGAACCGACGCGCCACGTGTCCGGTTCACTCGAGCCTGAGACTCGTCATGTTTATACGTTCGCTGCGCACGGCGTTGTTGCTCCGCCGGAGAAAATCCGGCTGATCAAATTCCCAGAGGCGGACCGCGAAGTAGTTCCCGATCCCGGGGCGGCGGTCATTGCGATGACAGGGCTACATCTATGGATGACAGAGGCGAACTACGCCGAGTTTGCGCAGCGGTTCATCTCCTGGAAGAAGACACTACCATTCACCAAATACTACGTGAAGCGACACCCGCGTGCAACCGACGGTCCGCTCTTCCACGAACTAGCTGATTGCGAAGTAATCGGCGAGGGACAGTCGATCGAGGATATGGCGGGGAGCATGCCGGGTTCAACAGTCATTGGATTTTGCTGCACCGGCCTTGTGACTCTGTCACTCATGCGGCCTGACATTCGTTGTCTAGATTTTGGTTCTGATTTCTACTGCGATGCCGCCTATTTCGGAGATCGCTCTGTGGAGCGCTTGCTCGAGGGAAGTGGTGTCGAGTTGATTTCATCTGCCCCTTTCGCGAATTGACGTTGTGGTGTCAATCGGCGTCCAAAAGGGACCCAGGCTATGGGTTTACCTTCGCGATAACCGACGATGGAGCCACTTGGACAAGCCGGCAGCGTTGTTTCGCTACAGTCCCGATCGGAAGGGTGAGCGACCGCGCGAGCATCTCAAGACCTTTGCGGGTTTCCTGCAGGCCGATGCCTATGCCGGTTTCGAGCGCCTCTACGCGAGTGACCGTAAACCGGCGCCGATCACGCCTGTTGCCTGTTGGGCCCATGCAAGGCGCAAGCTGAACGATATCTACAAGGCAGATCCAAACTCGGCGGCACTCGAAGGGCTGCAGATGATCGGAGAGCTTTACGACGTCGAACGGCAGATCGTGCGCGAGCCTGCGGATTTCCGCCGCAAGGCTCGTAAGCTCTCGAAGCTCAAGGCGCTGGATTTTTTCGCTTGGGCTGATGATGTGCTGTCCAGGGCATCGGCCCGGTCACCGTTGGCGGAAGCGTTGCGCTATGCCGTGAAGCTGAAGCCGCAACTGCTCGCCTACACCGACGACGGCAGGCTGGAGATCGACAACAATCCGGCGGAGAATGCCCTTAGGGGCATAGCCGTAGGGCGCAAGAACTGGATGTTTGCCGGCGCCGACTGCGGCGGCGAACGCGCCGCTGCCATGTATTCACTGCTGGAAACGGCCAAGCTCAATGGCATCAACCCGCAGGAGTGGCTGGCCGATGTGCTCGACCGCATCGGCAAGGGGCATCCGATCAACCGGATCGACGAGCTGCTGCCTTGGAACTGGGCCACCCCGCAGGCGTGAACGCGCATTTTGGGTAGTAAGCTACCGTTAGGGCTCGATAGCGAACAAAGCGACACCCACGAAGACGGAGAGCAGAGACCATGGGACAAGGCAGAAGCCTGTGATGACCCGCCTTCGAGCATCTCGATTAAATGCGTACGAGACAGCGAACGGGACGGCAATCGCCCACAGCAGGTTCCATCGCGACCAGAAGCTAGCCTCATTCACCAGTAGCAGCGCGGCACCAACCAGCATGGTCATTGCCGCCAATTGAGCGAGAAGGCGACCGAGGAACAGAGCGTCGGTTCTGATGATCGATGTGACTTCCATCCAACCATGCTAACTGCAAGGCGAAGCGTCTGCAAAGGGGCGTTTTCTGCCGCCAACGGTCCCGGGCGGACGCTCTGATGTCCGTTGTCAACTTAGTAGGCGCGAGGATTGGGCCACGGGTTGTGGCGGCTGAATGTGGCCGCGTACAGGTGGAGGTGGGATCGTTAGACCGTCGGTGATCAAGCTCTGATGCGCGGATTGGATACCGCAGTTCCGAGTATGCGTCCGGGGCTGATCCGTTCTTACTGCGGGCGTCGGCGATGCCGGCCACAAAACGTCCGTCGGATGTTCCCCTGCCGATGATCCCACCCCCGCCTGTACGCGGGGTTGGTGGCAGATGTCAGGCTGGTTGGGCTTCGCGGGCTGCAGCCCACATGAAGCCAACCAGTTCCCTTGCGCCACAGCTACGGCATTCCGGGCTTTTGCGACATCGATACCGACGAAGACTTCTGTACAATGTTCCACGGCTCGTCCTCCTGTGATGAGGATCGACTCGGCCCGTCCGAGAAACCCTCGGATGCGCAGTGTAGGGCCAGCCACCCAAGGCGCGCAGATGGACATACGGTCTTACGAACGTCTCACGCAATGTGGGCCGAAAACCGCCCTCTATTGCAGTTCCGGCCGATCATTATTGCGAGCCGCAATAGCTACAGGTGATGGCGGCCGTTATCAGGCCGGCCAGGCGTGGGGCATCAACGCCCAGGGCACGCCAAGCCCCAGCGATACGCGTATCGTCACCCAGGCTATCAGCAACGCCAGGAAACCCAGGGTGAAGAGGGCGTCCTGAAGCGCGAAGGTGTTCGGCAGGCCGCGTTGGGCCACCCTGAGGATTCCATAGCGCGCAAGCTCGCTGGCTGGCAGCGCAAGCACCGCGCCCGGCAGACCGAGCAGCGAGAAGCCTGCGACGAGCCCGCCCATCATGACCGCCAGGCGGATTGCATTGGCGACACCGACGCTTCGCGGCATCCCATGGCCGAGCATCTTGGCCTCGCCGAACCAGGCGAGCACGGCGAACCAACTGCTCGCGAGCAGCAGGAAAAGCATCCATCCCGCCTGCTCGTAGCGGACATCGTAGAGCAGGCGCACCGTCCAGTCGGACCAGGCCATCACCGTGGCAATGCCGACCGCAAAAAGCAGCAGGACATAGCGGCGCGTCCGGGCGAGTCCGGTCCGCGCGGCGGCATCCGCACGGGTTTGATCCTTTGCGACCGTGGGGAACACGATCTGCATCGCCAGTCGTGTCGCGAGCATGGACGGAACGTCGGACAGCGCCCGGGCAAGCCCATAGATACCGAGCACGGCCAGGCTCGCGACATGCCCGAGGAACAGCCGGTCGGCATAGACCGCGCCGAACAACATCAGCGACGACAGCATGACCCATTTGCTGAACTCGAAGATCGCCTGCCCGAAGGTTCTGTCCAGAAGCAGGCGATGGCGTTGATGCGGTAATAGATAGCTGGCTGCAGAACGCACTGCGAGCGTGGCGAGGATACCCATAATGGGCGCCCAAACGCTGTGCAGCCACAACGCCAGGGTGACGTTGATAATCAGCCCGGCGGCCTCGCTCGCAAGCTCGAACAGGTTCTTGGTCTTGACTTCCAAATGCCGCGACAGGCTGAAAATCGACGTCGAGGCCAGCGAATTCAGGAACGGCGCGGCGCTCATCGCGACCAGTACGGCAGTATCGACGCGGTAGAAGCGCGAGACGGCGTAGGCAGCGAAGATGGTGACTGCTGCAATCGCGATACCGCGCAGGATCTGCAGCGTCCACACGGTGTTGAGGAAGCGCTCGTCGTCCCCATGGGGGCTGTGGACGACATTCTGCTCCATGCCCATGTCGGTAAGCAACTCCGCCCCGGTGCGGATCGCTTGCGCAATCACTACCACCCCTAGGATTTCGGGTGCCAGCAGCCGTGTCAGGATGATGTTGGTGAGAAAACGGATCGCCGCTGAAGCGGCGTAAACCACGATCGTCCACACGCTTTTCCCACCGATCGAGACGCGCGCTTCATGCACTACAGGACCGGCCTGGCATCGATTTTAAACGAGATCTGGAAACCCAGCATTACCCTGTCCCGGCTGTGGTCGTGTCGCATATGGAAAATGGATCGAAGCAAATGAAACCGACGGGCTTATTTCATGACAACCTGCCACCGGTCGACCTTCAGGCGGCCTGTTCCCTGCACAGGTTCCACTCCAAAAGCCAAGCCGAGGAACATCTCGTCTCCCTTGACCACGCCCTTGACCTGCAGCCACCGCAGCGCATGCAGCATGTCGATCCTGCCCGACTGGATATCGCCATATCCTTCGGGCGCGAACATGCAGAAGGTGCCGCTCATTCGCACCGTCCAGCGCCGGTCTTGCGTGTCGACATATTGGCCGACTGAAGTGGGGGCACTTTCGAAGAAACGCCGGGTGTGATCGGGGGTATGAAGGAAAAAGCCGATCTCGATTTTGTGGGCGGTCACAGGTTTGGTGGGGGGATCAAGGTAGAATTCGGTCAGGACGTTGGCGTCACCGAAGCGATGGGAAAGCGACCATGCAAAAGTCTGGTTCAGCGCTTTCAGGTTTTTTACCTGAACCGGCGCCACTGGCTTTTCCGGGGCGCCGCCATCGTAGTTGCCATAACTCAAGGCATTGTAACCCCATACGCCGACGCCGTTGCGCGGAGGAAAAGGCGGCCACCGCCATGAGATGAGCGTGTTCGACGGAAATCGCTTGTGATCGACCACGGCCGCATCGGCATAGCGGCTCCACCACCGCGTCAGCCAATAGTCCTCACCACCCCATGGCTGGAGGTAGAGGTAATAATGTCCTTTGGTGAACGGTGTCTTTGCAGGCACCCGCGTTAGCCCAGCGCCTGCCGATGGGGTGGTTCCCCACATCAATGCTGTGACAAGGAGCACCGCGGCTGCTGTGATGACCGCCGTAATCCGCAATGCTCGCAATATGTCCTCCATGCTGGCGCCGCTTCATTAGCAACCAATTTTCCGTCGCGATACTGCCTTCAGACACTGGCCGGGCGGTTCGACACCGCTTGCCATCCCTTGTTCATCGACAGGCGCGCAGCTAACAGCAGATGTTTGTGTCTGCTGCCTGCAGCGAGATGGAGCTATGAAAGCTAGGCCGTGAAAGCCTTTCGCACCTTTTTGAACCGCCGCACCGTGCCGGCGACGGCACCAGGCGAGCGGGTCTACGCCGTCGGGGACATCCATGGCCGCACCGATCTGCTCCAGCGGATGCTGGTCGCGATCGGGAAGCACTCGGCCGAGCTCGGCCCGCCCGAGCGACTGCACATCGTCATCATCGGCGACGTGATCGACCGCGGACGGGACTCGCGCGGGTCGCTGGAAGCGCTCGACGAGGCGCGCAACCGAATGCCCGAGCTCGTGATCCTGCTCGGCAACCATGAGGAGATGCTGCTGCGCACGCTCGCGGGCGACGAAGGAACATTGCGTGGGTGGATGCGCGTCGGCGGCGTGGAAACGGTGCAGAGCTTCGGATTGGAACCGTTTGTCGAAGGCGAGGATGCCGTCCCCTGGGTGGCTGCTCTGCGGCGCGCGGTGCCCAAAGCCTGGGTCGACTGGATCGCGACCTGGCCGCTGACCGCGCGCTCGGGCGACTATCTGTTCGCCCACGCTGGGGTGCGGCCCGGCGTGGCGCTGAAGCGCCAGGCGCGTCAGCATTTTCTTTGGGGGCACGAGGCGTTCCTGGAGGATACGCGCGATCATGGCGCCGTGATCGTCCATGGCCACACGATCTTCCCCGAGGTCGATATTCGCGCCAACCGCATCGGCATCGACACCGGCGCCTATAGCTCAAACACGCTGAGCGCGATTTGCCTCGACGGCACCAGCCAGACAGTGCTGGCGGTGAGCGGCGATCCGCCCGCGTAAGCGTGCGTCCAATACCTCACGCCTAGTGTGTTACTTGCGAGGGCTGGCGATGAAGATGGTCTCGCCGCGCTCGAGCCCGTAGCGGCTGACCTCGGGTTCTTCGGCGACATAGCGCGTATAGTCGAACCCGGCGCCCACCAACCGGTCATGGAAGTCGCGGCCGTAGAGCCGCAAGTGATCGTTTTTGTTGAAGTGCAGATCGCGCGCTTCCTCCGTCTCGATCGACGGATCCTCGTAGGTGCGTTCCCACGCCTCTACGAGCGGCACGGTCAGGATCGTGCGACCGCCCGGCCGCAGCACGCGGGCGATCTCGCTCAGCGCCTTGCGATCGTCGGGCACATGTTCGAGCACGTTGTGATGGATGACCGTGTCGAACGCGTTGTCCGCAAATGGAATCGCCTGCATGTCGACCTGTGTCTCACCCTTGCGCGGCACGTAGGCGGCGCGAACGTACTGCCCGCCGGTCGCCTCGATCCGCTGCCGGTAACGCTGGGCGAAGCAGGGTTCCGGCGCGAAGTGGAGAACCCGGGCGCCTTCGATCCAATCAGGGTGACGGTTCACCAGCAGCTCCTGCTGGCGGTGCCGGCCGACCGACCGGCATTGCGGGCATTCGCCATCGAACACCATCGGCTGCCGGCCTTTGGCCCAGAACCGGCCGTGATAGCCGCAGATAGAGCAGTCACGCGGATGCCGCCCCCGCACGTCGCGGAACGCCTGCGCGCCGAGTTCGAGCAGCACGAGCTGGTCGATCAGCTTGCGCGGCAGCAGTGCCTTCAGCCTGCTTCGCACCATTGTCCCGATCATCTTGTTTCTGCCCCTTCTGCCACGTGCTCACCCATGGCTTTATTTCTCTGCCTGGGCCATCGCAACATGCCACTCGCCTGTTGCTGAAAACAGGGAGCGGCCGCTATACCCGCGACGATGAA
This sequence comes from Novosphingobium sp. CF614, assembly GCF_900113255.1. Lineage (GTDB taxonomy): Bacteria > Pseudomonadota > Alphaproteobacteria > Sphingomonadales > Sphingomonadaceae > Novosphingobium. The sequence goes on from NZ_FOOR01000010.1 coordinate 40,164, forward strand.
GACCATCGGCCTGTTCCTGCTGGCGGCGAGTGCCGGACAGACATCGGCCGAGGCGCCTGGCGATATCATCGTGCACGCCAAGCATGGACGCTGCGAGATTGTCTATGCCGGCTCGACATTGGACGGGCGCGGGTTGCGGAAGCTGGCGGATGGTTGGCCGGAAGGCCGTCCGCTGCGGGTCGTGGAGCCGATCGGCGCCGATCGCAAATGCCTGGTTCGCATAACTCTCGATCTCGCAAAGCAGGGCTTCAACAATCTTGAGTTCGTCGATCCGCCCCTTCCCGATGACACCCGTCCAAAGGTCCGGAAATGAGGCGTTTGCGTGTGTTTCTCGCTGCGCTGTCCGTGCTCGCGGGAGTGAGTTTGTGGGGGTATTCGAACGCCCGGCAAGATCCGGTGGTCCGCCGCTCGCGGATTGCCATGCCGGAATGGCCGCGTGGCGCGCCGCCGGTGCACGTGCTGTTGATGAGTGACATTCATCTCGGCAACTGGAGCATGGGCACGGGACGCCTTGAACGAATTGTAGGCGAAGTGAATGCGCTTCAGCCTGATCTGGTGGTGATTGCCGGCGATTTTCTGGACGGCTTCGATAACACGTCGGCGCGGGCGGCCCGGTTGGTTCAGCCGCTCTCGCACCTGAATGCCCCTCTTGGCATCGTGGCGGTGCTTGGAAACCATGATCGCAAGATCGATCCGGCGGTGGTGATACAGGCCCTGGAACGCGCGGGCGTGACGGTGCTGGTGAACCAGAGCGTCCGGCGCGGGCCGCTGGCGATTGGAGGAGCCGGCGATGGTTTCCGGGTGCGGTCGCTTTCCCTTCTGGCAGAACAGTTGCACGGCCTGGGCGGCGTCCCTGTTTTTGTCGCGCACGAGGCTGACAGCGCGCCAAGACGACCCCTCGACATGCCGCTGATGCTGGTCGGCCACACCCATTGCGGACAGATCGTGTTGCCGCTGATCGGGCCGCTCACGCCCGAGATCGTCAAAGACCAGCGCTATCTGTGCGGCCTGGTTCACGATGCCGCGGGTGAAACGGTCGTCACCGGCGGATTGGGCACGAGCAATGCTCCCTTTCGCTTCGGTGCGCCGCCTGACATGTGGCTTCTCACGCTTGGCCCGTTTTCGCCAAGCGGTCCCGGCGATTCTGCGCTGAACACACGGAAAAGGCGCAATGCCGAAGGAAAGGGAAGCGAGCATTGACGGACGGATTTCGGTGATGGCGGCAGGCGAGATCGAAACCCGACCGAGCCTGGATCGTGCGCCATCGTCTAAGGCCATAGCCGTCGACCGGACCACCGAAAAGCACCTGTTCGCGACGCTGGACGGGCTTCGCGGGATCGCCGCTCTGGCAGTGGTGACTTTCCATTACCGACACATGCTGGGGCCGCTAGTGTTTCCCAGCGCCTATCTGGCGGTCGACCTGTTCTTCATGATCAGCGGTATCGTCATCGCCCATGCCTATGAGCACCGACTGGCAAGCGGCATGACCGCCGTCGGCTTCATGGGAAAGCGGATCGTCCGGCTGCTGCCGCTCTATCTCGCGGGGCTGGGCGTGGGAGCTGCGGTGGCGATATTGGGATTGCTGCTCGGAGTGTCGGCCTGGAATTGGGCGGAGCTGCTGCCGGTTGTGCTGTGGGGTGCGCTGATGCTGCCCAACATCTTCCCCGCTCCGCGCGCCGATCTCTATCCGCTCAACATACCGTGCTGGTCGCTGTTCTGGGAAATGGTCGTCAACCTTGCCTATGTGCTAGCACTTCGCCGTTTGCGGGGCCGAGCGCTGATTGTGGTGTTCGTGATGGCCCAGATCACACTTGCCTTCGCGGCGCAGCGCGCTGGGGGGCTGGATTTCGGCTACCGCTGGCAGCATCCAGAGATCGGTCTGCTGCGTGTGATCGCTGGCTTTTCGGGGGGAGTCTTGCTCGCACGGTTCTTCAAGGCAGGCAGATTGTGGCGGTTGCGCCTGCCGCCGCCGATGATCCTGATTGCGGCAGGCGCGCTGCTCGCGCTGCCCGCCTCGCTCGGGTGGGCCAAGGATGTGGCGTGCGTCGCGCTGGCCTTCCCGCTGCTGTGCATCGCCGCGCTCGGCAGCGAGCCACGTTCGGCAGCCCCCTATCTATGGCTCGGCACGATATCCTATCCGCTCTATGTGATCCATGCGACCTTGCCCTGGGACCGGTTGGCGGAGAGGCTGTTGCACCTGGCGCCGGAGCATTTCGCCCCATGGAGCGGACTAGCGGCGACGGTCGGCGCGGTGGCTGCCGCATGGGGGCTGGCCCACCTCTATGACACGCCGGTGCGGCGTTGGGTGACAGGGCGCATCGAAGCGCGCAGGATTGGAAGCGAAACAGTGTCTGCTCGTTTTCTTCCTCCGGTTTGAAGGAAATCGCATGTGCCTACGAACTTTCCTTTTTAGTTCGAGCCGTGCTCTCACCAGAATCGGGCGTATTTTCATGCGAACTGCCTCGACGGAGTGCTCGGTCAAACATCCCGATGATGCTGTCGCGTGCCCAGCGTTCCTGCGCACGAACGCGAGCCGAGGTGGAAAAAACGGCATACCGTTCCTGATCCGCGAACAGGCTTTCGATGGCCGCTGCCATGGCAGCACCGTTCTCCGGCTCGCAGAGCAGGCCACAGCCTTCGATTTCACGTGCGATTCCCGTCCCTGCCTCCACCCCCGCGACAATCGGCCGGCCAGAAGCCAGCATGTTTGCCATCTTCGAAGGCAGGACGAGATCGGCCGCGTCCTTGCGCTGGGGAAGGAGATGAACCGTGGCAAGATTGAGCAGTTCGCCCAGTTCCTCCATCGGCTGCAGGTCGTGCAGCTGGATGTTGCTCAATCCGGCGGCGGATGCCTCCAGCGTCTTGCGCCGAGGCCCGTTGCCGCAGATGACGAACGTAAGGTCATCGCGGTGAGCAAGTGCCCGGGCCGCGTCGATGATGGATTCGATGCCCTGTTTCTGGGCGATAGACCCGGAATAGAGCGCGACATGTGGCGTCCGGATGTTCCATCGCTCCCGGAAAAGCGACGTGGGTTGCGGGCGGATGTGGTCGATTTCCGCCCAGTTCCGCAATTCGAAGGATCGTTCCGGGACAACGCCTTTCTCGAGCAGTTTACGGACCATTTCCGGGGAAATCGTGCTGGCTTTGTCAAAAGCGCGCAGGACGGCCTTCTCAAACCATCGCGCGAGCCGCGCTGCCGCGCCCTGTCCGGATAGGTGTTCGGTTGCGAAGGCGGCCTCGACTTCAAAGTCCTGAATGTGGATCTGCGAAGTCGCACCGGACAACTTGGCTGCAATCAGGCCGGCGGGGGCCGCGATCAACGAAGGCGCAACGCAGAATACCAGGTCAGGCTTAAAACTGAAAGCTGATCTAACCATCGGAAAAATGGAGCTAGCAAAAAAAGTAAAGTAATGGGCGACACGCCTAGCACCAGAAGGATTGGTCGGTACATAGATCGGACAGCGAACCACTTCGACTCCCTGTTCGCGAGTCTTTTTCCAACCTTGTCGAAACCCTTCGAAAACTTTCCATTGCGGAAAATGAGGAACCGCACATACGACTCGGACTTCATGCCCGAGACCGGCGAGTGACTGTGCGAGGCCGCCGCTATACAGCCCTATGCCAGTCGGCTCGGGAACATAGTTGAGGCTGTAGAGCAAGATGCGCATGACGTGCTGCTTAGGCCTTGCTATCGAGGAACCAGTCGTAGGTCTCCTTGATGCCATCAGCCAAGGCTATCCGCGGCTTCCAGCCCATTGCCAAAAGGCGGCCTGAATCCATGAGCTTGCGCATGGTTCCGTCAGGTTTGCTGGCGTCGAATGCGATCTCGCCTTCGAAGCCGATCACTTGAGCAATGAGTTCCGCCAGATCCCGGATCGAGACGTCTTCGCCATAGCCCACGTTGATGTGGCTGAGCATCGGCTCGGTGTTGGCCGCGTACTGTTCCGGCGGCAGATCGAGGACAAAAAGCGAAGCCTCGGCCATGTCGTCGACATGAAGGAACTCCCGCTTCGGCGTTCCCGTGCCCCAGATCACGACCTGCTTAGCCCCGTCGCGGACGGCCTCGTGGAATCGCCGGATCAACGCCGGCATCACATGCGAGTTTTCCGGGTGGAAGTTGTCCCCGGGACCGTAGAGGTTGGTCGGCATCACGCTGCGATAGTCAGTGCCATACTGGCGATTGTAGCTCTCGCATAACTTGATTCCCGCGATCTTTGCGATTGCGTAGGGCTCATTGGTTGGCTCGAGAATGCCGGTCAGCAGCGCATCCTCGCGCATGGGCTGCGCCACCGCGCGAGGATAGATGCACGAGGAGCCGAGAAACAACAGCTTCTGCACCCCCGCAGCATAGGCCTGATGCACGACATTGGCCTCGATCATCAGGTTCTCGTAGATGAATTCGGCCGGATAAGTGTTGTTCGCATGGATCCCGCCGACTTTCGCGGCGGCGAGAACGACCGCGTCGACTTTCTCCGCAGCGAAGAAGTCGCGCACCGCAGTTTGATCGGTCAGATCGAGCTGGGCGTGTGTGCGCGTCACCACTTCGGCGCCGCGCTCGATCAGCTTGCGGCTGATCGCTCCACCCACCATGCCCCGGTGGCCTGCTACATAGACGCGCATCGCGTGTCCTCCTCGCCCGGGACGATCAGGATTCAAGCGAGACCGGCATATTGTAACCGTGTTCCTTCAGCAGTGCATGCCGCTTGGCAACCTTGAGATCCTCGGCCACCATCTCCTCGCACATCGCCTGGACGCTGATCTCGGGGACCCAGCTCAGCACCTCCTTTGCCTTGGTTGGATCACCGAGCAGCGTATCGACCTCGGCCGGACGGAAATAGCGCGGATCGATGCGCACGATCACGTCGCCCACCTCTATGGCAGGGGCGTCTCCGCCGCTGATGGTCTCGACGATGCCCACTTCCTCAAGGCCCTCACCTTCGAAGCGCAGCGTGATACCAAGGTGGCGAGCCGACCATGCGATGAACTCGCGTACCGAGAACTGCACCCCAGTTGCAATGACGAAGTCTTGAGGCTGTTCCTGCTGTAGCATCATCCACTGCATGCGCACGTAATCTTTGGCATGACCCCAGTCGCGCAGGGAATCGATATTCCCCATGTAAAGGCAAGGCTCAAGACCCTGCGCGATGTTCGCAAGGCCACGCGTGATCTTTCGAGTCACGAAGGTTTCGCCGCGGCGAGGACTTTCATGATTGAACAGAATGCCATTGCAGGCATACATGCCGTAAGCTTCACGGTAGTTAACGGTAATCCAGTAGGCGTAAAGCTTGGCTACTGCATACGGAGAACGAGGATAGAAAGGAGTTGTCTCCCGCTGAGGAGTTTCCTGCACGAGGCCATAGAGTTCGGATGTTGAAGCCTGATAGAATCGCGTCTTCTTCTCAAGACCGAGAAAGCGAATCGCCTCCAGCAAGCGCAGCGTGCCGATAGCATCGACGTCGGCAGTATATTCAGGCGCCTCGAAGCTGACCGCAACGTGGCTCTGTGCACCAAGGTTATAAACCTCGTCGGGCTGGATTTCTTGAATGATGCGCGTCAGATTCGAGGTGTCTGACAAATCGCCGTAATGCAGTTTCAGATCCGGCGAAGGAGCGTGGGGATCCTGGTAAATGTGGTCGATGCGTTGGGTGTTGAACAACGAAGCCCGGCGCTTTATGCCATGAACTTCATAACCCTTCTCCAACAGGAATTCGGCAAGATAAGAGCCATCCTGCCCTGTTACGCCCGTAATAAGGGCAACCTTCTTACCGATCAATGCTTTCTTCCTCCGAAAGAAAATGTGTCCGCTCGTGGTGTCAAGTCTTATCTGAATAAATCTTGCGCGAAGACCGTTTACTTCTGCATTCGATCGTCACAGCCAATCGATTTACAAGATTGATGTCGCATTTTCATTCAACGGCCCCACCCTTGCTCCGATTTCATTATACCGCGCCAGGAGGATGACGCTGATAGCCCGACACGGCCGAGGCCGGAAATGGCGATCTTCATATGCAGTCACTCACCCAGCCACAGGCAGCGCATGGAGGAAATCTGTGACATCCGCAATCCGCGCGTTTTGCTGATGCCCTAGCAACCCAGCTACGGGTTCCTACTGTCTCCTTAATCTGCTTTGAAACAGACGCAGTCAACGGGTTTATGCTGCGACTGCACAGTGGTGCGGAATGGCAAAGCCGATGAAATATTGCAGATGAAGCACCCTACGCAGCCTTTATCGATAGAGACCTGACAAGATAAAGCGCAAGGCATGGCGCTGTGGCGCCCCATCCTGCCGCCAACGGTGAGCCTGCCTAGCCGCCGATAACACTAATGTGGTGATAGGCGCGATGTCAAAGTACACGTGGCTTTCGGCTCGCGAGCGCAGCCTCGGCTGCGCCCATCACGCGCGCGACGCCGCTCTCCCATGCCTGCTCGCGGCGGACCCGCTCGACGAGCTCGGCTGCGTGATGCCGCAGGTCGGAAAGATTCCGTGCAGCGAGCCAATCGGCCGCCACCGCGACGCCGCCATCCGTCCCGCTAGCGACCAGTCCGTCATACTGCTCCACCATGGTGCGAGCGCCGGTCATGTCGGCGACAATCGGTATCGTGCCCACTGCCAGCGCCTCGAGCACGATCAGCGGGAAGCTGTCGAGCTCAGACAAGTGGACGAGTACGTCCGCTTCATCAAGCGCAGCGATCAGCGCGGTCTCGTCCATCCAGTCGGCCAGTGTGAGTGATCCACCCAGTTCCGCGGTCGCGATCGCCTGACCCAGTTCCGCCATTGTCTGTGCATCGGCGCGGCCGACGATACGTGCACTGAACGGCACGCCTTGCGCGCGCAGCGCAGCGCAGAGCGCAACCATACGAAACGTGCCCTTGCCGTGGCCAAGTCGGCCCGCATGGATCAGCCTGAGTGGTCCCGGAGCCGCTGCTGCGGAACGCTGGGACAGCGCAATCTCTGGGAGAAAAGTACCAACCACTGTGCCGGGCACGTGAAGGGGAAGAGCGATCTCCTTCTCTTGCCCAGGAAACAGCAGTGCCAAGCAGTTGGCGCGTTCAAGCAGGCGGATGCAGAGTGCTCGCAGCGCCGGGATTCGCTGCAGGCGGGCATTCGCCCCGAGGTGCGGCGTCACCATCACCGGCAGGCCGAGCGCCACGGCACGCTGCAGGAATAGGAGGTCAGCGAACGTGCTCCATTGCAACCAGACAAGGTCGGGCGCATGGTCCTGGGGCCCGCCCAGTCGTCGCCACGCGTTCATTGCCGCGCCGAGCCGGCCAGGGGTGAGATAGGCGGTGTCGGTCGTCCACCAGGTGGCACGCCAGCCCTGGGCATGGCGGTTGACCGCAGTCGTCGCGCGTTCGCAGAACGCCTCCAGACCGCCACGGTGGTGCAGTGACCCGCCTAATACGAGCATATGCCGGTGCGGCGACAACTCTGCGGCCATTTTGGTCAGAGGCGAAGCGGCGCGCGTGGCCTGATCGGCTTGGCAGGGCGTGCGGGGATGGCCGTGGTCGATCCACCGACAGGTGCCGCAGTCACCGCCCAGAGGAGTGCGATCGCAACCATCAGGAATACTTGCACCAGCGCGTCGCGGTCGAACAGTGTCGATTCGGTGAAATTGTGACCGAAAGAGAAGACCACCAACGCCGCGGCCAGCGTGCGTGCCGGATGGTCGCCGCCGTAGAGCAATCGCCGCGCCGGCCAGACCAACGTCGCGTAGAGCGCCAGCAGCGTGCCGATACCGCCGATCTGCACGAGCAGATCGAGATAACCATCATGCCCTTCGCTCATGTTGGTGACCCAGCCTGTCGCATATTTAAAGATCGGCCCCGCCGGCCCGAGATCCCAGAAGGATCCGTAACCGACCCCCAGCCAGGGACGGTCTGCATATGCCTTGATGAGCGCTGCCCAAATCTGCGTGCGGCCGGTGAAGGCCGCAGGGTCGCTTACCAAGGCGAGATAGGGCACGTTGTCGATCGCCATGCTGACGAAGATCAGAACAGGCCCGACAAGTAACAGCCAGGAGAGCGCAGGCAGCGCCAGTTGTCGCTGCCCCAAGCGCTTCGCGAGCAGTCCAAAGACAACGCCCGCCACTACGCTCGCCGCACAGATGCCCATCGATGTCTTCGACTCGCTCATCACCAGGAAGATCACAGCGCCAGCGCACACAGCGATCCTGACAATCCAATGCACGCGGCCAGTGTCGAACAGGAAAAACAGGATCGCCATCGCGCAGGGAACGCCAGCGAAGTTCTTTTGGCCCATTAACCCGCGCCAGGTGCCCGTCAGGCCTTCGCCACCACCGGAATCCCGGCCAATCTCCGGGTAGAAGACGGCGAAAACGAAGTTCACCATCAGCATGATTGCAAGCATCGTCCGCAGGATCGACACTGTCCGTTCGGGACCAAGCTGGCGGACGAGTGCGAACAGCGACCAGGCGATGATTGTCGTCAGCACCAGCCGCCGGATCCCCACCGAGGGATCGATCATCCACAGGGTGGACAGCCAGCACCAGGCCAGCACCATCAGGATGGGCCAGGGAACCACCAGCAGCCGCTCAGGGTGCTGCCAGGGGCGCGTGGCGATCAGTGCGAGGACCAAGATCGCGCCGTAACCCGCCTGGCGGATCGCGTTCTGCGTGTTCTCGTTGTTGACGGTCATCCATGGGCCGAGCAGCGCAAGCGTGATCAGCGCCACGAAGGCCGACATTGCGAGATGCTGGCTCCAGCTTGGATTGGTCTCGCGCAATCGGGTGTTGACCCGCGACAGATAGGGCAGGCTAAACGAAGGGGCGCGTGAAGTTTCGCTCACGACTGATCAGAACCTCAACAGGCGGCGGCGTTCGGTGTCGATAAGCTTGGCGATGGCGCCACGCAAGCGATCGCGGTCGGGAAGCGGATCGACGGGATTGGGTGCCGGATGCCGTTCGGCGGTCAGCCGGACGAGATCATCCTCGTCATGGGCAATGTAGACGCCGGGCCGTCCTTCCAGGACACGCACGGTCGCCAATTGATGGTCGTTGCGATGCTCGTTGAGTACGGCCAGGCGCGGAAACAGGATCATCGGTTTGCAATGCTTCTGCGCCATCACGAACGTGCCGATGCCGGCATGCGAGATCAGATAGCTGCAGTCCTCGATGCGCTGCTCGAATTCGATCGGGCCGACGAAGGGCTGCCACTCCATATTGATGGGGCGGTACTGGCAATGCCCGACTTGTGCGAAAATCGGCTCAGGCAACGTCGGCGCCAGGCGGTCGACGATCTCGACAAGGCGATCGAACGGCAGCTGTGTTCCAACCGTCAGCAGGATCACAGCAACGCGCCATCATAGCGCCGCCCTGCCCCCGCCAGATGCGCCCACTGCGTAAACCATTCGTGCGCGAAAAGGCGAGCCACCCGACCGCTCAGCGAGGGCTGGTCCGAATTGGCGATGCTGTCGACCCACACCGTACGCGCGCCCATAAACCGTGCCGCGATGAGGCAGAACAGGCCCGGCAGAGCGCCCGTGGTGATCAGCATTTTAGGCTGCACGCGCAACACCAGTCGGAGCGAGGCAGCGAAACAGACTGCCGCTCGTCGCGGCTCGTCGCGGTTGGCGTCGGGCAGAACGTGGAAGCGCTTGATGCCGTCGCGCTCGGCAAGCTCCGGGTCGGTGGTCGCGAACACGGGGTCGACATCGGCAAACGCGGGGCAGAGCAGCATTAGTTCTTCCCAATGCCCGCCACCTGACGAAACCGCCAACACCGTAAAATCGCGCTTTCGTCTTCTCGGCACTCGTCCGCTCATCTTCCCCAACGCGGTGACGACTTGCCTGTCGCAGCCGATCAAAGTTCCCCGACCAACTATTTCAGAAGTCCATGCGTTTTGGCTAGTCGATGCAGGGCATTTCCGCAAGCGCGCGTATGTGCCAAGCAGCGAAGAATGAAATGTAACTCGTCCCCTCCTTTCGCAGCCGAGCATGCGGGCAGCGTCCTCGGTGGATTGCCCGCACGGTCTAGCACATGCAGTTGAGGAAGGACTTCTGGCGGTGCGCAATCGTGCCCGCGCCAGCGGATCGCATCCTAGCGCGCGGATCGCTCGGCGACTGGCCGCTGACCTGGATACCTGGATCGGGCGGCATGCGCTATCTCGCTGATCCATTCGGCCTGTGGCGTGAAGGCAGGCTATATGTCTTCGCCGAGCACTTCGATTACCGCGACGCGGTCGGATGCATCGCGGTGACAGTGTTCGACGAAAGGCTTGTTCCGGTTAAGCAGGCGATCGTTCTGCGCGAGCCGTGGCACCTGTCTTATCCGTTCGTGTTCGAAGCCGAGGGTGAGACTTGGCTCCTGCCTGAAGCGTTCGAGTCCGGCGGACTGTGGCTCTACCGCGCGGCGGCCTTTCCGTATCGGTGGGAGCGGGCCCACCGAATCGCGCTCGACCATGTTCCTCTCGACACGACGCCGGTCCACGATGGGGAGCGCTGGTGGCTGTTCTATGCGCCTGCCTGGCCCGAAACGGCGCGGCTTACCCGGCTATGTGCGGCTTACTCCGATCGACTGGAAGGACCGTGGACCGCCCATCCTGGCAATCCGATCCTGGTCGATCCACACGGCGCGCGGCCGGGCGGCACACCGGTGTGGCACGCGGGCGTGCTGCATCTGCCGCTGCAGGATTGTCGCGGCACTTACGGCGCGGCGCTCCGCCTGCTGCGTGTCGACAGGCTGACGCCCGACGAGATCGCGGCAACTGTGAGCATGACGCTGCGGGCGCCGCCTACCGCCGCGCCGTTCGTCGATGGTTGCCACACTTTGTCGGCTGCAGGGCCGGTTACGCTAATCGATGTCAAGCAGACGCGCATTTCACCGCGCGGACTGCTGATGCGGCCGTTACGCGACTTACGCCGCATCTTGGGCAAGGCCGGACAGCAGCCGCGGGGATAAGGCCGAAGGACTGCCAGGCCGCGTCAAGCCGCCTGGTAATAGTCCGAATATTGTTTTGAATAGTAATAGAGACTGCCGACCGAGTGCGCGGAAGGATCGATTTGGGTATAAATCACGCCCACAGGGTTACTGCCATCCTTGCGCAGCCAACCGAGCGCCGCGGTGACGGCTGAAACCGGCGTGCTTTTCCATTTGACTATCAGCATCGTCACGTCAGCATACGCGGCCAGGAAGCGGCCATCGGCAAGACCCATCAGCGGCGGGAGGTCGAGCACGATATAGTCGTAGCGCGCACGCAGCGCGCCGAGCAGCTGCTCAATCCGGCCTTCGCCGAACAGGTTTTCTGCCGAGAAATAGGGCGCCGTAACCAGAATCTGGTCAAGGTTCGGCACATCGCCCGGCTGAATCGCCTCATCGAGCGAGATTTCGCCATGCAGCAGCTCGACAAGGCCTGCCTTAGCCACGCCGCCGCGGATGATCCCCCTCACCGCCGCGCGGCGCACGTCGCATTCCAGCAGCAGCACGCGTGCGTTGGCAATCGCCAGCGTACGCGCGAAAGCAACCGCCGAAGTGGTCTTGCCCTCGGCCGGCAAAGAGGAGGTGACTGCAATCACCTTCATATTCGCTTCGTCGCGCGCACCCAGGACCGCTGTACGCGCGATGCGGAAGGCTTCGGCGAACATCGAGGTCGGGCGTTCCAGCATGAGTTCGGCGGGTGCCTGCCCCTTGGTCACCTTGGGCACGACCGCCAGCACCGGGATCCCGAGTTGCGCCTCCAGATCCTCTATGGAACGGAACCCGCCGCTCAGCATCTCCTGCCCGGCGACAGTGGCGGTGCCGGCCATGAGTGCAATCATCAGCGTGAGCGCGTAGAGCAGCGGCTTGTTGGGGAAGCTCGGCTTTGCGGGCACGTCAGCCTTGTTGACGATGACCGCGAGCGCGATATCGGCAGTCGCCGTCTGCATACTATCGAGCGACATCGCCGACATCTTGTCGTACAATGCCCGTTTCGCCTCCGCTTCACGCGCCAGCCCGTCGGCGGCGGAAGATGCCACCACGCTTCGTTCGCGCTGGGCTTCGAGGTGGCTCAGGGACTGGCGCAGGCTGTCGACGCGTTCCTGGGTCGCGTTCACATTGGCGCGAAGCGAGGCAATGATTCGATTCGATTCGCGGTTTAGCTGTGCATCGATGGCCGCAAGCTGCTGCTGCACCTTGATGCTCTCAGGATGGCGCGGGCCGTAATGCGCTTCGATTTCTTGTTCGCTGCTAAGAATCGCTGCCCGCTGAGTGCTGAGCTCTTGGATGAGAGGTGAGCCCAGCACTTCCGTGACGGCGTCGAGGCGGCCCCGCGCGATCTGCGCTTCCGCCGCGGAGAGGCTCGCCTTGGCGCTGGCTGCGTCCGAGAGGGCCTGCGCCAACGAACCGGAGAGCGGCGCTACCTGCTGGTCGACGATGGTCCCCCCGCCGCCGCCCTCGGCGCTGCTCTCGAGGATGCCGGCGTGGGCGCGGAATTGGGCCGCGCGCCCCTCAGCCTCGGTTGCGTCGCGGTTGAGGTTAGCCAGCTGCTGTTGATACCATGCATTCTGCTCGCGTGCGGTGTCGGCACGGTTTTTGGTTCGAGTCTCGATGTAAGCGGAGGCGAATGCGTTCGCGAGGTTCGCTGCCTTGATCGGATCGATTGATTCGACCGTCACGCCCAGCACGTAAGTGGTCTGCTCGCGCGCAATGGTGACATGCTGGAGGAGTTCGTTGGCAACTACTGTCTCGCGCGCTTCGGTGGTATGGAGCGGCGTGTTGGTGGTGGCGGCGAGCACCTTGGTGAACTCAGGGTCGTCCATCAGTCTTTGCGACTTCACAATTGCGCGCGCGACATCGAGCGAGCCGGCGGCTTTTACCTCGGTTTCGATTGCCTCGTCCGAAAGCTCGGCGCGCGCCTGCTGCCCGTTGCTGCTTGCGAGAGGGTTGCGATTGGGATCAAGCCGCACCTTGGCTGTAGCACTGTAATGCGGCGTCATCAGCGAGATAAGCACCACGCCGAGCAGGAAGACACCAACAGTGACCGCGAGTAGCACCAGCCAGCGCCGCCGGATGGTGTCACTGACGACGTTGACGACGTCGGCAAGCCGGGCCTCATACTCGTCGGCTTCGTGTCTAACTTCCATGTTCTCGACTTTCCCTGTTCGGCCCCGCGCGGCTGTTGATGTCCCGATTGCGCTACAGCTGATATGCTATGCCCGCCTCGATGCGAGCCTCATTTGCCGATCCTAAGTCCGCGTTGTTGCTGGACGAACGCTGACTATAACTAATCGCCCCCCTTAGGCTCATCCGCCGGGATACAGAATAGCGCGCGGCAGTGCCCATTCTGTATATGTTGTTTTTCCGTGAGCTATCCAGATAGCTTTGCCTCGAATATTCACCCGTGGCGGTAATGATGCAATTGCGAAGCAACTCATAGTCGACGCGCAGCCCGAACTCCGAATTCCAGTAGGGCGCCCGTGAACCGACCGTCGAATCCTCGATCGTGCGTTCGCTTGACAGGCCGATAGTAAGGCGGTCCGTGGGAAAAGCCTCAAGCTGGGCCTCTACGGAAAGTCCACGCACCGGTCGGTAGACGCTCGCGTCGTAATCGCGGATACTGTAGCCTAGGCCGATCGTGCCTCGGACACGCCCGGCGATATCGACATTGGTGCCAACGAGCAAGCGTGCCTCCTTCGAATTGGTTCTCGGGAGGCCAGATAGCGGATCGTGGTCATAGACCGTGCGGGCTCCGCCCAGCTGAGCGAACAGCGAGACGGAAGGAGACCGCGCATATTCCAGCTGGCCAGTCAGCCGGACGACGTGTCGGTTCCGGCTGCTTGCGTCAAATATGTCGCCCGTCAGCAGTGGTGCGTTGGAGTAGCTGAGGTTGGTGTAATCGAGTAACGCGAACGTGCGCAAGCGGCCCTGCGTGTAGGTGGTCTTAAGCGACGCGAAATTCCTCCGGTAATGGGACAGCGCCGCCACCGTCGAGGTGACCGCTCCCGAGAAGAGGTTTTCGGTCTGCCGGGAGGCCTTCGCGTCGGCCTCGATCGTGAGCGAATGGTACACGTCCAGCCGTCCGAACGCATCGAGGGACCACTGGTTCTCGTTGCGTCTGGACTCGCCAATGTAGTCGCGCTGCGTCGCCGTGGCCGTGATTCGCAGCAAGTGCCGCGACCATGAGGAAGCCAGTCTTGCAGAGCCTTGCACATACAGGAAGGGCGAGGCGATTTTGTCCTGCAATGTGTAGTAGGTGTTGCTCGTGCCGCCCGCCCCGGTTTCGATGCGCGGATAGAGCTTGAACCCGCCAAGGGGCACGCCAAGAGGGCTGTAGTCAGGTTGAGGCCGCTCGGTTACGCTGACGTTGCGGTCACGATTGAAGTCTTGGGGGATGGCGGGCTGAACGATCAGATCGCCATCGACCTGCGCCGAGGCCGGTACCACCACCACTACTATCCCGATCGGCGCGGCCAGTATCGTCCATAGCCGTGTCATGGCGCTCTCCTGCGACCCGTCGCCGTTGCGATCAGAAGTATCGCTCGCCAACGCGAATGGTATCGCCAGGATATACGAGCAATTCGGGGGTGAGGCGGTATCGAACTTCTTCCGTCTCGCCCTGTCGGCGGATCAGCACCACGTCGTGATCGGCTCGCGGGGTGAAGCCCTTGGCAGTGGCGATGGCATTCATCGCGGATAGCCCGACAGCATAGGGATAACTGCCCGGCGCCTCTACTTCTCCGAGAATGAAGAATGGGCGCAGGACGCTGACTTCTCCGCTTAGCTTAGGGTTGCGCAGCAAGCCATCGGCGTAACGGGCTTGCGCATCAGCGATAACCTCGCTCACCGTGCGTCCCGATGCCGGAACGGGTCCGATCAGCGGCAACGACACCGAGCCGTCCGCTGCCACTCCAAAATCGCCGGATAGCGTCGGTTCATTAAATACAATTACCTTAATCCGGTCACCTGTGGCCAGCCGGTATTCAGACACATCGGCGTTATTGGCAACGTAGCGGCTCCCGGAGGAGACGATCGGGCCCCTGCCCGTTTCGGCGCAAGCCGTAAGCAGCAGCAGCAGAGCAAACGAGAGCTTCAGTCGGTTATGCATAGACGAGAGTATGCCCCAGGTTGCAATCGGTAATGGCCATCTCGCATAATGGTAGGCTGGAAGCAATCTGTGATCGTGTCCCGGTATGATATCCTTCGATTTCACTCAGAAGGAACGAGCGCCCGCCAGCCTGGCATTGCCGACACGCCGCATTGGCGGCATCTAGCAAGCGCTGCGCTCCCGCCAGGCGACACCGTGCGTCCCGAACAAGGCCGCACAGCGATCGAGTTCGTCAGAGAACCAGCCACGAACAGCGTCACGCACCCCTGGCGAAGGGGTGAACGCCACACGAGCCTGCTTGCGGTTGCGGTCGGGTGCCAGTCCAGGAAGGCGCTTGCTCCAATCCGCCCCGATCATGTGGACGATTTGGCGCAGCGTCCTCTCGGGGTGGGTGACAATGTCGTCGAAATACAGGATGCCGAGCTTGTTCGCGCCGATAGCATCCCGCCATCGCTCGACGATACCGCTGAGAAAATGCTGCTTCTGCCGCTCGGGGTCATCGAAGAAGGCTCGTGCGACTTCGTAGGTGCCATAGTCGATGGTTCCGAACGTCTGCTTGCGTGCATGCATCGATAGTTCGGACCAGAAACGATCTATCGGATTTCGCGCCAGCAAAAAGACGCGGGCTTCCGCCAGCGCCGGCAGTGCTTGGGCGATCTCGGCCGCAGTCATCGACGCGTACATAGGGGAGATGTCGCCTGTCACTCGCGATCCGGCAGGGCCGAAAAGCGCGCGATAGCCATCGAGGTCGAACGCGGGATCGGCGGCCAGCTGTCGCGCGGTACGCAGGAAGGCGCGGTCGGCGGCGATGCCCGGGCCCTTGTTGCGGATGATCCGCTTCGTGATCTCCCAGCGCGTCCAGCGCATCGTCATATAAGGCTTGTCGGCATGTGCAGGAAAACCGCCGCTCAGGTAGCTGAGCTCCTGGATCGGCGGCAGCCAGATGTCGCGGTGGAACTTCAACTGATCGGCCAGCCAGGTGGTGGCAGACCGCTTGGGGCCGATACAGATAAAGTTCGGGCGATGCGCGTTCATGCTGGAGCTTGCTCGCGGCCGGCAAGCCCTAGCAGGCTGAAATGCCGCGCCAGCACGACCGTGCCACAGCGGCCGCGTGTCCCAGCACCACCAGCTTCGCCGCGCCGAGATCTGGCAGCTGCGTCTGTGAAGGTACATGGCCAAAAACGAGATCGACGTCGTGTCCCCCGCGCGGCAAGCGCGCGCGCAAAGCGGATCTGGGTCAGGGGCACCCCCGTGAACGAGAAGCGTGCAACGACGACGCAGATTTTCATTCCTGATCTCTACAAAATGTGGCGGCGTGCAAACCATGCACGGATTGTCTCCGTCCGCCGCTCAGTAAACTCGGCGAAGAAATAGGCAACAATATAGGCTGCCAAGATAAGAAGCGCTATGGCGAGATAGGCTGTCCCTCCTGCAGTTAGTCTTTGCCTGATCCATCCAAGTTTCTGTTCACATGCGACTACGAGAAGCATTACCGGCCAGTGCGTGGCATAAAGCGAATAAGAGAAGGCGGAGAGCCTGGCGCCCATTTCCGGGGCGATGCGCCAATCCTGAAAAGACCTGTCTGCGAGCAGGATCGCCGTCGCGATCGCCACGGCGGCATCCTTGCCCGCCATCTCGCCGCCGAAGCGCGAGAGCAGCAGCACAATGAGAAACAGCGCACCGGACAGTAGCGGGTGCCTCCATTTCGTTACCCGGGAGGCAGCTGCCCCAGCGAACCAGAATGCCATCATCCAGATCAGTTGGGGCTGCCGCCACGCACTGAGCCCAAGGAGCAAGAGCGCATAGACGATGATGCCCAAACTCAAAGCGGAACGGTCCCTGGCGGCGATGAAGACCAGGGCCGCCGCGATCACATAATAGGTCCACTCATAGGCCAGGGACCAGAGCGGGCCATTAAACGGAATGGTCGGAACCGCCATTTCGTTGAGCAGCAGTCCAGTCGCCGCCCACTCGATGGGCCGGGAAGCCTCGATGATGTTGGGCAGATCCGCGCTCCAACCGGCCGTCGAAAGAACGGGCGAGGCAGGAGCGACCATTGCGACGACCGCACTCAATGCCACCGCCGGCCAGAGAACCGCCCCGATGCGGGTCAGCCGATCGACAACGAAACGCGTTCGGCGCGCGCGCTCCGATCCTTCAAGGATCATCCGCAAGGCGCTTCCGCCAACCAAATGTCCGCTCAGCACGAAAAATATGATGACCGCCTGATGGCTGAAACCGGTCGCGAAGAATACCGCCTTGGCGAACAGGTCCGCGCGAGGATCATAATCCACCATCACCATGCCGCGAGCATGCTGGACAACGACGGCAAGCGCCGCGATCCATCGTAGATGATCGAGGCCTGGGCGCGTGGCTTTGCCCGAGATGGAGGCCTGCGTCGCTTGTATCATCTGCGTGCGCCTATCGCGGCAGTGACGCGCTCAAGATAGATGTCGATCACCCGCTGCTCGGCATAGTCGCGTTCGACGCGCGCGCGCGCCGCCTGGCCCATTGCATGGCGTTCAGCGGGAGTGAGGGCGATCATTCGGCGCATCGCCTCGGCAAGCGAGCTCACATCCTTCGCTCGGCAAAGCAGCCCGGCGACGCCGTCCTCGACCACGTCGCGGCATCCTGGGACGTCGGTGGTGATCATCGGCCGGGCGAGCGCGGAAGCTTCCAGGAGCACCCGCGATGTGCCTTCGCGATAGGATGGGAGGACAATCACGTCCGCGTCAGCCATCGGCATGCGGACATCTTCGACGTGCGGGTAATGGTCGACCACACCCTCACCCACCCATTCCTCGACCGTACGCGCGGGAATGGCGGTGCGGTTTGCCGCGCCAATTCCACCGAGCAGGCCGAAACACACGTCCGGATATTCGCGGCGCACGATTCGCGCCGCTTCCACATATTCGCCAATTCCCTTGTCCCACAGCATCCGTGCGACCAGCAGAAAACGGAGCGGTCGCGCCGGGTCGGCGGGCGGCGCGGCGGCGAAACGGGTCAGATCGATGCCCGAACCGGGGAGCAGTACCGCCTGCCTCGCGTGGACGAGTCCCAGCGCCTCGAACTGCAAGAGGTCGTCATTGTTCTGAAAGAAGACGGTATGGGCCCCTGCGAGGCCGACGCGATACAGGCCCCGGACAATGCGGTTCAGTGCTCCCTTGCGCATGAAACCGGTGCCCAGGCCCGATATGTTGTTGAGGGTCGGAATACCCAGACTTCGTGCTGCGATCGAACCATAGACGTTGGGCTTGATCGTGTAGCCGAGCATGGCCGAGGGCCGTTCCCGGCTCAGCACGCGCCGATAGCCGGCCAGCAGCGCAAGATCGCGCACCGGCGACAGTCCCGCACTATCCATCGGCAGTGCTACCAGGCGGATACCCGCGTTAGCCAGCGTGGGGCGTGCCGCAGTGTCTTCCGGCGTAACCGCCACGATCTCAAAGCCCTGCGCCATCAATGCGCGCAGAACGCCCATGCGAAAATTGACGAGGTTCCATGCCGCATTGACGGTGGCGACGATCTTCATCGGACCGCTTCACCCTGGCTGGCGGCGAGTCCCGCGCATGCCGCCAGAAACTCGTCCCGGTAGAGGGGGGAGTCGCGCCAGGTTCGCACCGACGCCTCGCGCATGTTACAAAATGCACTGACATCGGCCAGCACCTGCTCGACCCTGTGGCGCGCCTGCTCAGGATTGCTGAACCAGATTCCGTTGCGGCCATCCTCGACATACTTGCCAATCTCGCCGACGGGCGTCACGATCGGGATCAATCCCAGTTGCATTGCCTCCACCACGGCCATGCCCATGCCCTCAAACCGACTGGTCTGGACGAAGAACGTTGCGGCCGCCGCATGGCGCGCGATCTCGGCTTGGTCGGCGGGGCCCACAAACCGTACGGCATCCGTCAACGCGAGTTGCGCGACTTTCGCCTCGAGCATCGGTTGCTCGCCCCGATCGGGACCGATGATCGTGAAGCGTGCTTCCGCGCGGTGGGCATGAACGAGTGCGAAAAACTCCAGTGCCAAATCGATGCGCTTGCGTGGGTGCAGGCGCCCCCATGTGATGAACTGCGCGGCCGGCTGCTCGCTGGTGACCGGGCCAAGACGCGCGGTCAGGAAGGAAATCTGCCGCGCGCGAGAGGCCAGAGTGGGGCCGAGCCGCTGCGCGGCAGTAGAGGCCGAATCGGCCCAGATGGCATCGGAGACCCGCGCCGTCAGTTGCGTGAGCAGCGCATCCACACGGTTGGCATGACGGGTATTATGGAGAAAGATGACGAGCTGCGTGCGCGGGCGCAGCGCCTTTACGGCCAATCCCACGATGCACGACCGCCACAGCGACAGCACCAATGCGGCCGGCCGCAGGTGCAGCAGGTGCCCGATCGTGCGGGCGAAGGCCAATGGGTTGTTCTCCGGCCCGATGCCCGATTCGTAGACGTAAGGGCGCGGCTCTGGCTGGCGTTTGCTGGCAACATAGGCTTTGCGCAGGATGAAGCCGGGATAACGTCCGGCGGGGACGCTGGACGCCGCGGTTTCGACACCGCCAATGTCGTCATAAGGGATGACGTGGACGATTTGCGGTAGCGTCTGTTCATCCGCCATTGCGGCGGCAGAAGAACTGGAGGCGCCGCTGTCGGCGGGTCTGACGCGGCTCATCGTCGCGCCCTCAATAGCCGATGGAGAGGAATCGCCAGGCCGAGCTGTGCCGCCAACACCATCGCGGTACTGCCCCAGCGCTCGCCCGGAAGGGGATCGAGCTCAAGCAGAGCATCGCGAAACCGGCGGGCGGCGGCAACGTCACCGAGACGAAGGCTGGTGCGTAGGCGGCCCAGCAGGAAGCGACGGCGGTTCGCCGCGCTTCGCAGTTGATCGCGCGCGAAGGCGAGGCTTGCATCGACGTTGGAGCGCGCGCTCATCCGCGTGTTGCCCACAAGGCTGATTGTCGCGCCGGGTACGGGATCGAACCCGATCCGCTCACCGTTTCGCGAAGCGGCGAGAAGGAAACCCCAATCTTGATGCTTTGCCAGGCGCGCGTCGAAGGTGGTGCCGCGCAGCGCGGGCTTGTACACGGAGATCGTCGACGAGCGCGCGTCGCCGCCTCCCGCGAACAGATAGTCTTCAAAGTCCCTGTCGTCATAGGCGGCCATCGGGCCGTCCCACTCCCGTACGCCGTCGCTCAGCCGGAAGCGGCCAATGGCGACGCTTGCTTGCTGCGTAGCATGAAGCGCGCGGCGCCGGGCGACATGGCCAGGCAGAAAATAATCGTCCGAATCGAGGAACAACACCACATCGCCCGCCGCGCGTGCAAGTCCAAGGGCGCGCGAATGCGCCGCGTTGCTTCGCTCCAGCTTGCCGATCAGAGTGACACGCGGATCGAGGGCGACGATCGTCTGCAACGCCTCTGCGTCATCGGAGGCGTCATCCACAACAAGAATTTCGGCGGCGCAATCATCGATCGACGCAAGGGCGCGGAGCAGAGTGGAAGAACTGTTATAGGTCGGAATGACAACGGTCGCGGCCGGCGTGGCCGACCGCAACGGGCCGTCCTGGGTCGCGGAAGACCCCGTCATGCCTTCACTGTCCTCACGCCGTGCCCGCCAGCGTCACTGCCGATCATTTCCTCGAACGACCCCTCGGCAACGATCCGCCCGGCATCGATGCGGATGATCGTGGAGCAATGCCGCAGCGTGCTCAGCCGGTGGGCAACAATGATGATCGTCAGGTCCTGGTCGAGCCGCCGAATAGCCTCCATGACCGTGTCCTCGGTTGCCGCATCGAGTGCACTGGTCGCTTCGTCGAGTACCAGCAAAGGACGGGGTGCATAAAGCGCGCGCGCCAGCCCGATCCGCTGGCGCTGCCCGCCCGACAGGCGGACGCCCTGCTCACCGACGCGGGTCGCATAGCCTTCCGGAAGCGTCGCGATGAACTCGTCCGCGTGCGCAGCCTCGGCCGCCGCGCGCACCCGGACCATGTCGATGGCGCTGGCTTCCTGTCCGAAGGCAATATTGGCGGCCAAGGTGTCGTCGGACAGGAAGATCGCTTGCGGGACATGGTTGATATTGGCCTGCCAGCGAAAGCGGTCTTGCGCATTGGCAAGCGATATCCCGTCGACCGTCACCGTACCTTGCTGCGGCTGAAGCAAGCCCATCATCGTGTCGAGAATGGTGCTCTTGCCGCTGCCGGTGCGGCCCACCACGCCGACGCGCGCTCCTTTGGGGATGGCGAACGAGATATCGTGCAGCACCGGCCCCGCGGCGCCATAGGCGACGGAAACGCCGCGCAGTTCGATCGCCCGCGCGAAAGCGAGAGGCGGCGCATCTCGATGCGGGCGCTCCACCGGTTGATCCAGCACGTCGAGGACATTGGTAAGATTGGCGTAATTGGTCATCATCTGCGACCAGCCAAAATAGACCTGCTGGAGGAGCGGCATCAGCCGTTGCCCACCGACCGCGAGGGCACCCAGCACGGGTAACGCCGCCGTCAGTCCTCCGGGCTGTCGCGAAGCGACGGCCGCGAGCCCGGCAATCAGGATCATGCCGACGCCCTCGACCAGATAGCGCGGTGCGTTGGCAAGGAAGGTCGTCACCGATTGAGCGTTGCGAAAGGACTGGTCGAGGTGCGCGAACTTGCGCAGATAGAGCGGTTGCGCCCGCTCGATCAGCACGTTGCGGATAGATCCCATGCCTTCCTGAATTGCCTGGATGCGCCGCGTGACAAGGCCGGAGAGCCGATTGCTGTTGCGCTGGAGCACACGCCGCACGGTCAGTGAGATACCAACATAGACGCCGCCGAAGCTTACGATGGCCGCCGCCGCGAGTGCGGGATCGATGGCCGCGAGCGCGGCAATGATGAAGACCATTACGGTGAGCGAGATCAGTCCCTGCATGAGCGGCTGCAGGAACAAGTTGGTGATGTTGTTCACCTTCTGGATGCCCGCCTGCAATTCCGCGCTGTTATGGAGCGTGTGGTAGAGGTAGCTCTGGTGCAGCAGGTGGTCGTAGAGGCTCATGCCGAGGTCGTGGCCAACGGCGAAAACGAAGCGCTGCGAGGCACGCAGCAACAGCAACCGAAGGACCATGGATATGATCGCGGCGGCGACGAACAGCATCGTCGCGGCGAACAGAAGACGATCGGACGGCAGGCCCAGCCAGGCGACGATACGACCAAACAGGGGATAGCGCTGAACGCGCTCGGGCGCGGCAAGCAGCGTCAGGAACGGCAGCAATGCGCCGATGCTTGCCATCTCTGCGAAGGCGCCCACGAGCATGAACAGCCAGATACGCGCCGCTTGGCGCCGCCGCTGGACGGACAGATGGGCGAACAGGCGGCGCACTGCGGTCGATACGCGGTGCGCCTTGGCGTCATGCAGACTGGCCTTTGCAACCGGCGTCAGCGGCACGAGCGTGCTCGGCAATGGGTCGCGGCCGGTCATGCTCGGTCTTGCTCCTGCTGCGGGATTGTCAGGCCCGGCATCACCACTCGGGTTGCAGCGAAGGTTGCTATCGAGCGCATCAGTAGGATTTGTCCGGACCGCCGCACTCGAGGCATATGCCATTTTCAAACAAGTAGAAGCGATAGGGCAACCACGCGGCGGCATGATCGCTATAGTTGATGAAGATGAAGAACACGACGAGGTAGAGGAGGAGGATGCCGAGGGCGAAAAGCTGGCGCTGCTGATTCGAGCGCGCCAGGGCATCGGGCGCGCGTGCGTAGACGAAACATTGGACGGGCAGCAAATACAGACCGAGCCGGTCGACCACGGTCGACGACGAGTAAAGGAGCGTCGCCGGCACGCTGGCCACCGCCGCCGCACTGAGCGCCATCCACGCGAGGCGGGAGCTCCCTTCCAATTTGAACTGTTTGCGAAAGACAAGGAAAATCGCGCCTGGTAGCGCGGCCATCAAGGCACGGACCAACGCGCCGGACGAACTGGCATCCACGTCGACATAGCTGGAAACGAGGACATCCGCGCGTGAACCGATCAGCGTGCGAAACCCGATGATGGTCACTGCGGCTATAAGCGCGATGACAAGCAGACGGTTGCGGCGGCTCACAACCGCACCGAGCGGAACCATCCCCAGTGCGGTGGCATGAAACAGTGCCCCGATCGCCACCCAAAGCGTGTATCGTCCGATTTTCTCGCGACCCAGCGCCAACAGCCCCATCAGGATGAACGATATGGCGATACCCTGGCGAATATATCCCATGCCGCAGACCACGACCAGGTAAGGGTACGCCACCGTCATGCAAAGCCACGGCCGTGGCTGGGCAAGGCAGAAGAACAGCAATGCCACCGCCATGACGATACCGCTGAACATGGTGATGACGACTATCCCGGTAGTGAACTGGGAGGCGATGATCGAGAGCAGGGTGAAGCCGAGGTCCTTGGAGGTTACCGCGGCATTGTCGACAGTCAGCCAGTAGAATGGCTCGAGGTTGAGATAGTAATTGCCCCAGTCCCCGCCGGTTTTCCAACGCCCCCCAATGAACAGCGCCAGCGCGATCGTATACAGGATCCACACGAAGTTGACGCGCGGGTTCACCTTCTCGACGCCTTGCTCAAGCAGTGCCATGAAGGCGGCGAAACCGAGAAAAATCCAATATATCAGCACTGAGCTTGCCACCCGATCAGCATGAGGACAGACCACAAGGCGGCGGTCCAATCATGGGTGCCGCGCAGGTGTTGCTGCCAACGAAGCTGCACTGCCGCACTATCCAGACCCTCTATTCCCGCCAATGATGACGGTGCAAGCTGCGTCTCGGCCCAGTCGCGCAGCGGTCCGCGCAACCACCGGTCCAGCGGCACGCCAAACCCCGCCTTGGGACGATCGATCAGGGCGGGAGGAACATGGCGGTAGAGCACCTGGCGCAACAGCCACTTGCCTTGGCCCCCGCGAATTTTCAGCGCAAGCGGTGTCTGCCATGCGCAGGCGACAACGTCGCGATCGAGCATCGGCGCGCGCACTTCCAGCCCTACCGCCATCGAGGCACGATCGACCTTGGTCAGAATATCGTCAGGCAGATAGGACATCATGTCCCAGTACATCATCTGCTCCTCGCGGGCGATCCCGGGAAGCGCTTCGTGTGTCGCGGACATGGATAGCCGTGCGTCATGGCGAATAGGAATTCCAGAGTGCCATTCCTCTGTAAAGGCGGCATAAATCTCCTGCAACTCGCCGCCCGACCGCATGGCGCGCGCAACTTTATGCGCCTTGTTGCCCAGCATGGCGACCGGCGCCATAAACGGAAGCGTGCCCATGCGGTCCCACAGGCTTGCCGGCACGCCCCCGATCAGCCGCCCGAGGTTGCGGCGTCCGCCAGCAGGCAACAGCGACAGGCGGTCGAAAATCCGACTGGTCATCGTGTAGCGATTATAGCCGCCGAACAGCTCGTCTCCACCATCGCCCGACAGGGCGACGGTCACGTCGCGGCGGGTTTCCCGGCTCAGGATATGCGTCGCGACCTGCGATGAATCGGCGAACGGCTCGTCGTAGATGGTCGGCAGCTTTGCGATGACGTCCATCACACAGGTCGGCGTCATGTAGTGTTCGTGGTGCTCGGTGCCGAGATGGCGCGCAATGGCCGCGGCATGCGGGGCCTCGTCATACGCGGGATCATGGAAGCCAATGGTGAAAGTCCGCGCTCGCCCGCCTGTTGCGCGCTGCATGAGGGCGACAATCAGCGAACTGTCCACGCCGCCTGACAGGAAGGCGCCGATCGGCACGTCGGACATGGTCTGCTGCAGGATCGCCGTAGTGAGCGTCGCTTCCAGCGAGGCGATGGCGCTATCGGGATCGTGCTCGGGTGCTTGCATGCCCGTGCGCGCGGCCGCCGCCAATGACCAGTAGCGCGCGCAGGTAATTCCGGGTGCGTCCGACGGCACGGCCGGTGGCCGGGAGGGGGGCTGGTCGATCGTGCGCGCATCAAGCGTCACGATCGACCCGGGCATCACCTTGAAAATACCGCGGTAGATCGAAAAAGGCGCCGGGACGCAATTGAAGCGAAGATAGAGAGCCGTAACGTCGGGATCGATGTGCGCCAAGAATCCCGGCACCGCCCTGAACGGTGCCAGGCTGGAGCCGAACAGGATTTTATCGCCGTTCCAGCCATAGAAGAGCGGCTTCTCTCCGATGCGGTCACGAGCGAGGCTCAGTTGCCGCTTTTCGCGATCCCATAGGCCCAGTGCGAACATGCCATTGCAGCGCTTGAGAGCCTCGGCCAACCCCCAATGGGCGATCGCTTCCATCAGCGTTTCCGTATCCGAATGGCCGCGCCACTCGATCGCGCCGTCCATCTCGAGCGCGCGCCGCACTCCGGCATGATTGTATATCTCGCCATTGTAGGTGAGAACGTAGCGGCCACAGCGGGAATGATAGGGCTGGTGGCCCGCTTCCGACAGGTCGACGATCGAGAGCCGGCGGTGGCCAAGACCGATGCCTGCCTCAGGATCGATCCACGCGCCCTCGTCGTCGGGGCCCCGGTGCGCCAGCGCCCTGGCCATCGCGCGAACGGTTGCCTCGGACACAAGGCCGGTGGTGAGTACCCCCGCAATGCCGCACATCAGGCATTGATCTCCAGGTCGCTTAGCGCATTGAGCGAGATGAGTTCGCGCGCCGTGGCGACCGGCAAAGCCTCCACCCGAAGCCCTTCGGCGGCGAGGCGCCCCACCACCTGCAGGAAGCCATGCTCGCCCTGCGCGCGGTCGTGCTCGGCTGCCGAACGGCGCAGGGCGCCAAGGACAGGTGCCGTCTGGAAGACGAACAGACCGATGTCACGCTCGCCAGGCCCTGGCTCGGTTCCCGTCACGCGGGTTTCGTCGAGGGCGATGACCGCCCCGCCCTCCCCCCGCGATACGACCGTATAGGCCCGCTCGACGTGGCGCGAGGGAAAGGTCAGTGCGGCGCCCGTCCGCAGATGATGCGCGAGCGTTGCCGTGAGCGTTTCATCCGACAGATAAGGAATGTCACCCCATACCAGCACGACTGTTTCCGCATCGCACGCCGCCGGCGATTGTTCGAACATCAACACAGCATCGCCCATGCCCGTCGGCATTGCCTGTTCGACCAGGTGTGCGGCCGTGCCGTTCTCTGTGAGGAAGTGCGCCACGGCGACGCGACCTGCCGGGGAGACCACAATCGTCGGATGAGGATCGGCCAGGCCGGTTACGTCCAGGATGCGGCCCAGAATCGGCCTGCCATCGACCGGATGGAGCGTTTTGGGATAAGGCAGTCTGGTGCGTGTTCCCGCGCCGGCGGCAGCGATCAGCACACGAAGATCAGCCATCAAAATCGGCCCCCACCTGCCCGCGCAAGCCGCGCATCACCGCGCGCGGAACAAGCCGCCGCTGCCGGCCCATCAGGATAAGCGCCAGCGTCGACCAGCCATTGCGAGCACCGTAACGGGTTAGACCGATGGCAAGCGTAAGGAGATTACGCAGCAGCACCTTATCAAAATATCGCTCGTTTAGAACTAGTGTATTTTTTAGATAATAGTAAAGTTTAGTCGGGGTCAGCGGCCGTCGCGTGACATCTGGATGGTAATGCCGAGCAGCAAGCACCGATCGCACCTCGCCGATTTGCCGCAGGCGAAAGAAATAGTCGACTTCATCGCCGAACATGAAATAGCGGGTGTCAACGGTTCCTGCCGCTTCGATGGCCGGCCGGGCGATCAACGCGCCGTTGAAGAAATGGGCGAACGGATAGCTGCCATCCGCCGCCAGCTTGCTGAGTTCTGCCAGCGTCTCCAATTTGCGGCGGCGTCCCAGCACGATCGGCAGTCCCCTGCTGTTGAGCAAGGGAACAGGGAACACGAAATGGCTCGGCATGTCCTCGCGCAGCACGACGGAGGAAACGCAAGCGATGCCCGGAGCCAACGCTTGCTCGAGGGCCGCAAGGGCTGTTGCATCGGGAAAGCCATCGTCGTCCATCAACCACACCGCCTCGAAGCCGCCTTCGAGGCACGCGGTGATGGCGCGATTCCAACCTCCGGCCGATCCGAGATTGGCCTGGTCGATGTGCGCAATGCCTTTGCTATCGAGCATGGCCACGGTGCCATCGGTGCTGGCGTTGTTGATAACCACGATCCCATCGGGCGGGCGCGTCTGCCCAGTGATATGATCGATGCAGCGCTCCAGCAGCGCGCATCGGTTGTGGGTGACAACTGCGGCCAAGATTCTCATGCGGCCGCTCTCGCCAGCACGGCATGAAGATCTGCCCAATTCACGCCACCTTGGCCGATGCGGATCGCATCCAGCCCGGCAGCGCGCGCGGCGGCAAGGCCGGCCTCGCTGTCTTCGAACACCAGCGCATCGGTTGCGGCGATCCCAGCCCGATCGAGTACCGCAAGGAAGCCATCGGGCGCGGGCTTGCCGCGCGTCACGTCGTCGGCCGTGATAATCGGGTCGAAACACCCCGCGAACCCCAGCACCGCCAGCGTCCTCTCCACGGTCGCACGGGCGCCCGAGGTGCACAGCGCAAGCCGGTGCGTGGACGAGGCATATCTCACGAACGCGCCGGCACCGGCGATCTCGCGTACCGCTGCAAGGCCGGCGCTGGCGGCGTCACGCTTCGCGGCAACAAGCGCGGCCACCGTAGCATCGTCGGCCTGCTGTCCCGCGCGCGTCAACAGTCTGCGCACCGCATCGCCAGTGGCCAGGCCCGCAACCGTCGCATAATCGACGGGCACTCCCCGCGGCTCCAGTACCGCAGCAAAAGCGGCGGCATGGACTGGCGAGGTTTCCGCCAACGTGCCGTCGAGGTCGAAGATAAATAGTTGGCGCCGCTTCAGAAACGCCTCAGTGCCATGCATTGGGTCGTGCCTCGTCATGGCGCTCGAGCTGTGCCAGGATCAGCCGCACGATCGCGTCGCCATCGTGCTTGCCCGGAGCCGTGCGCGATTCGAGATCAGCAACGACGCGCTCCACCGGCAGATCGGTGAAATTTTCCGCGTCGTCGTCCACGTAGGTCTCGTCGGGCTTGATCCGGCTCGAGTTGATGAGTGCGATGTGAATGAGATCTTCCGTAACAATACGTCGCTCCTCGCCTAGCCGCAAGAACCGGAGCGCGCCGCCGACGAAGTCGGAGGTGCGATAGCGCGGCGTTTCATAATCCGCGCCGATGTTGGTCACGAACACTTTGAGTGCGCCTGCATTGGCAGCGATGCCCGCCGCCAGCCCCCGCGACATGTAGGTGGGATAAAGAGAGCTATGCTGTGTTCCGGCAGAATAGATGATTGCATCCGCCTGATCGATCGCGAGGCGCGCACCGGCAGACAGCCGCACAGGGGTATGGCGTTGGGCCAGAAAACGCGCGCGGTCATCGGGTTCGAGCCGCCCGAGCGCATCGGTATCGACAGGGCGTTCCAGCAGGAATAGCCGCGCGATGCGATCGTTCGATCGTAGCTCCACGATGTCCGCTTCGCTCGTGAGGATCACACCATCCTCCCGTTCAGCCGCCAGCCACCGGTTGTCACAGCTGTTGGGCAGTACAACCCCGCGCAGGCGAAACAGACGATCGACCGCAGACACCGTGGCCTCCATGTCCCGGGCGTGAGCAAGGAAGGCGCCGGCATATAGGCAATTCATCAAGGCGCAGTCGGCAAACACGAACGGGCGCCCCATCATCGTCTCGGCCAGCGGCAACGCGTCAAGAAACACGGCGGTCCAAATGCGCAGCACTTGCGAGATACGAAGCGGCAGTGGACCGACGCCGTTCAGCGCTTCACCCCCGTCGCGGAAACGCGCGAGCATCGCCAGCGCGGTCTCGTTGCTGGTGTCCATGGCGAAGCGGTGGTCAAACAGCGTGCGTGTCGCCGCGAACGCTTCGTCATGGCGCAGCATGAGCGCTTGCACCTTGCGCAGATCCGACGGGCCCAGCATGCCGAAGAAGCGCCGGATCTCGCCGGTCGACTTGCCGTCGTCATAAGCATTGACGATCGAAGTCAGCCGCACTCCCGGCACATCAAGCAATGCCGGGATAAGTGTTGCCGCCCCGCGTCCCCCATTCAACACAACAACGTTCAGCATTCACCCGCCCCGAGTGCCTCGTAGACTGAGGCATAGGCACCTATGCCAGCTTCGAGACTGAACGCCAGCGCGGATTTACGGATTTGTGCGGATGTCTTCATTCGGGCCAGCACCTGCTCGAGACCGGCGCGCATGGTTGCCGGAGCCAGATCGGCAAGCGCCAGCGAGCCGTTGACGGCAGGGGAGAGCAGCGCGTCGAGATCGCCAACCCCATTGTTCGCGATCACCGGCACGCCGCAGGCAAGCGTCTCCCCAAGTTTGGTGGGCGAGCAGCCGAGCTTCGACAGGTCGGCACGGAACACCACCGACAGGTCGGCGGCGGCAATGAAACCCGGCACTTCCTTTCGCTGCGCGTTGGCGACGCGCAGCGTATCCTGCGGAATACCGGCGGCCGCAGCCGCCTGTTCCACCAAGTCGCTGTCGTTGTTGACCATCAGCAGGAAGACGGCGTTCGAACGCAACCCCCTCAGTTCCTTGAACAAGCGCATCATGTCGTCGAGCAGATAGTCGGGGCCGAGGCTACCGAGATAGAGAAGCACGGTTGCGTCTGCAGGGATATTCAGCCGTGCGCGCGCGGCAGTGCCCGCATCGGCGTCAAGACGAAACAGGTCGAAGTCCGCGCAACAGGGGATCACCGACCAGCTGGCCCGCTGCTCCGGATAGAGCCGGCGCAGATGCTCCCCGCCGCGCGCGGTGATGCAATTGACATGATCCGCTCCCAGGATGAAGCCTCGTTCGCGCCGCTTTATCCAGCGATAGACCGGGACGAATCTCCCTTTCGCGATCCCGCTATCCGCCCAGAAGTCGCGAAAGTCGAACAGCACCCTGGCGCCGGTCCATCGCTTTACCGCGAGCGCGACCGGCATGGGCGGGTGGCTGCGGCAATGGACCAGAGCAATGCGTTCCCGCCGCGCGATCCGCAGCGCCGCATGCATCATCGCGAGCAGATCGCGGACCGTTCCCACCAGCGGTTTGTGGTAGCGGATCGTCGTCCAGCGCACCCCGGCAGCCGCGAAGCGTGCGCGATAGTCGGCGGCGATTGCCTCCGTTCCCGCCTTCTCCGCGCTGAGCAGGTGGATATCATAACCGCGCCCGGCGAGCCCCAATACGTAAGGCGCCACCTGGCTCTGCCCGATATGATCGGCGATGCCGTCTTGGCTGATGAAAAGAACGGTCATGCCGCCGGCGCCGCGTAGTCCGATGACGCGGGCAGCAGAAAGCCCCTCATAACGGGCTCCCTAGTAGCAGCGCACGATACCGGCGCGCGATCGGCGCCGGCGCGAACGCGGCTGCGCGCGAACGCGCCGCGGCGGGATCATCGGGCGCCGCCAGCGCCGATATGATGGCCTCGGCCATTGCGGCAGCGTCGCCCACCGGCACCAACCTGCCGAGGCCTGCAAGAATTTCCGCCGGCCCGTTCGGGCAGTCGGTGGAAACCACGGTCAGCCCATGCCCCAGCGCCTCGGCCACGACGTTGGCAAACCCTTCGTAATCGGACGAAAGCACAAACAGGTCGGCAGAATTGTACCAGGCTCCTGGATCGGCCGTATATCCGGGCAGCAGCAGCCGATCCGCAATCCCCAGTGCCTCGGCCGTCCGTTCGATCGTTTCGTGCTCGCCGCCCTCGCCGACGATCGCGAGGCGGTCTTCCGGCCGTGCCATGCGGGCAAAGGCATCAAGCAGGAGGCGGTGGTTCTTCTGCGGCTTGAGCCTGCCTACGGTCAGGATGCGCCGGCCGGTGCCACCCCAGTCGGGCGCATTACCGGGCATTGCTGGCGCTGGTGGTGGGATCGGGTTGTGGATCGCCTTCACGGCCTCTTCCGGCAGCCCGCACAGCCGCGCCAAGTCCACGGCCGCGCCGACCGATACCGCCACGCATGCCGCCGCCCGCGGGTGACTCCAGCGCAGGATCGGTCGCAACAGCGCGCGCGCGGCTACCGGCCACCGCCACGCCTCGACCGATAGCGTGTTGTGCTCAACCACCATGGCGCGCGTCCAGCGCCGCGCCGCCCACACCGCGATGCTGGTCAGCGGCCATATGGAGGCAAGAAGCCCATCGGGCCGCTCACGCCTGCAATAGGCCGAAAGCGGGCCGGCCGCATTGCGCAGCCGGTTCGCGCCCAGCACCACCAGTCGAACGCCGGCGGGCACTGCGTCCACAAGTGCCCCTTCGCGGCGCAGCACCAGCAAGTCGACCGAATCTCCCATCGCAAGGAATTCGGCGGCGAGCGTCAGCGTCACGCGCTCGGCGCCTCCAGCCTCGAGGTTCGGCAACAGCAGGGCAATCTTGGCCACTCAGCTTTCCTGGCGCCGGACGAGATAATCGTGCCGGTCGAACCGCTGCACCGCAAAGCCGGCGCGCGAGACGACCACGACAACCTGGCTCACGGGTGGACCCGGCGAAACGGGCGCGCCGGAACCCCGACCGCCATCATTCCGGGCGGGATCGCCCGGGTGACTACGGCATTGGCGCCCACCACCGCGCCGTCACCGATCGTCGCGCCCTTAAGCACGGTAACCTTGACGCCCAGCCACACGTTTCGGCCGAGCCGCACCGGCGCCGTCACGAACCCTTGCAACCGGTAAGGAACCGCAGGATCGGTTGTCCTGTGGTCGTGGTCGCGGATCGCGACATATTGGGCGATCAACGTATCGTCGCCAATTTCAACCGCAGCCTTGGCATGAAGGGTGGTGCCGATCCCGAGGTGGCAACCGGCGCCGATGCGTATCGTGCCGCCCTCTGCCAGGATCGTGGCCCGCGCGGCGATCTCTGTTCCTCGCCCGATCACGATGCTGCCGCCATCGCTCGCACCGACGCGTGCAGTGGGATCGATCGTGACACCGGGCTCACACTGAATCTCGGGATGAGCCATGAGGATGAGCCGGCGGTGCAACCACGCGCGCCAACGCCATAGTGTGAAGCGCTGGCGGCGGATCCCGCCGGCGACTAACCAATTCCATCTCCGCCTGATACTTGATGCCCCCACGACCCGGCATTTAGCGCAAATCAGGGCCAGGTCCAAGCGGCGGTGAACGCAATCCTGGCCGCTCAGCTTTCCTGACGCCGGGCGAGGTAATTGTGCCGGTCAAGCTGCCGCACCGCAAAGCCGGCGCGCGAGACGGCGGCGACGATGGCGCCGGCATCATCAAGCTGTTCGAAAATGATTGCGTCGGTGCGTGCAAGCGTTGCTCGCGCGCCTGCCAGCGCATCGAGCTCGGCACCCTCGATATCAAGCTTCAGCAACGCGATCCGGCCCACCCCCGACAGCACCTCGTCGAGTGTGCGTGTCGTCATGGAAAGCGTCTCCGGCCGATCAAGCGTGTGCGCCAGGGCCAGCGTCGCTTGTCCACCCTTCGCTGGGTCGATCGCAGCCGTAACGGTGAGGCCCGGGCTGGCGGCGAGCGCGGCCTCCACGATATCCGCCGTCAAGCCATTGCGCGCCAGGTTGGCGCGCAAGCGCACCGCCGTGCGCGGCATCATCTCGATCGCGATCAGATGACCGCCAGGGCCGATCAGTCGCGCGGCGAATACGCTGAACGCGCCGATATTGGCGCCTGCGTCGACCACGGTATCCCCGGGGCGAAGCAGCGCCCTTGCCGCCGCGTAGACTGCTGCTTCGCGCCGGGGCAGCACCAGGTACAGCTCATCACAGCGCGCATGGACGCGGAAGCGGCCGAGTGCTGGAACCCGCACATCGATGTCGCGGAGCAGGACCGGATTGCGCCAGCGGTAGAAGCGGCCCCAGGCGGTTATCGGCGCGGCCAGCGCCGAGCGTCGCAGCCAGCGCTGATCGAACAGGGCCTCGCCCTCGATCTCGCGCAGAATGATGCCCCAGATCTTGATGCGCTCAATGTAGTTGAGCGTGCCTCGGCCCGCCCGTCGAACAGGCGCAGGCAGTCGCCGGGCACGCCTGGACGCCAGCTTCATGGCCGCCGCTGGGGGCACGGGCGCGCGGCATGTCCGGGCGGCGAACACCCTCTCCCATCCCTGCCTGGCTGATGTACCCCCACGACACGATGCCTAGCGCAAATCAGGTCCGCGTCCAAGCGGCGGTGCACGAAGATGGCGCGAGCGCATGGAAACCACGCCGAACAGACCGGCGGCGCCCAGAAGCGACGGCTCGATGCCGAGCGTCCGACGGGCGAACCGGTTCAGCATTCCGCCGCGAACAAGTGTCGCGACGAGGGCCGATGCCGCCACCCCGACGGCGCCGAACCATGGAACGAGCAGCACCCCGGCCACCACGGCCGCTGCCACCGATGCCGTAAAGGCTCTGGCTACCACGCGTTCGTGCCCCGTCATGCTCAGCAGGATGACGCCCGGTCCGAACATGGCGATGAGCAACTGGTTGCAACTGAGCACCAGCAACGGCCAGTAGGCACCGGCGAAAGCTGTTCCGAAGGCGAAGGGCAGCGCCCACTGTCCCGCGATCGCGATGGCCAGCGTCGCCGCGCCGACCGAGACCGTCATGAAGACCGTCGATCCCGCCACGATCCGGGCCAGTCGATGCGGTTCGTCGGCGGCATGGGCGCCGGCCAGGAAAGGCGCCACCACGATGTTCTGCAACGAAATCGGCACCGACACGGCGACCGAACAGGCCATCGCGACGCGCAGCAGCCCGGCGTCGGCAGTGCTGGCCGCGTAACTGGTCACAAGCACGCCGTAATTGCCCTCCAGCGTCCGCATCGCTTCCATGAGCATCATTGGCAGCGCTGCGGCAGTCCAGGCACGCACGCGTGGCGCGGCCCGCCTGGCAAGGAGGGGGATGCGCCGCCAAAACAGCGTGAAACCGATCAACGCGATCGCCGCGGCCGCCAGAGTCTGCGCGCCGAGCGCCGCCGGTATTCCAAGCGGTTGCGACCCGGCGAGGAGAAGGGCGGCAAACGCAAGTGGCCGCACGAGCACATCGAGCAGCTGACTGGTCACCACGCGTTCCTGCCCGCGCAGCAATCCGGTTGTCAGAGACGAAAGCGCTAGCGCAGGTAGCAATATCGCCGCGGTCGCGAGCGGTTGCATAAGCGCTGGCGCCAGCGGCAATACCTCGATGGCGAGACGCAGAGCGATGCCGATAAGAACAGAGGCGGCTGCGACCATCGCAGCAAACCACCAGGCTAGCGCCGCCGCATCGTCCGCGCGGTTGCGCGCGCGTGCCGCCGAAACCTCACGCGTGGCCAGGAGCGGCAAACCGAGTTGCGCCGGGACGGCAAGCAGGGTCGCAACCGCGACGGCCGTGCCGTAAATACCGTATCCTTCGGGCCCGAGCCGCCGCGCCAGGATCACGCCGACGAGGAAAGTCGCCAAGGTGCCCGCTATCCAAATCACACCGCTCGACATGGTCGCGACCGCGAGGCGGCGACCGAGTTCAGAACGGGTCAGCATGCGAAGAGGATTCATCACGCCGCCGCCTTTCAGGCTTCGTTCGGGGCATCGCAACTGGCTGGTGACGCCACGACAGGAGCGATAATCACCGCGCGCGCTGGTACATGGTCAGCTGCCAGGCACCAGTGCGACACCGGTGATTTGCGCTTCGATTTCGCTGAACATCTCGCCAGGCGTTGCCATCAGACGAACCCGCAACATCTCGCAGCCTGGCGTAACCTGCACCGGTGTCGATAGCCTGCGTAGCTGCGTATCGAGTGGATCAAGCGGCAAGGTAGCGATGACATTCCCGCTGACGCAGCGCAGCTCCATGCTCAGCCGGCCGCCGGTCGCACCTTGGGAGCGGCGCCGCGCGGCGAGTTGGAACTGGTAGGCGCCGGGTGATGCATAGACATATTGTTCCGCCAATACGCCGCCAGTCGAGCCGAAGTACCGGACATCAAGCGCCGTCGTCTGCGGCAAGTCGCTTGCCTCTACTGTGCGCGCAGTGCCGATGTTGCCTTGCTGAAGTGTCCAATTGAATGGCTGGGCGCCGGGCCAGCCACCGAAATTGCCATCATAGACACCTTGCGCGCGCGTACGATAGCTTTCCGGAAGCAGTTGCCGCCATGCCTGAAAGGCGCGCGCGCCTTGACCAGCTTTTATCAATGCGTAGAACACCGCGCGTTGCTCGTCCATGGCCGCTGTCCGGTCGAGATTGTCCGGCCGAACCGACAGCAGTGCAAGCAGGGTATTGGGCGATGCGTTGTTCACCGCCGTTTGGAAGAAGGCGGTGGACCAGAACGGTCCTGTCGCGAGCTTCTTCGCCAGCGCCGCTTGTCCGTCGGCATCATTGGCGATCGCACCCAACACCGTCATGACGGCAGTGATTGCCTCCGGCTCCAAACGGATCGCGGGACCGACCTCGTCGAGCGCGAGCGTGTACTGCCCGGAGCGCACGAAATGGTCGAACAGCCAGAAGCGGACGAGTGAGGAGCGTGGGTTACGGTCCCGCGCGGCGATCATAAGCCGCTCGGCGCGGTCGAGATCGCCCGCGGCCGCCACGTCAAGTCCAGCCAGTGCCAGCGGATCGGACAGCATGGGCGCCCGCGCAAGCGCCGAACGATAGAGCACGCGCGTGGCATCATCGATTTCGCCGCTGGCACTGGCAACCCGGCGGCTCGCGAGCACTGCGAGGCTCTGGCCATTGGCGGGCCAGAACTGGACAGCCAATTGCGGCGCGTCATTTTGAAAGCTGGCTTGCGCCGCGGCGCGAACCGCAATCCAGCCAAACACCAAGGCCCCGCTCAACAGCGCTATCCGGGCGCCATTGCTCGGAACATATCGACCACCCTCGATCATGCAACGCTATCGATATCGAGTTGCCGAATCTCGGTGTTTTCGCCGTAGCGCTGCCGCTGATGTCTACCGTAGCCGTAGCCGTAGCCGTAACCATAGCCGGCGCCATAACCGTAGCCGTAGCCGCCGTTCTTTGGATTGTATTTCGTCAAGATCGTGCCGATGACCTGCCCATTGGCCGCCAGCAGCCGCCGCAACGAGCTCAGCACCGCCGGGCGGCGGACCGCGCCGGCTTCCACCACCAGAATCGTGGCATCGCAAATTGCCGACAGGATTGGCACGTCGGCAAACCCCAGGATCGGCGGCGAATCAATCACAACGACATCGAAGTGTTCGACAAGCTCCATGAGAATTGTGTCGATGCGATTGGTCGCGAGCAACTGCGCCGGATTCAAAGGGACGGGGCCGCTCGGCAGAAGCGACAGGTTGGGAATGGAGGTCGCTGCCACGTGATCCTTCGCGCTGCCGGGCGACACGAGGAGCGTCGCCAGCCCGATCTCGTCGGGCTGGTTGGTCTTGAATGACGGCTTGCGCATGTCTGCGTCGACCAAGAGGACCCTGGAGCCCGTGCGAGCCAGGTTCTGAGCCAGCGCAAGCGCGGAGGACGACTTGCCTTCACTCGGCCGGGTGCTTGTCACCAGCACCGTCCGTGGGAAGCTGTTGTTGGACACGAACTGGATCGAACTCATGATCGTGTAGTAGGCTTCGCTGATCTCCGATCGCTGTTCCTTCAAGGCGTCCACGAACGAGGTGCCCTTGTCGCCCTTGGGGACCACGCCCAGCAATGGCACCCTGAGCTTGTTGATCACATCGTCCGGCGTCTTGAGCGTGTCATCGATGAATTCGATGGCGAACGCCAAGCCCAATCCCAGCACGAGACCCGCAAGCAGCCCGATCGCCAGGTTCTCATAAACGTTGGGTATGAATGGCGCGCTTGGCGGCGTCGCGTTGTCGACGATCGAGGCCTGGCTTTCACCCACCCCACCGGTAGTGCTGACCTCCTTCAGGCGCTGCAGCAATGCATCGTACATCGAGCGGTTCGTGTCTAAATCCCGCTGAAGGATATTATACTGAATCCCGCGGTTGCGCAGCTCGAGCACGTTCGAGCGGTAAGCATTAACCTGCGCTTGAAGCTGCTGTTCCCGGCCTCGCGCGGCGAGATAGGCTGCACGCAGCGCATTGCTCTGCGACGACCGGAGTTTGCCGGTCCCGGTGGCAATGCTCCTGTTGATCGATTCCATCCGTTGGCGCAGCGCGACCATTTCCGGATAGTCAGGACGAAATGTCCCGAGCTTCTGCTGATAATCCGCCTGCACCCCGGCAAGTTGGGCGCGCAGCCCCTGGATGGCGGGCGAATCTTCCGCGGAGGTGCTGGCTGCCGATGCCCCTTCCCGATACGCTTGCTCGGCGGCAATCCGGTCGCCGATGGCTGCGGAAAGTGCGTCGTTAAGAGACACGAGGGATTGTGCCGACAACGAATCCTGCGCGGTGCTGCCGCCGCCAGCGCTGCCACCGTCCTTGCCAGTCGTGACACTGGTGCTGCCAAGAGACAGGATGTTGTTGGCGCGCGCATAAGCCACCAGCGCGCGCTCGCTCACCTCCAGCTTCGTGCGTGTGGCGTCCAACCGGCTCTGCAAGAACTGCCGCGCGAAGGCCGTCGCATTGTAGCGTCGCTCCAGCGACGAGTCGATAAAGCCTTGCGCAAAGGCGTTGACGACCCGCGCCGATCGTCCCGCGTCGGGATCCTTATAGCCAATCATGATTAGGTTGCTACCGCGCAGCGGTGTCACCTCAAGGTGCCCCATCAGCTTGGCAATGGCCGCACCTTCGCGGTCAGCACGATTGGGATACCCCTTCACGAAGGACTCGTCGTCGGCAAGACTGAGGCCTCGCATCACCCGTTCCGCGAGCGTCCGGCTGCTCAGCAATCCAATTTGCGTCGCCAGAAACTGGGGTTCGTTGCGCGCCACCGGCTGCAGGTCCGTTTGCTGCTGCATCAGCTGCATCGGCTCTGTATTGATCTCCAACGTCGAGGTGGCCCGGTACACGGGCGTGGTCGAAATGGTGACGATGATCGAGACGGCAACGCCAGCGATCAGGACTCCAAGGATCAGCCACCGCCATTTCATCAGGATCCGCCAAACTTCATTGACGTCGAACTGATTTGGCGACTTCTGCGTGTCGAGCGGGTGGGCAAGCGCGGTGGTTCCCGCACTCACCAAGGAGCGACGCGACCCTTCCGGGCGTTCTGGCGGCGATGGCGCGGTGATTTCATTCATGGCGTTCGTCGATCCAGCAGATGATGATTTGTTTCGTCAGTGACCGGTCCTGCTCACGCGGCCCGGTTCCTACGCATTTTGCCGAGGATATCATGCGGCGGGGCACAGGGCACGCTCCGTATTCATCAGTCCGCCAACGCGATTTCGATCGTGCGCGCGCCTCCGTGGCGGCGGCGCCTGCGCGTCGACTGCCACACCGGCATCTCTAGCGATTCCGGGGCAACCATCAAAGCGGCAGCGAAAGCACCGACCGCGGCCATCGCCGCCGTGCGAGATGGATAATCCACCAAGCTATGCGCCAGCAGGATGCCCACGCCGATGCAGCCCGCGCGCGCCAGCACCTCGCCCTCCCCGCGCCGCCACAAGCGCCGCGCCTGAGCGAACCAAAACATAATGGCCGCGCCGAGCAGTGCGACGCCAGGCAGCCCGTGCTCCAGGGCAATCTCGACATACTCGTCATGGGCGTGATTCATGTACTCGTTCGAGGCCTTGTTCGCGTCTTCGTAGAGCGGATAGATGAGCCTGAACGTGCCCCCACCTGAGCCGAACGGAAGATAGTCCAGTGCAGCGGCGGCCGTGGTGCGGATTGACAGGTTGCGCATATGCGGATCGATGCCGCTCAGCTTATCGCCTAGATCGTTGACCTTAATCGGTGCTACGACTGCGGCTATGCAGCACACTAGGCCAACAACCGCGCCCACCTGCAGCAGCGTGCGCGGAATGGCGCCATGTTCGCCGCGCACGAACACCGCCACCGCAGCGAAGAACGCTGGTGGCAGCAGCAGCCAGCCAGCTGCGGAACTGACGATCACCACCCCGAGTGCGATCAATAGGGCGACGCATCCGGTTATCATGAGCCGCCCGACTTTTGCATGGTCATGCTTGGATCCGCGCTTGGGGCTGACCGCAAGAGCGCCGACGAAAGGAAGAGTGACCAACAACAGCGTGGCAAGATGATTGCGGTTGGC
Organism: Novosphingobium sp. CF614; assembly: GCF_900113255.1. Classification (GTDB taxonomy): domain Bacteria; phylum Pseudomonadota; class Alphaproteobacteria; order Sphingomonadales; family Sphingomonadaceae; genus Novosphingobium. The sequence continues at coordinate 79,188 of NZ_FOOR01000010.1, forward strand.
AAAGAAGCCCACCACGCCGCCACGGTTCGTCACTTCGTATATGTAATATGCCGAATCCGGGCCCTGCATCTTTTGGAAGATGCCGAGGAAAATGGAAACGACCGCTCCGACCACTAGGACATACACACAATAGAGCCGTCCATATCCCGAAGAAGCATAGATCAGCAGCAGCATGGCAACCGGCGGTACTAACGCCATCAAGGCTCCAAGCGTTCCATCTGGCGACAAGGAAATGGGAAGCCATGGCATCCCCCCGCCCACCAAGTCGAACCCGTCCGCAACTAGGCCGCGACCCGGAAGCAACTTCCATAGGAAAGGTGGCAGCGGTACGAGTTCAAATATCAGGAGTGCCCCCGCCGCCGCGAATAGCACGATCAGGGTTCGGGCTGGGCGCGACAATTCCGGTAGCGCACCCGAAAGCACGACCGTAAGGATGCATAGTAGGCCAAGAAGCTGAAGCACGCCGTTCGCCAAGAAGCCGGCCGCACTCGCTCCGCCTAGCGTCAAGCAGAACAACAGATATACCGGCGCAAGGTAGCGATTGATAATACGTGACAACTATGAGGCCCCAGATCGAATCCGAAGCACCATCGGCGCCACTGCTCGCGCATGCTCGCCCAGCGAGATCGAGAAGGCCAGAACAAGCCTGGTCAATGCTGCCCGGGAGAACGTGTTCGCCTGCGGCCTTGCGGCAAAGGCGCTGCGCGCCGGTGTGGTTGCAGCCGCGATCAGGGCAGAAATTGTCATGGTTTTGCGCACTCCCCCTCCCCCCTTCAAATGCCTAGCACGCCAAGAGGGTGCGACAGGACAATAACGCTTGCCTATCAGTGCGTTTGGAAACCCGCAAGTCACTCATGCTGGGCAGGGCTCGCATCTTGCACAGCACGATGCGAGTTGGATGCAAAATCCATAGATGGAATTAAGGCTGAAAGAACAGAAAGTTACCATAGGCATGATATGCCTATGGTCATCGAATCGCCTTCGGCAACACGGACTCTTCAGGATAACTCGTGGGCGTTGCGACTAGCGTAATAGCCCCGAACAGCAGACTGACTTACGGGCTGGCCGGCTGTGTGGGGTCATCGTGACCGCCCAATGCGGTGAGCCCCAAAATGAATGCGGTGAGTGCCGCCAAGGAAACTACGATCGTCTCCGGCTTACGCCAGTATTGGCCCTGGTGATCGCCATGCATGGACGTACCGGTGTGGGACTGATCGGGCTCCGCTGCCAACGCGACGGTGCTCGCCTGCGGGGCCGCGAGAGCCATTGCAGCAGCAATCATTGCAACCTTGCGCATTGAACCTCCAAGTTCCTACGACAAACACACCAGAAGGTGTTGTAAGTAACAGATATCGCCGCTCCTACCAGCCTATCCGGAAAATCGCAAGCCTTTCACGTCTTTGCAGACATTGCCTCGTGATTGGACGACAGGGATCGATCCAGTCCGGAGAGGGGCGGATTAGAACCGCGAGAACAGCGCGATAAGCGGGACGGATTGCAGCAGGGTAACCCAGGCCGGGCTTATGTCTCTACCGTCGACGACGACAATGTCGTTGGGATAGATGATCGGATCGGGATCCTTGCCGTCCCGTATCGTCGTCAGGTCGAACGCCGCGGCATTGCGCTGGCCGTTGATCTGGCGGAATACCACCACCTTCTTCGGGTTGGCGCCCTGCGAGGTGCCGCGCGCCATGGCGATCGTTTTCAGCAGCGTGGTCTTGTCAGGGACCGGATAGAGCCCCGGCGTGCCTACAGAACCATCGACAGTAACCGTCCTGGCTACCGCACTCTTCAGGGATACCGTGACCTGCGGCTGCTGCAGGTAGCGCGCGCCTAGCCGCGCAGCGAGATCTGCGCCAAACTCCTGCGTTGACTTGCCCACCGCAGGAACCGCACCGATCAGCGGCATTGTCAGATTGCCGGCAGCGTCGACCTGGCGATCGCCCGATAGCGAATCGACGTTGAAAACCGTCACGTTGACCACGTCCCCGGGTCCCAGCCTGTACGTCGCCAGCGTATCCGAGACGGGCAGCTCGTCCGGCGCGGTGAAATTCCCGGGATTGTAGGTTAAGTTGGCATCCCGCTTTGCGGCGCAGCCAGCCAATAGCGCCGCGCATGCCGCCAAGCCAATCAGCCTGAGCCCAAAATGCAACTGCTCCTCCTTGCGGCAAACGCTTGAGGGGTTTCGCCCGCTCTCCTGCTCTTTTCATGCCTCAAGCGTGCCGGCGAGGCAACCCAACACCTTCGTGTGCGCATCTAACCGGTGGAGAGGAACCATCGCTGCGCACCCTCCAGGCCGATCGCGCTCAAAACACCGCTTTTATACGCGCCAGTGTCGATCCCTATACGATTCTCGCATTCCACGATCGCCTTCTCGACCGTGTGCCCATGAACGATCATGGCCCCGTGATCGACCTGACTGTCCAAGAATTCTTCTCGAATCCAGCGCAGGTCGGCCCCCTCCTGTTCGGCAATGGGCAGACCGGGGCGGATGCCCGCGTGGACAAAGAGATAGTCGCCGATCGCGATCTTGTCCTCCGCCGCGTCCAGCAGGGTAACGACGTCGCGCGGCAACCGCCGCTTCAGCAGCGTCACGAGATCCGCGTAGCTGCCGCGATTAATTTCTTCCTCGGCGAGTCCGAAGCTCATTAGCGTGGCCAATCCGCCATTGCTCATCAGCGCGCGCGCCGCCTGACGGTCGCCGCGCGCGGCAAGCACGAACAACTCCTCGTGATTGCCCTTGAGCAAGCGGCCGACGCCCGAAGCCAGCAGATCACGCGCGTAGCCGATGGCGCGCGCTGAATCGGGACCGCGGTTCACCAAATCACCGAGCAAGATCACAGTCTGCGCGGCCGGTCCTCGCTCCGCATGATCGATCGCGATCATGTCAAGCAACTGGCGCAACTCGTCCGCGCAACCGTGAACGTCTCCAATGGCGTACACACGTTGCCCTGGCGGTACGATAGGCGCCGTGCGTGCGCGATCGACTGTCGGCCGGGATCGGGAAAAAAACGGCAGTCGCACCTTCGCTATCCAATCTCCGCCGCGTCCGAAAACGGCAAGCCCCCCTGCTCTTCGCGTTTGCCAGGTTCTGCCTGTCAAATGGGGCTCAGCGCGAGCCGAAGCCACTCAGAACCGTGCGCAATGTCTTAAGCGCGATCAACAGGTCGAGCCAAGCAGAGAAATTTTTGATGTAGTAGAAGTCGTATTTCAGCTTTGCGCGGACGTCGTCGACGTCGGTGACATGCCCCTGCCGCACTTGCGCCCACCCGGAAATACCTGGCCTCAGGATGTGGCGATAAAGGTAGAAGGGAATTTCATTCTCGTACCAGCGCGACAGAGGGATGGCTTCCGGTCGCGGGCCGATCCAGCTCATCTCGCCTTTCAGGATGTGCCAGATTTGCGGCAGCTCATCCATGCGGCTACGCCGGAGGATGTGGCCGATGCGTGTGATGCGCGGATCGCGGAGCGCCGTCATCGCTTCGCTTCGCGCAGCCTCGCCGCTCGCCTCGTCGCGCACGTGCATGGTGCGGAACTTTATCATCCGGAACGGGATACCGCGATAGCCCATGCGTTCCTGAATGAAAAGCACCGGCCCAGGCGAGCCGAGCTTTATCATCAGAGCGATGCCCAGCAGCAGAGGCGCAAGCACTGGCGCCAGAACAAGGACGCCGATCAGATCCACCGCCCGTTTGACGTGGACATAGATCAGGTTCGGCACCAGCGAGCCGAAACTGTTCTCGGAAAGGTGTTCCATCGATACCTGTCCGGTAAGCGATTCCATCAGCACTTTGGTGTGATAGACTTCATGCCCCTGAATTGCCGCCACTGCGAGCATGCGCGCCCAGTCATCGTCGTGATCATGATGAAGATCGGCGACGATCACGCTCCTGGAAACACTTGGTAGATCCGGCTGCGTCAAGACCCCCCACCTGACCTCGGGCGTTTCACGCACCAACTCGGTGCGGCCAAACGGCACGAGCCAGAAATGGCGTTGCGCGTTGCGCGCGATGTGTAGCGCTATGGTGAACGCAACCAGCACCGCCAAGGCGAACGAAACCGACAGGAACAGGCGGTTGTAATCGAGCCGCGCCAGCAGCAGCACCGTCAGGGCTAGCCCATAGGTACTGGCGAAGGAAGGCAAGATATAGGTGAAGGCGCGAGTGCCCGGGAAGGAAGCGAAGCGCCGGACGGACAGCGTTGCGACGATGATCGCCAGCGTTGCGGCGATGATGCTGTGGGTGACGCCGCGTCCGGCGCGGCTATCCTGACCCAGATAAGGGACGAGCAGCATCGCCGGCAGCACAACACCGGAAAAGAGACCCAGCAGCAATTGCGCGCGAAGCTTCTCGGCTTTGCTGCCCAAACGCCAGGCTATAGGATCACGCCTCATCAGCATCGGTCGTCACCCCCGGAAATGCTCCCCAATAGCTGTCACCAAAGTGCTCTATCGGATCCGCCTCTAAAGCGGCGAGCCTATACAGTTATTATCCTGTGCTTGTCAGCCGTTGTCTACCTATCATTCCATTCATGGATTGCCGCTGCGGCAGATTGCCGAGATGATCTGTTCGGATCGTTCTCCGTTCTGTCCAGGCTCGCGGCGCAGCAGACCGCCAAGCCATACTTGATCGCTTGGCGCGCACGCCCTCGCTGCAGAAGTGCACTATTCAAACCACTTGGCCAAATTTTGCCGAAGCAGCACTAAGCTTTCGAGGCGTTTCTTGCCATCCGGCCGTAACGATGCCCGATCCACCAGTATAGCTGGCGGGGAAGCAGCAGCTTCGCGAGATTGGTCGCCCGGGCATACATGGGGGCGTGGAGGCGCAGGCGGTGCGATAGCGCCTGGCGCCACGATATCTTCACCGGCGGACAATCGCGGACCAGCCAGGTCGCCACGGTGATGCCCTTCTCTTCGGGAGTAACATAGCGGAGGCCTGCCGCGCGCAACCGTGCTTCCATCTCTGCTTGGCGATGCTCCTGGCCCGCGACCTTGCGGATATCGAAGTCGATATAGGCGCTGCCCACCTTGGCGAGTTCGCCGCTGTCGAGAAGATCGGAAAGGATGTCGACCTCGCTGCCTTCGCAGTTCATCTTGAGGAACACTTCCGCACCGGAAGGAATCTCCGCCGCAAACCACTCGCTTGCCCGCACCAGCGTGATGGTTTCCGCCCGTATCACAATCTCGTTCCGTTCGATGACCCGCTTGCCGGCGTAGAGGCTGCCGCCGCGCAGGCCTGCGCCCTGCAACTCGGCCGTGCCGTTATGGTCGGACAGGGCGATGGGCTCGATCCGGAGGCGCTTGTCGCTATAGCTGCGGAGCACGGCCACGCACGCTGCACACGGTTCGATCGAGTAGATCCGATCGAACCCCCATTGGGGATCGAGCGCGAAGCTCAGCGTTTCGCCGTAATGCCCACCGACATCGATAAAGATTCGCATCAGCGCCCCCTTCGGCCTCGCACTTGCCAGAGGCAGTTTGGAGCGGCAGGTGCGATAGGCGGCCTACTCAGAGGCGTGTGGGAAGGCAAGAACGAATTCGGCACCAGACCTCGTCGCTCTCACGGAGAGCCCCTGTCCTGTTCAGATGCGACCATTTCGCCCGCTCCATCCTCTGCCAAATGCGATAGCCCTGCGAAACCGCCTCACCCCCTTGCCACCCAGCGCGGACGCGGCAAAAGTCCGGTCATGATTCCTCCCATTACCGACGATTTGCTATCCGAAGCGGTCAGGACCGCGCAGATGCTGGAGGCCGGCCGCGTCTATTTTCGGCAGGGGCGGGTCACCGAGCTGATGGTCGAGCGGGACATGGGCGTGGTAGGGGCGATGGTCCGGGGTAGCGGGCGCAACAGCTACTTCACTTCCGTCATCTTCGAGGACGAGGAATATGGCAGCTTTCCAAGCAGCCAGTGCAGCTGTCCGGTGGGCGATTCCTGCAAGCATGTCGCGGCGCTGCTGTTCGCCTTGCGCGGCGCCTTGCCCGACCGGCGACCGCCCTCCCCCGCCGCCAGGTCGGGGCTGCGGATCGAGGCGAAGGCTCAGCCGGCACCGACGCTTTCCGGCCCGGTCGGCACATGGCTCGAAGCCGTCACGCTCGACGCGCTTTCCGCACGGGCCAGGCACGATCCGCTCTGCTTCGTGATCGAGCCCGCGCGCGCGTTCAAGCCGGCCAAGACCGGCAAGAAGGCGGCCCAGGCCGGCGAGAAGGTGCCTGACCGTTTCATTCCCAAGGTACGGGCCTGGCGGCTGCGGGCCGGCGAGCAGAGCTGGCGGCCCGCCTATCAATGGGAACTGTCGCATGCGGCCGGATACCTCGACCCACGAGCGACGCGGCTGCTGGCAAGAACGGCGCCGGCGGCGTTCGGCGGCGATTTCGGGCCCGATGGTGCGCCAAGGGGAGCCCATGGCTGGCAATGGCTGCGCGAAGCGGCCGAGGCCGGCCTATTGCGCTGGAAATCGCCCGATGGGCCGCTGGTGACGACCCACGACACCGCGGTCGAGGCCCGCCTGTCATGGAGCCTGTTCGAGGACGGCCGGCAAATCATCGGCCTGGCAGCGATCGACCCGGCCATGCCGGTCTTCGCCGGCGATCCGCCGATGGTCTTTGATCCCGATCGCGCCGAACTCGACCTGATCGAGACCGGCCTGCCGCCCTCGCTGGCCGGCCGGCTGCTGGCCATGCCGCCGGTCGGCCCCGCCGAAGCGCCCGCCCTGGCCGCCCGGTGGGCCGAGATCGCGGGCGATGCCCTCGCCCCTCCCCGGCTGCCCGTGATCGAGCAGATCGCTTCGATTCCGCCCCGGCCGGTCCTGCGCTTCCTGATAGACCGGGTCCAGCGCCCGGTGCCGAACCTGGGCTGGGGCAGCCGGTCCCGCGTGCAGGCGACCGAACTTGTCCGCCTCGAGTTCGACTACGCCGGCCATCGCATCCGCGCTTCGGCTTCTGCGCGCGAAGTGATCGCGGTGACGAAGGCCGGAATGACGCGCGTGATCCGTGATCTCAAAGCAGAGCAGGCCGCCGTCGACCGCCTGGCGCAAACCTCGCTGCTGCCGATCGCCCTGCTCAAGGGGTTCGATCCCAAATCCCACCAGGGCTGGGATCACATGCTGCCCGATCCGGGACGGGATGACGATCCCTCGGGAGGCTTCGCCGAATTCCTCATCAACGAGGTCGAGACGCTGCAGGCCGAAGGCTGGTTGGTCGAATATGCCCGGGACTGGCGCTACGGCTACGTTCCGCTCGACAGCGACGAAACCCGGCTCGCGCTGGTCCCGGACGAGGGCAAGCAGGCAAAGACCAGGCGCGCCAAGGACAAGACTGGGGAAATCGACTGGTTCGACGTGGAACTGGCGGCGCTGGTCGACGGCCAGCGCATCGATATCCTTCCCGCCTTGCGCCGACTCCTCGCCGAGAACGGCAGCGCCCTGCTGGACCACGACGACGATCATCGCATGCCGGTGATGCTCGGGAACGGCCGTTTCACGGCGATGCGGCTCGGCACGGTGCGGCCGCTGGCCGAAGCGCTGCTGCGCCTGGCCCTGGCCGATCGCAGCGCTGCCACGCTCAGGCTGAACCGCTACGACATGGGGACCGTGCACGAGCTGGCCGGCAGCGGGCTGGGCTGGGCCAGCAAGGACAGCTTGCGCACGCTCGCCGCCGCCTTGCACGGGCCCGACGGCGGCGCCTATGCCAAGCCGGCGGGGCTCGTGGCGGAACTGCGGCCCTACCAGCAGGTGGGCGCCGCCTGGCTACGCGCACTGCACGAGGCGGGCCTGGGCGGCATCCTTGCCGATGACATGGGGCTGGGCAAGACCCTGCAGGCGATCGCGCATATCCTGGCCGTGCGGCGGCACGCGGCGAAGCGCGATTCCCCGTCGCCTCTGGAGCCCCCGGTGCTCATCATCGCCCCGACCTCGGTCCTACCCAACTGGCAGGCGGAGCTTGCGCGCTTCGCACCGGGTGTCGAATGCCTGCTGTGGCATGGAACCCAGCGGCGCGAAGCCATCGACGATTTGCGCCGGGCGGAAGTGGTGCTGACGAGCTATCCGCTGCTGGCCCGCGACCAGGAACTGCTGGCGGAACGGGAGCATGCGCTGGTCGTGCTCGATGAGGCCCATGTCCTCAAGAACCCGAAGACCGCCGGCTTCAAGGCCGCCGCCGCGCTGAAGGCGCAGCAGGTGATCGCCTTGTCGGGCACGCCGATCGAGAACCGCCTGAACGACGTCTGGGCGCTGGCGAGCCTGACCAATCCCGGCCTGCTGGGCTCGTTCGAGGGTTTCCGCAAGGCCTACCGTACACCCATCGAAAAGCACAACGACAGCGCTGCCCAAGCCGCGCTCGCACGCCGGCTCAGACCCTTCATGCTGCGCCGGACCAAGGACCAGGTCGCCGCTGACCTGCCGCCCAAGACGCTCATTCCCGAACGGATCGAACTGTCCGATCAGCAGATCCGGCTCTACGAGAGTCAGCGGCTGCTGATGCAGAAGCGCGTCCGCGAGGAAATCGACCGCGTCGGCCTGATGCGCTCGCAGATCATCGTGCTCGACGCCATGCTCAAGCTACGCCAGATCTGCTGCGACCCGGCGCTGCTGCCTGGCGGCCTGGGCGAAGGCACGGCTTCGGCGAAACGCGCCCGCCTGCTGGAAATGCTGGGCGAACTGATCGAGGAAGGCCGGAAGGTCATCGTCTTCAGCCAGTTCACTACAATGCTCGATCTGATCGCGGCCGATCTCGACCATGCCGACATCGCCTATGAGCAGCTGCGCGGCACCACCAGGGACCGGGCACGCCCCGTCCGGCGTTTCCAGCAAGGCGAGGTCCCGCTCATCCTGGTCAGCCTCAAGGCCGGCGGTGCCGGGGTCAACCTGACCGCGGCGGACACCGTCATCCTCTACGACCCGTGGTGGAACCCCGCCGTGGAAGCCCAGGCGATCGACCGCGCGCACCGCATCGGCCAGGACAAGCCGGTCTTCGTCCACCGGCTGATCGCGACCGGGACGATCGAGGAAAAGATCCTGGCACTGCAGGAACGCAAGCAGAACCTGGCGGACATGCTCTGGGACGACCACGTGCAGGCGGGCGGACCATCACTCAGCGACGAGGACATCGCCTTCCTGCTCGGCTGATCGCTTATGGCAGCGTCTCTGGCGTCTGCGTTGTTGTAAACGATTGTCGCTTGAGCGGTCGTGCGGCAAGCTTCTTGATCGGAACTAGCGGGCTCGTTCCCAGACAGCTCGTCCAAGGTCGTTGGACTTGGCCGCGAAGAGCGAGCCGAGCGCAGTTAAATGCCCCGCATCGCGGTAAAGCGGCCGACCGTTCCATTCGCTGACGCACTGCCCCGTGCGGCACATGCCCTGTGCAAGGAAGACCACCGGCACGCCGCGCCGCTGTACATGGGCCAGCATCGCGATGGTCGGCGCCTCCAGGACCGCGTGCAGATCAGGGCGCAGCCGGCAGTCAGCGAAACGACCCAAACGCGGCAGGTGCTGGCTCTTGCGCTCCCAGCACAGCCCTTGATCGTAGCTCGCCATTGGCGGCGGTGCGATCACCACCACCCGTTTGCCCAGCGCTCGGAGGCGTCTGGCCGTGTCCAGGATTGCGTCAGCCGCAGCAGCGCTGCGCCGCGCCTGGGGGATCTGGGCCGCCCCCGCCGACGAGACGATGTCCGCCTCTGGGTTGAGGAATCGGTCGTAGCGCGCCGCGAGCACGACCACCTGCACACTGGGCTTAGCCACGAGATAGCGGAGTATGGCCGCGTTCCACGTCAGGCACCGGTGCGCCTTGGTCTGCTCGGCCATGCCGGCGCGCTCGGTGAAATCCGCCATCGGACCGCACATTGCGCGGGTCTGCTGCTCGATCGGCCGGCTCGTCGTCGCGTCGAGGCCCGGGATGATGTGCGCGGCATAGGAGTCGCCCCAGACCAGGATCTCCGGCGCACGCGATTGTCCGCACCCGACGGCAACTTCGGGCGCACCCTCTTTGAGGCAGCCCTTGAACCCCATGACTTGGGCGAGGACGCGCTGGTCCGGGCGTGGGCGGAACTCGACCAACACGACCGGGAGAATAACCAGCACGGCGGCTGCAACGGCCAGTCCGCCGATCAGCCGGCGCGCCTGATCGGGCGGAGTTGCGCGCAAGGGAGTCTCGACCACCCGGTACATCAGATAGCCTGCCCCGAGCGAGGCAAGCATCAGCGACCCGATGACCCCCATAGGAAGATCGCGTTCCATGTACAGCACGCGCGTCAACGCGAAGAGCGGCCAGTGAACTAGATAGAGCGAATAGGAAAAATCCCCCACCTTGGCGAGCGGCCGGATGAGCGCCGAGTTGCTCAGACGCGCCGACCTGGCCAGGATGATCGTCGCCGTCGCCACGCACACCGACAGCGCCGCCAGGCTGGGGTGGGGCAGATCTGACGGAACGATCGGGATCAGCAGCACGATGATCGCGGCCGGCCAGAGCAGTCGGCTCGCCAACTGCCGGATCCGGGCCTGGCCGGCCGCGATCGCGGCCAATGACCCTATTCCCAGCTCCCATCCCCGCGTCGGCAGAAAGAAGAAGGTAGCCGCGGGGTTCTGCCAGACAAAGGCGAGGCACAGGACGAGTGACAGGCATGTAGCGAGCGCGATCACGCCGTTCCGGACGCGAGCGCGCAACAGCATCATGGCGATCGGCATCAAGATATAATATTGCTCCTCGATCGCCAGGGACCACATGTGGAGCAGTGGTTGCTGCCAGGCCTCGCGAGAGAAATAACCAGTCTGGCTCCACAGCATCATGTTGCTGACGAACAGTACCGAGCTCACGACCTGGTCGCGGAAATCGACGAGTTGGCTGGTGGTCAGAACCCCGGCGGCAGCGATCGTCGTCAGCAACAGCATGGCGAAGGCGGCCGGCAGGATCCGCCGCGCGCGGTGATAATAGAAATCCTTGTACCGGAAACGGCCGGCATCGACGTCGCGCGCGATGATCCGCGTGATCAAGAACCCGGACACAACGAAGAATATATCGACGCCGAGATAGCCCGCACGGACCCAGTTCAGCCCTGAATGATAGAAGAGCACGAGCAGCACCGCCAAGCCGCGCAACGCCTGAATATCGGCGCGGAACGCCCAGGGCTGCGTATCCTGGAGACCTCGATCGTCGGTTGCCATTCGCCTCAGCCGCCTCGCAAACGCATGGTCACGGAGAAGACGAAATTCGGGCCGCAGTTAGGGGCACCAGACACACTCACCTCGCGTGCTCCCGATCGCTGAAACCGAGTAACTCGAAATGCCGTGCCAACACGGCATCTTCGCCGAACCGGCGCACGCCCTCTTCCAAAAGCGCCGGGTCGGTCGGATGATCGAGCTGAGCGCGGATCGCCTCTGCCATCGCCCCGATATCGCCGACAGGCACAAGCTTGCCGTAGCGGCCGCCCTCGAGGATCTCCATAGGCCCGCTCGGGCAGTCGGCCGCAACCAGACTGCAACCGCAGATCATCGCCTCGATCAGCGCGTTCGGCAGCCCCTCGAAATACGAACTCAACACGAACACGTCCGAACGTGCGAAGTAGCGGAGCGGATTGATGATCTTGCCTGGCAGTGCGACACTGGCTTCGAGCCCGAGGTCGCGGACCTGCTGCTCGAGCGCGGCTCGCAATGGCCCCTCGCCGAAGATGACTAGCCTCGCATCCCGCCCATCGGCGATCGCCTGTGCAAACGCGGCGATCAGGTCCGAATAGCCCTTTCGCTGTGATAGCGTTCCTGCGCTGATGACAATCGGGGTTGTCTTGTTGACGAACCATGGGTGGTCGACAGGTTCATGCATGCGCTGGCGAGAGGGCGCATCGTTTACCAGGTTGTGGACGGCGACGTGCGGAGGCTTGGGAAAGAAGCTGCGATACTCCTCGACCATGCCTTGCGAGACGCAGGTCAGGGCATCGGCGCGCCACATTACCGCACGCATTGCCTGCTTAAACAACCACTTACGGGTGAACGGGCGATTGGAATAGGTGAAGAACGGATTGACTCGAGACGAGCCGCTGATCTTTGCCTTGGAACCGGTCATCAGCGCCGCCAACAGCACCACGCCGTTCAGATTGTCCTGCGAGGAGAAAATGATGTCGGGTCTGTTCCGACGTAGATAACGGCAAAGCGGCAACAGCATTCCGCGCGCGGAGGCATGGCCCAGCACCGTCAGGCTCGCACCGCCGCGATCCGGCAGGCGATCTGCCGCACCGACATGTCCGAATACCAGCTCGACCTCGTGCCCCCGCGCCGCAAGCGCCCGCGCGAACCGGATCTGCGCTAGCGGTACGCCCGTCCAGGAGAATCGGGCAACGATCACGCAGATCTTCATTGAATTCCATTTTCTCGGCTGCGGGATGGGTGACGCGTGGCAGGTGATTGCCACCATGTTGTCCTCTGTCAAGCCAAGGGGTGGCTCGATGCGGGATCTCGAAGTGTATACTGGTCGTAAGATTGCCGAAGGTTGATCGTGCATTCTGTAGGAGAGCTTCGACTTCCTGTTCAGCTCCGTGCAGGCGTTATGTGCGGGTTCTTCCTCCTTTCTAAAAATCGCCAAAGGCTTCGAAAGGGTTAGAAGGGTATTTGGGGATTCTGTTACAAGGTTAGACCGCCCGCAGAGCTTCCCGCAGTTCCGGATTTCTGCAAGTCGCAGCGGCACGGTCGTTCCCGGAATGTCGTGCATACGTTCCTGAAGTGTCGGCGTTCACGTTCCTGAAATGTCGATGAGGTGTTCCCGTTGGGTCGAAGGCTCTTCCTCCGACGTTCCCGGAGTGTCGATGTGGTGAAATGGGGCACCACTTTTGAATCACTTTTCCTCTGGCGGAGCGAAAGGATGTTCAATCGCCCACGTTTTGCATCCGATTGCTTGCGATTGCGTGTGCTGGACTGGGGGTGGACGCGACACTTCGGGAACGGGGCCCCTGCCCTCGAGCTTGGCCTTCACCCTCTGAGCTCGTGCCGGTGCTTGGCGTGATGGCGCCGCACCCATCCGACGAAGGCGCGCTGCCAGTCGGCGGGGGTGCGTTCGGGGCTGGCGGCGACCCAGCGTTCGAACTCGGCATGGAGGGCGTGGAGGTCCCAGCCCGGGCATTCGCGGCGCAGCAGGTCGATGGTCTCGTCGGTCATGAACCCGCGGGTGGCGGCGTCGGAAAGGCCGGCGATGGTGGAGCGGATGAGCGCGCGGGCGTCGATGGTCTTGGGGATCGCCCCAGGTTCCGGGGCGCCCTGCCCTGCCCTGCCCGCTCGCGGACGGGGCGGCGGCGCAAAAAGTTTCCTCGAGGAAACTTTTTCGGAAAGAGGAGAGGCTTCGGCGGCGGCCGGGCTCCCTTGCGGGGGTATCCCTTCGTCCTGGACCTGCCGAAGCGCCGAATTTTCAGCCGTATCCATTTCCGCCCCGCCCTTCCCGTCCACGCGGCGCATGCGCAGCATCGGCTCGCCGTCCTTGGCGGTTTCGACCGCGAGTGCGTAGCCGGGCAGGTCGTCCTTTTCGGCGAGCTTGAGCATCTCGAACTTGAAGCGGCGATATTGCCCCTCGGCACCCGATTTCTCGAACAGCACCGGCATGGAGATGGCGAACCCCCCCTCCCCTGCCCCGCCGGCATGCTTGCGGGCCACGCGATAGAGCCAGCGCTCGCGCCCGCCGGTGATGTCGAAATAGGCGCGGTCGATTGCGAGCACCCCGCCTTTCATCATCACCCCTTCCCAGAACCAGCTCGAGAGTTCCAGCGTCATCCCGTGCGAGCGCTCGGTCTTCTCGTCGACGAGCTGGGTCCAGCCATCGAGCCAGGAGAAAGTCGCCTCGCGGCGATTCTCGGCGCGGATATTGGTCTTGATGGTCGTGGCGACGAGCCGGTCGAGCGCCTGGCCGAGCAGTTCGTAAGCGCGGCCGGTGGTGGGCCGGCCGATCGCGCGCAGCAGGTCGTAGGGCATGATGTGCAGCTTGCGCGGCATGTCGTTCAGCCCCCGGCGGACCATGTCCGCGAGCACGCTGGCGCAATAGATCAGGATGTCCGCATCCCAGATCGTCGCCATGCCGTAGTCGGGATTGGCCGAGACATGGACGCGCACCTGGCCATCGGGACTGGTATAGTCGATCGGCTTGACCCGCTTGGATTTGGCCAGGCTGAAGAACGGCCGCTCCATCATCTCGCGCTGGTCGCGCAGGGGCAGGTTGGCGATATAGGGGAGGAACAGGTCGAACTGTTCGTCGGTCATCGTCGCGGCCTTGCGCGCGGGGGCTTTGCGGACGCGATTCACGAAAAGTTTCCTCGAGGAAACTTTTGGGCGAATTGCCGGGCGGGCAGGGCAGGCCGAAGTATGACGGGGCAGGGCACTAGCGGACCGATATGCCGTTCAGTCGCAGCGTTTCCAGCACGTCGCGCAGGGCCTGCAGCAGATGATCGTCGGCGGCGCCGCTTCCCATCGGCAGGTGGAGGATGACACCGTGGCGCGTCACGCCCTTGACTTCCATGATCGTGCGTCCCAGCGACCCGCTGACCTCGAATTGCAGCGACCGCTGGTCTCGCCGGGCGGGCGTGCTGGTGGCGGCGAGCAATCGCCGGAGCACCGCCGTGCCGGGCAGGGGAGGGGCCCCGGCGGCGATCGCCGCGCGGTTCTCCGCCGCGATCGCCTCGGCCTCGGCGAGGATCGCCCCGGCGCGTGCCTTGTCGTCGAGCGCGGTGGCGAGCTTGTAGGCGGGGTTCAGCGTCAGTTCGTGCAAGTTGGCGAAAGCGGCGAGCACGGTATCGGGAATCGCCGCGGCCTTGAGCATCTTGGACAGCCAGCCCTTGGACAGCTTGAGCCGCTCCGACATGCGCACCGCCCTGCCGCCATAGTGCCGGTCGATCGCGTCGGCATAGTTGCGCGCGCGCTCGATGTCGGAAATGTCCTTGCGCGCGCGGTTCTCGATATCGGCGAGGCGGAAGGCGGCCTCGTCGTCGAGGTCGGCGACTTGCGCGAGCAACTTCATCTCGGGATAGGAATGGGCGCGCAGCCAGGACACCGCGAAGTGCCGCCGCGTGCCGGCGATCAGCTCGTAGTCGTGATCGGGATCGTCGGAGAGATGGCGCACCACGGCGGGGACTTTCTGCCCGCCTTCGGCCAGGATCGAATCGATGAGATCGCGGCAGCTCTGTTCCGACAGCTTGGCCTGGATGCGGGCGTTGCCGTCCCATATCCGCACCCGCGCCGGATCGAGCAGCAGCTGCGTCACTTGCCGTACTTCGCCGCTGGCGACACGGGCCAGCGCATTCTCGCGGCCCAGCAGCGAGAGGCCGGCGCGGGCAGGGGAGGGGGCCTGCCGCGACAGGGCCTGGGGGGCGGTGTCAGGCGCCTGCGCTTCACCCTCGTCAAGCAGGCTGGCGAGATAGTCGGATTGCTTGCGGGCCATTACCAAGACTCCCGTTCCTGAAGTGTCGGAGTACATAAAGTGAACATTGCGCTGTAGGAAAGGCAAAAAATCATGGCTGCCCACCCTTCAGCCGTGCGGCGATGCGGGTGACCAGATCCATCCTTTCATGCAGGATCGCGATGATCCTCAATTCGGCTGCGGTTCGAAAGGCGATGATATGATGATGGCGGCAGTGCAGTTGCAGATACTGCCTGCCGCCGGCGGTGAAACGCGATGTCACCGCCTCGCCGCCCGCCATGCGCTCGATGCACGCGATCAACGCCTGCCGGTAACGGTTGGCCTGATCGATCCCCCAAGTGCGTAAGCTGTAGCGAAAGATGCCAAGCGCATCCCGTTCAGCCATGCGCGAAAGGGAATAGAACTTCATGTCCGGCCGGCCCGTTCCTCGGCGAGCGCTTCCCCGAATATGTCATCCAGGCTCTTGGTGGACATCTCGCCGGCCAGGGCCGCTTCGGCGCGCGCGTTCAGGAACGCGAGGAATTCCTGCCAGGCGGTTTCCTCCTCCGGATCGCCGGGTTGCGGGGCAGGGGCGGAAAACAGGCGTTCCAGCGCATATTGGCGGATCGTCTTGCCTTCCAGCGCGGCCATGGCCTTCAGGCTCTGGTGCTGTTCGGGCGAGATATCGATGGTGAGGCGGCTCATGCCCATGGCTCCTTCGGCGGGAAGGCGCCGGGCTTACCACAAATGTGGGAATGTTGGAATGTGGGCCTGGTTCGCCTAGCCATCAATGATTTCCCGCCCATTGATGACGTCCCGCTCGCTGGCCGGCGGCGCCACGCCCCAGCCCCGCCGCACCAGCGCCTCGATCTGGCCCATCGCCTCGTCCAGGTTGGCGCGGCAGCGCTTGTGCGTGCGGGGGGTGCCGATCGGCTTTTCCAGCTCGTAGATCGACATCATCCGCAGCGCCGCGTGGCTGATTTCCGCGCTTTCCAGGATCGGCACCGGCAGCAGGGCAGGGCCGAAGGTCTGCTCCATGATCTGGCGCACCATCGCATGGCTGGGATCGTTGGCGTCGAACTTGGAGCACAGCAGCCGCACGAAATCGTAGCCGACGGCGATCCCCGCCTGCGCCAGCTGGCCGGTCACCTGGTCCATCATCGAAAGGAACTGCACGGTCGAGCAGAAGTCCGGCGTGGTCGCCGCCAGCGGTACGATCAGCGCATTGGCCGCCTGCATCACCGCCAGCGAGATCGTGCCGAGGGCAGGGGGGGGATCGAGGATCACCACGTCGTAGCCCTGGGCAAGCTCCTGCAAGCCCCGCTTGAGCTTGCGGAAGCGCGAGGCGAGCACCGAGCCGCCGTCCGCGCCCGAGGCCGCCAGTTCGTATTCCACGTCGAACAGCTCGAGGTTCGAAGGGATCAGGTCGACATTGGGCCAGGGCGTCTTCTGCACGGCATAGAGCAGATCCGTCCGCGTCGGGTCGATCGACAGATAGGGATAGAGCGTCTGTTCGCGCGTGATGTTGAAATGCGGGTTGAAGCCGAACAGGGTGGTGGTGGTGGCCTGGCTGTCGCAATCGACCACCAGCACGCGGTAACCCTGCACCGCGAAGTAGTGGGCGAGGTGGGTGGTGACGGTCGACTTGCCGACCCCGCCCTTGAAATTCTGCACCGCGACGATCGCCGGCGCATCCAGCGGCGCGCGGGCAGGGGAGGCGCCCAGGACAGCGCGCATGTTGAGCAGATCTTCCACCGAATAGCCCGGCCGCCGGCCGTTCTCGGTAGGCGGGGGAGGGGGCAGCCGCCCATCCTCCTCGGCCATGCGGATGCGATTGGTGGAACACCCCAGCAGCGCCGCCGCCTCGGCGATCCCGAAGTGGATGTTGAGGCTCTTGCGGCTCTCCGGCAGGAACGCCTGCCGCCGCAACCGCTCGATCATCCGCTCCCCGGCTTGCGCCATTTCAGTGAGGCGTTCGACTTCTGAATGCATTTCCTGCTGACACCGCACGGTTGAACGATATTCATCGAGTATGGCGGAAACAGCGTTCAGTCCAGTGCAATGCTACCACTTTGCGTGAGATCGCCCGCGTCCTGCGACCGGGCGATCAAATGCGAAAGCCCGGCTCATTGACGGCGCCTTCCTGACCCCGGCGGCGCTACTGGCGACTACCACCGGTCAAAAATCATGTGACCGGCTGCCTCGCTCATTATCTTCGATAAAGATGGAACGCGCGAACTTCCAACCGTACTTGGCGATGCGATGCAGCGCCTGCGCCGTGCGCGCCTGCAATTTTTGGTCGGGCTTGGGTGCGACCCGGCCGCGGATCTGATCCAACCGCATCCCTATTGCGTCCATGCTGGGTATCCTGGACATGTAGAGATGTGCCGCGTCATCGTGCCGATCCACGAAATAGTTTGCGGCCGGCACTGACAGGTCCTTGCCGTACCGCATGAACACGGCCTGGTCGAACGCCACACAGAGGTCCAGGGCATCCCACGTGTCAATATCGGCCCTCTGGGTATGGCAGCGTTCGCTGAATGCGCGTGCCTTCACCATGTCCCCATCGGCGGCCATGCGCCGAAACGCGTCCATGGCGCCCATGATCGCGGTGCTGGACACCGGCGGCATCGCCTCTGCCTCTCTGACGCTGGCTGCCTTCAGCGCCGCGATCGCCTGCTTCGCCTCGCTGTTATCGTTGTCGATGCTGACAGCGGAAAAGGCCGCGTCTGGGCGAAGAAGCAGGCGACGCTCGATTTCCCAACCGGCAACGATCGTGGCCGCAAGCACCACCGCAAGCGCCAGTTGTGCGCCATAGCGCCTGAGCAGCGGTCGGCGACGCCGCACGACCAGCGCTCTCGAGCGCGAACCGCGAGAAAGGGAGACCGCCCGTGCCGTCACTACGTCGCGGCGGCGCTGCGCCAGTTCGGCATCGTGCCCTGCGCGCAGGTCCCCATCCATCAGGATCCGAAATGCCTCGTTGAGCTCGGCGGCGCGGGCATGCGCCAGTGGCGACTGGTTTACGTCGGGATGATAGCGCCGCATCAGCACGAGATAGCGCGCCTTGATTTCCTCCCGGGAGGCGGTCGAAGAGACCCTCAGAAGATCGTAATAGCTGCCCCGCACGCCCCACGCTCCAGCTCATGAGCCACCGCGCTTGCCAGCATTGCCCAGGCGCTCGCCGGGCGCAAGCATAGTCCGACGGCAAATGACACGACTTCCGCCAACGCCCCGATCGCTGGCCGGCAGACCGAGCGGCCTACCGCCGACAGGTCATGCCGCCAGCGTGCACGAAAGACCGAGGTCTATTGAATTGTCGCTACGGGCGAGTGGTCGAGCCCCGGGGCATTCAGCGCCTGCTTGTTCGGCCCCGCGGCGCCGTCCATGCCGATGATCCAGCGCCGATTGGCGGTGCCCGGCGCCGGAGCGGCAGGAGATGTCGCGGCGGTCTTGTGATCTGCCCGTAACGCTACCAGCGCCGCGCTGCGCGTGCCGGCCTTGGTCGTTGCCGGTAATTTCGGGGGAGCCTGGCCATCTTCGGTCGCCGGCAGGATCCTGCCCGTGCTGTCGAGAATGGGCCGCGCCGTCGGCGCCGTCGTCTGATCGGTCGATGCGAGCGACGGCTTGCCGTCTGCGCTGAGCAGCACGAATCGGCCAGCGGCCGTGCGTTCGAAAGTCTGTGGCTCGTTTCCGGCATAGGCTTGGGCAAATGCCGGCGGGCGGCCATAGCTGCCGTCTATCCGGTAGAAGATGTGCAGGCCTATGGAGGATATCTTCACGAGCGAATCCGCCCAATACGGCACCACGTAATCGGCATGGTAATGCGTCGAGAGCCCCACCGGGGAATAGACGAAGCCGGCCAATGCCGCAGCCGCCACATTGCGCATGCGCTCCCAGATCGCCGGGTTGGGGATCCGTGCGAGCGACCCGTCGCAAGTGAAGGTGAACTGGCATCCGGTACTGCGCTGCGAGCCCTGGAAGACGACACCGCAGACCGTGTGCGGGTAGAGCGGGTGGCGTACACGGTTGAGCACGACCTGTGCCACGGCGCGTTGGCCTTCGAGCGGCTCGAAGGCGGCTTCGTAGTAGATCGCCGCCGTCAAGCAGTCGAGCGAACGCTGGTAGCTGACATCATCCGTCCGTGGCACGATTAGCGGCCGCGCCGCGGGGTTCGGCAGTGTCGATATGGGCCGGGCGACGTTGCTGATCTGGGCTTCCTCGGGCGTCAGCGCTTCGAGCGCGGCCGGGTCGGACACCGACAATGTTTCCGGATCGAATGGCAGCGCCTGCTTTTGCGCACCCGCCGCTCCGGCACTGCCATGCCGAAATCGTTGTGTCGGGTTAAAAGCCAGCATGCTTGCCGTGGCCAATGAGCCGATTAGAAGCAGGATGGCGACCCATTTCCACAAAGCGCCGCCAGCAGGAGGCCGACCAGCCTCGGGCACCGCCGTTGCGGCTTGTGCGCAGGTGCCGTTTGTCATCGCGGCTTCGCGGAATTACGATCGCCGCCCTCGGTCCCACTTTTGCGACCAGGCACGGGTCGCGTCCGGTCCGGTTCGCACGGATAGGTTTCTTTCAGGGCGACAACGGCAACCGAGGCACCCTGCGCGGCGCGGTAGCGAGGGTTGGCCGTGATGAAGGCGACGAACACATCGCGCAGATCTTTCTGGGCCACTTCCGTGGGCGCGCAGAATTCGCGTTGCCCCAGCCAGACTTCATAAGCGCGCATGGCGTCGTGGATGCCGGCCAGATAGGCATAGCAATACGAGATGGAATAGGCGGAAGGTTCAGTGCATCGGTCGGCCAGCTTGCCTGCGGTCATAAAGCCGAAGGGAGTTTGCGATTGCAGCGGCTTGGCCTCGGCCGACTGGCCAGCTGGCACCGGAGCGGCAGGCGCGGCAACCGGCGCCGCTGCCGGCATGGCAGCTGCGGTCAGGAGAAGAAACGCGATCACGCGCGGAGCGCTGAATTCGCGCGCGCAGCACGAAGCTCTGAGCGCCCGCGATGGCCGGCGATCTCTTTGCCTCCGCGCCGTGCTTGTTTATCAATCAATTGCCGCACCTCACCTGGTCGAAATCTCTCGGGCCGGGCCTATCTACATTGCAATGCAGCGTCCGACGAGACCTAATGGAGTTTCGAAGCGACACGGGAAAATGATTTTGCCGACAGTTTTGCACTTTCCAGCGGGTTTGCGGCTCGCACGAAAGCTACCAGAGCCTGTCAGATGCCCCAGTAAGCGACGCCGCGAGGCAGATCCTCACCGGCGAACAGACCTTTGAGGTCGGCAAGCAGGCCGCCCGGCTTCAGGTATCGTGCCGCGCCCGCCGCGCCTGCGGCACGATACTGGGCGTGCGGCACGGCTATCAGTACGGCATCGTATCTCGCCTTGGGCGGGTTGGTGACGAGTTGCAAGCCGTACTCATGGATCGCCTCGGCCGGGTTCGCCCGCGGGTCGGCCACGTCCACGCTATGTCCCAGCGCTTTCAGGCGCGCGATCACGTCCGATACCTTGCTGTTGCGCAGATCCGGCACATCCTCCTTGAAGGTCAGGCCCATCACCAGGACATCCGAGGCGGGCATCAGCCGCTGCGCAAGCTGGTCGGCGACCCATGCACCCATATCGTCATTGATCGCGCGGCCCGACAGGATCACCGCCGGGTCATGCCCTAGTGCGGCGGCGCAGTGCGCGAGATAATAGGGGTCTACCCCGATGCAGTGACCGCCGACCAGCCCGGGCTGAAAAGGCAGGAAGTTCCACTTGGTGCCTGCCGCCCTCAGCACGTCCCACACCGAGATGTCCATCAGCGAAAAGATGCGGGTGATCTCGTTCATGAAGGCGATATTGATGTCGCGCTGCGCGTTCTCGATCACTTTGGCGGCCTCGGCAACCTTGATCGAGGCTGCCTGGAAGGTGCCGCCCGAGGTGATCGCACCATAGATGGCAGCGAGGCGTTCGGTAATCTCGGGGGTCTCGCCGGCGACCACCTTGGTGATCCTGTCGATGGTGTGCTCGCGGTCACCCGGGTTGATGCGTTCAGGCGAATAGCCGAGGAAAAAGCCGACGCCGCGCTTGAGGCCCGATACGTGTTCAAGGATCGGCCCGCAAATGTCCTCGGTAACGCCCGGATAGACAGTGCTTTCGAAGCACACGATCGGCCGGCGGTCCGCCGCCAGCATCCCACCGACCATTCGCGAGGCGCTTTCGACGATCGACAAGTCCGGCCGTTTGGCGGCATCGACGGGAGTGGGGACGGTGATGATGTAGACGTCCGCCGGCGCGACGGCCATGGGATCGCTGGTGAGTATCAGGCCGGTCTTGGCCAGGCGATCGGTGTCGATCTCGTTGGTCCGGTCGTGGTGGCGCTCCAGTTCGGCGATGCGCGTGGCATCGATGTCGATTCCCACCGTCTCGAACCGGTGCGCGAGCGCAATCGCGAGTGGCAGCCCGACATAGCCGAGCCCGACGACGACGATACGTGGTTGCGCCATCGCCGTGTCCTCCATAACCGGCTCAGACACGATGATGGACGCAATACAGGTTGACGAAGGCTGGCGACCGGCGCGGCGGGCTCGGCATCCGGATTGCGTGCACGCCGGCCGGCCGCATCGGCAGACAGGTCTTCACCGCTTCACGCTCGCATGCTGGTGCCGAAAGTCCAATCATACGGCCGATGTACTCCGAATTGGTGTTGCCGATATTGTGGCCGGGCGCGGCGTGATCGCCGGCCCAGTGATCAGCGTCGTCATCACCAGTTCCCCACCTACCCACGCACGCGATGGCCGTGCGGCCGAGTGCTAGCCTTCCCGCAACGGCGATGAAAGCTCTATATTGTGCGACACAATGGGCAGCTCCGATCGGGGAGTGCGTCGACATGACCGCGGCCGTGCGATAGTAAAAGGCAACCCGTGGAGGCTCTGATGCTCGCACATGTCCTCAACCGTCGAAGGCTGCTGAGCGCTAGCGCGGGCGCGGCGATCGCCGCCGCCTTGGCGCCCGTCGCCGCGGCAGAGACCATCTTCACGCCCGAGCGCTTCGGTGCCAGGGGCGATGGCCGGACCGACGACAGCGACGCCTTCTCCCGTCTGTCCGATGCCGTGAACGCAGCTGGCGGCGGCACGGTGGTGCTGCGCCGCACGACCTATCTCGTGGGCACGCAGCGGCACGGGCCCGATGGCTTTACCACAACGCGGCTGCTGGCTTTTGCCGACTGCAGCCGCCCGGTCGAGATCCGCGGTAACGGGGCGAAGCTGCGCTGCGCGGCAGGGCAGCGCTATGGCGTATTCCTGCCGGATGGATCGCCCAATCCCGATATCGCGCACAAGGGCAGGGAGGGCATGACCCGCCCTTACGCCGCGATGATCGAGGCACGGCAATGCAGCGGTGGCATCCTGATTCAGGACATCGAGCTTGATGGCAATTCCGCGGCGCTGGTGCTCGGCGGCCGGCACGGCGACAAGGGGTGGCAGATCGGCTGTGCCGGCGTCGCACTGCGCAACAACACCGGACCTGAGCGCCTGATCAATGTCTACGCGCATCATCAGCCGCACGACGGCTTCTACGTTGACGGCCCGCGCGAACCGACCCCCGGCGTTGTGCGCCAGTTTGTGAATCTGCGGGCCGACACCAACGGCCGGCAGGGCATGAGCATTGTCGGCGGACAGGATTACCGCATCGAGCGTTCGACCTTTACCCGCACGGGCCGTGGCTCTGTGGCGAGCGCGCCGGGGGCGGGAGTGGACATTGAGGCCCAACGCAAGAAGCTCATTCGCAATCTCGTGTTCGTGGACTGCAAGTTCACCGACAACCGGGGCTGCGGCCTGGTCGCGGATTCGGGCAACAGTGCCGACGTGAGCTTCACCGACTGCCTGTTCGTCGGCACCGACAACTGGTCCGCCTGGCCCAACAAGCCCGGCTACCGCTTCGACCGCTGCACTTTCGTTGGCAGCCTGGTACACCCCTTCGCGGATCCGGATCCGGCGCGCGCGACGCGCTTTACCGAATGCCTGTTCACCGACAATCCAGCGCTGTCGCCAACCGGAAAGCTGATCCTGCGCAAGAGCCCGGCGTCGGTGTTGAACCAGGCGGACAACGTGCTGTTCGACCGCTGCCGCTTCGAGATGACCCGCGACGGCGTACTGCCGTCAAGCGAGGGCGCGATCTACCGCGACTGCACGATGAGCCAGCGTTCCTCCAAGACGGCGGCGACACGGGGCAGGTTCGAGGGGCGCAACGTCATCACTGGCCGGGTCGATCTTGGTAATTCCACGATCCTGGGGAGTACCATTTTGAACGGCAGTACCGTACCGAAGCGCGGAGGACACAGAAGTCGGCCAGATCGGCAATCCCGATCGTATCAATGGAGGCAGAGATGAATATCTTCGTGCTGTGTACAGGCCGTTGCGGGTCGCGGTCGTTCGTGCAGGCTTGCAAGCACATTACCAATTATTCTGCCGGGCATGAGACGCGTGTGCGCCTCGTCGGCGCGGACAAGTTCGCCTATCCGGCCAACCATATCGAGGCCGACAACCGGCTCTCGTGGCATCTTGGCCGGTTGGACGATGTCTATGGTGACGATGCCTTCTATGTTCATCTGCATCGCGACCGGACCAAGGTGATCGCCAGCTACGCACAGCGCTGGGCACCGGTGGGCGGTATGATGCCGGCCTACCGCAACGGCATCCTGCGCGCAGGCACGCACAGCAAGCTCGTGATCGCGGAGGATTTCGTCGCCACGGTCGAAGCCAATATCGCCAGCTTCCTGCGTAACAAGTCGATGACCATGAGCGTCGCGCTGGAGGCAGTAACCGATTGGTTCCCGATCTTCTGGCAACGGATCGGCGCGCAGGGCGATCTGGAGCAGGCGTTGGCGGAGTGGTCCTATCTGCACAACAGCCGCCGCGAGCGGACCGGTGTCCGCAAGTTCAAACAGAAACTCAAGGGCATCCAGCAGATCTTGTTTGAGCCGCCGCTGGCCTGAGCCGCAGACGGCATCGATACGGGGCAGGGGCTCAGCTGAACAGGAAGTTCGCGCGTCCGAGATCGGACTCGGCCGGCATCGCCGCCCAGCGGACGACATCGACGGCGGTGACGGCTTCGCCCGTGTCGATGCGCGTGCACTCATGTGGTTCCCAGCTCTCGCGGAAGAAGCCGCCGCGCCCCGCGAAAGCGCCGCGAGAGGCGGTCAGTGCGGCGTGCCCGGTAGGGTGCCATGACCGGCAACTGGTAGATCGCGCGCTTGAGACGACGGTGCAAGGTCATGCAGATCACTCCAACCGCGGCGCTGGAATTGCAGATCGCGCGCGGGCGAGGAGCGCTATCATTACTGCTGGCATAGCTCAACGCGCTTGCATTGCCTGGGTGGGTGCGCGAACCGTCCGGCAGGGACAATCGGAGGGGTGCCAATGCCGTTGGTCAGTGTCGTAATACCCACCTTCGGCCGGGCGACGCTCGTGTGCCGCGCGGTAGGAACCGCACTCTCACAGACGATGCGGGATCTCGAGGTGATCGTCGTGATCGACGGCAATGATCCTGCGACCCGCGCTGCGCTCGCAGCGATCGGCGACCCGCGCCTGCGTGTCATCTCCCATCCTACAAGGCGCGGCGCCGGCGCGGCACGCGACACTGGCGCCGATGCGGCGACGGGCACGTGGATCGCGCTCCTCGACGATGACGACGAGTGGCTGCCGGGGAAGCTCGCCGCGCAACTCGCGGCGGCACCGGACGAGCCGGCCGTGCTGATGACGTTGTCGCGCGTGATAAGCAAGGCCGGCACTTTCGTCCGGCCGGGCGAGGCCTATGACGAGCGTATTCCGCTCGACGAATGGCTGTTCGACCGGCGGACCTGGACGAAAGGCGGGGAGAGCTTCCTGCAATGCTCGTCGCTGATGATGCCCCGTGCGCTATTCGCCCTGATGCGCTTTGCCGACATGAAGCAGCACGACGACTGGGAGTTCGTCCTGCGCGCCGTGAAGCAGCACGGTTACCGGCTTGTCACCGTCCCCGAACCGCTGGTCGTCTATTACATGCCCGAGGCGCGCGCCTCCTTGAGCCGCACGCACACTTGGCGCCGCTCGATCATCTGGGCGCTGAGCTTGCGCGCGATCCTCACGCGCCGGGCGATGAGCGGCTTCTTCCTTACTGTCGCCGCGCAGATGGCGGCCTCTTTCGGGCAGCGCGAGGGGTTCGCCCCACTGTGCGCCGCCGCCCGCCGCTACGGCACGCCGACACCCAAACAGCTCTTCGCCTTCATCTTTTTCCGCGCTTCCCCGCTCACCTTGCGCCGCAGGCTGCGAGCCTGGATGCAGGCCGAGCGAAGGTGACCCTTCCACGTTTGCACGGCTGACCTGGTGGTGTCGGGACGAGGTGCGTCCCTGCTATGCGCGTCGCGCGATCGTCACGCCTGCGGCGCGTCGCTCAAGGCGTCAGTTCCGGTAGAGGGCGAAAAGACACTCGTCGTTCAACGCCCGGCAAAGGGTCTCCCGACTGATTCCGGTCTCGCGTGCAAGCGCGCAATGGTGCCCAGCGCGCGCAGCAGTTCTTCGGGAGTGCATAGGCGTCGATATCTGCCGGGGTATTCAGTACCTCGGCGGCATCCCAGGGCTTGGTTCGATAGCCATCGTCAAATCTCCTTCGCCATGACCTTTGCCCGTTCGAGGTCCCGTTTCTGCGAGTCCTTATTGCCGCCGCACAGCAGGATCACCACGACATCGCCGCGCCGGGTGTAGTAGACCCGGCTCCCGGTCCAAAGGCGAAGCGTAGTTTGCTCACTCCGTCACCGACAGACTTGGCGTCGCCGAAGTTGCCCTGTGCGATGCGGTCGATTCGCTTGGCAATCCGTGCTCGCGCCTGAACATCCCGCAGCGCCGTGACCGTGTTCTTGCTGATTCCATTATCTTCGGCGCAATCCGATTGGACTTGGGACGCCCTCCAGTCTGGCGGACGAGGATCTCATTCATGCACAGCATTTATTAACATAATCCTTGTTATCAGTTTATCCTATGGGCCGCGTTTTGTGAGTTTTGTAGGATAATGACACGACGTCGCCGTCCGCCCCTTCTCCATCGAGCAATCCTGGTTTCTGGGCAATCTGCGCCAACGATATGAAGTCTGGCACGATGCCCAGCGCGAACTGGCGGTCATGCCCTATGAACCTGCGCTGCAAGATGGAATAGTGAACGGCCGCGCCACTTCTACTGGATTTTCATCGTGCCGTAATATACCGCGCCTTGCGGCTACCTCTGCTGTCGAGCGACCGGCTTGCTCAAGGGGCTGCGGTGCGTCACATATGCAACCGCGCTGGTGTTTCGCCGGCCGCTTGAAACGGGCTCGGCAAAACGAACGTGGATGATCGACACAGTCTCACGGTTTCCTTGTGCCTGAGTGGCCGGCCGGTGGTCCTCGTCGGCGAGGGGGCGGCTGCGGAAGACCAGCGCCGGATACTCCAGCGTGCGGGCGCGTTGATCGTCGGGGAAGGTTCGAAGGCGACGCTCGCGGTCGTCGTCGATGATCCGGCGGCGGTGTCGCGGCTGAAGGTGCGCGGTGCGCTTGTTTACGCGGTAGGCCGGCCGGAACTATGCGATTTCACGCCGGTCGAAGCTGCAAATTCCATGCCGGATAAAGTTGTAAAGCGACGATGGCTGGCAAGGAAACCGCACATTGCCGAGACGAGAGAAGCCGGGGTCGAGAGCCAGGAGATACCGCCTGACGACGGTGGAGAGGCAGCAACAGACGAAGCGAAGGCCACGGAACTTGCGATATCTCTCCCGGTTGCCGCTAAGACAATGGCCGAGACAGTAATAGCAGAAGCAGAATGCGCGGCGCCCGAGGTGCCTGTCGTCGCCGCCCCAGAGACTGCGGCAGAGGCACCGCCGGAGAGCCCCGAGACGCCCCCTGACGACAGTACGGAAGAGGCGGAGGGTAAGTCTGAAAACGCATCCGTCCGAGCGCCGATCGACCTCTACACCGCCGCGCCGCCGCGCGCCGCCAACGGAGTTATGACGCGCATCGGCAGGACAATCGGAACGCTACTGCGATCGGCATGGCGGCTGTTGGCCGCCTGCCTGCGCGCGATCTTCGCGCCGTTTGCGGCAGTAGTCGAGATCCTGACAGGAGCAATCCAGACGTGGACTTCCAGGGCGTTCGAGCGTCCGATCTCTATCGATCTTACCCTTGCAGGCAGCGTGCCGGCCAGCGCGGCGCCGGAGGCCTGGCGAGGAGACGAGGTTTCCACCAATGAACCATCGAGTCAGGCCGGGGAGACCGATCTTCTCCCCGCTTCAGAGCAGTCGACCCGCTAGATGTGAGTATTTTGGAGTCGGATGGAATCTGGAGGGTTCTGTGAGGTCGCGCGGCGCTGAGGGTGGGGCTTGGCGCTGTGCGCGACCTCATTGAAGCCGGATTGAGCTAACCCGCTGA
>NZ_FOOR01000045.1 GCF_900113255.1 Novosphingobium sp. CF614
CCATGCCGATTGTCGCGCACCATAGGCGGACGGGAGCCGATCGGTGCCCAGACATATTCGATCGAGCCCTTCTGTCCGACCCTGGCTTCGTCCTGGAACCACACCTCGATCGCCTTGCCGACCGCACTTGCCGGCAAGGCATCACGGCTCAAGCTGCTGAAGTTTTTTTAAAACTCTCCTGCGCCACGGCGTCCTTCTTCGGATGGAACGGGCGCGGCTGCAACCGCGTCAGCGCAAGTTGGCGCAGCCACTTGGCCATCTTTCTGCTTCGACATCAGCCGCCGCAAATCCGCTGCTGAATATTCCTAGTTTGTTATCGCTATCGCCTGGCTCATCGACCCCTCCCGCAAAATCGGCGAGGCTCATCGAATCACAATCCCGATCCATTGGGAAGCGCCCGGCCAAAAAAACGCTCACCAGATCAACCGGTCAGTCCATGAGTCAGTAGCCAAGGCCTCTGGTATAAGCTAATCCCGGTTGCCGTTCATGCCGCCTGTTTGATCATCAGATATCATGGGAGGCATGCCTCCCATGATATCTGATTGCCCGATCCGCCGATAGGCCTCCACCGGGGTTCCCCGGCCAGGCCCGAGTGCGGACGCTGGGTGTTGTAACAGGTGATCCATCGGCCAAGGCCAGCCCGCAGCTCCGAGCCGGTCTCGAAGGCATGGAGATAGACGCACTCGTACTTCAAGGATCGCCAGAGGCGCTCGATGAAGACATTGTCCATCCAGCGCCCCCGGCCGTCCATGCTGATGCGGACTTCGGCGTCGCGCAGCACGCTGGTGAAGGCTTGTGACGTAAATTGGCTGCCCTGATCGGTGTTGAAGATCTCAGGCCTTCCGAACCGGGCCAGTGCCTCCTCCAACGCCGCGACGCAGAAGCCGGCATCCATGGTGTTCGACAACCGCCAGGCCGGCACCTTGCGGGTTGCCAAGTCCATGACCGCCACCAGGTAGAGGAATCCGCGCCGCATCGGGATGTAGGTCACGTCGGCACACCAGACGTGGTTGGGCCGCTCGATTGCCAACTTGCGCAGCAAGTACGGATAGACGCGATGCCACGGGTGCGGATCGCTCGTGCGCGGCCGCTGGTAGATCGGCGTCAGGCCCATCTTCGCCATCAGCCGACGTGCGCGACGGCGACCAATATCCCGGCCATCGCGTCGCAGGTGCCGCGCCATTTGGCAGCTGCCGTACCATGGGCATTCCATGAAGGTCTCGTCGATTACCGTCATCAGTGCCAGCGTCTCGTCCGTTTCTGGCACCGGGGCGTAGTAATAGGACGAGCGGCTGATCCGCAGCAGGCGGCACTGCGCCGAGATCGACAAGCGGTGGTGAGCAGCTTCAACCATCGCCCGCCTCCGATCCACGCTCATCGACCGAAGGCTTTCGCTGAATGACTCACCGGCTGACGCCGGTAGGATCATGCGGAGGGGCTCAAGCCATCCTTGTGGATATGTCGGTCGAGATAACGCATGATGATGTCATCGGTGATGTTGCCGGATGTGGTCGAGAAGTAGCCGCGTTGCCAGAAGCGTTGTCCCCAGTACCGCTTGCGGATGTGCTCGAACTCCTGCTGGATTTTGCGAGATGATCGCCCCTTTGCCCGGCGCACGAAGATCCCATGAGGAGGGTGGATAGCGGCCTGCGCTAGTGCAGAGTGAGGTCGCATAGTTACCCACTCCGGAGATCAGCATGCCCTTTACGACGGCAACCCGAACCGAAGCTTCGACCGCGATCCGTACCGATCTTGGCGCAATTTTTGTCTCTTTGGAACTCAGCCGCTCAAAATGGCTGATCACCTCGCTGTCGCCGGGTGGCGGGGAGAAGATGTCCAAACACATGGTGGCGGCCGACGATGTCGCTGGCATGCCAGCGCGCTTTGCCGAGCTCAACAGGAAGGCGCAGGGGCGGACCGGACGGCGCTACCCGATCATCGTGATCCAGGAGGCCGGGCTCGACGGTTTCTGGATCCACCGCGTGCTGCACGCGAAAGGGATCGAAAGTCACGTCGTCGATCCGGCGTCGATTGCGATCTCGCGTCGGCGGCGCCGAGCCAAGACTGACAGGATCGACGGCGAGGCGCTGGTGCGGGCGTTGCTGTCCTACAAGCGCGGCGAGCCGCGGGTGTGTGCGATGCTCCGGGTGCCGACGCCCGAGGAGGAAGACCGCCGCCGTATCTCGCGTGAGCGCAAAGCCTTGACGACCGAGCGCGTACGACACGTCAACCGCATCAAGGGTCTGCTGTTCAGCCAGGGCGTGTCCGGCTACGAACCGCTGCACTGCGACCGGCGTAAGCAACTGGATGCACTCAAGACCGGTGACGGCCGATCTTTGCCGACACATATGCAGGCGCAGATCGGCCGGGAACTCGACAGGCTCGAACTGCTGCTTGAGCAGATCAAGGCGGTTGAGTCCGCGCGCGATGCTATGCTCGCTGCCATGCCGGTAGTCTCGCCTGCACCGGCAATGCTGCTCGAACTGAAGGGCATCGGGCCAGAGTTTGCCGCTGTCTTGTGGTCGGAGGGTCTGTCGCGTCGCTTCGACAACAGACGACAGGTTGCCGCCTATGCGGGCCTTGCACCGCCCCCCTGGCAAAGCGGCTCGGTCGATCACGACCAGGGGGTCTCGAAAGCTGGCAACTCAAGGCTGCGAACAACGATGATCCAAATGGCCTGGCTGTGGCTGCGCCATCAACCGCAATCGGCGCTGGCGTTGTGGTTCGACGACCGGGTCAGCCGCAACGGCGGCCGTCTCAAGAAGGCGACGATCGTGGCGCTCGCTCGCAAACTGCTCGTCGCGCTATGGAAATATGTCAACGCCGGCGTCGTCATCGAGGGTGCAATCATGAAGACCGCTTAACGCGTCAGCTGAACCAAATTCTGCAATCTTCCAGGACCCCTCAGTCCTGGCGGATCCGGGTTGGACGACCGAGTCAGCGAATGGTCCTGAAGACCGTTATCGAAGAATGCTCCCGTCCTCCCTGAGCCCCTGTCCGCCGCAAGCGGGATGTTGGTGCCGCTGTCTCGAACAGCGACCGTATACAAGTTGGATCTGGCTCGGCAACGAGCCG
Organism: Novosphingobium sp. CF614; assembly: GCF_900113255.1. Taxonomy (GTDB): domain Bacteria; phylum Pseudomonadota; class Alphaproteobacteria; order Sphingomonadales; family Sphingomonadaceae; genus Novosphingobium. Next base: position 3,076 of record NZ_FOOR01000045.1, read on the forward strand.
CGTCATGCAATCGGGCTCAGACCATGGATACCGAAACAACCGAGAAGGCAACAAATGTCACCCTGACGAAAGTTCCCTATTGCCCCTCCTCATATAAGTCGCCGACCGAGACATGCGGCGGGATTTCGACGAACATGTGCACGTGATCGCGCGACAGTGCGCCGTTGACGATGGTCACGCCCATTTCGTTGCACACCTGCTTGATGATCTCGCGCACCCTGAGGCGCACATCGCCGATGAACACCTTGTACCGGTACTTCGGTGCCCAGACGAGATGGTAGCGATGATGAAATGTCGTGTGACAACCGGAGCGATACGCCATAGCCTGTAACCTCGGGAAAAACGGAAGTCGCCGAAGGCGTGAAGCTTCCGTTTTTCCCGAGGTTACAGGCTACCACGCGAGTCTGCGGCTGAAGCCAGTATCCGACTGAAGTCGCAGGGGTTCCTCCTAGTCAGGGGACTCTAAATTGACAAACTTTGTTGTGCAAATCATGGCAATGTCACTATTGCACCTCGCGTATCTCGAGGTGCAATAGGCCGCTCTCCCGTAGATAATTTGGGCATTTTTGCCAGCGGCGTCGGCCAGCTAAGGGTGGAAAATCTGCGCCATTGCCGGATCGTGACATCAATCGGAATGCGTCAGCTAGCCGTCAGACAGCGATCGTAACTCGCCCCTGAAGTTCAACGGGGATATGTAGTGAAACAGGTCTTCGCTCTGGCTGGGTTCGCGGCGCTTTCGCTCACGGGTTGCAGCGCTTCCGACAGCACAAACGAAGCCAGTCCGCTGGCAACCAGCAGCGATCCGTTGATTTTGGCCGCGCGCGCGCAGTTCAAACCGTTGCCCAAAGGGCCGGCCGAACTGCCCGGCGTAACGCCTACCCCGGAGCTCGTGGCGCTCGGCACCGCGTTGTATTTCGATCCACGTCTTTCGGCGAGCCATGCGATCGCTTGTGCGGATTGCCACAACATCGGCCTGGGCGGTGCCGACGCCCGTTCGACTTCGCTGGGGCACCGCTGGCAGCATGGTGGGCGCAACGCGCCGACAGTGCTCAACGCCGCCTACAACACCGCGCAATTCTGGGACGGACGCGCGAAGGACCTGGTTGAGCAGGCCGGCGGCCCGGTGTCCAACCCGGTTGAAATGGCCATGCCCGCCGAACAAGCGGTAGCGACGATCAAGAGCATTCCCGGCTATTCGACGATGTTCGCCAAGGCCTTTCCCGGCGACCAGCACGCGATCCGGATGGGCAACGTCCAGATGGCGATTGCCGCCTACGAGGCAACGCTGGTGACGCCGAACGCCCCCTTCGACCGCTTCCTCAACGGCGACGAAAAGGCATTGGGCGCAGCGGAGCGGCGAGGTCTGAAGGCTTTCATGGATAGCGGCTGCGCAGCGTGCCACGGCGGCGTCAACATGGGCGGCGCGATGTACGCCAAGTTCGGCGTGACCTGGGCCCCGCCTGCGGAACTCCTTCCACCAGGCGATCTCGGCCGTTTCAGCGTCACCGGGGACGAGGCCGACCGCTATGCCTACAAGGTGCCGAGCCTGCGAAACATTGCCTTGACCGCGCCGTATTTCCACACGGGCAAGGTCTGGAGCCTTGATGAAGCGGTAAAGGTCATGGCCAAGAGCCAACTCGGCAAGACGCTCTCGCAAAAAGAAACGACCGACATCACCGCATTCCTGGTCTCGCTCACGGGCGATCAGCCCAAGGTCAGCATTCCGGCCCTTCCCCCGTCAACCGATGGCTCCAACCGGCCCGTCGATTGACGCAGCCGGCCTTGCGGGAGCGGGCTGATAGCCCCTCGGCCCGCTCCCGATTCACACAGGGAACTCCACAATGACTACGCAAACCCCGACTGCCCCCGGCAATGCCACGTTTGTGGTATGGGATCTTCCCCTGCGGCTGTCCCACTGGCTGCTGGTCGCGGCCATCGCGGTCGCCTTCCTTTCCTCGGAAGAGGACAGCGCCTTGGCCGGATGGCACATGGCCGCAGGGTGGGCAGCGGCGGTCTTGATCGTCTTCCGGCTGGTCTGGGGCGTGGTCGGGGGCGAGCATGCCCTCTTTGCCAGCTTTGTCCGGCCCGCCCACGTGTTCTCTCACCTGAAAGCACTCGCTTCCGCCCGTGCCGAACGGACTGTCGGGCACAACCCGGCAGGCGGGATAGCCGTGCTGCTGCTCATCGCCATGATCGGCGCCGTCATTGCAACGGGTTGGCAAGCGCTGCACGGCGGAGAGGAGAACCTGCACGAAGCGATCGCCTGGTTCCTGCTGGGTCTCGTCGGCATCCACGTCGCAGCCGTGGTTGCCACCTCGCTCCTTTCTGGAGAAAACCTGGTGCGCGCCATGGTGACGGGGCAGAAGCAGTCGGCAGATCATCCCTCGGTCCTCAGCGTCCGGCGGGCAGGTCCCTTGGCGCTTTTCTTCTCCCTATTGGTCGCAGGCGCCGCAGTGGCCGGCATTCGCGTCCTCGATCCGCAAGCCTTCAAGTTGCAGGCACGCGAAGCGGCAGAATGGGAAAACGGCGAGAAGGAAAATGGCGAGGTGCCGGAATCCGGCGAGCATGGTACGAACCCCGAAGGTGACGCCCGGGGAGACCGCGACTGAAGTCGGTCTTGTCGTCGCCGAAGCGTCGCCGCTAGTGTTGCATATCGCCGCGAACTGGTACCGACCATCATGCGTCTGCTGATCATCGAGGACAACGAGCGTCTGGCGGCACTGATCGCGGCCGGACTAGCACGCCAAGGGTATGCCTGCGATAGCGCGGCCACGCTGGGCGAGGCCGAACACTGCCTGGCCACCGCGGAGTTCGACGCGGTCATTCTTGACCTTGGGATGCCAGACGGCGACGGGCTGGCCTGGCTGTCGCAAGCGCGTCGCCGTGGCCGGATGATGCCTGCGCTGATCCTGACGGCGCGAGGAGCGCTGGGGGATCGCATTGCCGGCCTTGATGCCGGTGCCGACGACTATCTCGTCAAGCCGGCAGAGGTGGAGGAGATTGCGGCACGATTGCGCGCCCTTCTGCGCCGTCCCGGCAACCGCGCGTCCACGGCCATGACCAGCGGAGCGCTTACCTTCGACACGGCCACGCGCAGCGCGAGCGTAGCAGGCCATTCGCTGGACCTGTCGCGGCGTGAGGCGGATCTGCTGGAACTGCTGATGCGTCGCGAGGGCTCGGTAGTCCAGCGCGGCACGATCGAGGAAGCGCTGTACAGCTTCAACGATCCGGTCACACCCAACGCGATCGAGGCGGTCATCTCGCGACTGCGCCGCAAGCTGGAGGACCATGGCCAGACGGACCGGCTCCACACGGTGCGGGGCGTCGGCTACATGCTGGCAAGCGCCCCGCGATGAACGCCAGTCGCTCCATCTACCGGCGATTGCTCGTGGGTCTGGCATCGGTGGGCCTGTGCAGCAGCCTGCTCCTGCTCGCCATCGTCTTTGTCGACTATCATCTGGGTTACAGTGACCTTGCGACCCGCGAGGCAGCCGGCAAAGCGTGGCACGAGGTCTTCGAACACGTCATCCTGCCCGCCCTGCTGTTTATTGTTCCGACAGCTCTCGCGATCATCGTCGTGGTACGGCGCGCCCTGCTTCCGCTTGAGAACGCCGCACGGGAAATCGAGGAAACGCGCGGTCGGGAGCGCGGCTTTCGACTGGACATCGCCAAATTCCCTGATGAGGCTCAGCCCTTCGCCGCCGCCTTGAACGATTTGCTCGGACGTCTCGACGCCTCCGCTGCCCAGCAGGAAGCTTTCGCCGCCGATGTCGCCCATGAATTGCGCACCCCGCTTGCGCTCGCCCGTCTGGAACTATCGGAGATTGGAGGAACCGCGAAGAAGCGTCTGTCGGGCGACTTGCAGGCCATGCAACGGCTGATCGACCAGCTTCTGCTGCTCGCCCAGATCAAGGCCGCCGCGCCGAGCGACATCCCGCGCCAAAGCCAGGAGCTGGCTACGCTCGGGCGCGAATGCACTGCGGCACTTGCACCCGCCGCGATATCCGAAGGCAAGTACCTCGCCTTCGAAGTCGTCGATGAAAATGGGACGGCTCAGGGCTGGCGCGAAGCAATCCAGGCGGCGGTTCGAAATCTCATCGACAATGCACTTCGCGTAACGCCGCCGGGGGGGACGGTGTTGGTACTGGCCGGTCCCGGCCCCTGCCTTCGCGTGCGCGACGAAGGTCCCGGCATATCCCCGGATAAACTCGAGAGGTTGGTTCACCGCCACGTCAGGGCAGAAAACTCCAGCCAGTCCGGAGCGGGCCTTGGCCTTGCTATCGTCGACCAGATCATGCGCGCACATGGAGGATCGCTGGTTTCCGATCCCGAAGTGCGTGAGTTGCGGCTGCAGTTTCCCGAGCCCGCTGCTGGGACTTTCTAAGCTCACGGCGTGTCTGAGACGATCTTCTTCTCCACTTCGCAGGCAACCAACAGCAATGCCCCCGTCAGTGCGGCGAGCGCAATTTCCAGCGCCCCCAGAGGCGCAAATGTAAGCGGTAAAAATCCCCCACGTAGCGGTGGAGCGGCCGTGGGGGGTGGCGATGTAATTTCGGCGATCAAGCAGCGCTGGCGATGTTGCTCATT
>NZ_FOOR01000026.1 GCF_900113255.1 Novosphingobium sp. CF614
AACACGCGTAATCCTGATCGGTGCAGCCATCGCTTCCTCCTCACTTGCGAGGAAAACAGCGAATCACACTCGGAAACCTACCGCAAGACCTCCTGGGTCAGTTGATCAAGCCGAGCGTATCAGTCGCTCAACCGCTTCTTCAAGGCGATCGCAGCGCTCAACCAGCGCCGCGACAGCGCGGCGCAGAGCCATCTCTGCCTTGCCATCGCCAATGTCGTCGCCAGGAACCATCCACATCGTGAATCAGATCGCAGGCAGTTTGTATACCCCTCTACGCCCCGGAATTTGCCCCGGTTACACTCCCGCCAACCGTCCAAACCCGGTCTGGTGAATAGGACGGGTTAAGAGGAAAATCAGAACCTTCGCACCTCGACCCCGTACTTGCGGATCGCATAGCCGATCTGCCGCGGCGTTAGGCCCAGAATGCGGGCAGCCTTGGCCTGAACCCAGCCGGTCGTCTCTAGCGCTTTCAAAAGTTCGTGCCGGCCGATCTTGACGTTGTCTACGGGTGAGTCTTCGGGCGCATCGTTTTCCGGCACGATGTGCGCCGGCATGTCTGCACGAGCCGGCAGTGCACCGCTCGTGCGCGGCTGGATGATCGGGAACGGCGCCGAAACAGCGGACTTCCACAAGGTGGCCGACAGACACTCGTCGTTGCGGCAGGCAAAGTCTTCCTCCACGATACGGTTTTCGTGCGCCAGCGTGGCGGTACGGCGGACGCAGTTTTCCAATTCCCGCACATTGCCGGGGAAATAGCAGTTCTGGAGCACGCGGACCGCTGAAGACGAAAGCTGGTGCTGGGTATGATGCTCCTCGTCAAAGCGCCTCAGGAATTCACACGCGAGTTGCGGAATATCCTCTTTCCGGTCGCGCAAGGCGGGCAGGCGGATCGAAACGACATTGATCCGGTAATAGAGATCAGCGCGGAATTCGCCCTTGGTCACCATTTCCTCAAGATTGCGATTGGTTGCACAGACAAGGCGGACGTCCACCTTGATTGTCTGGGTTCCGCCCACGCGTTCGAATTCCCCTTCCTGCAGCACGCGTAGCAGTTTCACCTGAAAGGACGGGGTAGTATCGCCGATCTCGTCGAGGAACAGGGTGCCCCCATCGGCCAGCTCAAAGCGCCCCTTACGCTGCGCCACGGCGCCGGTGAAGGCGCCTTTCTCATGTCCGAACAACTCCGATTCCAGCACGGATTCGGGAAGCGCGGCGCAGTTGAGCTTGATGAAGGGCTTCTTGGCGCGCGGGGAGAAATCGTGCGTCGCACGCGCGAACAATTCCTTGCCGGTGCCGGACTCGCCGCGCAGCAGCACCGCCGAATGGCTGCGTGCGACGCGGCGAATCTGGCTCAGCGCCTGCTGCAGCGCCGGGCTGGAGCCCACGATACCGATATCGCTCGGGATGCCCTTGTGCGCAGGTTCGCGCACAAGCTCCTTTTCGAGCAGGCGCTGCTGGTCCATCAGCCGCTCCCGGTCCCGCTGTACCATTTCGAGCAGTCGGATGGTCTGACCGATCAGGTTCGCAACCATGGTGAGGAACCGGACATCCTCGTCCGCCGCGTGATAGGTCGTCGTCTCATCCCAGATCTGTTCGATCGTCAGCGTGCCCACGACACTGTTGCGGTCTTTGATCGGTACACCGATGAACGAAACGCGGCTGTCTGCCTGCCCCGGACCTTCGAAGCTCCAACCGGGAAAAAGCGAACTCTTTTCCATGTTGGGAACGACCACCGGCATGCCGGTCTTGAAAATGCGCGCAACCGCCAGTTCCGGCAACCGTCCGAACCAGATACCGGCCCTTTCCTCGCGCCAGCCGATCCCGACGACATTGACCGGCGTACCACCTTCATCGACCAGAGAAACGAGACCGTGGCGCATGTCGAGAAAACTGGCCAGCAGTGTCAGGACATTGGCCAGCGTCGTTTCGAGCCGCCCAGGAACCGCGAGGACCTTGGATATCTCGTAAACACCCCGCAAAGCCATGTCCGCCCGCGTATGGCTAGGTTGCCGGCTATAGGTGTTCACGCGCGATCCGGGCGATGACGTGTTTGAATGGCTGACGCTACTGTCCATGACGGAAACCTTTCTGCCGTCAGGACATCTTCCATACCCGCCGCTACCGCTGCGCCCGATCGACTGTCGGGGTACGGACATCGGAGTGAAAAAGTCTCAGATTTCTGCCGATTCGACAAGCAGCGAGTACGCTCCATTTGAATTGATAGCGGCTCGCAAATGCAACTGCCAAATTGTCCTTCTATTAGCCGAACTTGTAGAGTACGCCGAACCCGCCGCGAGGATAGTTCCACTCGACTTCCCCCGTGTTGCGCGTAACGATCCGGCAGGTTCCACATTCAAGGCATCCGTCCGCAGCGACCTCCACTTGTCCCGATTCGTTCTGCGTGTAGCACCCAGCCGGGCACAGCGTGGTCATTGCCAAAAGGCTGGCCGAGGGCGTCGTATGTGGCCTGACGCGAATGTGCGGACGGCCGGCATCGACCAGGTAGCGGTTCTGGAACAGCTTCTCTTCCACCTTGGCGCGCGGCGCCGCGATTACATCACTCATCAGCGAACTCCTTGTGCTGTCGTTTGGTCCCCCGTTCAGCGCCACGCCCGGACCAGCCGGAACGCATCGCCCATCATCCCCCACACGGTGCGGGTCTCGCGAAAATTGCGGAAGATCGCCTTTTCCTTGGAAATCTTGTCGATGCCATCGACGCGGAACCAGGTCTGCATCGCCTGACTGATGAGCTTGGGATAGGTCCCGAAGAAGTTGCCCTTGTTCTTGTGCAACAGGTCCGGAATGCCCTTGTACTTCTTGAGATCCTTCATCACGAAGGATTGCCCAAGGCGCTTCTCGTACTCGGCAAGGTTCGCGGCCGTCATGTCCTCGCGCTTGCGGGTGAGCGAAACGACCGTTTCCGCGGCGATGCGGCCCGTGGTCATGGCCAGGTTCGAACCCTCGCGATGCACGGCATTCACGAACTGTCCGGCATCACCCACCACGATCCAGCCCGCGCCGGTGAGTTGCGGGATCGCCTTGTACCCGCCCTCGGGAATGAGGTGGGCAGCATATTCCTTGCATTCGGAACCTGCGAGCAGCGGCTTGATCGAAGGGTGGTTCTTGAACGCTTCCAGCAGTTCGTTGGGCCCGATATTGCTTTCCGCGAAGTCGGAGACGATGCAGCCGATACCGACCGAGATCGATTCCTCGTTGGTGTAGAGAAATCCGGTGCCGGTCATGCCCCTGGTGATGGTGCCCATCGCTTCGATCACGACGCCTTCGTTGCCGGAAAGATTGAAGCGCGCCTCGACCGTCTCGCGCGGGAGGAAGTGCATTTCCTTGACCGCCAGCGCGACGCTGTCAGGCGAGACTTCGTTACGCAGGCCCGAACGCTGACCGACCAGACCGTTCACACCTTCGGCCAGAACTACGACATTGGCCATGATCGGGGCGCCCTGACGGTCGGTACGCACGCCAATGACCTTACCCGACAAGTCCTTGACCAGTTCGGTCACGGTGGTCTCGTAAAGCACCAGCGCGCCGGCTTCCTTTACCTTGGAGGAAAACCACTTGTCGAACTGCGCGCGCAGGATCGTGTAGCGGTTGGGCTTCTCCTCGTTGAAGTCATCCGAACGGTAATGCATGCCCGAATGGCTTTTTTCGTCCATCATCCACATGCGCTGTTCGATCACGTGGCGTTCGAGCGGGGCTTCCTCGCGGAAGTTCGGGATGATCTTCTCCAGCGCGTCCGCATAGAGGATCGCACCCTGCACGTTCTTGGAGCCGGCATATTCACCGCGCTCGATCTGCAGGACATTGAGCCCTTCCTTCGCCATCACATAGGCGGCGGCGTTGCCGGAAGGGCCGGCCCCCACGACGATGGCGTCGAACGGCTTGCTGAATTCGCCCATGGCTTCCTCCTCAACTGGCGAGACGGTTGACCCGCAGCCGCGCCGCGAAGGCATCGGTCAAGGCAGGCAACAGGGTGATGGCATCGGCGACGATTCCCAGATGCGCGAATTCGAAGATCGGCGCATTAGGATCGGAGTTGATGGCCACGATCACGTCCGCGCCTTCCACGCCAACACGGTGCTGGATCGCGCCCGAAATGCCGGCGGCGATATAGAGCTTGGGCCGGATCGTTTTGCCGGTCTGGCCGATCTGACGGTCCGAAGTGATCCAGCCCTTCTGCACCAGCGGGCGCGAGCCGCCATATTCGGCGCCCAGTACTGCGGCCAGTTCCTTGACGAGTTGGAAGTTCTCCATCGAACCCAGGCCGAGCCCGCCAGCGACGACGATATCGGCATAGGGCAGATTGGCCTTGTCGGTATCGCGGTCGGCGATGAAGTCGAGCACCTTGGTGATGATATCGGTTTCGACCAGCCTGGGATCGAACTCGACGATCTTGCCCGTGCGGCCCTCATCGCGGTCCGGCATGGCGAGGACACGGGGGCGAACGGTTGCCATTTGCGGGCGGTAGTTCAACGTGAAAATCGTGCAGAGCAGCGATCCGCCGAACGTCGGGCGCGTAGCCGCCAGGGAGCCTTCATCGTCGATGGCGAGTTCGGTGCAGTCGGCGGTAAGGCCGGTCTGCAACGTGGTCGCCACCGAGCCGGCAAGATCGCGGCCGAGATTGGTCGCGCCGAGCAGCAGGATCTCGGGCTTGTAGGTGTTGACCAGGTCGGTGAGGACCTTGGTGGAGGTTTCATTGCGATAGTGCTTCAGCGCCGCATCCTGCGCGATGTAGACGCAGTCCGCACCGTATTCGAAGCACTGGGCCGCAGCCGCTTCCAGGCTGGCGCGGGCATCCCCCATCACCACGGCGCCCAGTTCCACCCCGCGCTTGTCGGCCAGTTTCCGGCCCTCGCCCAGCAGTTCGAACGAGACGGAATGGACCTGCCCGTGCTCGATCTCCACCGCCACCCAGACGTGCTTGTACGCCTTGAAGTGCTCGGGCAGTTCCTTTTTGGTATTCGCCCGGCTGCCACCGGATGCGGGAGCGGGCTTGTTGTCCTCGGCCATTGTCAGCGCTCCTTCAAACGTAGTGATGCGCGGCCTGTTCGAGCAGTTCCTGCTCGACAGCCGGTGTTTTCTCGAAAATCGCCTCGACCAACGCGACCGCCTTGGCATTCACGCTGCCTTCCGCCGCGACAATCGCCGCTTTCTCGGAACGGGCCGTCGGCGCGAAGACCTTCTTCACGATGGTCGGCGAGCCGCGCAGACCGCACTTGGTAAGATCCTCGATCCCCACCGAAGCGGCGTTCCAGGTGACGACTTCGGCGCGCGCGGCGATGAGCGCATTCTCGATCGAACCGCGCCGCATCTCGTTGCTCGCCTCCAGCATGGTGATGAGAACCGGAAGTTTCGTCTCCAGCACCTGCAGCCCGCCTTCAGCGCGGCGTTCCACCTTGATGGTGCCGGTTTGCAGGTCGGTCTCGACGATGCGTGCGATATAGGTGAGCTGGTTGTAATCGAGCCGCTTGGCAATGCCGGGGCCAACCTGGGCGGTGTCACCGTCGATGGTCTGCTTGCCAGTGAAGATGATTTCCGGCTTGCCGAATTCCTCGGCCACTTTCTTCAGCGCCATCGACAGGGCAAAGCTGGTCGCCAGCGTGTCGGAGCCGGCGAAATAGCGATCCGTCAACAGCACCGCGCGGTCGGCGCCGAAAGTCAGGGCTTTGCGCAGCGAATCCGCGGCTGTCGGCGGACCCATGGTAAGTACCGTGACCGTGGCGTCGAAACGATCCTTGAGCCGCAGCGCCTCTTCCAGCGCGAAGAGGTCATAGGGATTGATGATCGTCGGCACGCCCTGGCGCATGATCGTGTTGGTGACCGGGTGGACACGGATCTGCGCGCTGTCGGGGACCTGTTTGATGCATACGACGATATGCATTGTCATTCTCCGGTAAGGGCCGTGAGCGGCACGAATGGCCGGCTGGGTGCGGACTTGGGCTGGATCGCATCTTTGTGGACTTTGAAGACGCGTTGCTCGATCGGGCTGGAGGCGACGAAGTCCCCGTAGGCTTGCGCCAGATGCTCGCGGCAGAGCGCCAGCAGCGCGTCTTCATCGGCGCTTTCAAGCGCACCTTCCACTTCGCTGCCATGCAAGTATTGTCCCATGCGCCGCATGATGTGCAGCCGCGCGACATGCACCACGGACGGTTCGTAAGGCACGCCGAGAAAGGTAAAGAAATCCTCCGCGCTCGACAGGCCCTGGAGATCATCAAGCAGGTTCATGGCTGTCCTCCGGGCAGATGGGCTCGCGGCCTTCGCGAGGGGCCAGGCGCATTTCGAGGAAGTCGATCCGGTCGAGCAGTTCGGCAATCGCCTCTCCCACCGGATCAGGCATCAGGTGATGATCCAGGTCGATCCGGCCGCTCAGACGGCGGCGATCGGACGCGGCGCGGACCAGACGGCCGGGAATGCCCACCACGGTCATTCCCGGCGGCACCGGATCGACCACCACGCTGTTGGCCCCGACGCGCGCGCCCTTGCCCACCGTGATCGGCCCCAGGATCTTGGCCCCGCATCCCACCAGCACGCCGTCCTCCAGAGTGGGATGGCGCTTGCCGGGGGACCAACTCGTGCCGCCCAGCGTCACCCCGTGATAAAGCGTGACGTCATCGCCGATCTCGGCGGTTTCGCCGATCACGACGCCAGCGCCGTGGTCGATGAAGAAGCGACGGCCGATCGTCGCGGCGGGGTGGATATCGACATTGGTGATAAGCCGCGCGAACCATGAGAGGAAGCGCGCCGGAAAGCGCAGCCGGGCATGCCACAGGCGATGGGCGATGCGGTGCCAGACAATCGCGTGGACGCCCGGATACGTCAGCAGCACTTCCAGCCGGCTGTTCGCGGCCGGATCGCGCGCGGTAACGCAAGCGATGTCTTCGCGAACCATCGCCAGCAGCGAGGGGCGGCGCCTCTTCTTGACCGCCGAGACCTGATCCACGAGTGTCGCGAAAGGCATCACACGATCCCTTCCGCCATAGTCGCCCGGCTGTGAATCAGCGCCAACTCGGCCAGTTCCACCGACTGCTTGGTGAAGAGAGCCCGCGCGCGAACATCCGCGAGGATGCGCTCCAGCCGCTGGTGATCGGCTTCCAGCCCGATCGAGCGGAGGCTGGAACTGATGGCGGCGCGTCCGGAGTGTCGACCGAGGAGGATGCGCCGCTCGCGCCCGAAACGAGCCGGATCGAGCGCTTCATAGGTGCCGGCATCACGAAGCAGGCTGGAAACGTGGATACCCGATTCGTGCGTGAAAACCATTGAGCCGACGATCGGCTTGTTTTCCGGGATCGAACGGCAGGCCGCCCGCGCGACGATCTCGGCAAGGTGCGGCAGCTGGGTCAGATCCACACCAGTCGCCCGCCCCAAGGTTTCGCCCAGCCCCGCGACGACTTCCTCAAGCGGTGCATTGCCTGCCCGCTCACCCAACCCCAGTACGCAGACGCTGACATGGGTGGCCCCGCCCCGCACCGCCGCCAGGGTGTTCGCAGTGGCAAGGCCAAGATCGTCGTGGCCGTGGAATTCCAACTCGATATCCGTTTCGCGCGCCAGTTCACGGAACAGGTCGCAGGTCCCGAAAGGATCGAGCACACCCAGCGTATCGGCGAAGCGGAAACGATGACCGCCAGCTTCCTCGATGGCAACGACAACACGCTTCAGAAAATCAATATCGGCGCGGCTGGCGTCCTCGCCGCCGATCGAGACGCGCAGACCCTGGTCAAGCGCATAGCCCACCACTTCCTCGATGCGCCTCAGCACATCGGCCCGCCCCGTTCCAAACTTGGCGCGAATCTGGCGGTCAGAGACCGGCACCGAGAGGTGCACGCGCGAAACGCCGGTCCGCGCTGCGGCATCGACATCGTCGCGGGTCGCGCGGCACCAGGGAATAACTTCCGCACCCCTGGCTTGCTGCGCCATGGCCGCGATCGCCTCGACATCCTCGGCGCCCATGGCCGGGGTGCCCGCTTCGATCTCGTCGACCCCGGCCGCGTCCAGCGCGGCGGCGATCGTCAGCTTCTCTTCGAGGCTGAAAGCCACGCCCGGAGACTGCTCGCCATCGCGCAGCGTGCTGTCATTGACGATAACGCGGGGCTGATAGGCAAGCATGGTCGGGGTCTTCCTCAGGCGATAGGGTCAGGCATAAGTCGGGTTAAAGGCGGCGCCCTGCTTCTCGCGCTCGCGCCAGAAGGGAGACATCTCGCGCAGACGTGCGATGATGCCGGGCATGACTTCCAGCACGCGATCGACATCGGCTTCCCCATTCTCGCGACTGAACGAGAAGCGGATGGCACCGTGGGCCGCGGTGTAGGGCACGTTCATCGCCCGCAGCACGTGGCTGGGTTCGAGCGAGCCCGATGTGCAGGCCGAACCCGAGCTGGCGGCAATGCCCTCGCGATTCATCAGCAGCAGGATCGCCTCTCCCTCGATGTATTCGAAGGCGACATTGGCGGTGTTGGGGAGACGCGTGGCCGGATCGCCGGTGGTGAAGCTGTTGGGGATCGCCTCCAGCAAGCCCTTCTCCAATCGGTCGCGCAAGGCGGCGACACGGGTCTGCTCGTCAGCCATGTGCGCCAATGCCAGTTCGGCCGCCTTGCCTAGGCCGACGATGCCCGGCACGTTCTCGGTGCCCGCGCGGCGGCCGCGTTCCTGGTGGCCGCCGCGGATCAGCGGGCGCTGGCGCGTACCCTTGCGGACATAGAGCGCGCCGATCCCCTTGGGCCCGTGCAACTTGTGTCCGGAGAGCGAGAGCATGTCGATCTCGCTCTCGGCCAGGTTGATCGGCAGCTTGCCGACCGCCTGCACCGCATCGGTATGGAACAGCGCGCCAGCGGCATGGGCCAATTCGGCCAGTTGCTCAACGGGGAAGATCGTGCCGGTTTCATTGTTGGCCCACATGATCGAGACGATCGCGGTCTTGGGGCCGAGCGCCTTGCGATAGGCCTCCATGTCGAGCCGGCCCTTGGCGTCAACGCCGATGATGTGGGCCTTGGCCCGCCCGGTCTTTTCCAGATGAGCGACGAGGCTCAGCACCGCCGGATGCTCGACCGCAGAAGTAATCACCTCGTCGCGCCCCACCTGGGTTTCCAGCGCGGAGAAGATCGCGGTATTGTCCGCCTCGGTTCCGCCCGAGGTATAGACGATCTCGTGATCGAACGCCGCCCCCAGCAGGGCCTGAAGCTGCTTGCGCGCGGCGGAGAGGGCGGAACCCACCTCGGCGCCGAAGGCATGCATCGAAGAGGCATTGCCGAACTGTTCGGAAAAGAACGGTAGCATCGCCTGCACCACGTCCGGGTCGGTCCGGGTGGTGGCATTGTTGTCGAGATAGACCGGGGTCGGTTCCATGGTGAGGGCTCTCCTCGGATCGGTCAGTGAACGGGCGCGGCGGGGATCACGAGCAGCGGCATGCCGACCGCTTCGACGAGGCGGGCCTGCACGCCCTCGATCGTGGCGCTCGACAGATGGCAACCGACGCAAGCGCCGGTGAGCTTGACGATCACCCGGTTGCCCTCGACATCGACCAACTCACAATCGCCGCCGTCGCGCTGGAGCGAGGGGCGGATCTGCTCGATGGTCTCCTCGATCAAGCGGATCTTCTGCAGCGTGGTGAGCGGAGCCTTGGCCCCGGCGCTGACGGGAACGACCTTCTTCTCCTTGACCTTGCGCACCGCGCGGGTCGGATCGAAGGCACGGTCGGCGGCCAGCAGCCCGTTGACCACCATCTCGGCATTGACGCGCTCCAGCACGCCCTCGATGCCTTCGGCGCAGGTCGAGCAGCCACCGCCGGCCTTGGTGTAGTTGGTGATCTCCTCGACGCTGGTGAGGCCGTTGGAAAGGACGGTGCGCTCGATCATGCCCTCGTCGATGCCGAAGCACTTGCAGATGAGGGCGCCTTCCTCGTGGTCATCGACCCATTCGACACCGCGGTAATTGGCGACGGCAGCCTGCAACGCCTCGTAGCCCATTACCGAACAGTGCATCTTTTCGGGCGGCAGACCGCCGAGGAAGTCGGCGATGTCCTGGTTGGAAATCTTCATCGCCTCTTCGATGGTCTTGCCGATGATGAGTTCGGTCAGGGCCGAGGAACTGGCGATGGCGGAACCGCAGCCGAACGTCTGGAAGCGGGCATCGGTGATGATTTCGGTTAAAGGATCGACCTTAATCATCAACCGCAGCGCATCACCGCAGCTGATCGCACCGACATCGCCCACGCCATCCGCGCCCTCCAGCACGCCGCTGTTCTTGGGGTTGAAGAAGTAGTCTTTGACCTTCTCGCTATATTCCCACATTGTCGGTCTCCGTCAGCCAAATGACTTGCCGCACGAGCAGCTGTTCGATGCGTTGGGATTGTCGAAAGTGAACCCCGACCCTTCGAGCGCCACCACGAAGTCGATCGTGGTGCCCGCGATGAGCGGCTGGCTCGTCTCGTCGATGAACACGCTGACACCGCCGCTCTGGACGACGAGGTCGTCCGTATCGGGCACGGCGACGAGGCCCATCTTGTACTGGTAGCCGGCGCAGCCGCCCGCTTCGACCTGGATACGCAAGCCAGCGGGTTGCGCGTCTGCCTTGTCGATGGCGCTGCGGACGGCCTGGACTGCACTGTCGGTGAGTACGATCATCGTGAGCCACTCTCGTTGGGGTCTTGTGAGGGCAGTGCAGCAAGCACCGTGCCAATCGCGGGAATGTCCGAGAATCCGCGAAGCGCCGGTGAAATTGTTACGTATCCGTGTCGGCTTTGGCACAATCCCAACAGCACCAATGTTGCGATGCACACAAAGCCGAAACGGTTATGCGCGGGCTGCCGGGACGCGCGGGAGATTCGCGCAAAACGGCCCGGTTCTTGCGTAGCGGGCGCGTGCACGAACCTTCGCGCAAGTCCAGCAGGAGATCATGATGACCACACTCGATACCGTGCGCCTGAAGGATACCGCCTTCGGCACGCTCGATGCACAGCACCGCCTGTTCAACGCCGTGCTCAAGGAGCCGCTGCCCAAGGCCGGAACCTTCGGTTTCCGCGGCGATATCGCGCTGGCCTTTCAGGACCAGGTCGCCGACGAAGCGCGGCCTCCGGCCTATTCGATTGAGCAGGTGCTCGCCGTCGCGGATGCCGCCACCGGCAAGATTCCAGTCCTTGTCAGCTATCTCCACAACTTCGCCTGGCTGAAGGACGTGGGCGAGGTGCTGGCCGAGGTGTTCACGACGGACGGCACTTATGTCTTTTTCGTCAACAACATCGATTTCCTGAAGAAGTACACCGTCGCCCTGCCCGGCGGCGTGATCGCGAAGGTCCTGCCGCTCGACGAGTCCACGGTGTGGAAGGAGACCCTCGAATTGACCGGGATCGACAAGAACGACGTCAAGAAGATGAACGGCGCCGAGAAGCTGGAATACGTGCTCGCGACACTCGCTGGAACGACAATGCCGTTCCCCGAAATTTCCTATGAGGACGGCGTCGTCGCCATGGAACCCGTGCGTAATCGCAATGAGAACCGGCCGGTATGACAGGCCTAAGGGGGCGGACCTATTCCGCCCCCTGCCCGCTATCGAAATCGTCCTCCTCGACCAGATCGACGCCGATCAGGCAGATATCCCCTTCCGCATCGATGGTAACGTCGACCGGGGTAAGGCCCTTGCCGAGGCACGGGCCGTCCACGCACTGGCCGGTGCCGAGATCGAACAGGGCGCCGTGCTTGCCGCACTGAATGCGCGTGCCGTCCGCGTCGAGAAATTCGCCGCGATCCCAGTCGAGATGCGTGTCCCGATGCGGACAGCGGTTTTCATAGGCGCGCACGTTGCGCCCCCAGCGCAGGATGAAGATGGGCCAGGGAACCACGTCGCCGGTTTCGTTTCGCCGGCCCAGCACGTAAGGAACGGCGCGGCGGTTGGGAATGTCCTCCAGCGCGCAGACGGCGAAAAGCTCCGCTGACATCATGTCGACACACCGGCAGGCCTGGTTTTCGGTGCCGGCAGCGGCAACATACCCATCTTGAAACTCTGGGTCATGTGCCGGGCGCGCTGCATGGCGGGACCGACAAGTTGTTCGGGAAGCTCCTCTTCCACCGCCTGTTCGAACGCGGCCATCCAGCGATCGAAGTGGGCTTCCTCCACCGTCAGCTTGGTATGGTGGGCATAGGGCGTGCCGCGCTTGTAGCGATCGGTTCCCAGCAGCGCGTGCGACCAGAAATCGGCGACTATGCCGTAGTGCTCATCGAAGTCTGATATCTCGGCCCGGAACATCGGCCCCAGCAGGTCGTCCTGGAGCGAGAGGGTATAGAACCGGCGGACCATCGCCAAGACGGCATGTTCGAAATCCTGCTTCACTGGCGCAGCTCCTGTGCCGAAACGACTTTGCCGTTGGCGATCCGCGCCAGCATCGCCTCGCCATCCTCGGTGCCAAAGCAGGCGTCGAAATCGTCGCACTCGGCGCAGACCGGAGCGGAACACAAGCGAAAGCCTTCGGACGAGCACATCAAGCGATAAAAGAACTTCTTCCATTTCATGTCGGCGCTGTTCTTCAGCGCCAGGCGCGGGAAATGCCGCTTCATCAGCAGCGATAGTTCGTTGCGGTTGGCCAGGCCCAAGTCCTGCCAGAGATGATTGGGTCGCTGGCAGCGCCGGGCCACCAGCCGCACCAGCAGCAGTTCGAACACCGAGGCCTCCGCGCAGTTCATCCAGAGGATATCCCGCAGCGCCTGCTCCTCCTTGCCAATGCTCGGATCGCCCGCCTCGGGCAAGCTGACGCGCGGGAAAACCTGCCTGCACAGCTCGTTCAGTTCCTCCCCGTCAAGGCCGGTGGCCTTGGCGAGACTGATCCCGTCACGTTCGGATTCGAACAGCGACAGGGCCAGAATGCAGGCGACGACGTGAACGTCGAAGGGAAGCACATGCGCGTTCCCGCCCTGCCCGAGAAGTTCTGCGTAGATCGATTCGGCGCGTCCCATCGTCATTTTCCTTCATCCGTCCATCGCGTCTCCGGCCCTCTCCCATTACTTCCAACCGCTAGTATTCTCGCTGCTTCAGGCGGCCAGCGCGTGCGTTTGGCAATTGGTTGGGCAGACGCGCGCGCAGGCGCCGCAGCCAATGCAGGCATCGGCATCGTTCATCGCCATCACCCGCTTTTCGATTTCATCGTCGTCCTCGTCATCGAGATCGACGATATCGCCGTCTTCGTTGAGACCCTTGAGCGTCATCACATCGCGGCCGCAGACCTTGAAGCAGCGGCCGCAGCCTATGCAGGCGCCGGGATCGATGGAAACGAGGTAATCGGGCACCCAGTCACGCCCGCCCCGGGTCAGGAACGCGGTCACGCCGCCGTCTCCAAGGCCTTGAGCTCCGCCCGCTTGGCGTCGAGCGCGGCATAGGCATCGCGCACGCGCTCGGCGGTGGCGATGACGTTCTCGACGCCCTGTGGCAGTTCCTCCGACAAGTCATGCAGGTCCATCTTCGCCTGCATCGCCTTGGCCGAAAGCTTCTTGAGTTCGGCCTTCACCGCTTCGACATCGGACACGGACCTGTGCTCCCTCAATAGTCGGCGACGGCCGGGAATTTCTCGATCATCTCGACTGCCTGGCCAATCATCTTCTCCGCTTCGGAGTTGAGTTTTTCGAGGCTGTCGAAGCCGAAGCGGTGGACGTCGCGAAGCTGCTTGTTCACGACGACGAGACGTCCGGCGATCAGCACCATCCGGCCGAAGCCCTCATGGCTCATCTTCATCATCGGGCTGACCATCCGCCCGCAGCGCCGCTCGATCTCCAGGCACATCGCGCCGTAGAACAGTTCAAGTCGCCAGAGCATATCGGGATCGGGATCGCCGATAATCGGGATGGCGCGGCGCTTCTCCCTGTCGACGATATAGGGTTCGAGAAGCTGGTAGTCGCTCTTGCGCTCCCAGTGGCCATGCGTGTCCTGCGCCCGCATCTGGCGTGCCAGCGCTGCGGCGAAACCTTCAACGACAGGGGTATCAAGGATGGCTTCGGTCATCTCACGCTTCCTCTTCTTCAAAATCGAACGTGCGTGCGCCGTCCTTGGCCATGACCTTGCGCAGCCACGGCGGCGGGGTGCCGTTCAGCACCGCGCGCAGCTTTTCGAGCATGCCCTCGATCGGTTCGGGCTCGGGCACTTTCATCGGGTGGATGTTCTGCGCGACCACGCGCGCCGCACCGGAACCGCCGATTGCAGCGACGACCAGGATGGACACGCCTTTCAGCGCTTCCAGCTTGGGCGCAAGCTTGTCCTCGTCGCCATCCTCCTTGAGATCGCCGGTGAAGGCCTCGACCCGATCGAGCGACCAGCCCTCCGGCGAAAGGTCATAGATCGCGATGTTCCTGGCCCAACCGAAGTGAGCGTCGATCCGCTCCAGATCCTGCGTGGCAAAGGCGACTTTCATAGGGCAAGCTCCTTCTCGGGTTCGGGTGAAACGGCAGGAACCGAAGGCCATGCATCCCGCCAGTCTTCCGGTGTCGGCTCATGGTGGCGGTGCATCAGCATGTTGCCGACAGCGAAAATCAGATCGCGCGTGCCGCCATAGCCGACGGTCACCAGATGCGCGGCGCCGAGCGCATCGAACATCGGAATGCCGATGCGGAAATGCGGAATGTGCAGCCTTTCGGCGGCCTGACGGCCATGGCTGTGGGTCATGAGAATATCGGCCTCAGCGGCGCCCGCCTCAAGGTCTTCGAGATCGCCCAGCAGCACTTGCTCGCAAGGCAGCTTTGCGAGGATCGGTGAAGTCGTGGTAGTGACAGCCGAGACGATCTCCGCCCCCACTTCGGTAAGCGTCGCAACCAATGCGAACAACAGATCCGGTTCAGCGCCGATCGCGAACTTGCGGCCGCCGATATGGAAATGCCCGTCCAGCATGGCATCGACCAGTTGCCCGCGCTGCCGCCGGTACTTGCGCGGCACCGGACGGCCGGAAATCTCGCTGAGGAACAGCATGAACTCATCGCAGGCCGCGAGCCCCGTGAGGCGCTCGAACAGACGATAGGGAACATTGCTCAATCGTTCGAGCGCCTCCGCGGGGAATCGCATCCGCTCCCCTATGGCGATAGTCGCTCCTGCCAGGCCCATCGCGCGGACTTCCTCGCAGCCGGTGCCGCCAATCGTGGTGGGCGTAAAATCATCGGGAATATGACCGTCCAGAGAGCCGGAAATATCCGGAAGGAAAGTCGGTTCGAGCCCGAACGCCTCGAACACATCGCGCAGTTCGTCCAGATCGCCCGGCGTGAGATGGCATCCCGGCAGCACGTTGACGCGCCTGGCATCGCGCTTGGCCATCGGCGCATCGGGCACCAGTTCCTCGATCATCGCCAAGACCGCCTTGGACCAGCCATCCTCGAAGGCGCCCGAGAAATCGGGCGTAGAACATTGGACGAGCGCGACGCCGTCGAATTCGGGATGGCGCTGGCGAACGGTGTTCACGAAGCCCTTGAGATCGTCACCCTTCACTTCGGTCACGCCGGTCGAGCAGATGCCGATCAGTTCCGGCTTCGTGCGGCCCACGATGTTGACCACTGCCTGCTCGACATTCTCGAACCCGCCGAGCACCGTCGCCACTTCGGACATCGCCGTAGTCTGCAACGGGATCGCCTCGCGGAAGTGGCGCACGAACAGGACAAGGCCGAAGCTGGTGCAGCCCTGCGATCCATGCAGTAGCGGCATGGCGCCGCGCATGCCCATATAAGCGAGCGCGCCACCGATCGGTTGGCTCATCTTGAGCGGGTTGACCGTACAGGCCTTGGTGGATTTGATGACCCGCGCCATGGCTAAGCCGCCTTCGCCATGGCCGCGGCAACGGAACTCTCGATAATTTCGTCGACCAACACGCCGCAGCTGCCGCAACCGGTCGAGGCGCGGGTTGCCTTGGCCACCGCCTCACGCGTACAGGCCCCGGCCGCCACGGCATCCTCGATGCTACCAGTGCTGACGGCTTTGCAGGCACACACACACGCCGCGCGGCGCGCGGCTTCGGATTCCTCGGGCGTCAATTTGGCAGCGGCTTCCTCCTCCGCCATCGCCCGGTCCTGCCAGCTCACGGCCCCCGCCGCCTCCCAGGGCGCGGACCGCCGGACTTCCTGCCAAACCGGATTGGAGAGCGTGCGATCGATCTCCTTCACCATCTCTACCATGCCGTGATAGCCAGCGAAGGCGGCGTGGCGCTCCTGGTTGATGTCCATCCACGGCATCGTCGCCTTGAGCGCGATGAACTGCGACCGCCCGCCAGAGAGCATAATGTCCGCCTCCGCCATCTTCAGCTTCCGGTACATCTCGCGCGGGGTGAGATCGTCGAACATGTGAGCATCGTCGCCCATCAGCTTCTTGATCTTGTCCTTGTCTTTCTTGGTGGACTTCTTCACCGACGTGCCCACAATCTCCATCCCCGCTTCCTGCAGTGCGGCAACCACCGACCAGGACTTCACGCCGCCGGTGATGAGCAGGACCTTCTTGCCCTTCAGGCGCTCCGCATAAGGCGCGATGGCTTCCCACGCGCGGGCTTCCTCGCGGGCGATCACGGCTTCGGTGCGATCCATCAGCTCGGGATCGGCGCCGCGCTCGATCAACAGGCGCGCGATCTCGCGCAAGCTGTCGGACATGTCGCCGATGCCGTAAAACGAGCCCTCGAAGTAAGGGATCTCGTACTTCTCCTCCATCTTGCGGGCGACGTTAATCATCGCCTTGGAGCAGACCATCATCGCCGCGCGGGCGCGGTGCGACCAGGCGACTTCCTTGTACTTCGCATCGCCCGAGATGCAGGAGAGGATGCGGATGCCCAGCTCGTCGAGCAGCGGCTTCACCTGCCAGAGTTCACCGGCGAGGTTGTATTCGCCGATGATGTTGAGGTCGTAGGGCGTGGTATATTCCGGCTCCTCGGTGCCGATCACATGCTTGAGAATCGCCTCGCCCGCCAGCTTGTTGCCGAGGTTCTTGGGGCCGACGAAGCCAGGCGACATGATGGGAACGCAAGGCGTGCCGAACTTGGCGCTTGCCGTCTTGCACACCGCCTCGATGTCGTCGCCGATCATCGCCGGCACGCACGTCTGGTAGACGAAGACCGCGGGCGGCGCGTATTTGTCGACGATCTCCTTGATTGCCTTGAACAGATGCTTCTCGCCGCCGAAGACGATGTCGTTTTCGGTCATGTCGGTGGTAAAGCCGGTGCGATAAAGCGTCGAGCCGGAGCTCTTGGCGCCGCGATTGTCCCAGGAATTACCCTCGCAAGCAATCGGGCCGTGCACGAGATGGGCAACGTCGGTGATCGGCTGAAGCGCGATCTTGGCGCCGTCAAAGGCGCAGCCGCCTGCCGCCCCGCCCGGCTGGAGCTGCTTGGTGCAGCCCTTCTTCCTCTCCTTTTCCGACTTCGCCTGATTCTTGGCGCAGCCGGGTTCGTTGAACACGTCCTGGATGGTCTGGTTCAGGGTCGTCATGATCGTAGCCACCTCATCTCAGGATTGTTACGGAACCCGGCTGTCACCTCCCGACATCAGCGAATGATGTCGTACGAGTAGTCGGTCTTCGAGGGGATGTTGGTCGTCGCGTCCATGTGCTCGAAGATTCGGTCGAGGATCGTCACGAGGACGTTGAGACCACCCTGGTAGCCCCACACCGGATAGCGATGCTTGTGGTGCCGGTCGAAGATCGGAAAGCCGATGCGGATCAGCGGCACGCCGGTGTCACGCTCAAGGTACTTGCCGTAGGTGTTGCCGATGATGAAGTCCGGCTTTTCCGTGAAGATCAGCGAACGCATATGCCACAGGTCCTTGCCTGGATAAGCCTTGCAGCCGGCACCGAAGGGCGAGGAGTCGAAGAGCGCCTGCATCTTCTTTGCCCAGCCCTTGCCGCCATTGGTCGAGAGGACCGCGATCGGCTCGCCGCCCAGCTCCATCACGAACTTAGCAAGGCCATAGGCGAGGTCCGGATCGCCGTAGATCGCGAACTTCTTGCCGTGGATATGGGCATTGGAGTCGGCGATCGCGTCGACTAGGCGGCCGCGTTCCTTGGCCAGTTCATCGGGGATCTCAACGCCGGCGAGGCGGGCAACTTCCATGATGAAGCTGTCGGTCGCCTCGACACCGATCGGATGATTGAAGGCTACCGTTTCCTGACCGTGCTGAGCGATGAAGGGCAACGTCTTTTCGGTGCAGTATTCCTGCATCGAGATGGTCGCCTTGGCGTGGATCGCGTTGGCCGCGTCTTCCAGTGTAGTGCCGCCGTCATACATGCGGAACTCGCCATCGGTCGGGGTATCCCAGACGTCCGACTGGTCGCCCAGGATAGTGTACTCGACCTTCATCATGTCGAAGATGCGCTTTACTTCGCGCAGGTTGCCGACAGCATAGCCGTCGAACCCGTTGAGGAAGTTGATCTTCCCGTCAGGCACGCGCTTCAGCGGCTCGACGGTCTTGGCCTTGCCATCCCAGAAGTGCTCCAGGATGCCCTTCATGGCATTGTCGTAGCCGGTGATGTGGCTGCCTACGAACGCTGGCGTGTGGGCGAAGGGAACGTCGAATTCGGCCGGGACCGAGTCCTTCTCCTTGGCGGTCTTGATGAAGGCGTTGAGGTCGTCCCCGATGACTTCCGCCATACAGGTGGTCGAAACGGCGATCATCTTGGGCTTGTACATCGAGTAGGCGTTGGCGAGCCCGTCGATCATGTTGTTGAGCCCGCCGAACACCGCCGCATCCTCGGTCATCGACGAGGAGACGCACGAGGTCGGCTCCTTGAAGTGGCGCGAGAAGTGGGATCGGTAATAGGCCACGCAGCCCTGCGAACCGTGCACGAAGGGCAGCGTGCTCTCGAAGCCGACGGCCGCGAACACGGCGCCCAGCGGCTGGCATGCCTTGGCCGGGTTGACGGTCAACGCCTCGCGGCTGAAGTTGAGTTCCTTGTATTCCTCGGTCTTGGCCCATTCGCGAACCCGTTCCACCTCTTCAACGGGGTGGGGGTTTTCGAATTCGGCCTTCTTGCGGGCGAGCATGTCGGTGTATTCCGCACCGCGGAACAGCTCGAAGTGGTCCTTAACCTGATTTGCGTCCTGGGGCATGTGAGCCTCCCTTGAACTGGTGTTGAGGTCTGCGGCTTATTCAGCGGCAATCGCGAGGTAGTCGCCGTCGTCCTTCTTCCAGGGCGTCGGGGCCATTTTCCAGACGGGCGAATTGATCGCCATGTCCATGTCGCGCGCGAAGATCGCGAAGCCGTCATAGCCGTGGTAGGGACCCGAATAGTCCCAGCTATGCATCTGGCGGAACGGCACGCCCATCTTCTGGAAGACGTACTTTTCCTTGATGCCCGAACCGACCAGGTCAGGCTGGATCTTCTCGACGAACTTCTCGAACTCGTAGCCGGTCACGTCGTCGTAGATCAGCGTGCCGTCCTTGACGTAGTGCTGGGCGGTGCGCTGGTAATCGTCGTTGTGGCCGAATTCGTAGCCGGTGCCGACCACGTTCATGCCCAGGTCCTCATAGGCCCCGATGACGTGACGTGGGCGCAGGCCGCCAACATAGAGCATCACTGTCTTGCCTTCCAGGCGCGGGCGGTATTTGGCGATCGCCGCGTCGGTCAGCGCCTTGTACTTCTCGATCACGCGCTCCGCGCCCTGCTGGATGCTCTCGTCGAAATAGCTGGCGATCTTGCGGAGTGATTCCTCGATCTTGGTTGGGCCGAAGAAGTTGTATTCGCACCACGGCACGCCGTACTTCTCTTCCATGTGGCGCGAGATATAGTTCATTGAGCGGTAGCAATGGAGCACGTTGAGTTTCGCCTTGGGCGTCGCTTCCAGCTCGGCGATCGAACCGTCGCCGGACCACTGAGCGATTACGCGCAGGCCCATTTCCTCCAGCAGGATGCGGCTCGACCAGGCGTCGCCGCCGATGTTGTAGTCACCGATGATGGCCACGTCATAGGGACCCGGTTCGAACTGGAGTTCCTTGCCCTCGCTCTTGTCGAACACCCAGTCACGCACCGCGTCGTTGGCGATGTGGTGGCCCAGCGACTGCGACACGCCGCGGAAGCCCTCGCAGCGGACGGGGACGATGGTCTTGCCGCCGTATTCCTTGCTCTTGGCCTTGGACACGGCTTCGATATCGTCGCCGATCAGGCCGATCGGGCATTCGGACTGGACAGTGATGCCCTTGTTCAGCGGGAACAGCATCTCGATCTCGTCCATGATCTTGGCAAGCTTCTTGTCGCCGCCGAAGACGATGTCCTTTTCCTGGAAGTCGGAGGTGAACTGCATGGTCACGAACGTGTCGATGCCGGTCGTGCCGATGTAGTAGTTGCGGCGGGCGGCCCAGCTGTACTGGCCGCAGCCTACCGGGCCGTGGCTGATATGGATCATGTCCTTGATCGGCCCCCAGACGACGCCCTTCGAGCCGGCGTAGGCGCAGCCGCGAATGGTCATGACGCCCGGGATGGACTTGATGTTGGACTTCACGCCGCAATCGCTCTTGCCCTCTTCATGGACGTTGAGGTGCTTGGCGCGGCGTTTGGCGGTCTTTTGCGGATAGACTTCAAGGGCTTCCTGGATCAACGCCCGGTTGCGTTCCTTGACAGCTTCGATGTCGGTTGTGGTCGAGACACTCATGGTGATGCACTCCTGGTGTGATCCGGGTCCCGGCCCTCCCCAATTCGAAGGAAGGGCCGGAACGCACGTTTGGCTCAGACGACGAGGTCTGCGGCGGTGAGGCCAACCTGACTTTCGTCGACGGGCTTCATGATGCCGTGCTCCATGAGCATGTCCTCAAGCTCGTCCATGCTGATCGGTGTCGGGACGATCCCCTTGCCGGCGTTGTTGTGGATCTTCTGCGCCAGCTGGCGATATTCGTCGGCCTGCTTCGATTCCGGCGCGTATTCGATCACGGTCATGCGGCGCAGTTCGGCGTGCTGCACGATGTTGTCGCGCGGGACGAAGTGGATCAGGTGAGTGCCCAGCTTCTTCGCCAGGTTCTCGGCCAGTTCCAGCTCCTTGTCGGTCTGGCGCTCGTTGCAGATGAGCCCACCAAGGCGCACCCCGCCTGAATTGGCGTATTTGAGAATACCCTTCGAGATGTTGTTGGCCGCGTACATGGCCATCATCTCGCCCGACATGACGATGTAGATTTCCTGGGCCTTGTTCTCGCGGATCGGCATGGCGAAACCGCCGCAGACAACGTCGCCGAGCACGTCGTAGGAGACGTAGTCGATGTCGTCGTAAGCGCCGTTTTCCTCGAGGAAGTTGATCGAGGTGATGACGCCGCGACCGGCGCAGCCGACACCCGGCTCGGGACCGCCCGATTCAACGCAGCGGATGTCCTTGTAACCGATCTTCATCACGTCCTCGAGCTCGAGGTCCTCGACCGAACCGGCCTCGGCAGCGAGCGAGAGAATGGTGTCCTGGGCCTTGGCGTGCAGCATCAGACGGGTGGAGTCGGCCTTGGGGTCGCAGCCGACGATGAGGATGCGCTGGCCGAGGTCGGCCAGAGCGGCGAGGGTGTTCTGCGAAGTCGTGGACTTGCCGATGCCTCCCTTGCCGTAGAAGGCGATTTGACGAAGTGACATTGCGTGCTCCTAAGCTGTTTGCGCGGTCTTCACCGAAGCGGTCGCCCTGCCCCGGTCTCTCCCCGTCGCTGCATCTTCCGTTTGCGGCGGGTCAGCGGGTCTGCCCTCGCTGCACCAGCTTCTCTGCATGGGTCGTGCCAATTTCTCGCACCCGCAGCAAAATCGCGAAAATCCGGTGGTTTGGAGCGAGTCTCGGCCCGCTTTGTCGCATGTGGCAAACAAGACAAAAGCCCGGACCTTGTCGCAAAAGACACACCAGACCGCGACA
Source organism: Novosphingobium sp. CF614 (assembly GCF_900113255.1). Taxonomy (GTDB): domain Bacteria; phylum Pseudomonadota; class Alphaproteobacteria; order Sphingomonadales; family Sphingomonadaceae; genus Novosphingobium. Next base: position 21,812 of record NZ_FOOR01000026.1, read on the forward strand.
CGGTCGCACCCGAATCCACGCCGTTTTGCGCTGCAGTAAGAATGGAACGATGCTTGCTTGGGAAGGCAGCGGAAACCTATCCGAACTGGAGACCGTCCATGCAAATCGGTGTCGAAACCTCGAAAGCCGTCGACCAGCGCCGCATCTTCGTCGTCGATGAAGATGAAATCACCCGCGCGGCGCTGCAGTTCATGCTGCACGACGAGATCGAAACCCACGAACTCGCCAGCCTGGAGGAAGCCTATGAGAAGGGACAAGACTGGCTGCTGCCGGATGTGCTAATCTTGGGCCTATCGATCGTGTGCGCGAAGGGCGTGGAAGTTATCGGTGAGATCATGGCCCGCTATCCAGGCGCGCGCATCCTGATCGTCGCCGGTGCCGAGGAAGAAAGCCTCGGCATCGCTGCGCTCAGCGCGGGCGCGCATGGCGCGCTGATCAAACCGCTGCGGATCGAGGCGGTGCGGCAGAAGGTCGATACCATCCTGGGCCGCGCCGGCGGTGCCCCTCTGGTTCAATTGGGCGGTCTTTGACGCCAGATACGCTCAATTCGTTTGCCATAGGAGAAGTTATATGAAGATCAGTGCGCGCAACCAGATCTCGGGTACGGTGACCGCGATAACGCCCGGCGCCGTCAACGGCACCGTGAAAGTGGACATTGGCGGTACGATAATGACCGCCAGCATTACGGAGGAGGCAATCGCCGAACTGGGCCTTGCGGTCGGCGATGCCGTCACCGTGATCGTGAAGGCAAGCGACGTGCTAATCGGCAAGTAGGTCGCAAACAGCTCCGCTCAATCCCGCGCGGCCAGGATGACGTGCGAGGCCTTGAAGCTGGCCAGAATCTCGCGTCCCGGCTGAAGCCCGAGTTCGCGCGCGCTGTGCATGGTTACGATCGACGACAGTTCGCGGCTGCCGCCGATGTCGAGGACCACCTCGCACTCGACGTCGCCATCGATGCATTCAATCACGCGGCCGCCGATCAGGTTGCGGGCCGAGAGACGGAGGCCGGGCACGTCGTCGAGCAGCGTGATGAAGCTGCCCTTGATCAGCGCCACGGCGTGTCCGCCGGGTTCCAGCCCCAGCGAAGCCACGCTTGAATTGCTCACCAACGCGTCGATGACGATAGTGTCGTTGACGAGCAGGCCGATCTCCGCATTGACGGGACCGTGGACGATAGCCGTCACAATCCCGTCGAGCATGTTGCGCGAACTGGTACGCAGTAGCCTACCGTGCGGCGGGTTCAATCGGGCAAGGCTCGCCACGGTCATGCCTGCTCGAAAAGCGCCTGCAATTCGCCGCTGCCGTACATTTCGCGCACAATGTCCGAACCACCGATGAATTCGCCCTTCACATAGACCTGCGGCAGGGTCGGCCAGTCGGAATATTCCTTGATGCCTTCCCGCAGGAACGGATCCTCGAGCACATCGACACCCACATAGGGACGGCCCAGGGCATCGAGCACCTTCACCACGCCGGCGGAAAAACCGCATTGAGGCGCCGCGGGAACGCCCTTCATGAACACGACGATCTCGTTTTCTGTGACAAGCTTGCGAATGCGGTCGGACGTGGCCACGGTCAATCTCCTGAGGTTTCTGGAACAAAAGTCTGCAGCGCGAGCGCGTGCAGTTCGCCGCCCATGTCCGTGCCGATCGCGGCATAGATCATTTTGTGCTGCTGGATACGACTCTTGCCGGCGAAGGCGGTGGAAGTGACGCGAGCGGCCCAGTGATCGCCGTCACCGGCCATGTCGACCATCAGGACTTTGGCATCGGGAAAGGCGGCGGTGATCCGCGCCTCGATTTCGGCGGCATCCATGGGCATGGCGGATTTCTCCTCAGACGAACGAGAGAACTTCGACCGTCACGTCCTCAGTGCCCAGGATCGTAACACGGCAGGGCAAGCGCGACTTCGAACCAACTCCGACGATCGTATCGAGTATCTCATTTTCCTCGCGGGTCGTTTTCGAAAGGCCCTTGCGGCCTTCCAGCACGAACAGATGGCACTGGCCGCAGGCCGCCCCGCCGTCGCACTTGTGGCCGACCCGGGCTCCGCTGGCGAGCATGGCGGCAAGCAGGTTGTCGCCTTCCTCGACTGCCATGACAGTGGCGGAGGGCATGATCGTAAGCGTCGTCATCTTTGGGTCATCCTGTCTTTCAGTAAATGGCGGCCCCAGCGCCGGAATTGATCGAGGCGTCCTTCAGGCGCGCGACCATGAAAGCGACCTGCTCCGGCGTGAGGTGAGCGTGAAACGGCATGGCGATGGCGCGGTCGGCGACCTTTTCGGTGACGAACAGGTCGCCCTTCTTCCAGCCGCGGTCGCGGTAAGCGCGTTGCAGATGCAGCGGGCTGGAATAGGCGTGAGCCTCGATCGCCTCGGTGCACAGATCCTCCAGTATCGCATCGCGCGAAGATCTGGTGAAGCGCGTGCCGAGGTGGACGATGTAAAGGAACCAGTGCACCTCCTCGGCATCGGGCGAAACGTAGGGGGGCTTGATGCCTTCGAAGCTCTGCATGAAGCCGTCGTACATCTGCTGCACCCCGCGCCGCCGCTCCAGCAGCACGTCGATGCGCGAGAGCTGCGAAAGGGCAAGCGCGGCGGCCATTTCCCCCATGGACGCGCCAAACGGGGCATCGACGCTCGCGGAAACCGAATTGCGCTCGGCCAGCGAGCGCGAACGCAGGCGGCGCACGGCCATGGCCAGGGTCATGTCGTCGGTAACGATCATTCCCCCTTCACCACAGCAGATGACGCCGGGCTGACCAAAATCGAACAGGCTCACAGCGCCGAAGCTGCCGACCATGCCGGCCTTGTGGCGCGAACCGATCGCCTCGCTCGAATCCTCGACAAGGAACAGGCCATGGGCATCGGCCAATGCCCGCAGCGCCGGCCAGTCGGCGGGATGCCCCGCGGTGTTGCCAGCGATGATCGCGCGGGTGCGCTCGGTCAATTTCGCCGCGACCTTGTCAGGCGCCAGACAGCCGGACCAGTAGTCGATATCGGCGAAGACAGGGGTCGCCCCGCTGCGCAGCACGGCATGGCCAAGTTCGTGAAAGCCGTGCGCCGAAAGGATCACCTCGTCGCCCGGCCCAATGCCTTTGGCGGTCAACGCGATGAGAAGACCGATCGCGGCATTGGACACCGCGAGTGCCCGCGCGCGCCCGGTATACGCAGCAAAGGCCCGCTCCAGCCGTTCGACCATCCGGCCTTCGCCCAGCCGGTCGCCGCGCAACACCGCCTCGACCGCTTCGATATCCTCCAATGTCAGATCGGGATCACAGAGGGTGATCTGCACCGGCGCTCCGGTTTCGATCGAGATCACTTCCGCGTTCATGCCGCCTCCCTCGATGCAATCAGGATCGCGTTCGCTTCGACCGGATCGCTGGTAACGCGGATGCAATGCGTACTGGCGTCCAGCAGATGAAGATCGCAGCTCTCGATCGCCGCGTAAGGCTCCTCCAGCACGTCGGCGGCATCGCAGCGGCGGGTGGAGAGATGTGGAAAGAGGCGCGAGACCCCATAGGCCAGGGCCTCCGCGCCCTGCCCTTGCAGCGCCCGCACCAGCGCATCGAGGCGCACGAGTTCCTCGCCGGTCATTGCCAGAACACCTTTTGCGGATCGCCGTTAAGGCGCATCAACAGTTCGCCAAGGCGCGCATAGCGGCTGTCCTCGATCCAGCAGTCCGCCTTGTGGTCCTTGCGCAGCAGTGTCCATTGCCGCTGCCGCTCATTCCAGTCGAGCCAGGCTACATCGATCTCGCCACCTCCGGGATCGATATTGCGCGAACAGCAGGGGCTGCGAACCAGATAACCGCTCTCGACCGGCGAAACCGTGGGATGGACATAGCGGTAGCGTTCGCGCTGCTCGATTGCGCGAATCACGCGCATCGCATCCATCTCATTGGGATGGCGCGCCGTGCTGGCTGCAGCCATCCGCCTGTGCCTGGTCGCTGTTCCGACCGACATCAGCCCTGACCTCCGGCTGGCCGTGCCAGCTCTTCCTCGAAGCAGCCGACAACAACGGGACCGGTCACTTCGCAGGCAAACTCGACGAGATAGACAGGCGTGTTGCTGTCGGTGTGGTGGCCGACGTTAACCACTTCGCCCACCGTCCCCGCCGCCACCAGCAGCGCCTCGGGCGCCACCTGAGGATGACTGCCATCGTTGACAATATCGGCGGTGGCCAGGACACGTTCGCCCCAGCCATAGGCGGGCGTGCGAATGTCCATCATGACGCTGCCCTCGCCTGCAGGGCGCTGGGCAATTCATCGTTTTCCTCGTCGATCCAGACCGGAACGAGCTCACGCCGCTTCATGCCGACACGGTTGCCGCTTTCGAGGAATTCGACGCCGTAGATGTAGAACTGCTGCAGGAAGGTTCCGATCGAAACGACGACCCCCTCCTCGCCCTTCTTTACCAGCAAGTCGCCGATTTCCTTGCCGGCATATGTCCCGTCGTTGCGCACCAGGCGCTTGGCCCGCACGCGTTCGCCGTAGCGGAAGGCGGGGGGGCCGTTGAGCTCGACGACTTCGCTGTCACGAACGATGTTACTCATCGATGTCCTCCATCCGATCGAGGACATCGATCAGCACCTGGGCGCCGATCCGGTCACGCCGATCGAGTTCGAGCAGCTTTTCCGCCGCTTCCCGCCCCTGATCGAGCTTGCCCAGCCGCATCGAGAGGTAGGCGTAACCCTTGAGGCTGAAGAGGAAGAAGCGCGGCAACAACGCTTCCCATTCGCCGAAGGCGGCATCCTCGGGCTGCACCCGGCGCCAGTCTTCGCCCAGCACATTGAGCCGCATCGCCTTCTCGACGCAGACCCGCGCCACATCGAGGGCTTCGAGGAGGCGGCCTTTGTAGAAATAGAAGCGGTAGAGCGCGATCAGCACTGCGGCATGATCGGGTGCGATGCTCTCCGCCGCGAACAGGTGCGTCTCGGCGACGTCGGTCAGGTGATAGCGTTCGGCTGCCCGGTCGAGGTGCTGGCGGGCCTCCGCGGGAAGCCCGCCGCCCAGCAGCGGGCTGGAGAGTATCGAACGCTCGACCGCGTCCGATGCCCCGCCGAAACCCTCGAAGAGCAGCCGATCGCTCATCTCAGCCCCCCTCAAGCCTGATACCGGGGGTAGACCGCATCGACCACGCAGGTATCGTCCACCGGACAGATGGCGACACACTGCGGGGTATCGAAGTGGCCGATGCACTCGGTGCACTTGGCGGGATCGATGACGAAAGTGCCCTTCGCCTCGGATATCGCCAGGTTCGGGCAGAGCGCCTCGCAGGCGGTGCAGTTGGTGCACTGGCTGGCGACGATCTTGTAGGCCATGGCCGTCAGCTCGCCTGGCTGAGCAGCGCACCCTGGCGGATGGCTGCGTCGCCGCGTTCGGTGTGAACGATCTCGCCCGCCTCGACCTTGGCAAGATAGCCCTTGAACCAGGCCAGCGCCGACTGCTCGATGAACTCGTGCGCGTAGGCATCGATCGGCTCGATCCCGGCGGCGGTGAGGTCCGCCTTGGGGCAGCCACCAATCTTGGCGACGAACACCGCGTGGCAATCATTGATCGCCTTGATGACGGTATCGAGCGCGTCCTCCTCGCCGTAGCCGCCCTTGCAGTAGAGATCGACGCGGCGGTGGCCGACGAACTTGGCGCCCTTGGCGGACAGTTCGTAGATCTGGAACTCCTTGGCGTGGCCGAAGTGTTCGTTGATGATCCCGTGGCCCTTGGTGGCGACGGCGACGAGTATCTTCATGTCGCCGGCCGCATCGAGGCCGTCGAGTTCACTCTTCTTCGCCTCGACCTTGGCCTGGCGTTCGGCCTCGACCGCCTGCTGATAGGCCTTGCGACCCTCGGCGTCGTAGTTGACTTCCATCGCCATGATCTTGTCGGTGGTGAACTCGGCCGAACGGTCCTCACCCAAGAGGCCGACCGCGTCGGCGCGGCACTGGCGGCAGTGGCGCATCATGTTCATGTCGCCTTCGCACTCGTCCTGCAAGGCCTTCAACTCCTGCGCGGTCGGGCCGCGCTGGCCGTTGAGGCCGAACACGGTGCCGTGCTCGGGCGCGGAGATCAGCGGCATGATGTTGTGCAGGAAGGCGCCGCGCGATTTCACCGCCTTGTTCACTTCGACAAGATGCTTGTCGTTGATGCCGGGGATCATCACCGAGTTGATCTTGGCCAGGATGCCGCGTTCGGTAAGCATCTCCAGGCCAAGAAGCTGGCGCTCGGTCAGGATCTTGGCAGCCTCGTAGCCCTGCAGCCGCTTGTTCTCCCAGAAAATCCAGGGATAGATGTGCTGGCCGACTTCCGGGTCTACCATGTTGATGGTAATGGTAACGTGATCGACCTTGTATTTGGCAATCTCGTCCACCCAGTCGGGCAGGGCCAGGCCGTTGGTCGAAAGGCACAGCTTGATGTCGGGCGCGACTTCGCTAATCAGGCGGAACGTCTCGAACGTTTTGCCCGGATTGGCGAGCGGATCACCAGGGCCGGCAATGCCGAGCACCGTCATCTGCGGAATGGTCGAAGCGACCGCGAGCACCTTCTTCGAAGCTTGCTCGGGCGTCAGGCGTTCGGAAACGACGCCGGGGCGGCTCTCGTTGGCGCAATCATACTTGCGGTTGCAGTAGTTACACTGGATGTTGCAGGCGGGCGCCACGGCCACGTGCATGCGGGCGTAGTGATGATGCGCTTCTTCCGAATAACAGGGATGGTTCTTCACCTTCTCCCAGATCTCTTCGGGCATGTCGGCCGGGCCGGCGCTGGATCCGCAAGAGGCCTTCCCGCTGCCGCCTTCGGTGCCGCAGCCTTTGTGTTCAGCCAACTTCTGCATGACGTCGGCGATGTCGACAGCGGGTTCGCTGGAATAGGTATCCGGGATAAGGGCTTCGGTCATGGAAACTCCCCGATTTGTCGCTCGGTGGCGGGGGCTGCCGCCGGCTTCGTGACTATGCATGCTGCTTCGCAAACACCGTGCCAAACCCGGAAATCGCGGAATTCCGAACCTTTCATGCCGCATCGCAACAACAGTTGTCGCAAATGGCCCGTGCGAATTGTACCAATGTCGTGACTGCGACATGTCGGACGCCCGCGCTCACCGTTGTCGGCCCCTGAAAAAAGCGCCGCCTCCCGCTGGAAAGGAGACGGCGCAGGGTCCACTCCGGTCTGAAGGCCGGTCCCGGTGAGGAGTGGGTCAGGCCATCAGGCGCTCAAGCGCGGTGGCCAGCGGCAGGTCGATTATGCGGATGTCCTGCTCTTCAAGAAAGCGGCGCTCATTGCGGGTCAGCGCCGCCAGGTCGACGACGGCATAGTGCCGGTCGGACGAACGTTTCATCACCTGACGCGCATAAATGCGCAGCAGCTGATCGTGAAAATGGCAGCCGAGGAACACGAAGCTCATCCCGGTGCGGCGGCGGCGCACCTCTTCTGGGATCGGCGTCTGGATATCGATCTCGGTCAGCACTTCGACATAGTCGGCATCCGAAATCAGGAAATTCGCATCTGGAGCGATTCCGCCATGCGGCGTGTAGAGCAAGGTCTTCGCCGCCCCGGCAGCGCCCTCCTTGAGGGAATCGCCGGCGGCGTCATAGAAGCGGAACCACCGGTCCTCGCCGATCCCCGCCCGGGTGATGCCCTGAACTTCGGCCCAGTCGCTGCGCTGGCCGAGGGCGGCGCGCATTTCGCCCGCGTACCAAGTATCGACGATCAGCGGCGCGGGTAACCCAGCAAGCCAGGCATGAAACGGCGATGGCGACACCGCGGCAGCGAACGCCTCCTTCATCCACAGCGTCACCGTGTCGCGGAACCGGTAGCTCTCGATATACTGCGCGGCCGCCCATGGATTTCCCTGTGCACGCCTGGGCAATGTCGTCTTCGTCGCGAAGAAGGCCGCCAGATCCTCCGGCGTCATCGGCGCTTCCTGCCGGCCCAGCGCAGATATGCCGGGCCCCAGATAAGGCACGGTCATCCCGGCCTTCAGGCCGGCCATCACTTCGTCCAGCAGGACCAGCGGATTTTCCAGAAGCGTCTCTCCCACCGGTCAGTCCTCCACGCTGGCGCGCTTGCGCGCTTCGACCGTAATGGGAAGGCGGGTGTCGTCGGCCATATCCGGCAGTTCGAGCACCCAGCCGTTGGCCAGCTTCGCCCAGCCGCCCCATAGGGTTTCATGCTCGGTCTCGACGATCGGCTCCTCAAGGTCCTTCTTGGGCACGTAGGCGGACAACACGCCCTCCGCGCGGCGGATCATGACTTTCATCGGCTCGGTTCCTTCGGCGGCTGTTGCGGGGGCGGTTGATCCGGAAATGAAGAGGCAAAATCGAGCAGGCGCAGCGGCGCAGGCTTGGGTTCGAGAAGATGGGCAAGCACCGGAACCCGGCTAATGCGTTCACGGGCAAGCTCGCGGATCGCGGGCTCGGGATCGTCCCGCAACGACGCAAGTTCTTCCTCGGCAATGCGTTCCGCTACGGTGAAGCGCACGCGAAAGTCGCTGTCGGCGATCAACAGGCGGAGCTGGTCCTGCGGCAGACGCTCCGCCACTTCGCGCCGCACCAGCGGGTCGGGATCGAAGCACATATCGGGCAGCGCGCACAAGTCGATCCGCCGTGCCACCCAGGCCCGCACCTCGGGATCGGGATCGTGCCGCACCAATGGCAACAACTCGGTCGGCATGCGACGCACCGCCGTGATGCGCACCATGTAGGCGTTATCCCTGATGGCGGGGATCAGATCCGCGCCTTTGAGACGCGAGGCAGCAGCGATGCGCACGTCGGTATCCTCGTCATGAATCATGTGGCGGATCCGCTCCTCCGGCATCCTGAGCGTCGCCATGGCGCGAACTTCGGGCTCCGGATCGTCGAGCAGCGGCGGCAGGCGAAAGAGATTGGCATGACGCGCGGCCCCCGCTCGCACTTCGAAATACGGGTGATCGAGGTACTGATCGGCAAGATCCGGGTTGCTTTTCAGGAACCGTTCCACCCGCCGCGCCCGGCGATCGCGGATGCAGGCTTTGCCCTTGGCGCAAAGCCCCATCGCGTTGATCGCCAGGTGATTACACTCGCGACAGCGGACCGGCCGGCCCTTCCAGTCGAGCGCCAAGCCGAGGTCGTCATCCGTCATCAGCCGTTCACCCGGATCAAACAACTCAGGCCGGAACGCAGGTCTTGGGAACCGGGCAAACGGTATCGCATTGCGGATGATCGAACTGGCCTTCGCATTCGGTGCACTTGTTCGGATCGATGATGAAGGTGTCCCCCTTCATCGAGATCGCGGCATTGGGGCATTCGAACTCGCAGGCACTGCATCCGGTGCATTGCGAGGCGATGATCTTGTAGGCCATGGGAGGTCTCCTGCAGCATTTTCCGATGACAAAGCAGGAACCATGCCAGCACTGGAAATGCTGGAAATCCGCAACACTCGGGCGTAAGTGGGTGTCGCGTCTCCTACAAAGATTGTCGAGACTCGCCCATGGTCGTCAGCCGTTCAATGAAACGCTCCTTCCGAGCATGCCGCTCGCGGATTCCATGAAGTCGTTGGCCGAATTCGGCCAGCGTGCCGCGAATCTCGGCGGTGGTACGCAGATCGAACAGAAGACTGGCGGCTTTGTCATAGCCGGCGGCGTTGCGGCGCTCGATTTCGGCTTCCACCTCCTGCCATGCACCCTCGCCGCGTCGCGCAACGGCCTCGATCCAGGCTATGCGGGCTTTCTCGGTGTCCTCCGCTTGCCGACGGCGGTCAGCCGCAGCCTTCTCGGCCTTCACCCGGTCGCGAGCAAGACGGATGGCGCGGGCGCGGGACCGCAACTCGCCTGCGGTCCGCGTTCCGCTGGACAAGCCAGCATAGTGCACCCCCAGCCGCGTTCGAACGAGGGCGCGCAGTTCCGCCGAGATATGGGGTTCACCATCGAACAGGCGTGTGAGCAGGTCCGTCTTCTCACGATCGGTCATGGCCGCGATGACGGCTCGGGCAGCGTCGGGAGATGTTGCCGGCGCAGCTTCATGGTGATCGGCGGCAGCTTCCACAAGATCCGGATCGATGCCGAAAAACTCCGCGAATGTTCCGAGCGCCCCCGTTAGCGGCCCGAAGCCCCCCATGGGTTCGATCTCGTCATCGCCCAGCCCGTCGCTCTCGACCGCTCCCAGCCACAACAGATAGAAGAGCCGCAGGTCGCCCGCGAGGAGATCGGCCCGGAACGGCGCGAGAGCGGCGAGCCAGCCGGAGCCATCATCCCAATCTTCATCCAGTTCGACTTCGTCACGCGCGATATCGAGGATCAGGGTGTCGCCAGCCGCCTGCAGTGTAGCCCAATCGATTCCGAGCAGGAGCGGCTTCATAAATCAGAAATGGACGAACATCCGCACACAGGTTTCAAAATGGCGAGTAAGTATCCCCCGGCAGAGCCGGGGGCTTTACGATGTGAGCCGCTCAAAGCGGCTGGTTCAGGTCGCTAACGCGGCCTGACGGTTTGGAACCG
>NZ_FOOR01000016.1 GCF_900113255.1 Novosphingobium sp. CF614
CGCAATGAAACGCTGCGTGCGATCAAACGGCTCGGGCGCACTATCTGGAAGAAGTGGAGCGGCTATCATCGCCGCAGCCTCGTCGAAACGAAAATACACTGCTTCAAGCTGCTCGGTCAGCGCGTCATGGCGCGCACCTTCGATCGTCAGATAACCGAGCTCAAAGTCCGTGCCGCAATCCTCAATCGCTTTTCGCAAATCGGAACGCCCAATACAGTCCGCGTCGGGTAGTAATCCCAAATAAAGGATGATTCAGACCCATCTCGAGTTGTGCAACAAAGCCGTTCCAAACCGTCAGGCCGCGTTAGCGACCTGAACCAGCCGCTTTGAGCGGCTCACATCGTAAAGCCCCCGGCTCTGCCGGGGGATACTTACTCAATGCGCCCATACGGAAACGGGCAGCTTTCGCTACCCGTATAGCTCATTACATATACTTGAAATATTGGTCGGGGAGACAGGATTCGAACCTGCGACATCCTGCTCCCAAAGCAGGCGCGCTACCGGGCTGCGCTACTCCCCGACACTTCAGGCGTGGTCCGTGGAGGTGGAACTGAAGGCCACCTCACCGGCCCATGACGGATACTCGGGATCGCGGAGCGGTCTCAAGTACGGGGTTCCCTTTAACGTTTCCGACATCGCAGGCAAGGGCCATCAGCGGTTGGGTGCCAGTTCTGCGCGCTTGCTGTTCGCTTCGGCATCGGCGGAGCGGGCGGGTTGGCCTTCATTCTGCAAGGTTCTCCAAGTTGCCCGTGTCGATCGAGGCCACCGCGGACTTGAGTTCGTCGATGCTGCCGGCGGAGCCTTCGGCCTCGACCAGGAAGCGGTTGCCGACCATGTGTCCGAACTTGCCGCTCTGGCTGGAATTGTTCCACGCCTCGGTCTGCATCTGGCCGTCGACGGTGCCGGTCTTCTCGTAACCGTCGGCGTCTTCCCTCGATTGCTCGACCCCCATCGCCGCGCCCATGCCGGCAATCGCGCCCAGGCCATGGAGATCGGCGACGCGCAAGGTGAAGCTCCTGTCGCCGGCGGTGTACTTCGCTTGCGCCGAAGTGCCCATGGGGCCCGCGCCCACGGTTTCGAGCGCGGTGCGGGCATAAGGGCCGATGGCTTCGGGCAGCAGGCCCTTGAGGCTGTCCGCCGCCACGGCCTTGGTCTTTCCGTTGGCCGCGTCTTCAAGCTGCTTGTTCATGGCATCGAGCTTGCCGACATCGACCGTGCCGACCCCGGGCACCGACACGCTGCCTTCGACCCGTTCGTGATCGGCGGGCGAGAACATCGCGGGCGCGGCGAACAGGCCCACCATCGACGCGGTGAGGGCCGATGCGAGGATTCCGAGAACGAGCGCGCAGACCACGGTGACCGCCGTGAAGCCCACCGCCTTGTCTTCCGGCACTTTCATCAGCACCGGCGCCCCTGCATAGAACAGGTAGAGGCTGTAGAGGCCGACGATCCCCAGCACCGAGAGCGCCGGGACAAGGCTGAAGACGCCCGCGACCCAGCCCGCCGTCATGCTGCATGCCACCAGCTTGAACGCGCCAGCCTTGTTCGCGGTCCCCGAGAATTTCGGCGCCAGGAAGTTGGTGATCCAGGCCAGCACGAAGACGCCGATCAGGGCCATCACGTAGCTCACGATCGCGGTGGTAAGCCCGGTCACCAGCCCCGGGCGGTAGCGCACGAACAGCGCGCCGTAGCCGAAAAGCTGCCCGCCCACCAAGGCGGCGAGTGGGCCGATCGCGGCCAGCGGAAGGACGTAACCCTTGAGAACGGCTCCCGGGGGCGTGGTCTCGGCGGCGATTACCGGCCATTCCTCCTTCGGTTTCAGCAGGATTGCCTTGACCCGCTCGACGATGGGCTTTTGCCCGGCGATTCCGTTGTCCATGTCCTCTCCCTCCATGGCACGCATCCCTTTGCCCGAGTGAACCACAAGTTCGCGGGTTTGGCCAGCGCGGCGTCGCGTTTCCCCGGCTTTATGGCGCGCCGTTCTTGATCCCGCCTGGAAAGCGGACATATCCTCCGGGCATGGCTTTCGCTCCCTTCGTTCCGCTTCGCATCTTCTCCAGCTTCACCATGCTGGACGGGGCGATCGATCCGAAGGCCGCCGCCAAGCTGACCAAGGAACGCAAGTTTCCCGCGGCCGCGATCTGCGATCGCAACGGCCTCTATGGCGCGCCGACCTTTGCCGGAGCGTGCAGGGGGGCAGGGGTGCAGCCGATCATCGGCACGTTCCTGGCCGTGGCAAGGCCCCAGCGAGGCGGAGCGGCGCCGGGGCAGGAGCCGCCGATCGACTGGCTGGCGCTGTTCGCGCAGAGCGAGGCCGGCTGGCTCAATCTCTGCCATCTCGTCAGCCGCGCGCATCTCGATCGGCCGCTGGAGTTCGATCCGCATGTCGAACTGGACGACCTGCGCGGGCATGCCGACGGGCTGATCTGCCTCACCGGCGGTCATGAGGGCGCGCTGGCGCGGCTCTATGCGCAGGGCCGGCACGAGGCGGCGGAAAGCTATTGCGACAGTTTGCGGGCGCTGTTCGGCGACCGGCTCTACATCGAGATCACCCGCACCGGAGAGCCCGAGGAGGACGAGAGCGAGGAGGATCTGATCGCACTGGCCTATCGGCACGACATCCCGCTGGTGGCCAGCAACCCGGCCCAGTTCGCCGAGAAGCATTTCCACGCCGCGCACGATGCCATGCTGTGCATCGCCAATTCGACCCATGTCGATGCCGCCGAGCGGCCGCGCTCCAGCTCCGAACGCTGGGTCAAGCCGGCCGGGGCCATGGAGGAGCTGTTCGCCGACCTGCCCGAGGCGCTGGCGAATACCCTCGTCATCGCCCGGCGCTGCGCCTATGCGCCGCCCAAGCGCAAGCCCTTGCTGCCCAGCCTTGCCGGCGACCGCGAGGGCGAGGCGCGGATGCTGGCCGGCGACGCGCGCGCGGGCCTGGCCAAGCGCCTCGCGCCCTATTGGCCGGACGCCGCCGAGCAGGACCTTGCCGAAGCGCTGGCGCTGGAGGGAGAGGAGCGCAAGGCCGCCTACGCAATCCTGCGCGAAAAAGGCGTTGGAGAGGACTTCCTCGAATATGCCGATCGTCTGGACTTCGAAATCCAGATCATCATCGGGATGGGCTTTCCCGGCTACTTCCTGATCGTTGCCGACTTCATCAAGTGGGCCAAGGACAATGGCATTCCAGTGGGGCCTGGCCGCGGTTCGGGCGCCGGCTCGCTGGTGGCCTGGTCGCTGACCATCACCGATCTCGACCCGCTGCGGCTCGGCCTGCTGTTCGAACGCTTCCTCAACCCGGAACGCGTCTCGATGCCCGACTTCGACATCGACTTCTGCGAAACCCGGCGGGGCGAAGTGATCCGTTACGTGCAGGGCAAGTACGGGCACGACCACGTCGCCCAGATCATCACCTTCGGCAAGATGAAGGCGCGCGCGGTGCTGCGCGACTGCGGGCGCATCCTGCAGATGAGCTATGGCCGGGTCGACAGCCTGTGCAAGATGGTGCCCAACCATCCCACCGATCCCTGGACGCTCGACCGCGCGCTCAACGGCGCCGCCGATTTCCGCCGCGAGTACGATACCGACCCCGAGGTGAAGCGGCTGGTCGACCTGGCGGTCCAGCTGGAAGGCCTGCCGCGCAATTCCTCGACCCATGCGGCCGGTGTCGTCATCGGCGACCGCCCGCTGGCACAGCTGATCCCGCTTTACCGCGATCCGCGCTCGGACATGCCGGTGACCCAGTTCGACATGAAATATGTCGAGGACACCGGGCTGGTGAAGTTCGACTTCCTCGGCCTCAAGACGCTGTCGGTGCTGCGCAAGGCCTGCGACCTGCTGGAGCGGCGCGGCGTCTCGATCGACCTGTCGACGCTGGGGTGGGACGATCCTGCCGTTTACGAACTGCTCAAGCGCGGCGATACCGTCGGCGTGTTCCAGCTCGAATCGGAAGGCATGCGCCGCACCCTGGCGGCCGTGAAGCCGACCAACTTCGGCGACATCATCGCGCTGGTTTCGCTCTATCGCCCGGGTCCGATGGACAACATCCCGCTGTTCGGCCGCCGCAAGAACGGGCTGGAGGCGATCGAGTACCCGCATGAGAAGCTGGCCGGCATCCTGGGCGAGACTTACGGCATCTTCGTCTACCAGGAACAGGTGATGCAGGCAGCGCAGATCCTGGCCGGCTATTCGCTGGGCGACGCCGACCTGCTGCGCCGCGCGATGGGCAAGAAAGTCCAGGCCGAGATGGATGCCCAGCGCCAGCGCTTCGTCGATGGCTGCAAGGCGGTATCCGGTATCGACAAGGCCAAGGCCAACGAACTGTTCGACTTGATCGACAAGTTCGCCGGCTATGGCTTCAACAAGTCGCACGCTGCCGCCTATGCGCTGCTGGCCTATCACACCGCGTGGTTCAAGGCGCACTATCCGCATGAATTCTACGCCGCCGCGATGTGCTTCGACATGCACCAATCGGAAAAGCTGGCGATCTTCGTGGACGACATGCGCCGCAACGGCATTGAACTCGCGGCGCCCGATATCAACATGTCCGAGGCCGAGTTCATCGTCGAGGAGACGCCGGACAGCCATGCGGTGCGCTATGCGCTCGCGGGCATCCGCAATGTCGGCGAAAAGGCGATGGACGCGATCGTCGCCGAGCGCGAGGCCAATGGCCGCTTCGCCAACCTTGATGACCTGTTTCGCCGCGCGCCCGCCGGTTCGATGAATCGCCGCCAGCTCGAAAGCCTGGCCGCCGCCGGCGCGTTCGATTGCCTGGAGCCGAACCGCGCCAGGATTCTCGCCAGCGCCGACATCCTGCTGGCCGAGGCGGACCGGTCCTCGCGCGAGCGCAACAGCGACCAGCACGGCCTGTTCGGCGGGGAGGAGCATGTCGAACAGGGCCTGCGCCTTGTCGACTGCCCGCCGTGGAGCCGCGCGGACCAGATGGCCAAGGAGCGCGAGAACTTCGGCTTCTACTTCGCCGCGCACCCGGTGGAGCAGTTCCGCGCGGTGGCTTCGGCCAATGGCGCGCGTACCCATGCCAGCCTGATCCTGGGCGGGGGCGGCGGGGGGCGCACCGGCGCGGTCATGGCGGCGATGGTGGAGAACGTGCAGAAGCGCAAGACCCGCAAGGGCAAGGACTTCGTGATGGCCGACTTCTCCGATCAGTCGGGCAATTTCTCCGCCTCGTGCTTCGAGGAGAGCCTGGTCGAGAGTTTCGTGAAGTGGGCCAGAGAGGGGGTCTGCGTGCTTCTCAACGTCGAGCTGGACAGCCCCAGCGCCGATGAGCCCCCGCGCGTCACCGTGCGCGGCGCGCGGCCTCTTGCCGAAGTCAAGGCCGACGCGCGCATGGTGCTGCGGCTCGATATCGACCGGGTCGAGGCGGTGCAGGAACTGGCGCTGCTGATGCGGCCGGGCGCCAAGGGCTGCGGTGAAGTGATCGCCACCCTGCACCTGGGCGACGGTCGCCAGCAGCAGGTCCGCCTGGGGCGCGACTTCGCGCTTGACGGCGACTTTGCCGAACGGCTGGCGTCCGTCGCCGGGTTGTCCAATATTTCGCTGACCGCCCGCCGCGGCGCGGAGCACTTGCGGCTGGTCGCCTGAACGCGAATCGCGTGGAGGGCGAAGGGCCCGAAATCCGAATCGAGACCGGCCGCATCGAGCGCGTCGAAGGACCTGGCCAGGGCGATTTGAGCCTGCGCTGGATTGCTTCGGCGGCTTTGCCGCCTCGCGGGCGACGAGGGATAAGATGAGTCTCCGCTTCAAAGGACTTGGCATAGCGGGACGAATCTTGGACGCGATGCCCCGGTCAAATCCCCAACGACAATTGACCGTCCAACGCGGGGCGCTGGAAGGCCGTGCAATCGAGCGCGATTTGCGGTCCGCCGATGCCCAGGCGCTGCGCGGCGACCCGGAAGCGGCGGCGGAACAAGTCCGCCCAGACCCCGTCCGGTCTCATCCGGGTGAAAAAGTCCGGATCGTTGTCACGTCCGCCGCGTATGGAGCGGATGGTGGCCATGACTTTCCCCGCGCGATCCGGGAAATGGGTTTCCAGCCATTCGCGGAACAGCGGCGCGACTTCGTGGGGCAGGCGGATGATGATCCAGGTCGCCGCCCGGACACCCTGCGCGGCCGCCTCGGCGAGGATGGTTTCCAGGAAGCTGTCGGTGATCGAGGGGATGACCGGCGCGATCGAGACGTGGACGGGGACGCCGGCGGCGGCCAAGCGCCCCAGCGCGGCGATCCGTTTCGCCGGCGCGCTGGTGCGCGGCTCCAGCAGGCGCGAAAGGCTGGGATCGAGGCTGGTGATCGAAATCCCGACGGCGACAAGATCGCGGCGGGCCATTTCCTCCAGCAGGTCGAGATCGCGCAGCACCCGGTCGGACTTGGTGGTGATGGTTACCGGGTGCCGTGTCTCCAGGCACAGTTCGAGCACCCGGCGGGTGATGCGGTAACGTCCCTCGATCGGCTGGTACGGATCGGTGTTGGTGCCCATGGCGATCGGCGCGGGCCGGTAGCCGGGCTTGGCCAGCGTCTCGCGCAGGAGCCGCGCGGCGGCGGGCTTGGCGAACAGCCTGGTCTCGAAGTCGAGCCCGGGGGAAAGGTCGTGATAGGCATGGGTCGGCCGCGCGAAACAGTAGATGCAGCCATGCTCGCAGCCGCGATAGGCGTTGATCGAACGATCGAAGGGAATGTCGGGCGACTTGTTGAAGGACAGGATCGAACGGGGATGTTCCTCGGTTACGGTGGTGGCCGGATTGCGCCGTGGTCCGTCGACGATCCCGGCGTTGTCCAGCCAATCCCCGTCGGCCTCTTTCGCGGGCAAGTTGAAGCGGGCGCTTCCGGCGCTGCTTGCAGTTCCTCTGCCTTTGACCGCTTTCATCGGGCTATTTGAACATAAAGGGAACAAAAGTCAAATCGAACGCGCGGCGATCGCGATCCTGCCGGATCGCGGGCTTGCGTCCGGTGCGGACTGGACAATGGCGAAAAAGCGCCCATATCCGGCCCGACAAGGAGCCCTGAAGGAGGCAGCCGCGATGACCGACAAGATCCAGCTCACCGATGCCGAATGGCGCGAGAAGTTGGGCCCGGAGCAGTATCACGTCCTGCGCGAGGCGGGGACCGAGCGGGCTTTCACCGGCAAGTACGAGAAGAACAAGCAGGAAGGCATGTACTATTGCGCCGGCTGCGGCGCGCCCCTGTTCTCCTCGGAGACGAAGTACGATTCCGGCTCCGGCTGGCCGAGCTATACCGCGCCGGTGGGCGAGGACGCCGTCGACGAGCACCGCGACATGTCGCACGGCATGCTCCGCACGGAAGTGACCTGCGCGAAATGCGCCGGGCATCTCGGCCACGTGTTCCCCGATGGTCCGGGGCCCACGGGCATGCGTTACTGCATCAACAGCGCCTCGCTGGATTTCAAGCCGAAGGCGTGAGGCCGTCGGTCCCGGCTCGCGCTCCGCGCCGTGCCGGGAACCGTTAACCTCGGGTTACAAATCGCGGTGCAAGGTGTAGGAAGCCACCGGACCTGCCTGTCCGCTAGAGGGGTTTGCACCTAACACATGGCCAAGAATTCCGGCCCGAACCGCAAGTCGAGCGGTCTTTCCTCCCAACCCGTCAAGAAGCCCCTATGGCGCCGTGCCTTGCGCGGGGCCATGATCTGGGGGTTCGCGCTCGCGCTGCTGGGCGCGATCTTCCTTGGCACCGCCGTGTTCTTCACCGAGCGCGAACTGCCCGACTACAACGCGCTCAAGAGCAGCCAGAACGGGCAGATGATCGTGGTGCGCGCGCGGGACGGTTCGGAGCTGGTCTCGCTGGGGCCGAGCTATGGCAAGTGGCTGCCTTACGACCAGATCCCGCAAGTGATGAAGGACGCCATGGTCTCGGTCGAGGACCGGCGTTTTCGCGACCATCCCGGGGTCGATCCGATCGGCCTGATGCGCGCGGTCTATGTCTCGCTGACGACGGGCGGCCGGGCCAAGGCGACATCGACGATCACCCAGCAGCTGGCGCGCAACGTCTTCCTCAACAACAGCCGCTCGATGGGTCGCAAGGCGCGCGAGGCGGTGCTGGCCCTCGCGCTGGAACGCAAGTTCAGCAAGGATCAGATCCTCGAGCTGTACCTGAACAAGGTCTATTTCGGCGGCGGCGCCTACGGCATCGATGCGGCCAGCCGCAAGTTCTTCGGCCACCCCGCGACCGGTCTTTCGACGGCTGAGGCGGCGATCATCGCCGGGCTCGTCAAGGCGCCCTCCAACTACTCGCCCACCGCCGATGTCGACGCCGCGATCGAGCGCGGCAAGGTCGTGCTCTCGCTGATGGCGCGGGCGGGTGTCATCACCCCGGCCGAGGCGGACGAAATCGACTTGTCGCAAGTCAAGATCGCCAAGGAAAAGGGCCAGAACTCGGTCCGCTACTTCACCGACTGGACGCTGCCCCAGCTCGATACGCTGCTGCCCGAAACCAGCGAGCCGATCGAGGTCTGGACCACGCTCGATCCCGCCATGCAGAAGGCGGCAACTGCCGCGATCGACGCCAACGTGCCCAAGGGCACCCAGGGCGCGCTGGTCAGCCTCGATCGCGACGGCGCGGTGCTGGCGATGGTCGGCGGCACCGACTACGTCAATTCCAACTACAACCGCGCCACCAACGCCGTGCGTCAGCCCGGCTCGGCCTGGAAGCTGTTCGTCTACCTCGCCGCGCTGGAGGCGGGCTATACCCCCAGCGACCGGGTGGTCGACGAGCCGGTGACCATCGATGGCTGGAGCCCGCAGAATTCCGGCCGCAATTTCGCGGGCGAGATCGACGTGCGCACCGCCTTCGCCTATTCGAAGAACACCATCGCCGCGCAGCTCGGCAACGAGGTCGGCTTCGGCACCGTCGCCAGCATGGCGCGCCGCTTCGGCATCACCACTGCGATCAACACCAAGCCGGCGATGGTGCTGGGCACTTCCGAAGTGCGCCTGATCGACATGACGCGCGCCTTTGCCGCGGTCTCGGCCGGCGGCACCTCGGTCGAGCCCTACGGCATCACCAAGGTCACGACCCAGGACGGCGACGTGCTCTATCAGCACAAGTCGGTGCAGGGCCAGGTCCTGGTGCCGCACTACGTCGCCGCCGGGATCACCGACCTGCTGCAGACCGCCGTCGCTACCGGAACCGGACGCGCCGCGCAGATCGGCCGGCCGGTGGCGGGCAAGACCGGCACCACCACCTCGAACAAGGACGGCTGGTTCCTGGGCTTCTCGAGCGGTATCACCACCGGCGTGTGGATGGGCCGCGACGATGCCAGGGCCGTGTCCGGCCTGTCGGGCGGCCATGCCCCGGCGCGGGCCTTCGCGGACTACATGAAGGTGGCGGTCGCCCGGCGCCCGGTCGAACAGTTCGACACCAAGCTCCAGCTTCCCGAATGGCAGCTCGAGCCCGACGACGAACAGCTCCAGGGCAATCCGGACGATTACTACTACGTCGATGAGAACGGGAACCTGGTGAAGCCGGGCAGTGGCACGACACCCGACGATCAGCCGCGCTACGAAGACGGCAGCGTCGGCCCCGGACCGGGCCCCGGATCGGCGCAGGTCCCGGACTACGGCCCGCCGGCGGCGGCCGGCAACGACTTCCTCGACCGGGCGACGGGCAAGGGCGGCTCTGCACAGGACCCGGGATTGAGGACGGGGCAGGGAGTGGGCACGCCCACGCCGCGAATCTCGCCGACCCCGCGCCCATCGCCGACGCGCTCGCCCGCGGGCGTTCCCTGAGGAAGGCGGGCGGCGTGCCATCGGCGTGATGGCACCCGCTTGAAATTTTGACAAATTCCATCATCCCGAACCTGATCCGGGATCGGTGGCTGTGTCTACGGGCAGCCCCCCTGCCAAACGAAAGCGCCCGCCGGAGTGATCCGGCGGGCGTCTCGTCTCGCGGGTTCGGTGCGGTCAGCGCAGGCGGACGGGCACGAAGATGGGGGACTGGCCGCGCGGCTGGACGCGCAGCAGGATCGCCGAGCGGCCGTCGGCCTGGGCGGCCTTGACGGCTGCTTCGAGTTCGGCCTTCGAATTGAGGTCCTGGCCATTGGCCGAAAGGATGATAAAACCGCGCGCAAAGCCCTTCTGGCCGGCATCCGAGCTGGGATCGACGGCGACGATGACGAGCCCCTTGGTGCCATCCGAGACGCCGAGCTGGCGGGCGATCTGCGGTGTCAGCGCGGCGACCGACATGCCCAGCGATTTCTCCACCAAGCCCTGCTGTTGCTGCGCGGGAGGATTGTTGAAGGCATCGCTGTCCTGCTCGTTGTCGGGGTTGAACGACTGCTGCAGTTCTTCATCGCTCGGGCGCTTGGCGACTGTGGCGCTGACCGTCATCCTGCGGCCGTTGCGGATCAGTTCGACCGGAACCCGGCTGCCCGGCGCGATATTGGCCACCAGGAAGGACAGGGTCTGGTCGCGGGTGACTTCCTTGCCGCTCACCTTGAGGATCACGTCGCCCGCCTGGATTCCGGCCTTGGCGGCGGCGCCGTCCGGCTCGACGGCCTGGATGAACTCGCCCTTGTTGTGCTCGATGCCGAGCGAATCGGCGAGGTCCTCGTTGAGTGGCTGGATACGCACGCCCAGGTATCCGCGCTCGATCGCCTCACCCTTGATGAGCTTCTGCACGATCGGGGCGGCGGTCTCCGCGGGAATCGCGAAGCCGATGCCGACGCTGCCGCCGGTGGGGGAGAAGATCGCGTTGTTGATGCCGATCACCTGCCCGTTCATGTCGAACATCGGGCCGCCCGAATTGCCGCGGTTGATGGCGGCGTCGGTCTGCAGGTAGCGGTCGTAGGCACCGCCCGCGCCGGTATTGCGGTAGACCGCGGAAATGATGCCCGAGGTCACCGTGCCGCCCAGGCCGAACGGGTTGCCGATGGCGATGATCCAGTCGCCGACCCGCGCATTCGAGGAATCGCCGAACTTCACGAACGGCAACGGCTTGCTGGCGCTGATCTTGAGCACCGCCAGGTCCGATGCGGCATCCTTGCCGATCAGCTTGGCCGGATACTCGTCACCGTCGGCCATGGTGATCGTAATCGATTCCACCTCGCCCTTGCCGTCGGCGGTGATGACATGATTGTTGGTCACCACATAGCCGTCGGCCGAGATGATGAATCCCGAACCCAGCGACTGCGCCTCGCGGGTTTGCGGACCGCCGTTGCCTCCCGGGCCGCCTCCGAAGAGGCCTTCGAACGGTGTGCCGGCGAAGGGATTGTTGGCCTGCACCTGCACGCGCTGGCGGGTGGAGATGTTGACGACCGCCGGTGCCAGCTGCTGCGTCAGGTCAGCGAAGCTGGCCGGCGCGCCGGCGCGCGGAACCACCTTCGATATCTGGCTCGCCTCGTTCTGGGCGACTTGCGCTCCTGCGGGATAGCCGGTCGCCAGCGTAAGGGTCGCGCCCCCGAGCAGGAGCGCCGTCGTAAATCCATAAGCATATCGCACGGGCTTCACGTCCTCTGATTCCTCCATTGTGATGGTGCCACCGCACCATCCATCCGACCCCGGTCCGATTGAAGCGCCGATGGCTTAACCGGATTTGAATGGCGCCGGCGTTGCGCCCCCATTTTCCGCCATGTCGGCCTGGTCATGGCTCCCTGAAGTGCTTCAGGTAGGTATTGTCCGGGGACAGCAGAATGGTCTTGCCCGTCGCATCCTTGGCGAACGACACGCTATAGCTCTGCATGGCCCGGTAGAAGTCGTAGAAGGCGGGGTCCTTGCCGAAGCTGTCGGCATAAGTCTTGGAAGCCTGGGCCTCGGCATCGGCGCGGATGATCTGGGCGTCGCGCTGGCCTTGCGCACTGATCGTCTTGGCTTCTTCCTGGCGTGCGGCTTCCATGCGGGCGAAGGCGCTGGCGAGCGCCCCTTCGGGCAGGTCCGCGCGCTTGATCCGCACGTCGACGATCTGGGCGCCATATTCGCGCGCCTCGCGGTCGAGAAGGTCGCGGATGTTCTCCATCGCCTTGCCGCGCTCGGCGGTCAGCAGCGACTGGAACGTGCGCTTGCCCAGTTCCTGGCGCACGACCGAGGACAGGATCGGCTCGAGCTGTTCGGTCACGCGTTCGGTGGTGCCGGCGGCCTGGACCATCTTCACCGGATCGACGATGCGATAGCGCGCGAAGGCATCGACGTTCAGGCGTTGCTGGTCGGTCGAGAGCACCTGCTGCTGCTGCATGTCGACCGAGAGCAGGCGCTTGTCGATGCGCTGTACGCGCTCGTAGCCGGGAATGCGCATGTGGATGCCCGCGTCGGTCGCGCCGAACGGCGCTCCGGCGATGTATTCGTTGTAGACGCGATTGGGCTTGCCCGCCCGGATCACGACCGCCTGTTCATCTTCCGGAACGATGATGACGCTCATCATCAGGGCGATGACGACCACGCCCGCCGCGATGCAGGCGGCCTTGTAGTCCTGCCAGATATTACCCATCACTGGCCTTCCTTCGGGTCGACGGTTACCGTTGCCGTGTCTCCGCCGGTCGGGGCGGAACGGCGTCTCACTTCCGCAAGCGGCAGATAGGACGTTACGCCCGGAGCGTCTGCGATGACGGTATCGTTATCGCGCAGGACCCGTTCCATCGTTTCGTAATACATCCGGCGCTTGGTCACCTCGGGAGCCAGCTTGTACTGCTCGTAGACCTTGTCGAAAGAAGCGGCGTTGCCCTGGGCCTGGGCCAGGAGCTGCTGCGCCCAGGCGCGCGCTTCCGAGCGGTCGCGCTCGGCTTCCTGCTGGGAGACCGTGACTTGTTCGAAGGCGGCCTTGGTCTTGGCCGGCGGGTCGGCCTTCTTGATCTCGACGCCCTGGATGGCGACGCCCGCCTTGTAGTAATCGAGGATGCGCTGCATGCGCTCGCGCACGTCCAGCTCCAGCCGGGCGCGGCCGGCACCGGAGAGCGCGTCATTGAGGGAGACTTGCGCGATCGAGGCGCGCATCGCCGCCTCCGCCACCTCGCTCACCGTTTCCGACGGATCGGCCAGGCGGAACGTGTAGTCCTTCAGGTCCTTGATGTTCCAGCGCACGATATAGCTGAGATCGACGAGATTCTTGTCGCTCGTCAGCATCAGCTTTTCGTTGTCGTTGTCCGGGATCATGTCGACGTTGAACGAGCGCACGTCCTGCACTTCGACATTTTCGATCGGCCAGGGCAGCGTCGCGCTGATGCCGGAATCGATGATGCGCGAAAACTTGCCGAAGCGCGTGACGATGCCCTGTTCCTTGGGGCCGAGCATGTGGAAGCTGGTCAGCACCACGAGCGCGGCGAGCGCGGCACCGATGCCGAGCGGCAGCCACGACTTGCCATCCGGCCGGCGCGGCAAGCGTGGAAAGCCGCCTCCTGGGCCGCGCGGACCGCCGCCCGGCCGGCGCGGGTCGCGGCTGCGGAAAATATCCTCGATGCTGGCGGAACGGCGCGGCGGGGCATCGCCGCTGGGCAGCCATGGGTTGCGCGGGCCCTTGTTCTCGCCATCACCCTTGCCGGTGGGAGCGTCGGTTCCCTCGTCGCCCTGGCCATGGTTGTCTCCGTCGGGCTCCGCCTCGTCCCCGCTTTTGCCTGCGCTGCCGCCCTTGCCGCCGCCCTTGCCGCCACCCCACGGGCTGTTGCGTCCGGCCATCGCCAGGCCCGCGCGCATGCTCATGATTGCATCACCGATCGCTTTCATGGCGCTATCTATAGGTACGCCCATTGCAAAATACAGGGCCTCTCTTGCCCTTTTTCCCCGGCTGGGCCACCTGAGCGCCGAAGTCGCCGACATGCACGCGGCCTGGAGATCGCATGACCAACGACACCGCTGACCGACCGGGCGACCGACTGAAAGCCCTGCTTCCGCCGCAGACCTCCGCCCGGGTGCAGTCGGTGCGGCTGGCCGAGGGGCGGGCGACGCTGGTGCTCGACGCGACCGGGCTTGCCGCGCCCGCGCGCGGCGCGCTCGAAGCCGAGATCACGGATGCGCTGAAAGGCGCGCCCGGCGTCGCCGAAGTGCGCGTGGCGATGACGGCGGACAAGCCGGTCCGCAGGATCATCGCGGTGGGTTCGGGCAAGGGCGGGGTCGGCAAGTCCACCGTTGCCGCCAACCTGGCGGTTGCCCTGGCGCGCGCGGGGCGCAAGGTCGGCCTCGTCGATGCCGATATCTACGGTCCCTCGCAGGCGCGGCTGCTGGGCACCGAAGGGCGGCGGCCGGTGGCCCATGACAGCCGGCTGGTTCCGATCGAGAGCCGCTGGGGCGTGCCGGTGCTCTCGATGGCGCACTTGTCGGAACCCGGCCAGGCGATCGCCTGGCGCGGGCCGATGGCCTCCGGCGCGTTGACGCAGCTGCTCGAAGGGCATTGGGATCATGCCGAGATCCTGGTGGTGGACCTGCCCCCCGGCACCGGCGATATCCAGCTGACCATGTTGCAGAAGTTCAAGCCGGCGGGCGCGGTGATCGTCTCCACCCCGCAGGACCTCGCCTTGATGGACGCCACCCGTGCCGCCGAACTGTTCACCAAGGGCGGCGTGCCGGTGATCGGCGTGATCGAGAACATGGCCGGCTATGCCTGCCCGCATTGCGGCGAGGTGAGCGATCCCTTCGGCAGCGGCGGCGCCGAAGCAGCCGCGCGCGACATGGGCGCGGCTTTCCTCGGCCGCATCCCGCTCGATATCACGATCCGCCGCGAAGGCGATGCCGGTACGCCCACGGCCGCCGGCGATGGGCCGCAGGCCAGGGCTTTCGCCGATCTGGCGCGCAAGGTCGCGGACTGGCTGGACCAGGGCTGATGGCCGTCACGCGCCGCGGCATTCTGATCGGGGCGCTTGCCGGGGGAGGGCTCGTCCTCGGTTATTTCCTGCGGCCGCGCCGCTTCCCGTTGCCGCTCCAGCCGGGCAGCGGCGAATTCGCCTTCGATGCCTGGATCAAGATCGGCACGGACGGCGTCGTCTCGGTGGCGGTGCCGCAAGTCGAGATGGGGCAGGGCGTGACGACGCTGCTTCCGCAAGTCGTCGCCTACGAACTCGGTGCCGACTGGCGGCAGATGGCGGTCGAGCCGGCGCCGGCCAGCGCGCTCTATGCCAATTTCGCGCTTGCCGCGCGCTGGGCACCGCTGTGGCTGCCGCTGTTGCCCTCGCTGGCCGAGGATCCCGACGGCGTGATTACCCGCCGCTGGGCCGAGGATCGCCGTTTCAACGCCACGGCCGATGGCATGTCGCTCGCCGCCTACGAAGCCCCGGCGCGCGCGGCCGCCGCTTCGGCGCGCGCCATGCTGATGCAGGCGGCCGCCGCCCGCTGGAACGTCGCCTGGGAGGAATGCGACGCGAAGGAAGGCTTTGTCGTCCACCAGGGCGCCAAGGAGGCCCGCCGCCTGCCGTTCGGCGCCCTGGCGGAGGAGGCCGCTGCCTTCGCGCCGCCGTCCCCCCCGCCGCTGCGCGTCGACGCCATGGCCGAGAACCCGGACGAGTTCCCGCCCGGCGCGTCGCTGCGCTACCCCCGGCTCGACCTGCCTTCCAAGGTGGACGGCTCCTGGACATTCGCGGGCGACGTGCGTCTGCCCGGCATGGTCCATGCCGCGATCCGTCACGCACCGCTTGGCGCCAGCGTCTCGTTGGCTTCGCTCGACGAGGATGCGGCGAAAGGGACGAAGGGCTTCCTGCGGGCGGTGAAGGGGGAAGGCTGGGTGGCCGCCGTCGCGCGCGACTGGTGGACGGCGGAGACGGCGCTTGCCCGCATGGCGCTGCGCTTCAAGGTCGCGGCCGGTATCGAGAGCGGCGATGTCGACGATGCGATGGACCAGGCCATGCGCACCGGCACGGCGCACCGCGTTCACGCGGCGGGCGACATGGAGGTGATCGAAGGCGCCCTGCCGCTGCAATTGCGCTACGCGGTCGCGCCGGCCGTGCACGCCACGATCGAGACCGCCAGCGCCACCGCGCGGCTGGGCCCGGGGCGCCTCGAGCTCTGGATCGGCACCCAGGCGCCCGAAGCGGCGCGCGCGGCGGCGGCGCGCGCGATCGGGATCGATGTGTCGAACGTGGTGCTCTATCCGATGCCGCTCGGCGGCAGTTTCGATCGGCGGCTCGAATCCGGCCATGCGGCGGAAGCCGCGATCCTGGCGAAGGAGGTGGGGCGGCCGGTCCAGCTCACCTGGTCACGGTGCGAGGAGATGCGCGCCGGCCTGCCGCGTACGCCGGTCGTGGCCGTCATGGCGGCCCGGCCCGATACCGAGGGCGGGGTAGCCGGCTGGCGCGCGCGCGTGGCCATGCCGGCGACAGCGCTGGAATTCGGCCGGCGCCTGTTCGGCCGCGACACACCCGCTGAAGCGATCGCGGCGGTCGCCGGCAAGGACGATCCCCTCGCGCTCGAAGGCGCCGTTCCGCCATATGACATTCCCAGCGTCGCGATCGACCACGTGCCGGCCAGGATCGCGCTGCCCACTGCGCGGTTGCGGGGCAATGCCCATGGCTACACCGCCTTCTTCAACGAGAGCTTCGTGGACGAACTGGCGCACAAGGCGGGCCGCGAGCCGCTGTCCTATCGGATGGCGATGCTGGGCAAGGACCCGCGCCTCGCCGAATGCCTGCAACGCGCCGCCGCGCTGGCGCAGTGGGGCGGCGGCGGGGACAACAGCGGGCAGGGCATCGCCTGCCACGTCATCGGCGGCCGGAATGGCGCAGGGGGCCGGATCGCCGTCGTCGCCAGCGCCCGGCGCGACGAGAATGGGGTGCGGGTGGACCGGTTGAGCGCGGTTGCCGATATCGGCCGGATCGTCAATTTCGACATCGCGCGCCAGCAGGTGGAGGGCGGGCTGGTCTTCGGTCTCGGCATCGTGCTGGGGTGCTCGGTGGGCTATCAGGGCGGACGCCCCGACAGCGAGCGGCTTGCCGGGCTGGGCCTGCCGGTGCTGGCCGACTGCCCCGCGATCGAGGTCGAATTCGTCCGGAGCGCGGCCGATCCCGCCGACCCCGGCGAACTCGGCGTGGCGGCGGTGGCGCCCGCCGTCGCCAACGCGCTGTTCTCGGCGACAGGGCTGCGGTTCCGTCGCCTCCCGCTTTTCGCCGAGGAATTGTGATGCCGCCGCCTGAACTGCCGCCCGAACCGCCGTCCGATCATCCCCCCCTCGCGACCGGGGGCGTCGGCGTGCTGCTCGTCAACCTTGGAACGCCCGACGCGCCGACCCCGGCCGCCGTGCGCCGCTATCTCGCGGAGTTTCTTTCCGATCCGCGCGTGGTGGAGATCCCGAGGCTGGTCTGGAAACCGATCCTGCACGGGGTGATCCTGCGCACGCGTCCGGCGAAGTCCGCCCGGGCCTATGCGCAAGTCTGGACCGATCAAGGCTCTCCGCTCGCGGCGATCACCGCCGGGCAGGCGCACGGCCTGCATGAGAGGCTGGGCGAGAGATTGGGCGCGGGCGTGCACGTCGACTGGGCGATGCGCTACGGCAATCCCTCGATCCCCGCGAAGCTGCGGGCGATGAAGGATGCCGGCTGCGAGCGTATCCTGGTGGCGCCGCTCTATCCGCAATATTCGGGCGCGACGACCGCCTCGGTGATGGATAGCCTGCATGCGGCGCTGCGCGCGATGCGCTGGCAACCGACGCTGCGCACGCTGCCGCCCTATCATGACGATCCGGCCTACATCGCCGCGCTTGAAGAGGACATCGCCGCGCAGGTCCGGGCTTTGGATTTCGTGCCCCAGGTCCTGCTGCTTTCCTATCACGGGATGCCGGAACGCACGCTGCATCTCGGCGACCCCTACCACTGCCATTGCCGCAAGACGTCGCGCCTGCTCGGGGAACGGCTGATGAAGCGCCTGCCGGGGGTACGGATCGAGACCAGCTTCCAGTCGCGCTTCGGCCGCGCGAAGTGGCTGGAGCCCGCGACCGAGGCGGTGCTGACACGCGAGGCGCAGGCCGGCACCCGGCGCCTCGCCGTGGCGGCACCGGGGTTTTCCGCCGATTGTGTCGAGACGCTGGAGGAACTGGCGATCCGCGGGCGCGAGGTGTTCGAAGGCGCTGGCGGTGAACGCTATGCGGTGCTGGCCTGCCTCAATGACCGGGCTCCCGGCATGGCCATGCTCGAAACGCTGGTCAGGCGTGAGCTGGCGGGTTGGCGGGGGTGAGGATTACAGCAATTTAACCGCGCGGAACGGGTTTGAAATCTTGATTTGATCCATCTTTGTTCTAATATTGTTCATGCAAGAGTGAACGGAGGCGGAACAAATGCGCGACACGGATTTCACGCGGCAGGACTTCACCTATTCGGCGTCGGCGGCTTCCGGGGCGACCGCGAGTGGTGGGCCGGCGGTGACCCTCTCGATTTTCGCCGACCGCGCGCATTTGCGCGCGCTCATGCAGGATGATGCGCAGGCGGCCGGCCTCACGATCTCCGCGGCAGGGTCGTTGTCGGATCTGCTGGATGGCGATGCCCGGCCGCTTGGGGATGTCGTGCTCGTCGATTGTCCGCTGGTCGATGCGCGGGCGCTTGCGGCACTGGCGCGGCTGGACTTGCGCGCCGCGCGCTGCGAGGCGCGGCTGATCGTCTCCACCAGCGTCGATGCGCTTGACGAGGTGTTCGCGTGCATGGACCTGTCGGCGCCGGTGCTGCTGGTCGATCCCAACCGCGCGGAGCGCGTGATCGCGCTCGGCCAGGTGTTGGCGGGCTTTCCTTCGGCGCGGCTGCGCGAACTCTCGGACGATGATCGGCTGATGCTGCTGCGGCTCTCCGAACAAGTCGGGCAGATCGCCGGGCGGATCGAACGGCTCACGCCGGATGAAAAGCACGTCAAGGATGCGCGGATGAGCGCTTTCCGCTTCGCCGAGGATACCGCCGAGCGCTTGAGCGAGGGGCTGGGCGGGATGGCGGCGAGCGGGCGACGCTCCGTCCGCCCGGCGCTTCCCGATGCGCGGCTGGTCCGCAAGATCATTCGCCAGCGCCAGCAGCGTGCCCGCTATTTCGACGCCGGGCTGTTTGCCGATCCGGCCTGGGACATGCTGCTCGATCTCACGGCGGCGCGGGTCGAGCACAAGCGGGTTTCCGTCACCTCGCTGTGCATCGCTTCCGGTGTTCCGCCCACCACGGCGCTGCGCTGGATCGGGCAGATGATCGACGCCGGCCTGTTCCAGCGGGTCTGCGACGACAGCGACCGCCGCCGTGCCTTCATCGAACTTACCGAAAAGGCGGCGGATGCCATGGCCCGCTACTTCGCGGATATCTTCTGACCGTTTCCGTTCTCGGCGCTTCCCCGGGGCACGCCGGCGCATCGCTGCCCAGGAATATTCAAGCCGCGAAGGGGTTTAGGCCGTAAATGCGTCGGGTGGTCTTATATCAACGCAGGTTGATATTACGGCTCCATTCTCTTCCAGCTTTTCGTCTTTCTTCGGTGGAGGGAAGAGAGACCGGGCGAATCAGGTTCATCGAATCCGGTATGGCGGAGATGATGGCAGGATCGATCAGGGTCATCGGGTAAAGCGGCTTTGCAAAATCGGGCTACCGGCGCTATGGCGCGCGCCTTGTTTTCTGTCCGGCGCGGGCCGGAACGCGGGAGTATTCGAAGTGGCTAGCAATTGGACCCCGGATGGCTGGAAAGCGCACGAAGCGCGCCACCTTCCGGTATATGGCGATGAGGCGAAGCTGGGCGAGGTGGAAGCCACGCTCGCGAAGTTCCCGCCGCTGGTCTTTGCCGGCGAGGCGCGCGAACTGAAGAAGGACCTTGCCGAAGTGGCGGCCGGTCGCGGTTTTCTGCTCCAGGGCGGGGACTGCGCCGAGAGCTTCGCGGAGTTCCATGCCGACAACATCCGCGATACGTTCCGCGTGCTGCTGCAGATGGCGGTGGTGCTGACTTTCGCCAGCAAGCAGCCGGTGGTGAAACTGGGCCGCATGGCGGGCCAGTTCGCCAAGCCGCGCTCCGCGCCCACCGAGAAATCGGCCGGCATGGAACTGCCCAGCTATTTCGGCGACATCATCAACGGCATCGAGTTCGATCCCGAGACGCGCCGCAACGATCCGGAGCGGATGCTGCGCGCCTATGGCCAGTCGGCGGCGACGCTCAACCTGCTGCGCGCTTTCGCGCACGGCGGCTATGCCAACTTGCGCCAGGTCCACCAATGGACGATGGACCATATCGACCGCAGCCCCTGGGGCGAAAAGTTCGCGCAGATGGCCGACCGCATCGGCGAGGCGCTGGACTTCATGGCCGCGTGCGGCGTCGATCCCACCACCGTGCCGCAGTTGCAGGGCACCAGCTTCTACACCAGCCACGAGGCGCTGCTGCTCCCTTACGAGCAGGCGCTGACCCGCCGCGATTCGCTGACCGGCGACTGGTACGACTGTTCCGCGCACATGCTGTGGATCGGCGACCGCACCCGCTTCGAGGGTTCGGCGCATGTCGAGTTCCTGCGCGGCGTCGGCAATCCGATCGGCATGAAGTGCGGGCCTTCGCTGGAGGCGGACGCGCTGCTGCGCATGCTCGACACGCTCAACCCGGCGCGCGAGCCGGGCCGCATGACGCTGATAAGCCGCTTCGGTCATGACAAGGTCGAGGACGGGCTGCCCAGGCTGGTGCGCGCGGTGAAGCGCGAAGGGCATCCGGTGGTCTGGTCGTGCGATCCGATGCACGGCAACGTCATCAAGGCCGACAGCGGCTTCAAGACCCGTCCGTTCGAGCGCATCCTGTCCGAAGTGCGCGGCTTCTTCGCGGTTCACCGCGCGGAAGGGACGCATGCCGGCGGCATCCATGTCGAGATGACCGGCCAGGACGTGACCGAGTGCACTGGCGGCGCCATCGCCATCACCGACGAGGCGCTGGCCGACCGCTACCACACCCATTGCGACCCGCGCCTCAACGGCGCGCAGTCGATCGAACTCGCCTTCGAGATGGCGGACCTGCTCAACCTGGAAGCGACCGAGCGGCACAAGCAGGCGGCGTAATAGCCACCGTTCGAGCAAGCGGCCCGTCATTCCCGCGAAGGCGGAGCCATCTCCCGCGGGGCCGGCGCCAAGCAAGGCCCGGGAGATGGTTTCCCCCGCCGCCCGCGCGGGATCGACGAAGACGAAACAGCGCCTGGAATCCTTTTCGCGACGCTCTGGTGAATTGCAGGAGCAGCGCGCGCGAGGATCGCGGCCGTTTGCGCAGGTTCCGCACCATGACAGCGCGCGCCTCCTGGAAACGTCATATCGTCCGGAAGCAACAAACTTTCACGCTTGACCATGTGAAACGTCCGCGCCACCAATTGCGTCCATGACAACCCGACCCCGGATCGCGGCGAGCCTCGTGCTTGCGCCGCTCGCAATCGCCTTGGCCGCCCCCCCGATCGCGGCCGCTCCCACCGATCCCATGATGAACGAGCAGGTCAAGAACTACGACTGGGTTCGTCCGCAGGCGGATTTCGTGCGGCGCGAAGCGATGATCCCGATGCGCGACGGCAAGAAGCTGTTCACCGTCATCGTCTTCCGCAAGGGCACGCACGACGCGCCGATCCTGCTGAGCCGCACGCCCTACGACGCGGGAAAGGCGACGAGCCGCAACCGCAGCCAGAAGATCGAGGAAATCCTGCCGGTCATGGACAAGGAGTTCGTCGATGACGGCTACATCCGCGTCTATCAGGACGTGCGCGGGCTTGGAAAGTCCGAGGGCGACTATGTGATGAACCGCCCGCTGCGCGGGCCGCTCAACAAGACCAGGGTCGATCATGCCACCGATGCCTATGACACGATCGACTGGCTGGTGAAGAACGTGAGGGAATCGAACGGCAAGGTCGGCATCACCGGTTCCTCCTACCTCGGCTTCACGGCGCTGATGGCATTGGTGGATCCGCACCCGGCGCTCAAGGCGGCGGTGCCGCAAAGCCCTATGGTCGATGGCTGGATGGGCGACGACTGGTTCCACAACGGCGCGTTCCGCACGTTCGGCTTCGACTACGACCTGGAGCAGACCGTCAAGGAAGGCGGCGGCGCGGTGCCCAAGGGGACCGGGGACGAATACACCGCCTACCTCAATGCCGGTTCGGCGAGGTCCTATGCCGAGGCCTATGGCCTGCTCGACCTGCCGGTGGCGCGCAAGGTGTTCGAACATCCCGCCTACGACGCGTGGTGGCAGGGGCAGGCGGTGGACAAGCTGCTCGGCGCGCGCAAGCTGACGGTGCCGACCATGCTGGTGGTCGGCCAGTGGGACCAGGAAGACAGCTACGGCGCCCCGGCGGTCTACCGGGCGCTGGAGCCGCAGGACGCGAACAACGACATGGTCAGCCTGGTGATCGGGCCGTGGCGCCATTCCCAGGTCAATTACGAGGCCCGCGCGCTGGGCCCGCTGGAGTGGGAAGGCGATACCGGCCTGCAGTTCCGCACCGGTTGGATGAAGCCTTTCCTCGACTGCCATCTCAAGACCGATCCGCCCAAGTGCGATACGCCGCCGGTGCTGACTTACGCGAGCGGCGCGAACCGCTGGGAAGTCTCCCGCAAATGGCCGGACGGCGAATATACGCCGCTCTACCTTGCCGGGAACTTCGGCCTGTCGTGGGACAAGCCGGCCGCTGGCAGCGACAGCTACGTCTCCGATCCGGCCAAGCCGGTGCCGATGCTGCCGCGCCCGATCCACCTGGAGGGCGAGGAGTGGAAGACCTGGCTGGTGCGCGACCAGCGCTTCGTCGATGGCCGCCCGGACGTGCTCAGCTATTCCACCGGCGTGCTCGACAAGGCGGTTCACATCAAGGGCGCCCCCCGGGTGGAACTGCACGCCGCCACCACCGGGCAGGACAGCGACTTCGTGGTCAAGCTGATCGACGTCTATCCGGAGGAGAACTCGGCCGATCCGGACAAGGCCGGGTACGAGCTGGGCATCGGCATCGAGATTTTCCGGGGGCGCTACGTCCACGGTTTCTCTACCCCGGCACCGCTCGAACCGGGCAAGGACTATGCCTTCAAATGGTCGCTGCCCGATGTCGACCACGTGTTCCTGCCGGGGCACCGGATCATGGTGCAGGTCCAGTCGAGCCTGTTCCCGCTCTACGACCGCAATCCGCAGTCCTGGGTGCCCTCGATCATGGAGGCGAAGCCCGGGGACTACGTGAAGGCGACCGAGACGGTGCGCCGCGGCGGCGATGCGGCAAGCGCCGTATGGCTGCCGGTGGCGAAGGATTAGGGCGCGCCGAACCGAACATGCCGACCACCCCGCTCGTCCTTCGGCAAGATCGGGGCGAGGGTCTTGATTCGGATTTTGGGCAGTCTGCCGGGGCAAGCCGGGCTTCCCCAATTCCTCCCCGGAACGGGGAGGTGCCCCGCAGGGGCGGAGGGGCCGAAAGCGCTCGTAACGCAGCCTCGCTCGATTTCGAAAGCCTTCGCCCCCTCCGTCAGCCCTTGCAGGGCTGCCACCTCCCCGTTCCGGGGAGGAATTGGGAAGGCCGCCGGTCAGGCCGTCATGTCGATCACGATCCGGCCCTCGATCTGGCCCTTGTGCATGCGGTCGAACACGGTGTTGATGTCTTCCAGCTTCGCGGTCTCGATGGTCGCCTTGACTTTGCCGTCGCTGGCGAAGTCCAGCGATTCCTGCAAGTCGAGCCGCGTGCCGACGATCGAGCCGCGCACGGTTATGCCGTTCAGCACCATGTTGAAGATGTTGAGCGGGAAATCGCCTGGCGGCAGGCCGTTGAGCGAGACCGTTCCCCCGCGCGCGACCACGCCGATCGCCTGTTCGAACGCCTTTTCGCTCACCGCCGTCACCAGCACGCCCTGGACGCCGCCGCCGGTCTCGCGCTTGATGACCGTCGCGGGGTCCTGGTGGCGGGCATTGACGGTGATCGTCGCGCCGAGCCGCCGGGCAAGGTCGAGCTTGGCATCGTCGATATCGATCGCTGCGACGTTGAGGCCCATGGCCTTGGCATATTGCACCGCCATGTGCCCCAGGCCGCCGATTCCGCTGATCGCCACGTAGTCGCCGGGCTTGGTGTCGGTCATCTTCAGGCCCTTGTAGACCGTCACCCCGGCGCACAGGATCGGTGCGATCTCATTGAAGCCGATGTTGCCTGGCAAGTGGCCCACGTAGTTGGGATCGGCCAGGACATATTCGGCGAAGCCGCCGTTGATCGAATAGCCGGTGTTGACCTGGCTTTCGCACAGGGTTTCCCAGCCGCCCAGGCAATGGACGCAGTGTCCGCAGGCCGAATAGAGCCAGGGCACGCCGACCCGGTCGCCTTCCTTGACGCTCTTCACCCCGGCGCCGACCGCCGCGACGAAGCCGACGCCTTCGTGGCCGGGAATGAACGGAGGCTGGGGCTTGACCGGCCAATCGCCTTCGGCGGCGTGCAGGTCGGTGTGGCACACGCCCGAAGCCTGGATCGAAACCAGGATCTGGCCCGGTCCAACCTCTGGCACGGGAACTTCGTCAATCGAAAGCGGCGCACCGAAGCCGCGGACGACGGCGGCTTTCATGGTCTTGGTCATATCGGGTCTCCCGGGAAGGTCTGGGCACCTGATGGGCCGGGCGTGACGGCAGTACATTGTGCTGGATCAACGGCACCGTATCGGAAGCGAAACACTTCGTGGAGGCAAATCGAGCGAGCGCAGGGCGCGCGCCAGGAACCGCGCCATTCACCCACCGTTCATGTCTACATACGTAGTCGATTACGTATGTAGACGATGGAGTGCCGAGTGTCCGAAACATCCGAGCAGCCCGAGCGCATTTCCGATGCCGAGCATGCGGTGATGGAGGCGCTGTGGCGCCGCTCGCCGCTTACCGCGCAGGAAGTCTGCGACGAGGTCTGCGGGCCGCGCGGCTGGAGCCTCGCCACGGTCAAGACGCTGCTTTCGCGGCTGGTCGTCAAGCAGGCCCTGGCCACCGAGCCGGACGGCAAGCGCTTTCTCTATTCGCCCAGGATCGCCCGGTCCGACTATGTCGGCACCGAGAGCCGGCGCCTGGTCGATCGCCTGTTCGGCGGGCGCGCGGCGCCGCTGTTCGCGCATCTTGCGCGGGCCGAAGCACTGACCCAGGATGACATTGCCGAGATCGAGGCCCTGCTGAAGGAGCTCAAGTCATGATCGAATGGCTTACCGATACGCTCGTGATGACCGGCGCGCTGCTGGCGCTGGTGCTCCTTGTCCGCAAGCCGGTGGGGCGCTGGTTCGGCTCCGGCGCGGCCTATGCGCTCTGGGCCCTGCCGATGATCCGGCTGGTGCTGCCGCCGCTGGCGCTGCCGCGCGGCCTGGTCCCGCGTCTCGAGTTCGGCGTGGAGCCGATCACCGCCTCGGCCAGCAGTGTCCCTGCCGAGGCGGTGGCTTTTCCGGTCGTCGCCCAGTCGGCTTTCGTCCGGGCCTTGCCCCAGGCCACCCCGGCCGATCCCGGCCTGCTGGCGCAAGTGCCGTGGACCGCGCTGCTGCTGGCCCTGTGGCTCGGCGGCGCGGCGCTGTTCCTGGCCTGGCGCGTGATCGGCTACCAGGCGATGCGGCGCGAACTGATGCGGGACGCGCGGCTGGTCGCGCGGGCAGGGGACGTGCGCATCGTCGAAAGCCCGGCCGCGGCGGCGCCGCTGGCCTTTGGCGTGTTCGACAAGATCATCGCCCTGCCGAGCGGTTTCCTGGCCTCGGTCGATTCCGAAATCTCCGACCTCGCGATCGCGCATGAACTGGAGCACCACGCGGGAAGCGACCTGCTGGCGCTGTTCGCCATGCAGCCGCTTTTCGCGCTGCACTGGTTCAACCCGCTGAGCTGGGCGGCATGGCGCGCGCTGCGCAGCGACCAGGAGGCCGCCTGCGACGCGCGGGTCATGGCCGGGCGCGGGGGCGAGGACAAGGTTCGGTACGGCAGCCTGATCGCCTCGTTCGCCGGCGGCACGGGCCTGGCGCTGATCGCGCCGATGGCCGGGCCGCTGTCGGGCGAGAAGCCGATCATCCACCGCCTCAAGGCGCTTGCGCGCAAGGACGTGAGCACGGCGCGCCGCGTGCTGGCCCGCTGCCTGTTCGCCCTCGCTGTCGTCACCGTGCCGGCCACGGCGACCGTCAGCTATGCGGCGATGGACAAGACCACGGACAAAGTGGAGGAGCCGGAACCTGCCGGGATATCCGCGGTTCCCGCAGCCCCGGCCCCGCCTGCCGCACCCCTGGCGCATGGTCACACGGCGGTGGCCGAAGCGCCGCAGCCGCCGCCGGCGCCGGAACCGCCCGCGCTCCCCGAATGGTCGCACGGCGGCGACACCTCCGTCCCACCGGTCCCACCCGCGCCTCCGGCTCCTCCCGCCCCTCCCGCCGAGCCCAGGATTTCGGTCGAGACGCGCATGATCCGCCATGCCGATGAGCAGGGCCGCATCGCGGATGCCCGGCGCAGGACGGTCGAAGCCCGCGCGCCGCGCGTCGAGGAGATCGTGGAGGGCAAGCACAGGATCGTGCGCATCGTCAGCAACGAGGGCGGACGCGAGCAGGTACGGGAAATGGTCCTGGACGAAGGCTGCCCCGCCGATGGTCGCCGCGATTCACGCTCCGAGCGCGACGGATCGCAGGCCGCCGTCGTGATCTGCACCGGAAAGCCCCGGGCGGCGATGACGGCGGCGGTCGATGCCCTGCGCTCGGCCCGCGCTTCGATCGCTTCGAACCGCGACCTCGACGCCCGGGTGCGCGCCGAGATTCTCGCCGATCTCGACCGCGAGATCGCCGATGCGCGGCGCGAGGCGCACGAAAGTTACGATTGATATCGTAAGGTCATCGATCGAGACTCCGAAACCCTTGCCCGTCGTCGTTGCGATACGGTGAAAACGGGGCAGCGGCCCAGGACGGTCGGCACGAACCGGGATCCTGGCGGGCCGTGTCGCGGCTATTCGCCTTTCCTGCTATGCGTTCAGCCAGCGGAAAGACGGGATGGTCGATCTACGCCAGCCCGTGCGTTGGACGCGCTGAATGGAAAGGGAAGAGGACATGGCGGAAGAACCACCGCGCCGCGAGCGTTCGCCCGGCATGAAGCTCCTCTTCGTCGGACTGGTCAGCCTGGTGCTGATCGTGCCGCTGCTGATGACTTATGCGCTGGTCTATGACCGGCAGAGCCAGTCGGAGACGGCGCAGAGCGCGATCAACGCGGGATGGGGCGGGGCGCAAGTGCTGTCTGGGCCGGTCATGGTCGTGCCGTTCCGCACCACCCAGACCCAGAACGAGATCGTGGACGGCAAGCAGGTCAGCCGCGTGGTCGAAGTGGAAAAACTGCTCTACGTCTCGCCGGTGAGCAATCGGGTTTCGACCCGGATCGATCCGGAGGAGCGGCGCAAGTCGATCTACCGCTCGGTGCTTTTCACCGCGCGGACGCAGGGCAGGGCGGTGTTCGCCCTGCCGGCCGATCTCGCCCGCTTCGGCGTCACGCGGGAGCGGCTGATGTGGGATCGCGCCGAGCTGCGGATCGGCGCTTCCGATGCGCGCGGCCTCACCACCGGAGGCAGGATCGCGGCCAACGGCAAATGGCTCGAAGTGCAGCCGGGCAAGGGGCCGGCGGCCTCGGGCGGGCAGGGCTTCTTCGCGTTCCTGAACTGGGACGGCCTGGGCAAGCTGACCGTCGACTACGGCTTCGGCCTGCGCGGCAGCCGCACCATCAGCCTGGTGCCGCGCGGTGGATCGACCTTTTGGGAGGTTTCCTCGTCCTGGCCCAGCCCCAGCTTCGAGGGCGCCTTCCTGCCTGAAAAGCCGCAGGTTTCCGACAAGGGTTTCAAGGCCGGCTACGCGGTCGACAAGCTGGCGCTCGGCCAGCCGCCAGTGGCGATGGAGGACCTTGGCGTGCCGCAGGACACGGGCACTTACGCCATTCGAGAGGCCACGGCGCCCTCCGCCGTGGGCACGGCGGCGGGCGGCGCCGGCGAGGTCGTCGGCGGTCCCGCCCGCGCGGTCAGCGTCAGTCTGATCGAGACGGTGGATCTCTATTCCAAGGTCGATCGCTCGGTGAAATACGGCTTCCTGTTCATCGGCTTCACGTTCCTGGCGTTCCTGCTGTTCGACGTGGTCGGCGGCGCGCGCGTGGCGGCGGTCGAGTACCTGCTGACCGGCGCGGGGCTGGTGCTGTTCTTCGTGCTGCTGCTGGCCTTCGCCGAAGTGATCGGCTTCACCGCCGCCTATCTCGCCGCGAGCGGCGCGGTGATCGGCCTGCTGACCGCCTATAGCGCGGCGGTGCTGCGAAGCTGGAAGCGCGCGCGCTTCATCGGCGCGCTGCTGGTGGGGCTTTATGCGCTGCTGTTCGTGCTGCTCAACCTGGAAGCCTGGTCGCTGATGATCGGCTCGGTGCTGTTGTTCGTGGCGCTCGCCGGGGTCATGTACGCCACCCGCAACGTCGACTGGGCCAGCGTGGGCCGGCATGCGCGAACCGAGCCGGATGCGTGATCCGGGGGCGGTACGTTCACGCCGAGACGCTGTGGGGCAACACCGTTCGACAAGCTCAGGGTGAGCGGGATCGGGTTAATACCAGATGGCGGCTAAGTGATGCGCCAGCCCCGTTCGCGGCGCCGGCGACCCGTTCAGCGCCAGCGCAGCCTTTCGCGCGTGAGCTGGTCGACGCGGGTGACGCCCATCAGCTTCATGTCGCGCTCGATCTCTTCCGCGAAGATGCCGATCGCGCGTTCGACCCCCGGCTGGCCGGCGGCGGCGAGCGCGTAGAGGTAGAGCCGCCCGCCCGAGGCGCAGGTGGCGCCCGCCGCCAGCGCCTTGAGCACGTGCGTGCCCCGCCGCACGCCGCCGTCGCAGATCACTTCGATCTGCCCGCCCACCGCGTCGACGATCTCGGTCAGCTGGTCGAAGGGGGCGCGGCTGCCGTCGAGCTGGCGGCCACCGTGGTTGGAAATCATGATCGCGTCCGCGCCGATCTCCACCGCGCGGCGGGCATCGGCGACGCTCATCACGCCCTTGAGGCAGAAAGTGCCGCCCCACTGTTCACGGATCGACGCGACCATGTTCCAGTCCATCGACTGGTCGAGCATCTCGGTGAAATAGCCCTGGATGCTGATCGCCTCGCCGGTGCCGGCGGTGACGTGGGTGTCCAGGTTGGGCAGCGCGAACTTCTCACGCAGCAGGTAGTCGAGCGCCCAGCGCGGCTTGATCGCGTAGGACAGCGCCGAGGAAGGCGTGAAACGCGGCGGCGAGGAGAAGCCCGAGCGCAGGCAGCGTTCGCGCTTGCCGCCGACGATGGTATCGACCGTCAGCGCGATGGCATCGAATTTCGCGGCCTGGCAGCGCTCGATCATCGAGCGGTTCAGCCCCTTGTCCTTGTGGACGTAGAGCTGGAACATCTTGGGATTGTCACCCATCGCGCCGATCTCCTCGATCGAGACCGTCGCGAGGCTGGAGATGCCGAACCACAGGCCGAACTTCTGCGCCGCGCGGGCGACGGCACGCTCGCCCTGCCAATGGAACACGCGTTGCAGCGCGGTGGGGGAGAGAATCAGGGGCAGGGCGGACTTGCGGCCCATCACCGTGACCGAGGGATCGATCTCGGCAACGCCCGCCAGCACGTTGGGCACGAGGTCCACCTGGTCGAAAGCGGCGGTATTGCGCGCCTTGGTCAGTTCGTCGTCGGCGGCGCCGTCGATATAGTCAAACACCGGCCAGGGCAGGCGCTGTTTGGCAAGGCGGCGGAAATCGGCGATGTTGTGGCAATCGGTTAGGCGCATGCCGCGCCTTTAGCACGTCGTTCGCCAACTGCAATTGCATCTAGGGCACAGATTGCACGACCGGCTGCGAGGTGAACGTGACGTTCCCTCCGCCCGCCGGCGGCGCGCTTTTGGCGGGGCGGGTCTCGTCCCCGGCTTCCAGTTCATGGCGCCGGGCGTTGATGATTTCGGCCGTCGCGGGGGCGGCCGGATAACCGCAGCGCCGGGCCGCGCCCACGCCCTTGAGGAAGCCGCGCCGGGCCAGTCCCGCCTGGATCGCGGCATTGACCTTGCGATCCTGGTCGTTGGCGCCGGAAATTTCGCGGATCAGGCCGCGGAACGGGATGAACGAGGTCACCAGCCATTTGGCGACGCGGCCGCCGCTGATGCGATCGCGCTCTTCCTGCGGCAGGTCGATGTCCGGCCCCAGCACGTCGTCGAGCGCCTGGACCGCGGCGGCCAGTTGCCGGCACTTGCCCAGGCCCTCGAGCGCATAGGGCCGCGCGACGGCGGCGGTCAGCAGCGGCGGAATCTCGTTGTCACGGCCGACGTTGAGGTCGGTGATCGGTGTCTTGGCGACATCCGTGGCGTCCGGATCGCGATCGGTGATGGGCTTGTCCTGCTGCCGGGCGAGGGCGGGCGAGGCGGTCAGCGAGACCAGGACGGCGGTACACAGCAGCAGGCGGCGCATGTTCATTCTCCAGTTTGCCTCGGACCGCGTTGCCGGCCCGGAGGGAAAAGCGCCCACCACACCGGTTGCGCCGACATCCGCCGCGGCGTCGGTTCACGACGCCGGTGCACGATGGTCAGTTCTCCTGGGCAAACGTATCGCAGGCGTCCTCGTTCCCGGTCTGGATTCCACGCTTGAGCCACTGCATGCGTTCGGCGCTCGAGCCATGGGTGAAGCTTTCCGGGGTGACGCGCTGGCCGGCGCCGCGCATCAGCGCATCGTCACCGATCGCGCTCGCGGCGCCGAGGCCTTCCTCCATGTCGCCCGGATCGATCAGGTCCTTGTGCTTGCCCGCCCAGACGCCGGCATAGCAGTCCGCCTGCAGTTCCATCCGCACCTGCAGCGCATTGGCCCGCGAAGGGTCCCGCTGCTGGGCGGCGCGAACCTGGCTGTCGAGCCCCAGCAGGTGCTGGACGTGATGGCCGTATTCATGGGCGATCACGTAATAGCGCGCGAAGTCCCCCTTGGCGCCGAGCTGCCGGTCGAGCTGGTCGTAGAAGCTGGTGTCGATGTAGATGCCCTGGT
Organism: Novosphingobium sp. CF614; assembly: GCF_900113255.1. GTDB lineage: Bacteria > Pseudomonadota > Alphaproteobacteria > Sphingomonadales > Sphingomonadaceae > Novosphingobium. Next base: position 30,830 of record NZ_FOOR01000016.1, read on the forward strand.
CGGCCGGGCAGTAGAACGGCCCCATCGCGCTTTGCGCGGCGCCGCAGCCGGACCGGTCGGCGCCGTCGTAGAAGCGCAGCATCGGCTGCTCGAAGGGAATATCGGCCTGCGCGAACAGGGGCTGCCAGGTGCGGTTGAGCGAATCGAGCGCATTGCAGGATTCCAGCGAATAGGCATTGCGCGTGCAGACGGTGTTCGGGTCGGTCGAGGCATCCTGCGGCTGCGGGGCAGAGCTCTGCCCTTGTTGCTGAACACCCTCGATGGTTCCGAGCATCTGGCCCGGGTCGATCCCGAAAACCAATGCGCCGATCAGCGCGATCACCAGCGTTCCGCAACCCAGCTTGCCGCCGCCGCCGCCGGGAAAACCCCCGCCGCCCTGGCTGACGCGGATGTTGCCGGGATCGAACCTGTTCAATCGCATCGTTCGCAGTCCTTTCATGGCCCGGCGGGGTTCGAGCCGTTCCGCGCGCCCGGCGCATCGCGTTCAAAATCCGCTCCATCCCCGCTCACCCCACGCCCGTCGAAGGGAGCTGGCCCCGGCGCCGCGCCAGCGTCCTTCGACAGGACGAGTGGATCTCATATAAAATCTCTTGTTCCCCTTCCCTTCGCCGCCCGCGAGGCGGCGAAGGGAGAAGGACGAAAGGAGAAGATTGAGTCTCGCTCCAAAAGACTTGGTCATATCCGGATTTCGTGATCGTCGCTCTAGCCGCTCGGCCGTTCGCGGATCAATCGATATCGTTTGCCGCGATATCCCCCGCGAATTTTCCCGAGCGCGGCGGAAATTCGTCGTATAGAGTGGGTTCGATGAGTTCGGGTCCGGCGGCACGCGTGGTAGGCAAGGTGGGGCTGGCTTCGCTGTGCGCGCTGCTGGCGTTTTCCGCGCCATCTCCCGCCGCGCCGGACCGCGCCGACCGCGAACTCGAAGCCCGCCTGCGCGCGCATATCGAAGTGCTGGCGAGCGATGATTTCGACGGCCGCGAACCTGGGACCGAGGGCGAGGCCAAGACGCTGCGCTACCTCGGCCGCCAATGGTACGACATCGGCCTTGTTTCCGGCACCCACGATCCCGGCAACGAATGGTTCGCGCCGGTCCTGCTGGTCGCGCGCGAGCCGGCGGCTTCCGCCGCGCAATTCCTGCGCAAGGGGTTCCGGACCCCCCTCTCGCCGCCCGACGTGCTGGTGCTGACCTCCGGCAAGCGCAGCCTGGTACGCGACGCGCCGCTGCTGTTCGTGGGCCGCGCGCGCGGCCTGGACTTCTCGCGCAACGAGCTTGCCGGCCGCGTCGCGGTCGTGCTCGACGGCGATACGCCCGACAGCGAACGGCAGAACGAGCTGCTGGCGATGGGGGCGTCGGCGGTGTTGACGGTGCTGGATGGAGGCCGCAGCATCGCCGAAGTCGCCGCCCGGCGACAGCGTTCGGGCTATGCGCTGGCCGATGATTCGCTGGGCGGCGACCTGGAGGCCTTCATCGGCCGCGCATCGATGGAAATGCTGCTCAAGGGAACCGGGCATAGGCTGGCCGATCTTGAGCAGGCGGCGGCCAGTCCGGGCTTCGCGCCGATCGTCCTTGACATGACGGCCTCGCTCGAAGCCAATACGCGCGAGACGACGGTCCGCACCCACAACCTGATCGGCAAGCTGCCCGGCCGCCATCCGGAGAGCGGCGCCGTGCTGTTCCTGGCGCATTGGGATCACTTCGGCGAGTGCGGCGAGCCGCCGGCGGAGGACGTGATCTGCAACGGCGCGATCGACAATGCGAGCGGCGTCGCCGCGCTGACCGAAGTGGCGCGCCGCCTTTCGCGCGTTCCGCAGATGGATCGCGACGTCTATTTCCTCGCCACCACCGCCGAGGAACTCGGGCTGCTGGGCACGCATGCCTTCGCGGAAAATCCGCCCTTGCCGCTGGACCGCATCGTCGCCGCGTTCAACATCGATTCCGACGCGATCGCGCCAAGGGGAACGCCCTTCGCCATCGTCGGCCGGGGCATGACCGGGCTGGATGCCGATATCGCCCGGGTTGCCAAGGCCGAACGGGTCAAGCTGCGCGATAGCGACGAGGCCAACGAATACGTCAAGCGGCAGGACGGCTGGGCCTTGCTCCAGCACGATATCCCGGCGGTGATGGTGACTACCGCCTATGGCGACATGGACCGCATGCGCGCCTTCTTCGACAGTGACTATCACCGCCCGAGCGACGACCTCGCGCACCTTTCGCGCCCGCTGCAACTGGGCGGGGTAGTGGAGGACGTGAAGATGCTGACGGCGCTGGGGCGATGGTTCGCCGATCCCCGGCGGGTGCCGCTGAACGTCAAGTGATACCCGATCTTATACCAAGTCTCTTTGAGTGAGACCGTCTCCCCCCTTGCGAGCCGCCTACAATCCGGCCGCCGCCTCCAGCGCCATCAGGTAACTGTTCGCGCCGAAACCGGCCACGGTGCCTTTCGCCGCCATGCCCACCCACGACCGATGCCTGAAATCCTCGCGCGTGTGCGGGTTTGAGAGATGGACCTCGATCACCGGCACCGTGATCGCGCGGATCGCGTCCAGCAGCGCCACCGAGGTATGGGTATAGGCGCCGGCGTTGAGCAGCACGGCATGCGCGCCTTCGTCCTGTGCTTCATGCAGCCAGTCGACCAGGTGGCCTTCATGGTTGGACTGGCGCATCTCGATCCCGCAGCCCAGCGCCTGGCCGCGCGCCACCAGCATGGCCGCGATATCGTCGAGGGTTTGCGAACCGTAGATCTCGGGCTCGCGCTTGCCGAGCCGGTTGAGATTCGGGCCGTTGAGAACATAGACCAGCTTGGTTGCCATGCTTGAGATATCCCGGGCGCGCAGGTGAGCGAGTGGCATGACCTTTAGCGGTCGCGGAGGAGGGCGCAAGCCGCGCCGTGCGGCCGGCAGCCACCCCGGTCAGGCGCCGGCCGCCACCGGCTGGGGGGCGCCCGGGTTGCTCGGCGGCGCATCGTCCGCCGGCGGTTCGCCCGCGTCCGCCGGCTGGTCGGCGTCCGGCGCGGGTTCGGCCTCGTCGCCGCCCTCGTTGGCATAGAAGTCGGCCAGCGCGGCGTCGTGGGCCCGGGCGCGCAGCGCCGCCGCCTCGCGTTCGGCGGCCTTGCGCGCGGCGGCTTCCTCGATGGCGGTGGCCTTGGCCTCGGAAAGCTGCTTGGCCATTTCCTCTTCGTGCGACGATCCGCAGGCCATCAGTGCAAGGGCCGGGGTGACGATCAGGGCGACGCGTGCGATCTTACCAAACATCAGCGGGGCTCCTCGCATGCCGGAACGCGGAAATTCAGGAATTCCCTATGTCAAAAGCCTTAGCGTTTCCTTATCATGGGCGGAATTCCCGTGGTTTCAGCGATCCGAGCCCTTGACCTTGCCCCACTGGCGCATGGCCGAATAGCCCAGGTATCCGGTGCCGAAGAGCGCGTAGAGCGGCTCGGGAATGCCGTTCAGGTAGGCCGTCATGCCCGAGGCTATGGCGCGCGCGGTATCCGGGCTGAAGGCGCTGACAAGGCCCATCGGCAGCGCCCACAGGATCATCGCGTACATCACGTAGAGAAAGCCCGGCCGCGCGCGGCTGGTCCAGGGATCGGGGGAGCTCGCCTCGGCGACGAGCGGGGAAAGGCCGGTTTGCGGCATTTCCCGTTCCCGCGGGCCGCGGCGCCCGGCCCGTACCGGCTTGGGGCGATCGCGCGCCTCGGGATCGGGAACGACCTGGTCGATGATCCGCGCGAGGGGCCGAGCGAGGAGGCGAGCGATGGGGCCGAGAATCGAATCGAGCAGTGGCATGGGCGAACACTCCGATGGGCTATTCGGGAGTGTTGTAACCAAATCGGTTCGTGTAGGAAATAGTTAATTACGAAAATGGCTCGAACGACCGGCGGTCAGAGGCTCTTGCGGCGCCGCATGCCAAGTCTCTTTGAGTAGACTCATCTCTCCCTTGGTCAATTGCGAGCCGCCGCAGGCGGCGCGGGCGACGAGGGGGAAGGTGAGCTTCGCTTCAAGAGACTTGGCATCAAGCTTCGGACCGAGAACGCGAACCGCCCCGTTCGTTCAGGTCAGTGAGATTCGGGGTGGGCGGGTCTTGATCCCGATTTCGGGTTCCTGGCCCTCGGGACAAGGAAAAGGGCCCCCCGTGCGGTGACGGGGAGCCCTCGATCTTTCGGCGATCCGCCTTCGTCAGTTGCCGAAGGTGCGCTGCCACCAGCCGCGGCGGGGCGATTCCCGGTCCTCGGTTTCCGCGGCGCCTTCGGCGGTGGCTTCCGTGGCGGTGTCGGTGCCGCCGTTCACGTCGTTCGCCGCTTCGGGAGCCGCCGGGGAAGCGTCTTCCGCGACGGGTTCGAACGCCGCTTGCGCTTCTTCGGCCGCCACAACGGTTTCGGCGGGCGCCTCGCGCCGTGACCGCCTGGGCTTGGCGGGCGCGGCCTCCGCCGGAGCTTCCGGAGCCACGGCGGTTTCGTCGGCCTTCTTGCGACGGGCACGCTTGGGCTTGGCCGGTGCCGTCTCGGCCAGTGCGTCCTCGGCCAGTGCGTCCTCGGCAGGCGCGTTCTCGGCAGGCGCGTCCTCAACGGCCGCTTCGCCGGTCGTCACGACGGGGGTTTCGGCCCCTTCCGCCTTCTTGCGGCGGCCGCGCTTCGGTTTGGCCGGGGCTTCCTCGGCAGCGCGTTCCTCGGCCATGGGTTCCTCGACCATGGGTTCCCCGGCCGGGACTTCGGCGACCGGCTCGGCCGCTGCCGCCTTCTTGCGGCGCGCGCGCCTGGGCTTGGCCGGGGCTTCCCCGGTCACGCTTTCGGCTTCGGGTTCGGCAGGCGCTTCCGGCGCGGCGGCTTGCCCCGCTACCTCGCCCTCGGCTTCGCCGACGACGGCATTCTCGCCCTCTTCCTCACCGGCGCGGCGACCCCGCCTGCGGCGTCCGCCCCGGCGGCGGCGCTTGCGCGGGGCTTCCGCATCCTCGTCTTCCGCGGTTTCGGCCTCGCCCGGAGCATCCTCCTCTTCGGCGGCTTCGTCCTCGCCTTCGCCGACTTCGCCGGGGGTCTGCTCGTCCCCGCGATCCCGGTTGCGGCCGCGGCGGCGCTTGCGCCGCTTGCTGCGACGGGCTGCGCCTTCGCCGGGCGTTTCGCCGTCCTCTTCGGCGCGTTCGCGAAGGTCTTCGTTCTCGATCTCATCCTCGTCGGGGATGTCCTCATCCTCGACTTCGTCGGCGATCGGGTCGAAGCGCGGCACGAATTCGTTCGGCGGGCCGGAAGAGACGACGCGCATCTTCGCGCCTTCGTTCTCACCCTCGGGGATCACCTCGGCGACGACGCCGTAGCGGGCCTCGATGTCGGCAAGGTCGGCGCGCTTGGCGTTGAGCAGGTAGATCGCCGCTTCTGTCGAGGCGAACAGCGAGACCACCACGCCCTTGCCCTTGGCCGCCTCGTCCTCGATCAGGCGCAGCGCCGCGAGGCCGGCCGAACTGGCGGTGCGGACCAGGCCGGTGCCGTCGCAGTGCGGGCAGGAGCGCGTCGTGGCCTCCAGCACGCCGGTGCGCAGGCGCTGGCGGCTCATCTCCATCAGCCCGAAGCTGGAGATGCGGCCGACCTGGATGCGCGCGCGGTCGTTCTTGAGCGCTTCCTTCATCGCCTTCTCGACCTTGCGGACGTTCGATCCGTATTCCATGTCGATGAAGTCGATGACGACGAGCCCGGCCATGTCGCGCAGGCGCAGCTGGCGGGCGATTTCCTGCGCGGCCTCGAGGTTGGTGGCGACCGCCGTCTGCTCGATGCCGTGCTCCTTGGTGGCGCGGCCCGAGTTGATGTCGATCGAGACCAGCGCCTCGGTCGGGTTGATGACGATGTAGCCGCCCGAACGCAGCTGCACGACCGGATCGTACATCGCCGTCAGCTGGTCCTCGGCGCCGTGGCGCTGGAACAGCGGCACGGGATCGGAATAGGGCTTCACCTTGCGCGCATGGCTGGGCATGAGCAGTTTCATGAAGTCCCTGGCGGCGCGGTAGCCTTCCTCGCCCTCGACCACGACTTCCTCGATATCGCGGTTGTAGATGTCGCGAATCGCGCGCTTGATGAGATCGCTGTCCGAATGGATCAGCGTGGGCGCGGCGGACTTGAGCGTCTTTTCGCGCAGTTCGTCCCACAGGCGGGCAAGATAGTCGAAATCGCGCTTGATCTCGGTCTTGGTGCGCTGGAGGCCGGCGGTGCGCACGATGCAGCCCATGCTGCGCGGCAGCTGGAGCTCGGAAATGATGGATTTCAGGCGCTTGCGATCGGTGGCCGAACTGATCTTGCGGCTGATGCCGCCGCCGTGGCTGGAATTGGGCATGAGCACGCAGTAACGGCCCGCGAGGCTCAGGTACGTGGTCAGCGCCGCGCCCTTGTTGCCGCGTTCTTCCTTGACGACCTGGACCAGCAGCACCTGGCGCCGGTGGATCACGTCCTGGATCTTGTAGCGGCGGCGCAGCGCCATGCGCTTGGCGCGCAGCTCGTCGGCCTCCTTCGAGCGGCCCGAGGGCCTGCCCTGGCGGCGCCGGCCGCGCCGGCCGCGATCCTCGGATTCCTCGCCGCCTTCGCTGTCTTCCTCGCCTTCGCCGTTGTCGAAGCCGTTCTCGACAGTGCCGGCCTCGATCGTGGAGACGTGATCCTTCTCGGAAGTATCGACTTCGGTCAGGCCGCCGTCATCGCCGTAATCCTCGCCGTCGGAGGCGCCATCCTCGTCCTCCTCGTCGCTCTCGCTGGCGCGCAGAGCGGCTTCCTCCTCGGCATGGGCGGCTTCTTCCGCCAGCAGGGCCTCGCGGTCCTCCCGGGGGATCTGGTAGTAGTCGGGATGAATTTCGCTGAAGGCGAGAAAGCCGTGCCGGTTCCCGCCGAAATCGACGAAAGCCGCCTGGAGCGAAGGCTCCACGCGCGTCACTTTCGCGAGATAGATGTTCCCCTTTATCTGCTTTCGTTCGGTCGATTCGAAATCGAACTCTTCAATGCGATTTCCCTTGAGTACCGCCACCCGCGTTTCTTCCGGGTGGCGCGCATCGATGAGCATGCGCGTTGCCATTACTTGATCTCCATACGCGCCTGGTCCCGGCCGGATCAGCCTGGGTGGCGCGGTTCTGTTCGAAAATGTCCCGTGGCAGGATGAACGCCTGGCGCGATGCGGCGAGGTTCTTCGGGTTCCTGGCACGGGTGTGCATGAAAACGGGGCAATCCAGCGCCCCTTGTGCGGCTAACGTGTCGGCTGCCCGGCGGGCAGCGGGCGTGACTGCGAGAGGAAGATCGCGTGGCGACATCGGACACGCGGAAAATTGCGGCCAGACCGCCCACGCCCCTACGGGCGTCGGCTGGCAAGGCGGCAATTGGCTTCTCATGGCTCGCATCAACCTGTTCGGACCCGGAAACGGATTTTCCGGTATCGACGGCCCGGGTTCCGGCCTGCCGGTCCTGCCCGGTGTCATCTGGTGATGCCTGTCCGGATTGCGAGGACCGAAGGCTGCCTGGCCCCGGATCGAATTGGCCTAGCATTCAAGGCCGCCAACGGCAAGTTACTTGCCTAAAGTGGTTTTAGGCCGATCATGGTTACCACTTCCTTGCCGAAAACCGTGGGAACCGACCGGGGGCGGGATTGCCGGTTGCGGCATACGCACCTAGTCAGGGCGGCGAAATGTCGCGCACGATACAGCTGGCCTTGATCCTGTCCGCGCCCCTGGCGCTGCTGGTCGCGGTTTTCGTGCTGAACCGGACGATCGGCATGGCGGAAGGCGACCGTGACTACGTCGTGCGCTTCGACCTGCCGAGCGCGGACGCGCCGGTCGATCTGCCCCGGGTCGATGGTCCGGCGGACGCCAGCCGCCCGCTGGTGGTGATCGACGCGGGACACGGCGGTTTCGATCCGGGCGCGGGCATGGAAGGTGTCCGGGAAAAGGACGTGGCGCTGGCGATCGCGCTGGCGATCCGCGACCGGCTGCTGGCCGGCGGCGGGGTGCGCCTGGCACTGACCCGCGAAACCGACCGCTTCATTTCGCTCGGCGACCGTCCCGACATCGCCAGGCGGCTGAACGCCGACGTGTTCATCTCCGTCCATGCCGACAGCGCCGAGAGCGATCTGGCGCGCGGGGCCAGCATCTACGTGCTGTCCGAAAAGGGTTCGAGCGAGGCCGCCGAACGTTTCGCCGAGCGCGAGAACGGGGCCGACAAGGTCAACGGCGTCGCGCTTTCGCAGACCAGCGCCGGTGTCGGTGCGATCCTGCTGGACCTTTCGCAGCGCGGCGCGCAGGCGGGCTCGACCGAACTGGCCGACCTCATGCTGCGCGAACTGCGGGAAGCGGGCATCGGCATGCATCATGACCGGGTGGAAACCGCGGCGCTGGCGGTGCTCAAGGCGCCGGACATCCCCTCGATCCTGTTGGAGACCGGCTATATCAACAACGCGCAGGACTATGCCTTCCTGCGTTCGAAGCAGGGCCAGAATACCGTGGCGGAGGCTGCCGCGCGCGCGATCCGCGTCTATTTCGCGCGCAACAGCGGCGCCTGAATGTATCGCCGTCCGCCGCCGCCCCCCGCCGCCCGCCGCATTTTCGCGCTTCGATCTGGCCTTGGGGGAAACGGGCGTGCTAGAGGGCTGGCGCAATGAGCGACGCGACCGATAATCCCGGCACCGACCCCGGCGACCAGCCGCCCGAAGACGCAAGCTTCCGCATTCGTCGCGAGGCCACCGGCCGGATGGCGGCGTTCCGGCGCGCCTGGCGCGGCGGCAAGTGGCTGCGCCGCTTCACGTATCTGGGCATGGCGGGGCTGGCCGGCCTGGCCGGGTTCTGGTTCGTGCTGGCCCGCGACCTGCCGGACGCGAACAGGTTGCTCGAATACCAGCCGCCGCTGCCGACCATGGTGCGCGGCATCGATGGCGAGATCGTCTACAGCTATGCCCGCGAACGGCGCGTGCAGCTGCGATTCGTCGATTTTCCGCGCCCGCTCATCAACGCCTTCCTTTCGGCCGAGGACAAGACTTTCTGGACTCACGGCGGCGTCGACCTGACCGGCCTGGCCGGTGCCGCGGTGGACTATGCTTCCAAGCTGGGCACCGGCGGGCGGGCCAAGGGCGGCTCCACGATCACCCAGCAGGTGGCCAAGAACATCCTCATCGGCGACGAGTATTCTGTAACCCGCAAGCTCAAGGAAATGATCCTGGCCCGCCGTATCGAGGGTGTGCTGACCAAGCAGCAGATTCTCGAACTCTATCTCAACGAAATCCCGCTCGGCCGCCAGAGCTTCGGCGTCCAGGCGGCGGCACGCGCCTATTTCGGCAAGGACGTGGGCGATCTGGATCTGCACGAGGCGGCGTTCCTGGCGATCCTGCCCAAGGCGCCGGAACGCTATGGCCGCAAGCAGTACGAGGACCTGGCCATAACCCGGCGCAACTGGGTGCTGGACCAGATGGTGGGCAACGGCTGGGCGACTCGCGCCGAGGCGGACGCGGCCAAGGCCCAGCCGCTTGGCCTGATCCCGCGCCGCGCGGAGGTTTACGACCCGGCCAACGGCTACTTCGTCGAGGAAGTGCGCCGCCGCCTGATCGAACACTATGGCGAAAAGGCCGAGGACGGGCCGAACAGCGTCTATGCCGGCGGCCTGTGGGTGCGCACCTCGCTCGATGCGCCGTTGCAGAAGGCGGTGCAGGACGCGTTGCGCAAGGGTCTTCTGAACTACCACGGCAATCGCGGATGGGCGGGCCCGATCGCGCATCTCAACGACCTGGAAAACTGGCAGTCGCAGCTGATCGTCGCGAACAAGTCGATAAACTACCAGAACTGGCGGGTCGGCGTCATCCTCGACAAGTCGGACGGCACCGGGCGCATCGGTTTTCCGGACGGCAACATCGCCGCGCTGATCGGGATCGCCGACAACGCGAGGCCCGGCGATCTCGTCGCGGCGGCGCCGGTCTCGGCGGGAACCTGGGCGCTGCGGACCATACCGGAAGTCTCCGGCGGCATGGTCATGGAACAGCCGGCGACCGGGCGGGTCCTGGCGATGCAGGGCGGCTTCGATTCCGGGCTGGCATCGTTCAACCGGGCCGTCCAGGCCGAGCGCCAGCCCGGCTCGACCATCAAGCCCTTCGTCTACGCAACGGGATTGCAGTACGGCATGACGCCGGCCACCCAGGTGCTCGACGGCACGTTCTGCGTCTATCAAGGCGCCGGCCTTGGCAACAAATGCTTCCGGAACTTCGGCAACGAGGGCGGCTCGGGCAGCCACACGATGCGCTGGGGCCTGGAACAGTCGCGCAACCTGATGACCGTGCGGATCGCCAGCGACACCGGCATGCCGCGCGTCATCAAGACTTTCCGCAATGTCGGCATCGGCGACTACAAGGCCTATCTCTCCTTCGCGCTGGGCGCGGGCGAGACCACGGTCTCGCGCATGGTCAACGCCTATGCCGCGCTGGCCAACAATGGCGTGCAATTCCCGGCTTCGGTTATCGACTATGTCCAGGACCGCAACGGCAAGGTGATCTGGCGGGCGGACAGCCGCCGCTGCGATACCTGCAACATGCCCGAATGGGACGGCAAGCCGATGCCGCGCATCGATCGCAAGGGCAAGCAGGTGATCGATGCGGGCACCGCCTATCAGGTCGTCCATATGCTCGAAGGCGTGGTCATCCGCGGCACCGCGGTGCGCCTGCGCGATCTCGACCTGCCGCTGTTCGGCAAGACCGGCACCACCAACGGACCGACCGACGTGTGGTTCATGGGCGGCAATCAGGACTATGTCGGCGGCGTCTATGTCGGCTACGACGCGCCGCGATCGCTGGGCGGCTATGCCCAGGGCGGGCGCATCTCGGCGCCGATCTTCAAGGACGTCGTGCTGGCGACGCGTCCGCGCTGGAGCTCGCGGCCGCTGCTGGCGCCGCCCGGCATCCGCATGGTTCGCATCGATCGAGTCACCGGCAAGCGGGTGATGGGCGTCGAGCCCAGCGATGATGTGAAGGCTTCGGTGATCTGGGAGGCCTTCAAGCCGGACACCGAGCCGCGCCAGTACACCGCCGAGGACGAGTTCACCCGCCGCCGCGACGCCCTTGTCGCGCAAATCCGGCAGGCCCGCCAGGAACATGGCGCGGCGATGGCGCGCGCCTCGGGGGCCGACACGCAGGACTTCGCGGAAGAGCAGGGCGGGCTGTACTGACGGGGCCGTACTGAGGGGGCCGTACTGAGGGGAGTGAGGGAGGCGCCAGCGCGCCGCGGGGGGCAACACCCTTCGACAAGCCCACCCTTCGACAAGCCCAGGGTGAACGGGTTTTGCTTCATACCAGGCATCACTGATCGGAACTCCCGTTCCGCTTCCCCTTCGCCACCTCGCGGGCGACGAAGGGGCAAAGGGGGGGGGGGAGGGATGAGTCTCGCTCAAAGAGACTTGGTATCGGATTGCCCTAAACAAGTTGAGGGTATGAAGAAGGACAAGATCGCGGCAATCCAGGGCGTTAGCCAAGGCGTGCGGATCACGCCAGTTCGATCGCCACCGCCGTCGCCTCGCCGCCGCCGATGCACAGGCTGGCAACGCCCTTCTTCAGGCCCTTTTCCTTCAAGGTGTTGATAAGGGTGACGATGATTCGGGTGCCCGAGGCGCCGATCGGGTGGCCGAGCGCGGTGGCGCCGCCGTGAATGTTGACCTTGTCGTGCGGAATGCCGAGGTCGTGCATCGCGAACATCGCGACGCAGGCGAAGGCCTCGTTGACTTCGAACAGGTCTACATCGGCGATCTGCCAGCCGGTCTTTTCCATCAGCTTGGCGATGGCGCCGACCGGGGCCGTGGTGAACTTGGCGGGTTCCTGCGCATGCGCGGCGACGCCGACGACGGTGGCGACCGGAACGAGGCCCTTGGCGGCGGCCACGCTCCGGCGGGTCAGGACCATGGCGGCGGCGCCGTCCGAGATCGAGCTGGAACTGGCGGCGGTGATGGTGCCGTCCTTGGCGAAGGCGGGCTTGAGCGTGCGGATCTTGTCGGGGTTGCCCTTGCCCGGCTGCTCGTCGACATCGACCACGACTTCGCCCTTGCGGGTCTTGACGGTGACGGGCGCGATCTCGTCCTTGAACGCGCCGGAGGCGATCGCTTCCTGCGCACGGCGCAGCGACTCGATCGCGTATTCGTCCTGGGCATCGCGGGTAAGCTGGTACTCGTCGGCGGTGACTTGCGCGAAGGAGCCCATCGAGCCGCCCTCGTAAGCGTCCTCAAGCCCGTCGAGGAACATGTGGTCATAAAGCGTGTCGTGGCCGATGCGGGCGCCGCTGCGGTGCTTCTTCGAGAGGTAGGGGGCATTGGTCATCGATTCCATGCCGCCGGCGATCACCAGGTCGAGCGAACCCGCCGCCAGCGCCTCCGCGCCCATGATGACCGTCTGCATGCCCGAGCCGCAGACCTTGTTGACGGTGGTGGCCTGGACCGACTTGGGCAGCCCGGCCTTGAGCGCGGCCTGGCGGGCAGGGGCCTGGCCGAGGCCGGCCGGGAGCACGCAGCCCATGTAGATGCGCTCGATGTCCTCACCCGAAACGCCCGCGCGTTCCACCGCCGCCTTGACCGCCGTCGCGCCGAGGTCGGTCGCCGAAACCTCGGCGAAGGCTCCCTGCATGCCGCCCATCGGGGTTCGTGCGTAGGAGAGGATGACGATCGGGTCGGATGACGAGATCTGGGCCATGGGAAATGCCTTTCACGCTGAAAACTGGACGGCTGAGGATCGGATAATGTCGCGATGGCGCTATTGCAATGACCGAACCCCCTCCGGGATGGCCCTTTGGGGTGGGCGGGACCCGGTCGGCCCGGGGTTTGTCGACCCCGGAGCAAGCGCCGGGGCCGCTCCGGTGCCGGACGGCAATCGGCCATGGACCGGCGGCCGATTGCCATCCGCGAAAATTATTGCGCCAGCATGCGCAAGCCGTGTTGCAATGCAATGAAGATGGTCCGATTAATCCACTCGGACACCTTGCGGCGGGGTTAGGGCTGGCCTAAGAGCGCGCCCGACGACCGGACGCCGCACCAGGCACGAGTCCGGCAAGCCGCACCCGGTATGAGGCCAGAGACCATTGACTGATCTGTCACAATACCTGCCGATCCTGATATTCCTGGTGATTGCCCTCCTGCTTTCGGCGGTGATCGTGTTCCTGCCGATGGGCGTCGCCTCGCTGACCGGCACGCACCAGCCCAATGCCGAGAAGAACAGCGAGTACGAGTGCGGCTTTCCCGCCTTCGAGGATCCGCGCAGCCAGTTCGACGTGCGTTTCTACCTGGTGGCGATCCTGTTCATCGTCTTCGACCTTGAAGCCGCGTTCCTGTTCCCATGGGCGGTTTCGCTGGACGTCACCGGCTGGACCGGCTGGGGAACGATGATGGTGTTCCTGGGCGAACTGGCCGTCGGCCTCGCCTATGCGTGGAAGAAGGGAGCTCTGGACTGGGAATGAGCACCGCAAACAACATTCTTGGCGTGAACTCCGCCGGACAGCCGCTTTCGGGCACGGCGATCGCGCCGCCCGACCAGGCGTTCTTCAAGGACCTCAACCAGGAAGTGTCCGACAAGGGCTTCCTTGTCACCAGCACCGAGGAACTGTTCCAGTGGGCCCGCACCGGCTCGCTGTGGTGGATGACTTTCGGCCTGGCGTGCTGCGCGGTGGAGATGATCCACGTGAACATGCCGCGCTACGACATGGAGCGCTTCGGCGCCGCCCCGCGCGCCTCCCCGCGCCAGTCGGACGTGATGATCGTGGCGGGCACGCTGTGCAACAAGATGGCCCCGGCGCTGCGCAAGGTCTATGACCAGATGTCGGAACCCAAGTACGTCATCTCGATGGGCAGCTGCGCCAACGGCGGCGGCTATTACCACTACAGCTACAGCGTGGTGCGCGGCTGCGACCGCATCGTGCCGGTGGACATCTACGTCCCCGGCTGCCCGCCGACCGCAGAGGCGCTGCTTTACGGCGTGATGCAGCTTCAGCGCAAGATCCGCCGCATCGGCACGGTGGAGAGGTGAGTTTCGTGAGCATCCTTCGACAAGCTCAGGATGAGCGGACCCTTGTTGTGGAAAAAGCATCGACCCTGCTCGGCCTGAGCCTGTCGAAGGCCGGGCGCAAGGGTTGGAGCCTGGCATGACCGTCCTCCATTCCGCCCCCAGGTTCGCCTCCAACGCGGGCGTGCTCGAAACCCTCTCGGCCGCGCTCGGCGTCATGCTGCTCTCGGCGAGGGAAGAGCACGGCGAGCTGGTGTTCACCGTCGCGCGCGACGGGATCGAGGACGCGCTGCGCCTGCTGCGTGACGAGCACGAGTACCAGCAGCTCATGGAAATCGCGGGGGTCGATTACCCCTCGCGGGCCGAGCGCTTCGAAGTCGTCTACATGCTGCTCTCGCTGACCAGGAACCATCGCCTGATGGTGAAGGTGGGCGCGGCGGAGAATACCCCGGTGCCCACCGTCACCACGCTGTGGCCCAACGCCGGCTGGCTGGAACGCGAAGTGTTCGACATGTACGGCGTGATCTTCGCCGGCAACCCGGACTTGCGCCGCATCCTCACCGACTACGGCTTCGAAGGCCACCCGTTCCGCAAGGACTTCCCGCTCACCGGCTATGTCGAGCTGCGCTATTCCGAGGAGGACAAGCGCGTGGTCTACGAGCCGGTGAAGCTGGCGCAGGATCTGCGCACATTCGATTTCATGAGCCCCTGGGAAGGCGCTGGCCAAATAGATGCCGCATTCGTGCTGCCGGGCGATGAGAAGGCGGGGGGAGAGAAGATATGACTTCCATGCTTCTTCACCGTCACCCTGAACTTGTTTCAGGGTCTATCGTGGTTCCCCTCGGTTCGCAAACAAGCCAAGCAGCCAGTTCATTTCACGCTACCACCGGTCAATCGGTGACATGGACCCTGAACCAAGTTCAGGGTGACGGGCTGGTCCCGGGAGGTGTCCAGTGAGCATGCAGCTCGAACAGTCGCCCACCACCGAGGGCGAGGTCGTCACCAACTACACGATCAACTTCGGCCCCCAGCACCCCGCCGCGCACGGCGTGCTGCGCATGGTGATGGAGCTGGACGGCGAAGTGATCGAGCGCATCGATCCGCACGTCGGCCTGCTCCATCGCGGCACCGAGAAGCTGATCGAGCACAAGACCTACCTCCAGGCGCTGCCCTATTTCGACCGGCTCGATTACTGCTCGCCGCTCGCCATGGAGCACAGCTATGTCCTGGCGATCGAGAAGCTGCTGAACCTGCCCGTGCCCCCCAGGGCACAATATCTGCGCGTGCTGTTCGCCGAGCTGACGCGCATCTGCAACCACATGCTCAACATGGGCAGCCACGTGATGGACGTGGGGGCGATGACGCCGAACCTGTGGCTGTTCGAGATTCGCGAGGACTGCCTCAACTTCTTCGAGCGGGCGAGCGGCGCGCGCATGCACTCGGCCTGGTTCCGCCCCGGCGGCGTGCACCAGGACGTGCCGCTCAAGCTGCTGACGGACATCGCCGACTGGCTCGACACGCGCCTGCCGACCCTGTTCGAGGACGCGATGAGCCTGGTGGTGGACAACCGCATCTTCAAGCAGCGCAATGTCGATATCGCGCTGGTTTCCAAGCAGGACGCGGTGGCCTGGGGCTTCTCCGGCCCGATGATCCGCGCCGCCGGCATCCCCTGGGACATCCGCAAGAGCCAGCCCTACGACGTCTATGACCGCATGGACTTCGAGATCCCGGTCGGCACCAATTCCGACTGCTACGACCGCTTCATGGTCCGCGTCGAGGAAGTGCGCCAGTCGGCCCGGATCATGAAGCAGTGCCTGGCCGAGATGCCCGAAGGCCCGATCGCCTCGGACGACCGCAAGGTCTCCCCCCCCAAGCGCGGCGAGATGAAGAGTTCGATGGAATCGCTGATCCATCACTTCAAGCTCTATACCGAGGGCTTCCACGTGCCGGCGGGCGAAGTCTACGTCGCCACCGAAAGCCCCAAGGGCGAGTTCGGCGTCTACCTCGTGGCGGATGGCAGCAACAAGCCCTACCGCTGCAAGATCCGCCCGACCGCGTTCAGTCACCTCCAGGCGATGGACTTCATGTCCAAGGGCCACATGCTGCCGGACGCGACCGCGATCCTGGGCGCGATCGACGTGGTGTTCGGGGAGTGTGATCGGTGAGCCGCCTCGCAATCGCCGAGCAGATGATCGCGCAGGATGCCGGCTTGCTGCGCATGCCTTGCCGCAATGATATACCGCATGTGCACAATGGAGTGGCCCATGCCCGATGAAGTGACCAACGAGCTGATCTATTCCGTCCTGCAAAGGATGCAGGAGGACATGTCGGAGATGAAGTTCGACATCCGCGATCTCAAGGGGCGGATGACGATGGTCGAAGAGCATCTCGGCAGTTCGATCATCGCCATTTCGGGCGTGAACAGCCGTCTCGATCGCCTGGCGGACCGCGCCGAGCGGATAGAACGGCGCCTGGACCTGACCGATCACTCATGATGCCGGATTCCACTCGCCTCGCCATCGCCGAGCAGATGATCGCGCACTACAATGCGCAGGATGCCGACGCTTATGTCGCGCTGATGACCGATGACGCGTGCGAGGCGAACTATCGCGGCGCTGTCGTGCGCGAGGGCAAGGAAGGCACGCGCGGCGGTCTCAAGGCCGCTTTTGCCAAGTGGCCGGAGAACAAGGCCGAGATCGTCGACCGTCAGGTAACGGACAACTACGTCGTCTTCCGCGAGCGTGTGACGCGCGGTCCGGCGACGGACGGCTCGGAACTGGTGGAGCCGTTCGATGTCCTCGCCGTCTACAGTTTCGAAGGTGAAAAATGCAGCCGGGTGGAGTTCATCCGATGAGATTTACGACAATCGAAATGATCCGTGTCTGGGCCGCCCTGACCGGGCTGTTCCTCGTCGCGCTGTTCTTCGGCGTGCTCTCCGCCGGCGGCACGCCTTCGCCGACGATCGCGATGCTCGCGGCGGGGATCGGCGGTTTCGAGATTTTCTTTTTCGGCCAGGACCAGTGGCTGAAGCGCAGGGGCAAGCATGGCTGATCGCACTATCGAACCCGATTCGCCCGAACTGCGGGCGCGTTGGGGCAATTTCGCCTGGAGCGCCGAGAACGCGGTGAAGGCGAAAGAGATCGTCGCGCGCTATCCCGAAGGGCGCCAGCGTTCTGCGGTGATGCCGCTGCTCGATCTGGCCCAGCGCCAGGTCGGTGCCGAATTGAACACCCAGGGCTGGCTGCCGATCCCGGTGATGGAATATGTCGCGGCGCAATTGGACATGCCGATCATCCGCGTGGTCGAAGTGGCTACCTTCTACACGATGTACAACATCGCCCCGATCGGCCGGTTCCACGTGCAGGTCTGCGGCACCACGCCCTGCATGCTGCGCGGCTCGGACGAGATCATGGCCGCCTGCAAGGCGCGCGGCATGAAGAAGGGCCACACCACGGCGGACGGCCTGTGGTCGCTCACCGAAGTCGAGTGCATGGGCAACTGCGCCTCCGCGCCGATGGTGCAGATCAACGATGACAACTACGAGGATCTGACGCCCGAACGGCTCGATGCCGTGCTCGACGCGCTGGCGCGGGGCGAGACGCCCAAGCCCGGCACGCAGGACCCCGCACGCCACACCGTCGAGCCGGTGGGCGCGCCGACGAACCTGGCGGCGATGGTCGGCGAGAACCACGATTACCGGGGGGAATGGTGATGGGATTTTCGCAAATCCTCCCCGGCACGGGGAGGGGGACCACCCGCAGGGTGGTGGAGGGGGCTCGCCTCCAGCGCTGCGTGGTATGGAGAGTCCCCTCCGTCAGCCGCTGCGCGGCTGCCACCTCCCCACGAGTGGGGAGGATTTTCGCATGAGCCTGACCGACAAGGACCGCATCTTCACCAACGTCTATGGCTACCAGCCGTGGAACCTCGCCGCTGCGCGGGTGCGGGGCGATTGGGACAATACCAGGGACATTCTCGTCAAGGGCCGCGACGCGATCATCGAGGAGGTCAAGGCCTCGAGCCTGCGCGGGCGCGGGGGGGCGGGTTTTCCGACCGGCCTCAAGTGGTCCTTCATGCCCAAGGCGCCGCCGGTCGATGCGGCGGGCAATCCCAAGCCCAGCTTCCTGGTCATCAATGCCGACGAATCCGAGCCCGGTTCGTGCAAGGACCGCGAGATCATCCGCCACGATCCGCACAAGCTGCTGGAAGGCGCGCTGGTGGCGGGTTTCGCGATGGGCGCGCGGGCGGCCTACATCTACATTCGCGGCGAATATATCCGCGAGGCCGAGACGCTGTTCGCCGCGCGTGACGAGGCCTATGCGGCGGGCCTCCTGGGCAGGAACGCCTGTGGTTCGGGCTACGACTTCGACGTCTTCGTCCATCGCGGCGCGGGCGCCTACATCTGCGGCGAAGAGACCGCGATGATCGAGAGCCTGGAGGGCAAGAAGGGCCAGCCCCGCCTCAAGCCGCCGTTCCCGGCCGGCGCCGGGCTCTACGGCTGCCCGACCACGGTCAACAACGTCGAATCGATCGCCGTCGCCCCCACCATCCTGCGGCGCGGCGCCTCGTGGTTCTCCAGCTTCGGGCGGGACAACAACAAGGGCACCAAGCTGTTCCAGATCAGCGGGCACGTCGAACGGCCCTGCGTGGTCGAGGAAGAGATGTCGATCCCGTTCCGCGAACTGATCGAGCGCCATTGCGGCGGCATCCGCGGCGGGTGGGACAACCTGCTGGCGGTGATCCCCGGCGGTTCCTCGGTCCCGCTGGTCCCGGCGGCCGAGATCATGGACGCGCCGATGGACTTCGACGGCCTGCGCGCGCTGGGTTCGGGCCTGGGCACCGCCGCCGTCATCGTGATGGACAAGTCCACCGACATCGTGCGCGCGATCAGCCGCCTCTCGTACTTCTACAAGCACGAGTCCTGCGGCCAGTGCACGCCGTGCCGCGAAGGCACCGGCTGGATGTGGCGCGTGATGGAACGCCTGCGCACCGGCGATGCCGAAGTGGAGGAAATCGACATGCTCCAGCAAGTGACCAAGCAAGTCGAAGGCCACACCATCTGCGCCCTGGGCGACGCGGCGGCGTGGCCGATCCAGGGCCTGATCCGGCATTTCCGGCCGGAACTGGAGCGGCGGATCGCCGAGAACGTGCGGGAGGCGGCGGAGTGAGAATTCGGGTCGCATCGTCCTTGACGCGTCGGCGCCGTCACTGGCGGCGCACAGTGGCGCGCGGCGCGGTCGCTGCCGTTTTGCTCGCGCCGTTCGGCGCACATGCCGCCGACAACACGACAGACTTCGGATCCCGTATTCTCAGGCAAAAGCCCGCCGTGATTACGGGAATTTCGGGTCTGTCGGAAGCAGACAAGGGCCGTGTCACGCTCAATGCCTTTGCCGAATGTATGGTGGGCCGTTCGCCGGGAAGGGTACAGACTTATCTGTCAATGAAGGCCGATGAATCACACACCGAGGTTTATCTCGACGACTTCGTCGTAAACAGCAAATGCCTTGGCAATGGCGCGCTCACTATTCCCAGTGTGCTTATGCGGGGCGCGATCTTTCGTGCGTTGTACTTACGCGATTTCGCAAAAGACCCGGCCGGGCTCGCGGCGGTGCCGATCGATTTTTCCGTCTACGCCTCGCAGGACAGCGACTATTATCGGCGCGTGAGTTTCGGCGATTGTGTCGCGCGGGCCGACTTTTCCACCTCAGCGCAATTCGTGCGCGCGCAGGTTGGATCTACCGCTGAAAACAAGGCGCTTCAGCAGCTCAAGCCCAGGCTGTCGGAATGCCTTGCCAAGGGTGCCTCGCTGACGCTGAACAAATCCACCCTTGCCGCCATGCTCGCCGAAGCCGTCTATCGGGAAGCCCAGGTTGGAGCTGCGACAGATTCATCCGGGACGATGCAATAATGCCTAAACTCACCGTAGACGGCGTCGAACTCGAAGTTCCGCAGGGCGCCACCGTGCTGCAGGCCTGCGAGCTTGCCGGCAAGGAAATCCCGCGCTTCTGCTATCACGAGCGCCTGAGCATCGCCGGCAACTGCCGCATGTGCCTGGTCGAGGTGAAGCCCGGGCCGCCCAAGCCGCAGGCTTCGTGCGCGCTGCCGGCTGCCGAGGGGCAGGAAATCCGCACCGACAGCGAGATGGTCAGGAAAGCGCGCGAGGGGGTGATGGAGTTCCTGCTCATCAACCACCCGCTCGATTGCCCGATCTGCGACCAGGGCGGCGAGTGCGACTTGCAGGACCAATCGGTGGCATACGGGCGCGGCGGTTCGCGTTATCATGAGAACAAGCGCGCCGTTACCGAGAAGTACATGGGGCCGCTCATCAAGACGGTGATGACGCGCTGCATCCACTGCACCCGCTGCGTGCGCTTCTCCGAGGAGATCGCCGGCGTCGACGAGATCGGCGCGCTCTATCGCGGCGAGAACATGCAGATCACCACCTATCTGGAACATGCCGCCAGGCACGAGATGAGCGCCAATGTGATCGACCTCTGCCCGGTCGGCGCGCTCACCAGCCGGCCCTATGCCTTCGAGGCGCGGCCGTGGGAGCTGAAGAAGACGCTGGGCATCGACGTGTCGGACGCCTGCGGCGCCAATATCCGCATCGACAGCCGGGGCCGCGAAGTGCTGCGCGTGCTTCCGCGCGTCAACGACGACGTCAACGAGGAGTGGATCAGCGACAAGGCGCGCTACATGGTCGACGGTCTCGTCAAGCGCCGGCTTGACCGGCCTTACCTGCGACGCGACGGCAAGCTGGTGCCGGTGAGCTGGAACGAGGCGTTCGCCGCCATCGCCGCGCTGAACCCCGGCAGCTCGATCGCCGCCGCCGCCGGCGACATGGCCGATTGCGAGACGATGTTCGCGGCGAAGACGCTGCTCGCCGCGCTGGGATCGAGCCTACTCGAAGGCCGCCAGACGGGCATGGACTATGACACGTCCAACCTTGCGGCGGTGAACTTCAACTCCACTTTCGCCGGCATCGAAAGCGCCGATGCGGTGCTGATCGTCGGCAGCCATGTGCGCTGGGAAGCGCCGCTGGTGAACGTGCGCCTGCGCAAGGCGGCGAAGCGCGGCGCCAAGGTGTTCCTGATCGGCCCCGAGTGGGAAACCACATTCGGCGGCGAATTCCTGGGCGAGGACCTTTCGCTGCTCGGCAACCTGCCGGCGCACGTGGCGGAGGCGCTGAAGGGCGCCGCGCGGCCGGCGATCATCGTCGGCGGGGCGGGGCTGGGTCGGGGCGGGCTTGAAGCCGCGCTGGCGCTCGCCGGCACGTTCAAGCTGGTGCGCGACCTGGAAGACGGTTCGCGGTGGAACGGCTTCAACGTGCTGCATATGGCGGCCGCGCGCATGGGCGGGCTGATGCTGGGCTTCGCGCAGAAGGGCGGCATCGCCGATCTGGTCGCGGCCAAGCCCAAGGTGCTGCTCTCGCTCGGCGCGGACGAGGTCGACTATGCCCGGTTCGCCGGTTCGATGATCGTCTATCTCGGCCATCATGGCGACAAGGGCGCGCATGCCGCCGACGTGATCCTGCCGGCCGCCGCCTATA
Source organism: Novosphingobium sp. CF614 (assembly GCF_900113255.1). Lineage (GTDB taxonomy): Bacteria > Pseudomonadota > Alphaproteobacteria > Sphingomonadales > Sphingomonadaceae > Novosphingobium. Next base: position 52,341 of record NZ_FOOR01000016.1, read on the forward strand.
CCGAGAAGGCGGGCACTTACGTCAACACCGAGGGCCGCGTGCAATGGTCCGACAAGGCCGTGTTCGCCCCCGGCGACGCGCGCGAGGACTGGACGATCCTGCGCGCGCTGGCGGATGCCTTCGGCGTTTCGGTGGGCTTCGACAGCTTCGAGGAACTGCGCGGCGCGATGATTTCGCAGGTTCCGGCGCTTGGCGGCGAAGGCCTGGCCGACTACGGGAGCGAACTGCCTCCCGGCGGCGGTTCCGCCGCCGGGACGATCGCCTACCCGATCAAGGATTTCTACATGACCAACCCCATCGCCCGCGCCAGCGCGACGATGCAGCGCTGCTCGGCCGAACTGTTGCACGGCGAGCACTTCGCGGAGGCGGCGGAATGAGCGTGATCGCGCAAATCCTCCCCGGCACGGGGAGGGGGACCGCCCGAAGGGTGGTGGAGGGGGCTGGCGGCCTCGCACAGCGTCGTGTTCGGAGGCAACTCCCCTCCGTCAGCGGCTGCGCCGCTGCCACCTCCCCACGAGTGGGGAGGATCTGACGTCATGACCGCCTTCTTCCAAACCCTTGGCATGTCCTTCGAATGGGCCTGGTTCGTCGCCACGATCTGCGGGATCCTGCTGATCGCGCTGCCGCTGCTGCTGGGCGTGGCGATGATTATCTACGCCGATCGCAAGATCTGGGCGGCGATGGCGCTGCGCCGGGGCCCGAACGTGGTCGGCCCGTTCGGCTTGCTGCAAAGCTTCGCGGACGGCCTGAAGGTGTTCCTCCAGGAAACCATCGTACCCAGCGCCGCGAACAAGGGCATCTTCCTGATCGCGCCGGTGGTGACCTTCACCGTCGCGCTGCTGGCCTGGGCGGTGATCCCGTTCAATTCGGGCGCGGTGCTGGCGGATATCAACGTCGGCCTGCTCTATGTGCTCGCGATCTCCTCGCTGGGCGTCTACGGCACGGTGATGGCGGGCTGGGCGAGCAACTCGAAGTATCCGTTCTTCTCGGCGATGCGCGCCTCGGCGCAGATGATCTCCTATGAAGTCTCGATCGGCTTCATCCTGATCTGCGTGGTGCTGTGGGCGGGAACGTTCAACCTCAACGACATCGTCAAGGCGCAGCAAGGCCACGTTCTCGGCCTGTTCAACGGCTTTGCGTTCAACCCGCTGCTGTTCCCGATGTGGGTGATGTTCCTCATCTCCGGCATGGCCGAAACCCAGCGCGCGCCCTTCGACCTGACCGAGGCGGAGAGCGAACTGGTCGCCGGCTACCAGACCGAATATTCCTCGATGGCCTTCGCCGCCTACTGGCTGGGCGAATACGCCAACGTGCTGCTGATGTGCGCATTGAATGCGACGCTGTTCTTCGGTGGCTGGCTGCCGCCGCTGGATATTCCGGTGCTGTACCTGGTGCCGGGCTTCGTGTGGCTGCTGCTCAAGATCCTGTTCTTCTTCTTCGTGTTCTCGTGGGTGAAGGCGACCGTGCCGCGGTATCGCTATGACCAGCTTATGCGGCTGGGCTGGAAGGTGTTCCTGCCGGTATCGCTCGGCTTCGTGGTGCTGGTGAGCGGGTATCTCATGGCTACGGGGCATTTCGCGTGAGGCGGCTGCTGGCAACCCTTGCCTTGGTTACGGCGATCGGCGGGGCGACCTCGGCCGCGGCCAAGCCCGCTGCGAGGGAGTTCGAGGGTCAGGGCTTCGACTGCTATTTTCAGACTAGCCTGCAGAAGCTCGATCGCGTGTCCGTTTGGTATGGCGGGCTCAAGTATGCCAACGACAAGTCGCCGCAGTTTGCGGACCCTTCGCGGCTGGTCGTGCTGCACGAGACGGTGCCCAACGCCAAGGCGATGTTCTACGTGACGGACAAATGGCCCGACACGTTTCAGTATCAGTACTTCGAAAAATCGAGCACCTCGCCGTTGACGATGTTGACGATTTACGGCGAAGAGCCCTCGTCCGATTCATTCAGGGCTGAGATCATCCATCTGCCTCCCAACATGGCTGCCGGTGTTTCCACGCAGCCGACAAAGCGGATCGGCGGCATGTGCACTTACACTGCGGCCGTGAAACTGGCCGCTTTCCGGACCCAAACCCAGCCATGAGCAGCCTCAACCACCTGATAAAGAGCTTCACGCTCTGGGAGTTCGTCAAAGCCCACTGGCTGACCTTGAAGTATTTCTTCAAGCCCAAGGCGACGATCAACTACCCGTTCGAGAAGAACCCGCTCTCGCCCCGCTTTCGCGGCGAGCATGCGCTGCGCCGTTATCCCAACGGCGAGGAGCGCTGTATTGCCTGCAAGCTGTGCGAGGCGATCTGTCCGGCGCAGGCGATCACCATCGAGGCGGCGCCGCGTGAGGATGGCTCGCGCCGCACCACGCGCTACGACATCGACATGACCAAGTGCATCTACTGCGGCTTCTGCCAGGAAGCCTGCCCGGTCGATGCCATCGTCGAGGGGCCGAACTTCGAATATGCGACCGAAACGCGCGAGGAACTGCTCTACGACAAGACCAAGCTGCTGGCGAACGGGGACAAGTGGGAGCGGGCGATCGCCGCGAACCTTGAAGCCGATGCGCCGTATCGCTAGGGGGCACGCGATGAATCGGGGCACCACCAAAGTCCTCCCCGCAGCGGGGAGGGGGACCATGCGAAGCATGGTGGAGGGGACTCTCGCCGCGCCGCGGCGCTGCGTGAGGAGGCCGATCCCCTCCGTCAGCGGCTGCGCCGCTGCCACCTCCCCGTTCCGGGGAGGATACGCATGATCCACGTTATCGCCTTCTATCTCTTCGCGGTGATGACCGTCGGTTCGGGCGCGATCACCATCCTGTCGCGCAATCCGGTGCATTCGGTGCTCTGGCTGATCCTGGCATTCTTCAATGCCGCCGGCCTGATGATCCTGGTCGGCGCCGAGTTCATCGCCATGCTGCTGGTGATCGTCTACGTCGGCGCGGTAGCAGTGCTGTTCCTGTTCGTGGTCATGATGCTCGACATCGACTTCGCCGAACTGCGCGCCGGTTTCGTGCGCTATTTTCCGTTCGGCGCGCTGGTGGCGATCGTGCTGCTGGCGGAAATCGTGCTCGGCATCGGCGCCTACCGGGCCGGAGCGCTCCGGCTCGGCACGCCCGACGGCACCGCCGCGACGCCGGCCGGCGCCTCCAATATCGAGGCGATCGGCGCGCTGCTCTATACCCGCTACCTGTTCCTGTTCGAAGCGGCTGGCGTGGTCCTGCTGGTCGCCATGATCGGCGCGATCGTGCTCACCCATCGCCAGCGCACCGACGTGCGCGGCCAGAAGGTCTCGAAGCAGATCGCGCGGCGCCCGGACGAGGCGACCGTCAATGTGAAGCCGGAAGTCGGCAAGGGGGTCTCGCTGTGATCCAGGGCTGTTCCAAAGCCCCGCTCGTCCCGTCGAAGGACGATTGGCGGGCGCGCCGCATCGGCATGCTTCGACAAGCGCGGCATGAGCGGGTCTTGGGGATATACCGGGCGGGAGCCAGCGCATGATCGGCATCGAACACTATGTCGTGGTCAGCTCGATCCTGTTCGTGCTCGGCGTGCTCGGCATTTTCCTGAACCGCAAGAACGTGATCGTGATCCTGATGGCGATCGAGCTGATCCTGCTGGCGGTCAACATCAACCTGGTGGCCTTCAGCGCCTTCCTGCACGACCTCACCGGCCAGATCTTCGCGATGTTCGTGCTGACGGTGGCGGCGGGCGAGGCGGCGGTGGGGCTGGCCATCCTCGTGATCTACTATCGTGGCCGCGGCACTATCGCCGTCGACGATGTCAACCGGATGAAGGGGTGATCGCCATGCGCACCCATCGTTCGTCATTGCGAGGCGGCGCCGGCGCCGCGCCAATCCAAGGCTGCGCGTGGGGGCTCTGGATTGCTTCGCCTGCGGCTCGCGATGACGAGGAACTGAACTGATGGACCCGATCCTCCTTATCGTCTTCCTGCCGATGCTGGCGGCGATCGTCGCGGGGCTCGGCAACAAGCAGCTGGGCAACCTGGCAGCCAAGTCGCTGACCACCGGCGCGCTGTTCGTCGCCTGCGCGCTGTCCTGGCAGATTTTCCTCGGTTTCCTGACCGCAAGCCAGAGCGAACACGTCGTGCCGGTGCTCAAGTGGGTCCAGTCGGGCACGCTGAGCTTCGACTGGACGCTCAGGGTGGATACGCTCACCGCCGTGATGCTGGTCGTCATCACCTCGGTCTCGGCGCTGGTGCACCTCTATTCCTGGGGGTACATGGCCGAAGACCCGGACCAGCCGCGCTTCTTCGCCTACCTCTCGCTGTTCACCTTCGCCATGCTGATGCTGGTGACGGCGGACAACCTGGTGCAGATGTTCTTCGGCTGGGAAGGCGTGGGCCTGGCATCGTACCTGCTGATCGGCTTCTGGTTCCGCAAGCCTTCGGCCAGCGCCGCCGCGATCAAGGCCTTCGTGGTCAACCGCGTGGGCGACCTGGGCTTCATGCTCGGCATCTTCGGCACTTTCCTGGTGTTCGGCACCGTCTCCATCCCGGATATCCTGGCCGCCGCGCCAGGCATGGCGGGATCGACCATCGGCTTCCTGGGCTGCCGGTTCGATACCATGACGGTGCTGTGCATTCTCCTGTTCATCGGCGCCATGGGCAAGTCCGCGCAGCTCGGCCTCCACACCTGGCTGCCCGACGCGATGGAGGGTCCGACCCCGGTTTCGGCGCTGATCCACGCCGCCACCATGGTCACCGCCGGCGTGTTCATGGTCTGCCGCCTCTCGCCGATGTTCGAGACCAGCCCAACGGCGATGCACTTCATCACCTTCATCGGTGGGGCGACCTGCTTCTTCGCCGCGACCGTCGGTTGCACGCAGTGGGACATCAAGCGCGTGATCGCCTATTCCACCTGTTCGCAGCTGGGCTACATGTTCTTCGCGGCGGGCGTCGGTGCCTTCGGCGCCGCCATGTTCCACTTGTTCACCCATGCCTTCTTCAAGGCGCTGCTGTTCCTGGGCGCCGGCTCGGTCATCCACGCGATGCACCATGAGCAGGACATGCGCTTCTACGGCAACCTGAGGAAGCATATCCCGCTCACGTTCTGGACGATGACCGCCGGCACGCTGGCCATCACCGGTGTCGGCATCGCGGGCTTCGTCGGTTTCGCCGGCTTCTATTCGAAGGACGCGATCCTCGAAGCGGCGTTCGCCTCGGGCACTCCGGTCGGCCAGTTCGCCTTCTGGATGGGCATCTTCGCCGCGCTGATGACGAGCTTCTACTCCTGGCGCCTGGTGTTCCTGACCTTCTTCGGCAAGGAACGCTGGGCCGGCTCCGAGCATATCCAGCACGCCGTGCACGACGCGCACGGCCACGGCGACCATGGCCACGACGGCGATGCGCACGGGGACCACGGGCATGGGGATCATGGCGACGGCACCGCCGGCTATCACCCGCATGAGAGTCCGCTGGTCATGCTGCTGCCGCTGCTGATCCTCGCGCTGGGTGCGATCTTTGCCGGCTTCGTGTTCCACGACGCCTTCGTGTCGGAAGGCACGGGCGATTTCTGGAAAGGCGCGCTGGTTTTCCACGAGCACCTGATCCACGCCATGCACGGCGTGCCGACCTGGGTGAAATGGGCTCCCTTCACGGTCATGGCGCTCGGCCTGCTGACCGCCTGGTACGGCTACATCCGCAACCTTCGCTTCCCGGCCATGGTCGCGGAGCAGCTCGGGCCGGTCTACACCTTCGTCTATCGCAAGTGGATGTTCGACGAGCTTTACCACTACGCCTTCGTCGTCCCGGCGTTCTGGCTGGGCACGGTGTTCTGGAAGGTGGTGGACATCGGCATGATCGACCGGTTCGGCCCGGACGGCGCCGCCTGGGCCGTCGCCAGGGGATCGACTTACGCGCAGAAGGTCCAGTCGGGTTATCTGTACAGCTATGCTCTTGTCATGCTGCTGGGCCTCGTCGGCGCCATCAGCTGGGTGATCGCGAGATAAGATGATGGGTGGTTTTCCGATCCTCAGCCTGATGCTGCTGGTGCCGCTCGCGGCGGCGCTGGCTTGTCTCTTCCTCGATGCGAAAGCGGCGCGCGCGCTGGCGCTGGTCGCCACGCTGGCCGATCTCGGGCTGGGCGTGGTGCTCTGGCTCAATTTCGACATCGGCGGCGCGCAGTGGCAGTTCACCGAGCGGCTGGGGCTGTTCTCGGGCTTCTCCTATGCGCTCGGCATCGACGGCATCGCGCTCCTGCTCATCATGCTGTCGGTCTTCCTGATGCCGATCTGCATCGGCGCGAGCTGGAAATCGATCGAGAAGCGCGTCGGCGAATACATGGCCGCGTTCCTGCTGATGGAAACGCTGATGATCGGCGTCTTCGCGGCGCAGGACCTGTTCCTGTTCTACATGTTCTTCGAGGCCGGCCTGATCCCGATGTACCTCATCATCGGGATCTGGGGCGGGCAGGACCGCATCTACGCCGCCTACAAGTTCTTCCTCTACACCCTGCTCGGCTCGGTGCTGATGCTGGTGGCGATGCTGTGGATGGTCCACGAAGCCGGCACCGCCGACATCCCGACCCTCATGGCCTATGACTTCACGCCGCAGGCCCAGACCTGGCTGTGGCTGGCCTTTTTCGCCAGCTTCGCGGTGAAGATGCCGATGTGGCCGGTCCACACCTGGCTGCCGGCCGCGCACGTCCAGGCGCCGACCGCCGGCTCGGTGATCCTGGCCGGCGTCCTGCTCAAGATGGGCGGCTACGGTTTCATCCGCTTCTCGCTGCCGATGTTTCCCGAAGCCTCCGCCATGTTCGGCCCGCTGGTCTGGGGCTTGTCGATGGCGGCGGTGGTGGTGACCTCGCTGATCGCGCTGGTCCAGCACGACATGAAGAAGCTGATCGCCTATTCCTCGGTCGCGCACATGGCGATCGTGACGATCGGGCTGTTCGCGTTCAACCAGCAGGGCCTGGAAGGCTCGATGATGGTCATGCTCAGCCATGGCCTCGTCTCGGGGGCGCTGTTCCTGTGCGTGGGCATCATCTATGATCGCCTGCATACCCGCGAGATCGACCGCTACGGCGGCCTTTCGATCAACATGCCGCGCTATGCGCTGTTCTTCATGCTCTTCACGATGGCCTCGGTCGGCCTTCCGGGCACCAGCGGCTTCGTCGGCGAGTTCCTGAGCCTTGCCGGCATCTACCAGGTTTCGACCTGGACCGCGTTGATCTGCGCCACCGGCATCATTCTGGGCGCGGCCTATATGCTCTATCTCTATCGCCGGGTGGCGTTCGGGGACCAGAAGAACGCCGATGCCGCCGCCATGGCCGACCTTGACTTGCGCGAACTCCTCATGGTGGTTCCGCTGGGGCTCGCGGTGCTGTGGATGGGCGTCTATCCGGAAAGCTTCATCGCGCCGATGCGCGCCGATATCGCGGCGCTGGAAGCCAGGATCGCGCGCGCCGCGCCGGCGGGAGACAGCCAGGTCGCACCGGGGGGTGCCGTTGGGGGCACCGGGGGCAAGGAACAGCCTGCGCCGGAACACGCATCCGCGCATGGGGGGGCACACTGATGGACTGGTCGCAGTCGCTGCGCCTGATCGCGCCGGAAGAATCACTGAGCCTGGCGGGTCTGGTCCTGCTCTTGGTTGCCGCCTGGAGCGGTGACAAGGCCGCGCGCCTGATCTCGATCCTTGCAGTGGCCGCGCTGGCCGCTGCCGCCGTGCTGGTGGCGCCCGCGCTGTGCGGCGGCGCCATGGGCCCGGATACCTCGGCGTTCTTCGGCCAGTTCCGGGCCGACGCTTTCGCCGGTTATGCCAAGATCCTGATCTACGTTTCGGCCGCCGCTTCGCTGGTGATCGCGCCCGCCTTCTTCGAGCGTTTCAACGCGATGCGCGCCGAATATCCGATCCTGGTGCTCTTCGCCGCGCTGGGCATGAGCATCATGGTCTCGGCGGGCGATCTTATCACGCTCTACATCGGCCTCGAGATGAACTCGCTCGCCGCCTACGTGCTGGCCGCGTTCCTGCGGACGGACGGGCGCTCTGCCGAAGCGGGCCTCAAGTACTTCGTGCTGGGCGCCCTGGCCTCGGGCATCCTGCTGTTCGGCATGAGCCTGACTTACGGTTTCACCGGCACCACCGCGTTTGCCGGCATCAACGCGGCGCTGGCCGGCGGCCTGTCGAACGGGGCGCTGTTCGGCGTGGTCTTCATGCTGGCGGGGCTCGCCTTCAAGATCAGCGCGGTGCCGTTCCACATGTGGACGCCCGACGTCTACGAAGGCGCGCCCACGCCGGTGACGACGTTCTTCGCCACCGCGCCCAAGGTGGCGGCGCTGGGCCTGACGATGCGCGTCATGCTGGATGCTTTCGGCGGGCAGGCGGCGGCCTGGCAGCAGATCGTGCTGTTCGTCGCGCTGGCCTCGATCGTGGTCGGCGCGCTCGGCGCGATCGGCCAGGCCAACATCAAGCGGCTGATGGCCTATTCCTCGATCAACAACGTCGGCTTCATCCTCGTCGGTCTCGCGGTGGCGACGCCCGAGGGGGCGTCGGCCATGCTGTTCTACCTGGCGATCTACGTCGCGATGTCGCTGGGCGGCTTCGTCGCGATCCTGATGCTGAAGGACGCGAACGGCGACTATGTCGAGGAGATCGCCAGCCTCGCGGGTCTTTCGCGCACACGTCCGGCGCTGGCGCTCGGCATTGCCATGATTATGTTCAGCCTTGCCGGCATCCCGCCGCTGTTCGGCTTCTGGGGCAAGTTCCTGGTATTCAGGGCGGCGGTCGACGGCGGCATGATCGCGCTCGCCGCGCTGGGCTTCGCGGCCTCGGTGATCGGCGCCTTCTATTACTTGAAAGTCGTGAAGATCATCTATTTCGATGAACCCGTCGACGTGGTGAAGGGTGAAAGCGACATCTGGCACAAGCTGATCCTCGTGCTCTCGTGCATCTTCATCTCGCCGCTCGGCTTCCTGCTGACCCGTTGGCTCGGCGGTCTCGCCGATACGGCGGCGACCGCGCTGTTCCACACGCTTTGATCGAAGTCGTCGCGGAAACCGCGTCCACCAATGCGGAACTCGTCCGGCGCCTCGGCGCCGGCGAGCATGTCCCGGAAGGGTATTGGCTGCGGGCGGTCCGCCAGAGCGCGGGCCGAGGGCGGCGCGGCCGGGAATGGCTGTCTCCGGAGGGCAATCTGGCCTGCAGCACGGTGGTGACCCTGCGGGCGGACGATCCGCCGGTTCACACGCTGACCTTCGTGACGGCCCTCGCGGTGCATGATGTGATCCAGGATGAACTCGGCTCCATCGACCGCTGCATCCTCAAGTGGCCCAACGACGTGCTCGTGAACGGCGCCAAGATCTGCGGCATCCTGCTCGAACGCTGCGGCAATCAGGTGGTGGCAGGCATCGGCGTCAACGTGCGCGGCGCGCCCGAGGTGCCGGGACGGGCGACGACATCGCTGCATGCCGTCAGTCCCGGCAACGAAAGCGATGCCGCAGCCGTTCTCGATCGCCTCGCGGTTCGTTTCGCCCCCCGCCTGGCGCAGTGGCGCGCCGAGGGTCTCGCCCCCGTGCTGGTCGACTGGCAGCAACGCGCCTCTCCGGTGGGAACGCCGCTGCTGGTGACACTGGACGGGCCGGGGGACGGGCCGGGGGACGGGCCGGGGGACGGGCAGGGGGACGCCGCGGGGGACGGGGAGTGCAGCCTGGCCGGCACTTTCGCCGGGCTTGACCCGGACGGCGCTCTGCGCTTGCGTCTCGCCGACGGGAGCCTACGTGTCATCCACGCGGGCGACGTTTCGCTCGTCTGAAGGAAAACCCATGCTGCTCGCCATTGATGCCGGCAATACCAACGTCGTTTTCGCATTGCTCGAAGGCCGCGCGATCAAGGGTCGCTGGCGCATAGCCACCGATCCGCGCCGCACCGGCGACGAATACGCGGTCTGGCTGATGCAGCTCCTCGCCATTCGCGGGGTGGAGGCCAAGGCGATCGACCAGATCATCATTTCGACGGTGGTGCCGCGCGCGCTGCACAACCTCGAGATTCTCTGCCGCCATTATTTCCACGTGGAGCCGCTGGTGGCCGGCACCGGCAAGGCGGACTATGCCATCGACATCGACGTCGACGAACCGCGCTCGCTCGGCGCCGACCGCGCGGTCAACGCGATTGCCGCCCATGCCAAGCATACGGGCGACCTGATCGTGGTGGATTTCGGAACCGCCACGACGTTCGACGTGATCGACTTTCACGGCGCATACAAGGGCGGCATCATCGCGCCGGGCATCAACCTGTCGCTCGACGCGCTGGTGGGCAACACCGCCAAGCTGCCGCGAATCGCCATCGAAGTGCCTCGCAGCAACAGCGTCGTCGGCCGCAATACCGAGGATCAGATGCTGATCGGCGTGTTCTGGGGCTACGTGGCGATGATGGAGGGCCTGATCGCCCGCATCCGCGCCGAGATCGGCCGGCCCGCGAAAGTCATCGCCACTGGCGGGCTCGCGGTGCTGTTCGACGAAGTGACCGAGATTTTCGACGCGGTCGATCCCGATCTGACCATCGACGGTCTCGCGATCCTGGCGGAAAAGGCCGCTTCGAAGTGATTCCCGGCAACGAACTGCTGTTCTGCGCGCTCGGCGGCTCGGGCGAGATCGGCATGAACGTCAATCTCTACGGCTGCCAGGGCAAGTGGCTGATGGTCGACCTTGGCATGACCTTCGGCATGAACGAGTATCCGGGCGTGGAACTCGTCTTCGCCGACCTCGAATTCATCGAGACCGAGCGCGAGAACCTGCTCGGCGTGGTGCTTACCCATGCGCATGAGGATCATATCGGCGCGGTGCCCTATTTCGCGCGGGATCTTGGCGTGCCGCTTTATGCGACGCCGTTCACGGCGAAGCTGGTCGCCGCCAAGCTGGAGGAAGCAGGCATCCTGGGCGAGGTCGAACTGATCGTCGTCGAGGATCTCGAACAGTTCCAGATCGGCCCGTTCGGCGTGCGCTACGTGCCGTTGGCGCACTCGATCGCCGAGGGCAACGCGCTGGTGATCGAAACGCCCTATGGCCGCATCTTCCACACCGGCGACTGGAAGCTCGACGACGAGCCGCAGATCGGCACGCCTGCCACGGCGGCGGAACTCACCGCGATCGGCGATGAGGGCGTGCTGGCGCTGGTCTGCGATTCGACCAATGTCTTCAACGACAAGGCATCGGGCTCCGAAGGCGAGGTCTATCGGGGATTGCTGGAAGAGGTCAGGCGCCACGAGGGCCGCCGGGTGCTGGTGACGACGTTCGCCTCCAATGTCGCGCGGTTGCAGACGCTGGGTGATGTCGCGCGCAAGACCGGGCGCAAGCTGTGCGTGGCCGGCCGCTCGCTGGATCGCATCATCGCCGCCGGCAAGGCCTGCGGATACCTGAAGAAGCTGCCCGATGTGATCGATATCGAAACGGCGATGGACCTGCCGCGCGATGAAGTGATGATCGTCGCCACCGGCGGCCAGGGCGAGCCGCGCGCGGCGCTTGCGCGCATTTCCGAAGGCAGTCATCCGATCAAGCTGGAAGCGGGCGACGTCGTGCTGTTCTCCAGCCGCCAGATCCCCGGCAACGAGATATCGATCGGCCGGATCCAGAACCGGCTGGCCGATGCGGGCGTCCTCGTCGTGACCGACCGGCAGAGCCTCATCCATGTTTCGGGCCACCCGGGGCGGCCCGAACTCGAAACCCTCTATGGCTGGCTGCGCCCGCGGATCCTGCTGCCCGTTCACGGCGAGATCCGCCACATGAAGGAACAGGCGCGGCTCGGCCTGGCTTGCGGCATTCCCAAGGCGGTCTTCCAGAAGAACGGCGACCTGGTGCGCCTCGCGCCCGATCATCCCGGCAAGTTCGGCGAAGTTCGGGCCGGGCGGCTGGTGCTCGATGGCGATATCATCGCGCCGGCGGACGGCGATGCCATGGTGATGCGCCGGCGCATCGCCTATAACGGCGTCATCTCGGTGGCGGTGGACCGCAAGGGTCATGTCGAGATCGCGGCGCTCGGCCTGCCGCTCGACGAGGACTATGCCGACTTCATCGAAGAGGCGCGCGGCGATGTCGCCGCGGCGCTCGGCAAAGTGAAGAAGGCCGATCGCGAGACCCGGATCGAAGCGGCTCGTCTCGCCACGCGCCGCGCCGCGACACGCTGGTCGGGCAAGAAGCCGCAAGTCCAGGTGCTGCTGCTGGAGGATTGACGCCGTGGCGATGCAATGGTTTTCGATCATCGCGATCTATGGCCTGTTCTGGGTGCTCAGCGCTTTCCTTGTCATGCCCTTCGGCCTGCGCACGCCCGACGAGGAAGAGGGATACGAGGTGGAGAAGGGCCATGCCGACAGCGCCCCGGTCAATTTCCGCCCCAGGCTGATCGCGCTGCGCGCCACGGTGCTGGCGGCGGTGCTGTTCGCGCTCTACTACGCGAACTATACCCAGCAATGGATTACGCTCGACGATATCAATGTCTTCGGCAAGCCGCCGGTGAAGGACCTGGGATATTGAGCGGACGCCCCTCGGCATAAGCCGCGGCCCCGGCGCGATCGTCGCGGGCAATAGGCCATAATGACTGGCCTATGTGGCAATCATCGGTCATTCTGCCACTCGTCCATTCCGACAGGAGCGCGTGTGTACCGTCCGACGATGATAGCTGTGAGTGCGATGGTCGCCATCGCCCCGGCGGCCGCCTTGGCGGATACACCGCGCGAACTGCTGACCGCCGCCGCTTTCCAGGCCACCAGCAAGCCCAGGGCGCTGGCGCTGGTCGGCCAGGCGATCGCCATGTCCGACAAGATATTGGCGGCGCGTCCCGGAGACCATGAAGCCACGCTCCAGCGCGGCATCGCCATCGGCTACCGCGCGAAACTGACCCGCAGCCGGTCGGACGCGCGGACCTCGCTGGGCATATTCGAGCGTCTGGCCGCGCAGAATCCCCGCGATGCCGAAGCGCAGATGGTGATCGCGGGCTGGCATCTCGATGCGATCGACCAGTTAGGCGGTTTCGTGGCCCGCACCGCGCTGGGCGCAAGGACCCAGGCGGGCGAGGAAGCCCTGGCCCGCGCCGTCGCTCTCGGCGGCGACCGTGCCTTCTATCCGGGGCTGGCGGCCATGATGCAGATTCGCAAGGACCATGGGGATGTCGCCCAGGCACGCCGATGGGCCGAAGCCGCCGCCACCGCGCAGACGCCGACCCCGCTCGACCAGCTTGCGAAGCGCGCCGCCACCGCCATCCTCCCCGCGCTGCGCACCAATGACGGCAAGACGGCCGCCATGCTGGCGCGCAAGCTGCTGCCGTTCGGGAAACTGGCGGAATAGAACGACGGCACCATGCGGCCGCCGGCCGCGCGGCAGCTTGGCGCCCATCTCGGTCGTCCACGAATACGATCTATATCATCGAAAGCTGCCGTTCGCCCTCGTAGTACCGGCGCCGAACTATGCTATCCGCCGAGCACGGCAGTCATGCTGGGTGCTATTCCACGGTCAACTTTGCGACGTTCTCTTCTTCTAAATGCAAAACTTCACCAAGGAATAGATATACGTTGAGAAATAGAGAGTAAGCTTCCTGCGCTGACACGTCGTTGTGAATGCCTGTTGATACGCGAGCAAACAAGTTACCTATATTTTGCCGCAACCGCGACCTTCTTGAATTGCTCTCACAACGCTGTGAGATATAAGCATTGATTCTGTTCTGATGCTTGCTGGCGTCCAATTTAAGTTGACTGCCACCAATCTCAAATGTGCTCTCGCTCGGCGGAAAAATCGTATCGGCGAATGTCTCAAGAATGCGGCGACATGTTGTCAATGCTTGGCTGATTGCTTCCTCATTCTCTTCTTTTAGCCGTGCGACGACCGAAGGAATTTTTGTAAGAACATCGCCAGCCTTCGCTGCAATCAGTGCATCGACTTCCTGCTTATATCCTTCAAAGGTACTTTCGACTACGTCGGCGAACTGTCGTTCGTAAAATACTCCTGACACGAAACTATGGAGAAGACCAAGGACACGAGACTGCACCCCGGCGAGCGTTCGAATGGTAAGGACCAGTGTGGAGTGACTTTTCGTCACAGCGTGGAGGTAGCCAATGTTGGTGCCGTCTCCCGAAAGACGGGTGGCTTCGATACGAGCTTTAGTTGCATCGATTGTCGCCACGTGCTGCCCGAGAGGACCGTAGTGGCCCTTCTGGTTCTCGTAATCCGTCCAGCGCCCAGTCAGCGTCATGTAGCGAAGCGAAAGGTCATCCTGGCTGTTGTAACCACGCATTTCATACCCAAGCCACTGCTGAGTTTCCTCTGACCCTGTCAGTCGGGCCAGGCGGTTTGCTTTAAGGAGCAGCTTATCAGCAGACAGCCGATCAAGTTCTATATCGTCCAGCAAATCTCGGCTGAGTTCCAAAATATGCTGGGCTTCGGTTTGGTCGGTCATCCACCTTAGATAGTTTAACTCGACGCGGCATCAAAGACCATTTGGTCGCTAGGCCTTGATTCAGGATGAGGCATAACAACAGATAGGCAGCTATCCGCTTGCAGTCGCCAGTCCGCTCCCGGCCAATTTTGCTCATTGTCACTACCCCGATGAGCCCCTCAAAAACTCACCGCTTACAGCTCTGTCCGGCGACACCGGAACCCGTCATTCGCCGTGCCGGGGTGCCCAACATGCGTGCCGCCGCCGATGGCGCGGGTGCGGGGTTCGTCTTGTGATCGATGCTTCGGCGGGTGCGCGGGAACCCGATGATTGCCCCGATCGGCACCTGGCGGCTTGACCGCGCGCGGCCCTCGCCGCATGGCGGGCGGGTCATGAGCAGTCCCGACACTCTCGCCCGTCTCGAAGCCACGATCGCCGCGCGTCGCGGTGCCGATCCGGAATCCAGCTATGTCGCCCGCCTCAATGCCAAGGGCATCGGCAAGATCGCCCAGAAGCTGGGGGAGGAGGCCACCGAAACGGTGATCGCCGCGCTGACCCAGGACCACCAGGCGCTGGCGGGAGAGGCGGCAGACCTGCTGTTCCACCTGATGGTCCTGCTCGGCGCGAAAGGCGTGCCGCTGGCCGAAGTCCTGGCCGAGCTCGATCGCCGCGAAGGCGTTTCGGGCATTGCCGAGAAGGCCGCGCGCGCCAGGGACTGAGCCCCTATCCGGAGAGACCGATGCCCATCGATCCCAAGCTGCCCTACGACCAGAACAACATCTTCGCCAGGATTCTGCGCGGGGAACTGCCGTGCAGGAAGGTCTACGAAGACGAACAGGCGCTGGCGTTCCATGATATCCGCCCGCAGGCGCCGATCCACGTGCTGGTGATTCCCAAGGGCGCCTATGTTTCGTGGGACGACTTCACCGCCAAGGCTTCCGACGCGGAAATCGCCGGCTTCATGCGGGCGGTGGGGAACGTTACCCGCCAGCTCGAGCTGGATGGGCCGGGCTACCGGCTGATGGTGAACACGGGCGGCGCGGGGCATCAGGAAGTGCCGCATCTGCACGTGCACATCTTCGGCGGCCGCCAGTTCTTCCAGATGATCGCGGATTGACGGGCCTGCCGAAATGCCGGCTGGGCTGCCGGCTGGGCGTCCATGCGACACGGTTAACCGGATATTCCCCTAGGAAACGCGCAGGAAAGCGCCGGGAACGGCTTTGCAGCGCCGCGCGGCGCCGTTACACATCGCGCCGGCATGAACCGTTCCCCTCAACCCACCTCCGGCGTGATCGACGGCAGCCTCCACCGCTACGCCCTTCGCGTGTACTACGAGGATACCGACGCGGGCGGGGTGGTCTATCATGCCAACTACCTGCGCTGGTTCGAGCGGGCGCGTTCGGATCTCCTGGACCTGCTCGGCATCGACCAGCGTGCCGCGCTGGAGGCGGGGGAAGGGCTCTATACGGTGGCGGAAGTGGCGATCCGCTATTTCCTGCCGGCGCGGCTCGGCGATACGGTCGTGATCGAGACTGCCGCGATCCAGGTCGGGCGCGTGAGCTGCACCCTGCGCCAGACCGCCCGGCGCGATGGCGACCGCCTGGCCGAAGCGACGGTAAAGGTCGGGTTCATCGGCCCTGACGGACGACCGCGCCGGCAGCCCGCCGCCTGGCAAGACGCTTTCGCCGCGTTTGTTGAAGCACAAGATTCTGGCCTCGACTCCGGCCCGGAAGGACAAGAATGACACTCGATCTGCTCGCTGCCACCCTGGATTTCGCCGGTGACACCGGCCGGCTCAATCCGATCAAGCTGTTCCTCGATGCGGATATCGTGGTGCAGGCGATCATGATCGGGCTGATCCTGGCCAGCATCTGGGTATGGACGATCATCGTCACCTTCATGATGAGCATGGGCAGCATCGCGCGCCGCTGCAACAAGTACGAGGACGGTTTTTGGGAGGCCCAGAGCTTCGAGGCCTACCAGAAGGAGCGGCGGCGCGGTGAGGTGCCGCTGGGCAAGATCGCCAGCGCCGGACTCGCCGAATGGCGGCGCAACGCCGCGCTCAAGACTTTCGATCCGGAGGGTGCGCGGCAGCGCATCGGGATGGCCATGAATTCGACCGTGGGCGAGGAAGCGGACAAGCTCGCGGATCGGCTCAATTTCCTGGCGACGGTGGGATCGGTAGCCCCGTTTGTGGGCCTGTTCGGTACGGTCTGGGGGATCATGAACAGCTTCTTCCAGATCGGCCAGCAGCAGAATTCATCGCTGGCGGTGGTCGCGCCCGGCATTTCCGAGGCGCTGTTCGCCACCGCCATCGGCCTGTTCGCCGCGATTCCGGCGGTGATCGCCTACAACCGCTTCTCGCACCGGGTGAACGCCTTCGAGGCGCAGTTGCAGCGCTTCGCGGACAAGCTCCACGCCGCGCTGACCCGCCAGCTGGAGTCGCGCTGATGGCCATGGGCCTGTCAGGCGGCAGCCGCAGGCGGGGACGGAACGGCCGCGGGCCGATGGCGGAGATCAACGTCACGCCGCTGGTCGACGTCATGCTGGTGCTGCTCATCATCTTCATGGTCACGGCCCCGCTGCTCAAGGCGGCGGTGCCGATCGAGCTGCCCGAAAGCCGCGCCAAGGCGATGAGCGAAGAAGCCAGCCAGGTCACCATCACCATTCGGCGCGACGGGACGATCTTCTACGAAGCCTCGCCGCTGGCGCCGGGCGAACTGCCGGAGCGGCTCGCCGCCGTGGGGCCGGGGCCGGACGGCAAGCCGCCGCTCGTCACCTTGCGCGCCGACAAGGCGCTCGCCTACGGACGCGTGATGGACGTGATGGGCGAGCTCAACCGCGCCGGGTTCAAGTCGATCTCGCTGGTGACCGACGTCAGCAGCGGTTCAGGCGGCTAGGTTAGGTTCCAGCGGATGGCTTCCACCGGAATGCGCAAGCAAGAAGGCATCGGCCTTTTCGTCGCGGTCGCGTTGCACGCGGCCGTGCTGGCCATATTGCTGATTCGCCTGCCGCATCATGCCGTCGTCAAGCCGCCGGAGCGGGTGGAGGTGACGATCAGCGACGAAGTGGGAATGACCTCCACCTCGCCCGATCCCCGCAGCCAGGCCGCGCCCGATAGCGCCCCGGAACTGGGCGAGCCGGCGCCGGAAGCGCCGCCGGTCCCCGAAATCGCGCCCGAACCCGCGCCATTGCCGCTGCAGCCGGCGCCCCGCCCGGTCGAGGCACCTCGGCCAAAACCGACGCCAAAGCCCGCGCCCAAGGCGATACAGAAGCCCAAGCCGGCCGAGCAGGCGCCGCCCCGGAATTCTTCGAGCCGCAAGTCCAGCGCGATCGACGCCATCGTCTCCCAGCCGAACCGGGCAAGCCCATCGTCGAGCAAGGCCAAGGCGCCGCCGAAGAAATCGGGCGGCAGTTCGTTTGCCGAGGCGTTCAAGCAGGGCACGCCCGACGCGAAGTCCGCTTCGGGCAGCGGCGCGCCGGCAGCGGCGATCGGGCCAAAGCAGGTCTCGGCGCTGGTGGCCGCCGTCAATCGTCAACTCAAGCCGCATTGGCAGGCGCCGCAGGGCGCGGACGCGGACCTGCTGGTTACGCGCGTGCGTTTCCGTCTCAACCGTGACGGCAGCCTTGCCGGCGAACCACAGGTCCTTTCCACCAGCGGCCAGACCCCGGCGAACCAGGCGCAAGTGCAACGCCATCAGGAGCAGGCCGTTCGCGCCATCAAGCTTGCCGCGCCTTTCAGCCTGCCCGATGATCTCTATGACGGCTGGAAGATCGTGACGACCAACTTTGACAGAAGGCTATCGCAATGAAGGTATCGAAATACATTGCGCTCGGATTGCTGCTGACGGTGTCTGGCCCGGCGCTCGCCCAGGATCCGGCGCCCATCGCCCAGCCCACGGAAGCGCCATCCGAGGGTCTGGAAGTCACCGTCTCCGACGATAGCGAATGGCAGGATCTGGGCATCGCCATCACCGTCTTCGCAACCGACGCCGATGTGCCGACGCGCACCAACGCGGGCTCGACCGCCGCGCTCGGCCGCGCGCTGTCCAGCGTGGTCGCCGCGGACCTCAAGAACAACGGCCTGTTCAAGCCATCGGGGCCGGCGGGCCTGCCGCAGCCTTCGTTCGGCCAGATCCAGGCGCCCGACTATCCGGTCTGGGCCATGCGCAGCGCGGACATGCTGGTGCAAGGCTTCGTGCGCGCCAATCCCGATGGCGACATCACGGTGGGCTGCTACCTCTACGACGTGGCCCTCAAGCAGCAGCTGACCAAGGCCGGCTGGAAGGTCGGCCCGGCCGAGTGGCGCCGCGCCGCGCACAAGTGCGCCGACATGGTCTATTCGCGCCTTTCGGGCGAGAGCCCGTTCTTCGATTCCCGGATCGCCTACATCGCCGAGACTGGCCCCAAGGATCACCGCCTGAAGCGCCTGGCGGTGATGGATTCGGACGGCGCCAACATGCGCTATCTCACCAGCGGCCAGGCGACCGCGCTGACGCCCCGCTATTCGCCGGATTATTCCAAGATCCTCTACCTCTCCTACCTCAACGGCGAGCCGAGCATCTACATCTACGACCTGAAGGCGGATACGCAGAAGCTGCTGCTGCGCAGCAAGAACGCCACCTTCGCGCCGCGCTGGTCGCCCGATGGCAAGTGGGTGCTCTATTCGATGGCGATCGCGGGAAATACCGATATCTACAAGATTCCCTCGGCCGGGGGCACCGCGCAGAAGCTGACCGACAGCCCCGGCATCGACATCGGCGGCAGCTTTTCGCCCGATGGCAGCCGGATCGTGTTCGAAAGCGATCGTTCGGGTAGCCAGCAGGTCTACGTGATGAATTCCGACGGCTCCAACCAGCACCGCGTCAGCTTCTTCGGCGGTCGCTCGGCGACACCCGAATGGAGCCCGCGCGGCGATCAGATCGCCTTCACCCACATCGCGGGCAACCTGCGCATCGCGGTGATGACCCCGGATGGGCGGAACATGCGCTATCTCACCAGTTCCTGGCAGGACGAGGCGCCGACATGGTCTCCCAACGGGCGCATCGTGCAGTTCTTCCGCACGGCGCAGAATTCCGGCCTGGCCTCGATCTGGCAGGTCGACCTGACCGGCCGGAACGAGCGCAAGCTGCCGACGCCCGTCGGTGCGTCCGATCCCGCCTGGGGGCCGATCAGGCCCTGACCCGATGGAGGCGCGAATGGGCGGGCGCGTTCGCCATCGTTCAGGTTGACTCTGTTAACAATTGCACGGAACTTCACCCCTTGCCGGCCATTCTATCAGGCTGTGCAGCACAGGAGATTGCCTCATGTCTTCTTCCCTCACGACGTGCCGACGCACCCAGAGCGGCGCGACAATGCTCCTCCTCGCGGGCGCCCTCGCGGTTTCCGCCTGCGCATCGAAGGCTCCCAAGGAATTGCCGCCGGAGCCGGGCCCGGCAACCACCACCACGCCCAGCCAGCCGCTCGGCCCCGTTCCCGGCAGCCAGGCCGATTTCGTGGCGAAGATGATGGGCGCGGACACGATCTATTTCGACACCGACAAGTACGATATCGATTCGATGGATCAGGCCGCGCTGACCAAGCAGGCGCAGTGGCTGATGCAGTATCCGAACAAGCGCGCGACCATCGAAGGCCACTGCGACGAGCGCGGTACGCGCGAATACAACCTTGCCCTGGGCGAACGCCGCGCCAACTCGGCGAAGAACTACCTCGTCAGCATCGGCGTCGACGCGTCGCGGGTTTCGACGATCAGCTATGGCAAGGAACGTCCGGTTGCGCTCGGCTCGAACGAGCAGGCCTGGGCACAGAACCGCCGCGCCGTTACCGTGACGATTGACTGAACCGCCGGGCGGGCGGCAATTAATCGACGGCGGGCGGCTCGCAAGGGTTGCATCGGCATCGAGTCGCGGCTTATCGAGGTCCGGATGAGCCGCGCACGCCGTTCTCTTGACTGGGGTTTCCCGCGCTGGCGCAGCTACGGCAGCTCGCGCGAGGCGGCGCAAGTGCGCGTCTGCGACCGCCATGGCTGCAACGACGCGGGCAATTGCCCCGCGCCCAAGAGCCCCAACAGCCCCGATCGCTGGTATTTCTGCCAGAAGCACGCGGCCGAATACAACGCCGGATGGGATTACTTCGCCGGCCTCGATGCCGAAGACGCCGCCGCGCGCGAGGCACAGGAACGCGCCGACAACGCCGGATACCGCGAGTCCGCCCATTACGGCTGGGCGGGTTCGGGTGACGGCAGCCGCAGCAGCGACGAACTGCGCGCGCTCGACGCGCTGGGGCTCGATCCCGACGCCGATTTCGACGCGGTGCGCAAGGCATGGCGCACCCGGGCCAAGGAAGTCCATCCCGACGTGCGGCCCGGCGACGCCGAAGCGGCCAAGGCCTTCCAAACCTACCAGCTCGCCTACGAAGTCCTGCGCGCCGCGGAAGAGCGCCGGGAGTGGAGGGGGTAGGGCCTCGACCGAAAATACGAACCACCCCGTTCGTGCTGAGATGGGGTAACGGGCTGTCCGATCCAGCGTTTCAAGAGCCGGTGGTCATCGGATGCGGAGGCGGCGCACGCTGCGGGAATGGACCGACAGACCCTTCGCGATTGGGTGCATCGCTACAACGAAGAAGGCTTGTCCGGATTGTCGGATCGGCCTGGCGATTTCGGACCCAAACGCCTTCTTTCGCCCGAACAGGAAGC
>NZ_FOOR01000042.1 GCF_900113255.1 Novosphingobium sp. CF614
CCCAGTTCCTTGCGTATCTGACCGAACAACACTTTGCGACGCCCCTTCGGGATGAACACAACGTGGTATTTGCACTCCCATCTCGTGTGGCTTAAACTCTGGTACTCGCTCATCGTGACATTCCTTTCGTGTGCTTGGCGGCTCACGAAAGCAAATGTCGCGATGGGTTCCCGGATACGTCAAACTATGATGGTCTCCCCGGCATAGCCGGGGGATTACCTTTGGGATTTATGAGCAATAATGCCCTTTACGCTGGACCAGTGTTCTCCATGGCGAGAGACCAGTTCAATGGTGCCGCTGACTTTCTCGAAATTCCATTGGATGAACGAACGCGACTTCTCTACCCGAAGCGAGCAATCGCCGTTTCGGTGCCGATCCACCGCGACGATGGGTCTACCGAGGTCTTCCAGGGCTTTCGCGTGCAGCACCATCTGACAAGCGGCCCGGGCAAGGGCGGTACGCGCTTTGCCCCCAATCTCGACATTGGCGAAGTTGCCGCACTGGCCATCTGGATGAGCTGGAAATGCGCCCTGGCAGATCTGCCCTTCGGGGGCGCCAAGGGAGGTGTCAACTGCGATCCGCGCCAGCTGTCCGCGCGTGAGATCGAGGCGATCTCGCGGCGCTACATGCAGGAAATGATCCCCTTTGTGGGACCGAAAACCGACGTGATGGCGCCTGATATCGGCACCGACGAACGGGTGATGGGTTGGTTTGTCGATACCTACTCAATGCATCAGGGCTACACAACAAGCGAGGTCGTAACGGGCAAGCCCGTCAATCTGGGTGGCACGCAAGGACGCCGGGAGGCGACTGGTCGGGGCGTGTGCATCTTGATTTCGGAAGCGATGAAGGCGGTCGGGCTCGAAGCTTCCGGATCGACCGTGATCGTCCAGGGCTTTGGCAATGTCGGCTCCGTGACCGCCGAAATCCTTCATCAGGAGATGGGGGCCAAAGTCATCGGGATCAGCGATCACTCGGTGGCCTATTACTGCCCGGACGGCCTGCCCATACCGGATCTCGTCCGCCACGCCCGAGAGCACGGCGCGCTGGCCGGTTGGTCCAATGAACTGGTTGTCGATCCCGTCGATCTTCTGACCAGGCCCTGCGATGTGCTGGCTCCCTGCGCGGTCGAGCGTGTGATCGACGATCAACTGGCCGCACGCATCAAGTGCCGGATACTGGCCGAAGGCGCGAACGGTCCCACCACGCCAGCTGCCGACACGGTCCTTGATCAACGCAGGGATGAGGTGTTCGTCATTCCGGATATTCTTTGCAATAGTGGTGGCGTCATCGTCTCCTACTTCGAATGGGTTCAGGGCCTGCAGCGCCTGTTTTGGAGCGAGGAAGAGGTCAACGAAAGCCTTTCGCGCCAGCTTCGCAAAGCGTTCCAGAAAGTCAGAGCGAGAGCGCAGCGCGACGGTGTTTCCCATCGCGTGGCCGCTACGGCGATCGGTGTCGAACAAGTTCGAGCGAGTAAACGGCAACGCGGTCTCTTCCCATGAGGGCACCAGCGTCGCCCGGATACGGACCTTGCGCCATGCTCCGGGCATCGGAACCAGGGTTAGCCCCGCAGATCCTTCACCTGCGCCTCCAGCCAGCTACTGAACTCTACGAGCGCGGGAAGG
Source organism: Novosphingobium sp. CF614 (assembly GCF_900113255.1). Taxonomy (GTDB): domain Bacteria; phylum Pseudomonadota; class Alphaproteobacteria; order Sphingomonadales; family Sphingomonadaceae; genus Novosphingobium. The sequence goes on from NZ_FOOR01000042.1 coordinate 1,626, forward strand.
CTTTCCCAACCCTGGCGGCGAACGAGGTAATAAGCTTCATCCGTCGACAGGGCCTGGCTAAACGGCATGACCAGCGCGCCGGCTTCCAGTTCGGGGCCAATCAGGAAGCGCGGGATCAGCGCCGCACCGGCCCCGGCCGCGGCGGCTTGGGACAGCATGAGGAAATGCTCGAAGACCGCGCCCTTGATGTCGGTCGCATCGTCAATGCCACAACTGCTGAACCAGTGCTGCCACGCTTGTCGGCGCGACGCCTGGAACAGCAGCGGTTTGCCGATCAAGTCGCGTGGTTCGCGAATGGCGTTGCGGCGCATCCAGTCCGCGCTGCACACGACCACAGCCTCCTCGCGGAACAGGAACAGATGCGAGGCGTCGGGCCAGTCGGGCTTGCCGAAGTGGATCGCACCGTCGAAGCCTTCGTCCACCAGATCGAAGGGAAAGGAGCGGGCCGCGAAGTTCACGGTCAGGTCCGGATAGTGCACGGAAAGATCGGGCAGGCGCGGCGCCAGCCAGCGCATCCCGAAGCTGGGCAGCGTGGCGATGGTCAGCTCGCGCCCGCCGCGCTGCATCAAGGCCTGACGCGTGGCGGACCGGATCCGGTCGAGCGCGGGGCCGACCTGATCCGCATAGGCTTGCCCCGCGGCGTTGAGCGCCACCCGCCTGCCGCGGCGATCGAACAAAGGCATTTGCAGCCACTCCTCCAGAAGCGCGATCTGCCGACTGACCGCGCTTTGCGTCAGTCCCACCTGCTCGCCCGCGCGGGAAAATCCGCCATGGCGAGCGGCGGCGACAAAGCTGGTGAGCGCGGCCATTGGCGGCAGCAGTCGGCGCCCTTCATCCATTCCGATTCATCATCTGTAGATGATCCTTATGCGTTTTGATTCGGCATCAATTGGAGCAAAATTAGTGATATATGCCAAGTCTGGAGTGAATCATCATGAGTTATATGCATCAAAAGAATGTCGAAACGCTCGCCTCGCAGGTCCTTGGACGCAGCCGCGCAGAGGCAACGCTGGACATGCTGTCGCCCATGCTTCCCGGTCAGCAAGAAACTGGCGGACACGTTTCGCGCGATGAATTCGCCGCCGCGCTCAACCTCGTGCTGTTTGCCGACGTGCTGGAGCGCGTTCCGGCCGCCGCCGCCTATGTCGCCGATGTCCGGGCGGGCGGTGAGAGGATCTGCTTCGACCACGGAGCCTTGCGCACCATCTGCATGGCCGAAGGCGGGACAGGCGATTTACCGCGCGGCGAACTGGCGTTCCGCCGCATTCTCGAACCCCTGGGCTACGAAGTCGCCGCGATCTATCCCCTGCCGGCACTGCGCATGACCGGGCGAGCCTATTGCCATCGCAACTTTCCCGAGACGATCCCCCAGTTCTTCGTCAGCGAACTGCATGTCGATCAGTTCGATCAAGCATTCGGCGAGGCCGCCATGCGCGTGTTCAGTACCTCGCGCGATCCGCTGGACAGCGTGAGCAAGGCTGCACTCGACCGTTTTGCAGGGGGCGAAACGCTGAGCGTGGAAGAAGCGGTCCACGCGCTGAAAGTGATCGCCGGCGCCTTCGACCGACACCATGATCTGCCCCCGCTGGCCGACTATGAGACCTTGAAGGCGCAGTCAGGCGAAGCGGCGTGGATCGCCACCGAGGGCAACGCCTTCAATCACGCCACCGACCGCGTTCCCGATGTCATGGCGCTTGCCGAGCGGCAGAAAGCGCAGGGCCGTCCGATCAAGGACAAAGTGGAAATCTCGCGCAACGGCCGCGTGCGTCAGACCGCCTTCCGCGCCGGGATGGTGGAACGCGCCTTCATCCTGCCTTCGGGCGAAGAGGCGCGCCTGATGGTGCCGGGCTCGTTCCATGAGTTCATCAGCCGCGACATCGATCCTGCAAACGGCCGACTGGACCTGACCTTCGACGCCGGAAACGCTACGCAGATCTTTTCCATGACCAAGGCAGCATGAGCGCGCGCGACGGACTCATCGCGCGCCTGACGGGGATCGTCGGCGAAGCCAACGTCCTGATCGATGCGGGCGACGTGGCCGGCTATCGCACCGACGGCCGCGGCGAAGGCGACGGAGTGCCGCTGGCGGTTGTGCGGCCAGTTGACGCGGACGCGGTTTCCGCGCTGATTCATCTGGCTGCCGAAAGAGGCGTTCGCATCGTCGTGCAGGGCGCGCGCACCGGGCTTGCGGGCGCGGGATTGGCGTCCGAGGATGGGGGCTGCCTGATCGTCAATCTGGATCGGCTGTCGCGCCACATCGCGATTGATCCAGAGAACCGCACCGCGACCGTGGATGCGGGCGTGCGCCTGTCCGCGCTCAATGCCGCAGCGGCCGAACACGGCCTGTTCTTTCCCATCGACTTGGGCGCGGACCCCGCGATCGGCGGAATGATCGCGGCGAATACCGGCGGGAGCCGACTGCTTCGTTACGGTGACGTTCGCTCCAACCTGCTCTCGCTCGATTTCGTACGCGCCGATGCCGAAGGCGCGTCGATGACGCTGGGGGCGCCGCTCTGGAAGAACAACACTGGCCTAGACCTCAAGCAATTGCTCGTCGGTAGTGCAGGTTCGATGGGCATCGTCACCCGGGCCACATTGGCACTCCAACCGCTTCCCCGACATCGCATCACCGCGATGATTGCCCTTCGAGAGCCAGCTTTCGCCCTGCCCTTGTTGCTGGCATTGGAGCGAGACTTCGGCACACTGCTTTCGGCCTTTGAAGGGATGAGTGGACCGGCCTACGCTGCCGCGCTGGAACACGTGCCGGGCCTTCGATCGCCCTTCGCGAATATTCCGAACTATGTTGTGCTGGTCGAATTGTCGGCTGGTGCGGTGCTCGACGAGGCCCTGCTGGAAGAGTGGCTGGCGGTGGATCTGGAGCCATACATGGATGGCGACGGCGCGCCGGTGATCGATGTCGCGATCGACCATCGCGATGGCCTCTGGGCGATCAGGCACGCGGTGCCTGAAGGACTGCGCGCCTCCGGCACGGTGATCGCCTGCGACATCGCGCTTCGGCGCGGTGACATGATGCGCTTTCGTGACGACATGGCCGGGCGACTGAAGGCGGAAGCGCCCATGCTGGTGCCGCATGACTTCGGCCATATCGGCGATGGCGGGTTGCATTACAATCTCGTGTGGCCCAGCGCCGCCGGCCCCGTCGACAGGACCGTGGTGGAGCGCACGCGCTCGCTCATATTCGATGCCGTGGTGCGCGAATATGGCGGCAGCTTCAGCGCCGAACATGGCATCGGCCCGCGCAACATCGCCCATTACCCGCGCTTCGTGCCCGCACCCGTGCGGCAGCTTGCCGGCGCCCTGCAGCAACTTGTCGCCCCGGTTCCACTGGGGCGTGTCGATTTCGGAATGATGGAGTGAACGAGGATATGTCGAGCGAACTGATGGCGGTCTACAACCGCGCCCCGGTGGAAGTCGAACGCGGCGAAGGCGTGTGGCTGCACGCGCGCGACGGACGCGTGTTTCTCGATTGCGTGGCGGGAATCGCCACCAACAGCCTGGGCCATGCGCATCCCGCACTGGTTGCGGCATTGACCGAACAGGCCCACAAGCTGTGGCACGTCTCCAACATCTTCCGTATTCCCGGGCAAGAGGAACTGGCGCACCGGCTGGTGGAAAACAGCTTCGCCGATGTCGTCTTCTTCGGCAATTCGGGGTCCGAGGCGGTCGAATGCGCACTCAAGACCGCGCGCAAATATCATGCCGCAAATGGCCAGCCCGAGAGGATCGACATCTTCGGTTTTGCCAGCTCCTTTCATGGCAGGACATATGCAGCAGTGAGTGCGTCGGGCAATCCCGCCTATCTCGACGGGTTCGGGCCGCGCCTGCCCGGGTATCACCAGCTTGTTATCGATGATGCCGCGGCAATCGAAGAAGCAATCCGCCAGCCCACCGCCGCCGCGGTGATCGTCGAGCCGGTGCAGGGCGAAGGCGGTGCCCGCGCGCTCGATGAGGCGTGGCTGCGCCGGGTGCGCGACCTGTGCAGCGAAACCGGCACGCTGCTCATCTATGATGAAGTGCAGTGCGGCATGGGTCGCACCGGCAAGCTGTTCGCGCATCAGTGGTTCGATGGCGTCGAGCCGGACATCATGGCCGTGGCCAAGGCGCTGGGCGGCGGCTTTCCCGTGGGCGCATGCCTGTCGACGGCAGCCGCCGCCAAGGGCATGGTCGTCGGCACGCACGGTTCCACCTTCGGCGGGAATCCCCTGGCCATGGCCGTGGGCAAGGCGGCATTCGATCTCATCGCCAGCGCAGCGACGCTGGACAATGTCCGCACCATCGCCGCGCGGCTGCATGACGGGCTACGCTCACTTGCCGCGCACTATCCCGACATCGCCGTCGACGTTCGCGGCAAGGGACTGCTGATCGGGGTGAAACTCATTCCCAACAACCGCGAGATGATGGCGACCGCGCGCGACCATGGCCTGCTGGTGGCGGGCGGCGGGGATAACTGCGTCCGCCTGCTGCCCTCGCTGTTGATGACCGGGGCGGAAGCCGATGAGGCGCTCAAGCGGCTCGAACAAGCCTTCGCCGCGACGCGCGCCGCTGTCGCAGAGGCTGCCTGATGCTGGTTGTGCGCCCGGCTGTTCCGGCGGATATCGATGCCCTGATGGAACTCGCCTTCCTGTCGGGGCGGGGGTTCACCAGCCTGCCTGAAGACCGGATCGCGCTGAGCGAGCGGCTGGCCTTGTCTGAGGCAAGCTTTGCCGGGAAGGTCGACAAGGCCGACGCCTGGTACGTGCTGATGCTGGAAGATGTCACGGCGGGCCGGATCGACGGGGTCGCGGGGATCAAGGGCATGGTGGGGTTCAACCGTCCCCACTTCTCGTTCCGTATCATGACCCTGGCGCAATATTCCTCCGCCATCGGGACCCGCTTCGATCATCAGGCGCTGGTGCTGGTGAACGAGTGTACGGGATGGTCCGAGGTCGGATCGTTGTTCCTGCGCCCCGGAAAGCGCCAGTCCGGCGCCGGCTCCCTGCTGGCGCGAGCACGCTACATGCTGATGGGTGCCGAAAAGGAGCGCTTCAGCGAAACCATCATGTCGGAACTGCGAGGCTGGTTCGACGATGCAGACAACAGCCCCTTCTGGGACGGCATCGCCAGCAAGTTCTTCCGCCTGCCGTTCGAGGAAGCGGACCGAATGATTACCGGGACCGACGGCCAGTTCATTCTCGACCTTGCCCCCCGCCATCCCATCTATGTGGAACTGGTGGATAGTGCGGCGCGCGAGGCCATCGGCGCGGTGCACCGCCACGGCATTCCCGCTCTTCACCTACTGGAGCGGGAGGGCTTCTCCAGGTCCGGCCTCATTGACATCTTCGATGGCGGCCCGACGATGACCTGCCGCCGCGATACCATCCGCACCGTTGCCGATGCCCGCACGGTCAAGGCTCGAATCGCGGACGGCGTCGACCAGGACCAGGATGCCCTGCCCATGCTAGCCTCCACAGACGGCATTGCCAGGTTTCGGGCCGTTCGCGTGCCGGTTCGCCTCCATAGCGAGGAAGCCATCCTTTCCCACAACAGCGCCAGCCTGCTTCAGATCGGCGACGGCGCCCGCATCCGGATCTGCTCATGACCGACTTCTTTCGCTCGATAGACCCGGCAACGCACGACGTCGTGTGGGAAGGCCCTGTCGCAGGAGCCCAGACTTGCGCCGAAGCGCTGGCCCGCGCCAGGGACGCCTTTTTCCATTGGTCGGCGACACCGCTTGAGGAGCGTGTAGCGATCGCTCGTCGTTATGCAGAGGCACTGAAAGCCGACAGCGACGGTTTGAGCGAGACCATCTCACGAGAGACCGGAAAGTTGCTGTGGGAAAGCCGGGCGGAAGTCGCCGCCATGATCGGCAAGGTGGAGATTTCGATCGCCGCCCAGGCCGAGCGAGCCGGGACGCGAGATCAGGTCATGCCTTTTGGCCATGCTGTTTTGCGCCACCGTCCGCACGGCGTGATGCTGGTGCTCGGCCCGTACAACTTCCCTGGCCACTTACCCAATGGTCACATTGTCCCTGCGCTGCTTGCGGGCAACTGCGTGGTATTCAAGCCGTCCGAGGAAGCTCCTGCAACCGCAGAGCGGATGCGGGTCGCATGGCGCGGCGCTGGCTTGCCCGAGGACGCGCTGCAGGTGATCCAGGGCGGCCGTGTCACCGGCGCGGCACTGCTCAGTGGGGACATCGATGGTCTGCTCTTCACCGGTTCGGCGGCGGCAGGCATGCATTTCCGGCGCATGTTCGTTGACCGTCCATCCGTGCTACTCGCGCTTGAACTGGGCGGCAACAATCCTCTCGTCGCCTGGGACGGCGATCCCGAGGCGATCGCCGCATTGGTCGCCCACTCCTCCTTCGTCACCACCGGCCAGCGCTGTTCCTGCGCGCGCCGGCTGATCGTGCCCGCTGGCGTCGTGGGAGACCGGATCGTCGAAGCTGTCGTGGACCTCGCCCGCGCACTGCCGATCGCCGCATGGAACGCGCCGGAGGAAGCCTTCATGGGGCCGCTCGTTTCGGACCAAGCCGCCATGACCGCGCGCAAAGCCATCGGGGGGTTACTGACCGCGGGCGTCCGCATCCTGCTCGCCGAGGAACGTCATTCCGAACGACCCGATGCTTTCATGACGCCCGTCATCCTGACGACCGACGCCGCCGCGGTTCCCGACGAGGAGATTTTTGCGCCGGTTCTGCAGATCCGGCGTGCCGCCGATTTCGATGCGGCGATCGAAGAAGCCAACGCAACGCGCTTTGGCCTGTCCGCCGGGCTGGTCTCGGCCGATCCGGACTTGTGGGCACGTTTTGCCCTCAGGGTGCGGGCGGGCGTAGTCAACTGGAACCGGCCGACTACGGGTGCAGCCTCTTCCATGCCCTTTGGTGGATTGGGTGAATCCGGCAACCACCGGCCGAGCGCCTACTATGCGGCCGACTACTGCGCCTTTCCCATCGCCAGCTTCGAGGCACAAAGCATCGAGACACTCGCCATCCCGGGCTTGGGCTGATGTCTTCCATTGCAGGGAGCCTCAGGATCGGGACGTGCTGGAGGCGGCCGCTGGCGCGCCGACACTCGACTGGACACTGGCATGGGCTGGCATCAACAGCGGTTCGCATAATAGCAAAGGACTTTCGCGCGTTGCGGGAGAATTGGCGGACGCCTTCTCCGCGCTCCCTGGCGATCTGCAGCGGCTGCCTGCTGCCCCATCCACGACCATTTTGCCTGACGGGCGGGAAGAAATCTTGCCGCTGGGGGACAACATCCTGCTGACAGTGCGGCCGGATGCACCGTTGCAGTTGCTGTTCACAGGGCATATGGACACCGTCTACCCGGCAGAAAGCAGCTTTCAGCAATGCACCTGGCTGGACAACGACACGTTGAACGGCCCCGGCGTCGCGGACATGAAAGGCGGCTTGGCCATCATGCTGGCCGCGCTCGGCGCGTTCGAAATGTCGCCACTACGGGATCGCGTCGGCTATCAAGTCGTGCTCAACAGCGACGAGGAGATCGGATCACCGGGATCGGCCGCATTGTTGAGGGAAGCGGCACAGTGCAAGCAGGCGGCATTTACTTTACGAACCCTCCGCCTTGCCCGACGGCACGCTGGCTGGAGACCGGCCGGGCAGCGGCAACTTCTCCGTGGTGGTGGCGGGGCGCAGCGCCCATGCCGGGCGCAATCCGCAGGATGGCCGCAATGCCGTGCTGGCAGCCGCCGAAATCGCCTTGGAACTGGAGAGGCTCGTGCGGGATGGCCTCAGCATCAATCCCGCGCGCATCGATGGCGGCGCGCCCAACAACATCGTGCCGGACCATGCGATCCTGCGCGTCAATATCCGGCCGCGGACGGCAGAGGATCAAGAAGCCGCACAAGCCACGCTGCGCGCCATAATCGATGAGGTGGCCCGGAAGCGGAACCTGGCCGTCTATATTCACGGCAGCTTCGCCCGACCGCCCAAACCGATGGATGGTCGCACGGTGGCGCTGTCCACGCTCGTACAGCGCTGTGGCCGACTTTTGGGACAGGATATCGGTCTCAAGGCATCGGGCGGCGTGTGCGACGGCAACAATATTGCCGCATGCGGCGTGCCTGTCGTCGATACGATGGGGGTTCGCGGCGGAGCAATACATTCACACGAAGAATATCTGATCGTGCAGAGTTTGGCTGAACGCAGCAGCTTGACGGCTCTGCTGCTCTGCATGTTGGCGCGCGACGGCATACCTCGCGAATAGAGTAATGATCGAGTTGCGTCAGCTTCGCTATTTGATAGCCGCCGCCGAAGCCGGGAGCTTCAGTCGAGCAGCCCGTGGGCTGAACATTTGCAGGGTGCGGAAAAAGCCTCCTTGAGGCGCGGTGATAGCCGGGCTCGAAGGGTTTATCGGGCAACGGTTTGGGGAAGTCGGCATCAGGTAGCAGTCGTTGGCTGCCAGAACCCGCCGTGTGGCGGATTCCTCCCATAGCTACGCCCTCGCTATTAAGGCGTGTGGACAGTAAGTATCCCCCGGCAGAGCCGGGGGCTTTACGATGTGAGCCGCTCAAAGCGGCTGGTTCAGGTCGCTAACGCGGCCTGACGGTTTGGAACC
>NZ_FOOR01000054.1 GCF_900113255.1 Novosphingobium sp. CF614
TGTTGATTTCCGCTGAGAGTTGACCCGGGATTTCCATCGAGAAGTGACCCGGGTGGGTGGTATGTCCCGCAGTGCGGGCAGTGGGTCAAGCGGGTGATTTTTCCTTTCTGGCTTTGGGGGCAGCGGAACTGGCGCGGAAGCGGAAGCTGTCGTTTCCGGTCTCGAGAATGTGGCAATGATGGGTGAGCCGATCGAGCAGCGCGGTGGTCATCTTGGCGTCGCCGAACACGCCGGCCCATTCGCTGAAGCTGAGGTTGGTGGTGATGATGACGCTGGTGCGCTCATAGAGCTTGGAGAGCAGGTGGAAGAGGAGCGCACCGCCTGATGGGCTGAACGGCAGGTAGCCGAGTTCGTCGAGAATGAGCAGATCGAGGCGCAGCAGCCGGTCGGCGAGCTGGCCAGCCCTGTTCATGGCCTTTTCCTGTTCCAGCGCGTTGACGAGGTCGACCGTGGCGAAGAAGCGGACCTTCTTGCGGTGATGCTCGACGGCCTGCACGCCGAGAGCGGTGGCGACATGGGTCTTGCCAGTACCGGGTCCGCCGATCAGCACGACGTTGTGAGCCCCATCGATGAACTCGCCGCGATGGAGCTGACGGACCATGGCCTCGTTCACTTCGCTGGAGGTGAAGTCGAACCCGGCAAGGTCCTTGTAGGCCGGGAACCTGGCCGCCTTGATCTGGTAGGCAATGGACCGGACCTCGCGTTCGGCGACCTCCGCCTTGAGCAATTGGGAGAGGATGGGAACGGCCGCGTCGAAGGCTGGGGCGCCCTGCTCGACGAGGTCGCCGACGGCCTGGGCCATGCCATACATCTTGAGGGAGCGCAGCATGACCACGACGGCGGCGCTGGCGGGATCATGACGCATGACGAAGATCCTTGTCGCGCAGGGTATCATAGCGTGCGACGTTGGCCTTCGGTTCTCTCCGCAGGACCAGGGCCTGCGGGGCATCGATCCTGGGCGGCGTGCCATCCTTGCCGTCGATCAGGCGGTGCAGGATGTTGAGGATGTGGGTCTTGGTCGCAACGCCAGCCTCGAGGGCCAGTTCAACGGCGCACAGCACGGCCTGCTCGTCATGGTGCAGGACCAGGGAGAGGATTTCCACCATCTCCCTGTCGCCGCCGGGGCGCTTCAGAAGCTGGCCCTGCAGTTGACGGAACGCGTCCGGCAACTCGGTGAAGGGCGCGCCATTACGCAGGGCTCCGGGCTTGCGCTGGATCACCGCGAGATAGTGCCGCCAGTCATAGATCGTCCGTCCCGGCTGATCATGGGATCGCTCGATGATCCGCCCATGCTCGCACAGGATCTGGCCTTCGGCGGCGATCATGATGCGGTCGGGATAGACCCGCAGGCTCACCGGCCGATTGGCGAAGGAAGCGGGCACGCTGTAGCGGTTGCGTTCGAAGGATATCAGGCAGGTCGGCGACACCCGCTTGGTGTGTTCGACGAAGCCATCGAACGGCCGGCCCAGCGGCATCAGGCTGGCGATCTCGGCGGCATGCACATCGGCGATGGTGCCGGGCAGCACGCCGTGCGGAATCTCTCCCCACTGCGCGATGCATTGCTCCTCGAGCCAGGCATTGAGCGCATCGATGTCCGGGAAGGAAGGCATTGCCTGCCACAGCCGGCGCCGCGCATCCTGGACGTTCTTCTCGACCTGGCCCTTCTCCCACCCGGAGGCCGGATTGCAGAACTCGGGCTCGAACAGATAGTGGCTCGCCAGGGCCGCAAAGCGGGCGTTGACCTGACGGGCCCTCCCTGATCCTTTTGGGCCGCTGCCGATCTTGTCGACCGCGGTCTTCATGTTGTCGAAGATCCCGCGCTGCGGCACCCCGCCCAGCACCCGGAAGGCCTGGGTCATCGCATCGAACAACATCTCATGGGTCTGGAGAGGATAGGCCCTGACGATGAAAGCCCTGCTGTGCGAGAGCTTGGTATGGGCCGCCTGCAGCTTGGTCTGTCTGCCTGCGATCATCGCCCAGTCCTCGCTCCAGTCGAACTGGAAGGCTTCGCCAGGCTGAAACACCAGCGGTACGAATGTTCCGCGCCCGCTGGTCTGGGCATCGCGCTGGCGCTCGGCCTTCCAGGCCCGCGCGAAGGCCGCCACGCGGTTGTAGGAACCATCGTAGCCCAAGACCACGAGATCGGCATGCATCTGCTTGGCGGTGCGCCGCTGCTTGCGCGACTTGCCGGCCTCGATCCGCAGCCATGCCGACAGCTTCTCGGCAAACGGGTCCAGCTTGCTCGGCCGCTCGGGAACCTTGAACTTCGGCTCCACCGTGTCCGCACGCAGGTACTTGCGGATCGTGTTGCGCGACAATCCCGTGCGCCGTTCAATCTCACGGATCGGGATGTGCTGCCGGAAATGCCAGCGTCGGATTACGCTCAATAACGCCATGTCGATCACTCCTTAATCCCCCGACAAATCAGCCAGGGGAAAGGTCAAAACATGGGTCACTTCTCAGTGGAAA
>NZ_FOOR01000049.1 GCF_900113255.1 Novosphingobium sp. CF614
CAAGATCGGCGAAAACGACACCGCCAACCTCGGCGACACCTCCACCCTCGCCGACCCCTCCGTCGTCAACCACCTCCTCCATAACAGGCCGCAGCTGGAGAAGACGTGAGCGAGACTGTCCTCATCGCCGATGACCATCCCCTGTACCGCCAGGCGCTCGCCCTCGCGGTTGAGCGGGTACTGCCGGAGGCGAAAGTGGTGGAAGCTGGCACGTTGGGCGCCGCCGCGCGCGCGGCGGGCGAGGCCGAGGGACTCAGGCTGATCCTGCTCGATCTCAACATGCCCGGCGCGGTCGGCTATTCCGGCATCGCGCTGCTCCACGCGGAAAAGCCGGACGTACCGATTCTGGTCGTCTCCAGCGCGGAGGCTTCGGCCGTGGCGGAGGAAGTGCGTGCTTTCGGCGCGATCGGCTTCCTGCGAAAGGATTCGAACCTCGACGCCATTGAGGAGGCGATCAGCCGCGCGCTCCAGGGCAGGCGCCAGGCCGCGCCGCCTGCCATGCGGCAGGAAGAGGCCATCCGCGAGACGGTGGCGGGATTGACGCCGACCCAGCTCAAGGTCCTGCTCGCCGTGCTCGATGGCCAGCTCAACAAGCAGGTCGCGCATTCGCTCGGAATGAGCGAAGCAACGGTCAAGGCGCACATGACCGCGATCATGCGAAAGCTCGACGTGCGGACCCGCACCCAGGCGGCGCTGGTCGCGCGTTCGTTAGGGCTCGATCTGCGTCACTGAGGCCTCCGTCAGGAAGCGCTCGATCGCCGTGGGATTGACCGGCTTCATCAGGATCGAAATCCCGAGCCTTGCCGCTCTTTCACGCATGGCAATACCCGATTCAGCGGTAATCAGCATGGCTGGCAGCCCAGGTCGCCGCTTGTGCATCGCCTCGATCAGGTTCAGCCCGTCCTCGCCGTTGTCGAGCTGATAATCGGCCAGCACCGCGTCGGCCTCGGCGCAGAGCGCCAGCGCGGCATCGATGCCGCGGGCCCCGATCGGAGCATGGCCCAGGCCGGACAGGAGCATGGAAGTCGCTTCGACGATCAACGGATCGTTGTCCACCACCAGGACCCGCAGCGCTCTGCCGGGCTTGAGGACGGGGCTCGCGCGCGGGGGATCGGCCGCCTGGCCGGCGCCTTCGACCGCTGGCAGGAACAGGCTGAAACGACTGCCCCGGCCGGGCACCGAGGCGACATCGACCCGGCCGCCAAGAAGGCGTGCGATCCGTTCCACCAGGGCCAGGCCAAGGCCAAGTCCTTCCACATCGACCTGGCCCAGCCTGATGAATTCACCGAAGATCGAGCCGATCTGCTCCGGTTCGATCCCTACTCCGGTGTCGACCACGTCTATCCGCCATTCTCCGCCCCGCCGGCGAACGCCGACCAGGATTCCGCCCTGCCGGGTATAGCGTACCGCGTTGGTCAGGAAGTTCTGCATGACCGAGCGCAACAGCCCGGGATCGGTCTCGACCATGCCGGGCATAGGACCGATCAGCAGGTTCAGCCCTTTTTCGGCCGCAAGCGGACGGAAGCTTTCGGCAAGATCGCCGAGAAACGCGTCCAGCCTCAGCACCTCGGGTCTGGGCGCCACTCCGCCGGCATCCAGCTTCGATATGTCGAGCAGCGAGCGCAGCAGGTCTTCCGCCGCGACAATCGCGCTTTCCACCCGGCGAACCAGTGTCCCCGTGTTCTCGTCGGCGCCGCGGCCAAGCGCGGCGGCGAACAGACGGGCGGCGTGCAGAGGCTGGAGCAGATCGTGGCTTGCCGCGGCGAGGAACCGGGTCTTCTCGCGGTCGGACTTGGCAAGCCGCCGGTTGGCTTCCGAAAGCGCCCGCGTGCGTTCGGCAACGCGCTGCTCCAGTTCGTCAAGCGTGCGGCGCAGCTCCTCGCGAACGCGGGCTTCCCCGGTGATGTCGGTGAAACTCATGACATAGCCGCCGCCGGGCATCGGTCCGCCCACGGTCTTAATCACGCGCCCGTCGTTGCGTTGCCGTTCAAAGCTGTGTTCCTGCCCTCGTCGCATGTGCTCGAGCCGCTTGGCGACATGGTATTCGGTGTCCCCCGGGCCGAAATCGCCGCGCTGGGCATTATGACGGATCAGTTCGGCCACCGGCATTCCGACCCGAAGCGCGTCCGGGGCGTAATCGAAGATATCGAGATAGCGCGTGTTCCAGGCGATAAGGTTCATGTCGGCATCGACCACGCTGATCCCGGCGTCGATATTCTCGAAAGTGGCTGCCAGGATCTGGCGCGAGAAGCGCAGGCTCTGCGCACCCTCGTCCAGCAGCCGGGTGACTTCGGCCAGGCTCATCTTGCCGCCGGCCAGCGCCGAGCTGACAAGCACCCGCGCGGAGGCGGCGCCGACGATGCGGGCGATCAGGTCTTGCGCGCGCCGCGCCGAGCGGCGATCGACCGGCTGGCCCTTGCGTGCCGCCGGGAATTCCTGCTCGACCCGTTCGCGGCCGATGAAGCTGGCGGTTAGATCGGCGAGTCCGGCCAGATCGGTGATGGCGCGCTGGTCGCGCCGGAAGCGGGGTAGGGCCGGGGCACCCATGCCTCTCGCGGCGAACAGCCCGAAGACCGCGAGATTGGCGCCGAGGCTCCACAACACACCGTGGACGAGTGGCGATGCCGAACCGATGCCGAACAGCCTCAGAGGATCAAGCGGACCGCCACTCACCGCTGCCGTCCACGCATCCGGCAGAATCGGTGGGAGCGCCAGCGTGTAGAGCCAGATCGCCAGGCCAGTGGCCAGGCTGGCGCGTGCGGCGATGGGATCACGTCCGCTGCCGTTCGCGGCGAGCAGCAGGTGCGGGGTGAACTGCGCCATGGCGGCAAAGGCAATGAGGCCGATCGAGGCCAGCGAGTTGGCTGACGAGACAAGCGATCCCCATGTCAGCGCCAGCAGCATGATCCCCAGCATCGAAAGCCGCCGGACACCGAGCATTTTCGCCCCGATCGTCCCGGCGGTCTGACCGACGCCGCTGCGGACCAGAGCCGGAAACACCAGGTCGTTCGAGACCATGGTCGCAAGCGCGCTGGTATCCACGATCACCATGGATGCGGCCGCGCTGACCCCGCCAAGCAGCGCCAGCAGCAGGACCGGCCCGCTGCCCGTCGCGGCCGGCAATCCCAGCACGAAATTGTCGGGAGAGGCATCGTGTCCGAGCGCGCCGATCCCGGCCAGCGAGATTGGCAGCACCAGGACCGCCATCAGGCCGATATAGCCCGCCAGTCCGAAACGTGCGCGCCGGAGATCGCCCGGCTCGCGCGCTTCGACCAGTCCCATGTAGAATTGGCGCGGCAGCGTAATGATCGCAGTGGCCGAGATCAGCAGGATCACCGCTGATTCCAGCGAGACCTGGCTTGGGTCGAACCGCCGGGCCAGCACGGTGATCGCCCCGGCAAGCCGATCCGGCGCCATTTGCAGAACCGTGGCCACGGAAAGCGCCGCGACGGCCGCCAGTGCCAGCAGTTTGAACAGCGAATCGACGCCGATCGCATAGAGCAGCCCCTCGCTGCGTCCCGCCACTTCATAGCGCCGCGCGCCGAAAAGCACCGTGAAGAGGGTGAGCAGGATCGCCGCGATCACCATTGCCGGGAATGTCATCGGCTTGTGGGACACGAACGACATCGCGCCGCCGATCGAGCGCAGTTGCAGGGCGATGTAGGGAATCGATCCCAGCAACGCGATCGTGGTGACGATCCGCGCCACGACGACATCGTGGCCAAACCGCGCGGCGATGAAATCGGACACGGTCGTCGCCCGTTCCTGCGCCACGGCTTCGGACAGGCGCTGGAGGAAGCCCGGTGCGGCGATCAGCAGAAGAACCGGTGCCAGGTAAATGGGCAGGTAGTTCCAGCCGTCCCGCACGGCGCTGCCGACCGCGCCGTAGAATGTCCAGCTGGAGCAATAGACGCCCAGCGCCAGCGTGTAGGCACGATGGCGCCAGCGCGGCAGGACCAGGTCCACCTTTCCCCGCCGCTCGACGAAAGTGGCAAGCGCGAACAGCGCCGCGATCAGGACCAGCGTCGAAAATGTCGCCAAATATAGACCCACGACGCCCTGCGAACTCCTCTTCCAGCGCTCATCTCGACTTTGTACGTTTAGGTAGCGAAGCACAGTGCCTGCGCCATACGTATGACGCGATTTGTCGGAATATATTGCGGTTCGCGGTGCGG
>NZ_FOOR01000006.1 GCF_900113255.1 Novosphingobium sp. CF614
CAAGATCGGCGAAAACGACACCGCCAACCTCGGCGACACCTCCACCCTCGCCGACCCCTCCGTCGTCAACCACCTCCTCCATAACAGGCCGCAGCCAGCGACAGCGTGAAGCCGTCGCTGGCTGCGGTCCGAGTTTGGTCGGCTGTTTTCGGGGGCACCGGCGTGCCCCCGAAAGTCCATTCAATTGCCAAGCGCTGTCGACTGCGGGTTCCCCGAACCGATCGCGGCCAGATCCAACTCGACCTGCCTGAATCCTTCCACCGTCGAAATCGCAAGGTCGAGCGGCCTGCCGCCCAACCGGATGCTGTCGAGATTGAGGTAGGCGATCGCCTCTTCCTTGTTGCCCAGCGTTTCCAGGGCGAGCTTCGTCACCAGCCCTTGGCGCCTGGCGGCATCCGGCGGCAGTTTGGGCTTGTTCGAGCGTCGGAAATAATTGTTCTTGGCGGGTGGTCTCGACGTCTCTTCATCGGTGTCTGACATGCGGTTATCCTTGGGCATGGGGTGAATGCGGCTTTATCGCCAGGCGGCGGATGAGTAGGCTGACCTGCAATTGCCCCAGTGCCGAGGTCATGGCTATTTTCAGCGGCATTCCCGCCAGCCCCGCGCAGGGCGTGTTGAGGAAGTCGTAGGCGGCGCGTCGGCCGCCGAGCAGCAGGAACGCCAGCCGGGAGACTTCATCGCGCCTGCGGCAATGGTCGGAGTCCCGCGGGCAGGCATCCCATTGGCGGCCGATGGAGGAGAACGTCATCCGATGATGACGCAAGTGCGTGGCGTCGGTCCCGGCGAGGCGCCTCATAACCAGTTTGGATGCTTGAACAGCCCCGCTTCGCGTCGCAGCCGGGCGATCCGCCGTTCATAATGCGCGAAGAGATTGAAACGCGATTGCCGCAAGGCTTCACAGCGCGCTGCGGCGTTTTCGATCAGAGCCACCTGATGGTGAAAGAGAAGCTGATTGAGGTCCACATTGGCTCTCCTGAATGCGGGAGCCCGATGGTCTCTCAGTTACCGGCGTGCGAAAACCTGTCGGCAATAATCCATATATAGGGATCATCGGCATGTCTGGCTAGCAGGCCCTGCCGAGACGGCGGAGATCGGCCAGGAACGGACAGTGGCAGATTGCATTTTCCGGCGATCATCCCTATGTCGTGCTCGCTGCGTCGCCTGCGACGGGATTTTTACAGCTGCGCTTTGCAGTTTTGCCTCCCATTTCTAGCTGCCTGGCTCTCATGGCTTGCCGCCGCTTATGCTCGGCCGGCATGGGGCAACGCATTTTCGGACAGGATACATTGGCCAAAGAAGAACTGTTGACGATGGAAGGCTCCATCGAGGAGATCCTGCCTGACGGACGCTTTGCCGTCCTGCTCGATAATGAGCACAAGATCATTGCCTACACTGCCGGCAAAATGCGCAAGTTTCGAATCCGCACGGTCGTGGGTGATCGGGTGCATGTCGAAATGACGCCCTATGACCTGAGCAAAGGGCGCATCGTCTTTCGCGAGCGCACGCCCGGCCAGACAGGCGGGCCCGGTCGCAAACGCGGCAATTTCAGAAGATAGACCAGAGCGGCAGGATGCCGCGATTCACAGGATACCATGAATACGAATATCGTGGGCGCATCGCGCCGACCCAAGAACAGTGCCGCTTCCCCATGTGGGAAGCCCCCCATTCCCCTCGGCAATGCGACGCGCGGAATGCTTACCATCCAAGACCTGCGGCACCTCGTTGCCGCGATGGTCGATTAAAGACAGTCCCAGCCTCTCCTTTCGCGCGCTTCGGCAAACGAAAGGAGGCTGACACACGCCGTACAAGGCAGTGACGGGGAAAAGCCTCTGCGCTTGTCGACATCGATCGGCTCCGCAGAGACTGAAAGCCGGGCCAGGTGGCGGCTTCCACCGTCCCATCGTTCAAGCAATGACCACCTCGACTTCGACGGCCGCCCCGCTGAACTCGCGGGAACGACGAAGGATTCGGACTTGGCGCTAGCTAGCGGCGCGCGCGATTTCCTTGGCTTCGCGAGCCCTTTCCGTTTCCAGGATGCGCTCGGACATGGCGCGCCAGGCCGCTTCGGACCGCAACGCGCGTTCGCGCACGTTCTCAAGCGTCGCATCCGCTGCCGCGACGGCGGCCTCCCGTGCACGGGCTTCACAAAAATCACGGTTCAAGGCCATTGTTCAACTCCCGGCGAAGGTCAGGGAACCGGGGACAGGCAGGGCCCGCCCCCAGGGGGCATCCCGGGTCAGGCAGCCTGAAGGTTGACGGCGGAAGCCTTGCCGTTGCGTCCGACTTCGATTTCGTACGAGACGCGCTGATTCTTCTCGAGCGCCTGCATGCCCGCGCTCTGGACGGCGGAAATGTGAACGAAGCTGTCGTCGCCGCCGCCATCGGGAGCGATGAAGCCGAAGCCTTTGTCGGTATTGAAGAATTTCACGGTGCCGATCGGCATGTCTGTTTCCTTTCAAGAAACGGTATTGCCGGCACGCGCAAAGGCGACGGCGGTCGTGCGTCAAGTCGTCAAGTGAAAGGAAATCGTCGCAAAAGGAGGAAGGGCAGGAAAGTTCTTCCCACGCAAAAGACCAAATACCACCGAAAACCGCCGCAATTCGACGTCAGCTATGATTAGCATACCATATCGGCGCCATTGAACCCACACAAAAGTGTTCGGCGATGCCGCTGCAACTCAACCGCGTTTATCCGGCGCTCTCACTGCATCCAAATCTGGCGCTGAGGCGAAGCCATTGCTGGAACAACTGGCGGAAGCGGTGGGATTCGAACCCACGATACAGTTGCCCGTATGCCAGTTTTCAAGACTGGAGCCTTCAACCACTCGGCCACGCTTCCGTACCGGTTCAGAAGGGTGCTTTTGCCTGACTGCCGGTGCGTTTCCGCGCATAGCTCAATGTGCCGATGGCGCAAGGGGGTTCGGATCGGTGAAGGGAACGGCGCTTGCGGCGGCTGTTCGTGAGCCTGGTGATCTGGCCATTTGCAAGCCCGGCGGTTTGTGCGAAATTCGCGGACGATGACTTTACCCCCCAAACTTAAGGCGCCGCGCCTCTCGCTGCTGGCTGTCTGTCTTGCCATCATCCCCTTGCCCCCGATGCAGGCGGACGCGCAGCAGGAGAGCTTTTCCGCTTATCTCCAGATCGTCGCCGTCCATGCCCGCACCCAAGGGGTGAGCGAAGCGGCGATTGCCGGGGTTCTTGGCGGCCTGACCCCCAATCAACGGGTGATAGAACTCGATACCGCCCAACCCGGCAGCCAGAACACGCCGCCTGCGCTCGCGCCCTATATCGCGCAGCATGTGGATGGCTCGATCGTCGGTCGCGGGCGGGCGCGCCATGCCGGCCTGTCGTCGATCCTGCCGCAGATCGAACGGCGTTATGGCGTACCGGCGCCGATGCTGTTCGCGATCTGGGGGCACGAAACCAATTTCGGCAGCTATACCGGTGATTTCGATCTTGCCCGTTCGCTGGCGACCCTGGCATGGGAAGGGCGCCGGCGCGCCTTGTTCGAAGGCGAACTGATCGCGCTGATGAAGATGGTCGATCGCGGCATTCCCAGGGCGCAGCTCAAGGGCAGCTGGGCGGGTGCCTTCGGCTATCCGCAATTCCTGCCGAGCGTCTACTTGCGGCTGGCGGCGGATGGCGATGGTGATGCCAAAAGTGACATCTTCGCCAATCCGGCCGATACCATCGCCTCGATCGCCAACTACTTCCGCGATGCCGGCTGGCGGCCGGGACAGCCCTGGGGTGTCAGGGCGGCGCTGCCGTCCGGCTTCGATGTCCCTGCCTATGCGACGAAGCTTTCGGCGCCCAGCTGCGGGCGGGTCCATGCCCGCCACTCGCAGTGGAAGACCGTCTCGGAATGGCGCTCGCTGGGTGTCTCGCCGCTGGCGCCGATCGCAAGCGACGTGCTGGCCTCGCTGTTTCAACCAGACGGGCCAGGCACGCCGGCTTATCTGTTAACCGGTAATTATCGGGTCATCCTCCAGTACAATTGTTCGAACTACTACGCCATGTCCGTGGGGCTCCTTGCCGATGAAATTGCCCGTTAATCACGCCCTGTCGCTCGCG
Organism: Novosphingobium sp. CF614; assembly: GCF_900113255.1. Lineage (GTDB taxonomy): Bacteria > Pseudomonadota > Alphaproteobacteria > Sphingomonadales > Sphingomonadaceae > Novosphingobium. The sequence continues at coordinate 4,071 of NZ_FOOR01000006.1, forward strand.
GCGCTGATGCTGCTGGGGGCTGGCGGAGCCGGTGCCCGGGACCGTGAGGCGAGGCTGTCGGCCCCGCCGGTCACCGGGCCCGCCGCCGACTATCCGGTGGTGGTAGGCGAGCCCTTTACCATCGGCAGCACCGTGTGGACGCCCATCGACCAGCTCAACTACGACGCGGTCGGCTTTGCGAGCATCGGGGAGGCAGGCCTTGTCGGCGTTACCGGCGCGCACAAGACGCTGCCCCTGCCGAGCTATGTGGAGGTAACGGCGCTCGATACCGGGAAGACCATCCTGGTGCGGCTGGAACGGCGCGGGCCGATGTTCAACGATACGCTGATCGAGCTTTCCTCCGCCGCCGCGACCCAGCTTGGGCTGGTGCCGGGCGGCCGTTCGCCGGTCCGGGTGCGGCGGGTCAATCCGCCCGAGCAGGAGCGGGCGATCCTGCGTGCGGGTGATCGCGCTCCGGAGCGGATGGAAACGCCCGATGGGCTGCTCAAGGTCTTGCGGCGAAAGCTGGCCGACCAGTCCCCCTTGCAGCCGCCACCCTCGATGCCGCCTTCGATGCCGGCCGGCACGCCGGCCTCGCCGATCGCCAAGCCAGCGCCAAAGCCAGTGGAAATCGCACCGAACTCACCCGGAAGGGCGCCTGCGCCATCCCCGGTGGCGGCCCCCACGCCTGCCGTATCCAGCAGAAAACCGCTGACGCCTTCGATCGCGGCCGCGCCAGTGCCGAAGGGAGCGTTTTTCGTCCAGGTCGCGGCATTCTCGGTGGAAGCCAATGCCCGCAAGGTCGCCGCTCAGTTGAACGGCGGCATCAGCCGGGCCGGCAAGCTCTGGCGTGTCCGCCTCGGCCCGTTCGCAAACCGTGCAAAAGCCGCGCCGGCGCTGGAGAAGGCCAGGAACGCGGGTTATAGGGACGCGCGAATCCAGCCTGCGGACTGATCGAAAGAGCCGGCTCCGCGCATGCAGGGCGCCGGTAGGAGCGCAGGAGAACACGGGTCTTGAAGTCGCCGGCCTTGAAGTCGATCGTGAAGCTTGCCCTGGCGCTTGCCGTTCCGGCGAGCGCCGTAAGCGCCGCCATTCCCGTTCCCCCGGCGGAACTCGCCCCGATCCCGGTCAGCCTGCTGGTCGATCTCGGTTCGGGCCAGGTATTGGAACAACGCCACCCGGATACCCCGTTCCTGCCCGCCTCCGTCACCAAGGTGATGACCGCCTATGTCGCGTTCGAGGAAATCGGTGCGCGGCGCCTGTCGCTTGACCGGGTGTTCGTCGAGCGCCCCGAGACGGAGAAAGAGTGGTTCGCCAAGGGCACCAACATGTACCTGACCGTCAACGATCGGCCGACCACTCGAGACTTGCTCCACGGCATCATGACCGCCTCTGCCAACGATGCGTCGATCGTCCTGGCGGAAGGCCATGCCGGCAGCGTTCCGGCCTGGACGGCGAAGATGAACGACGCGGCGCGGCGACTGGGGATGACGCGCAGTCGTTACAACACGCCCAACGGCTGGATGGACGACGGCCGTACTTACGTGACCGCCAGCGATCTGGTTAAGCTCGCCGATGCGATGGTTATGCGCTACCCTAGGCTTTACCGCGAATTTTCGGGCCACAAGCACTGGTACTGGCGCGACGTGGCGATGCGCAGCCACGATCCGACGGTCGGCGTCGTGCCGGGCGCGGATGGTATCAAGACGGGATACACCCGGGAGGCCGGCTACAATTTCCTGGGCACGGCCGAGCGCGATGGACGCCGGCTGGTGATGGTTCTGGCGGGATCGCCGACCACACCCGTGCGCGATGCCGCCGCGCGGGCCCTGCTCGAATGGGGGTTTTCCGCCTGGGCTCCGCGCCATCTGTTCGACAAGGGGCAACCAATCGCGCGCGCGCGCGTACAGGAAGGAGATGCGCTGAGCCTGCCGCTGGTGGCCAACCGTGAGGTCCATGCCACGCTTCCGAGCGGCGACACGCGGGCGATCACGCTGGTCGTCCATTATCGCGGGCCGCTGGTGGCGCCGATCCGCAAGGGCGAGCAAGTGGGCGAGCTGGAGATCCGCGTGCAGGGGCTGGCGCCCGGCCGGGTGCCACTCTACGCGGGGCGCGACGTCGGCAAGGCCGGCGCGCTGGACAGGCTCAGGAACGGGCTTATCAACCTGCTTTCATGACCAAGGGACGATTCATCGCGCTGGAAGGCGGGGAGGGAGCGGGAAAATCCACGCAGGCCCGGCTTCTCGCCGAGGCGCTGCGCGCGCGCGGTATCGACGTGATCGTGACCCGGGAGCCCGGCGGCACGCCCGGCGCCGAGGCGGTCCGCAAGCTGCTGCTCGAAGGCGCTCCCGGCGACGAGGGGCCGGGTTGGAATCCCCGCGCGGAGGCCCTGCTGTTCGCCGCAGCCCGTTCCGATCACGTCGAGCAGCTCGTAAAGCCGGCCCTGGCGCGCGGCGCCTGGGTGGTGTGCGACAGGTTCCTCGATTCGAGTCGTGCTTACCAGGGCGGCGGTGGCGGGCTTTCCGATGCGGACATCGTCGCGCTCCATGCGATCGGCAGTCGGGGCCTCCTGCCGGACCTGACCCTGCTGGTGGAGGTCTTGCCTGGGATCGCGGCCGCCCGTCTGGCGCTGCGCGACGCCCAGGGCTCCGATCGCATCGGTGGGCGCGATAGTGCTTACCACGCGCGCGTTGCCCGGGCCTTTGCAGCCTTTGCCGATGCCGAGCCCGGGCGTTTCGCGCGGATCGACGGCAACGGTACGCCGGAAGAGACGCAGGCCCGTGTGCTGGCCGCGCTTGCCCCGCTCCTGGCGCAGGCGGGATGAAAAGCGGCAAGTCCTTCATTGGTCAGGAGGCCGCCTGGCAGGAGTGGCTTGCCGCCGTCGCTTCCGAGCGCATGCACCATGCCTGGCTGCTCTCTGGCGCCAAGGGACTTGGCAAGCGCGCCTTCGCCCGCGCCGCCGCCGCCGAGCTGGTGCGCGAACCGGGCGGAAAGCTGCCCGAAGCGGCCGCGCACCCCGATATTCATATCCTGGAGCATCTGCCCGCGAACGATGACGAGGCGAAGAAGAAGGCGGAGGGCAAGCCTTACCAGGCCAAGCGAAACATTACGGTCGACCAGGTACGCGAGATGATCCGGCGGCTCGTCACCAAGCCAACCATGGGCGACAGGCGGGCGATCGTCATCGATCCGGCCGACGACATGGAAAAGAGCGCGGTGAATGCCCTGCTGAAAGCGCTGGAGGAGCCCCCCGGCGGCACTTACTTCCTGCTCGTCACCCACCAGCCTGGCCGATTGCTGCCGACGATCCGTTCGCGTTGCCGAATCCTGCGCTTCGCCGCTTTGCGGCCCGAGGAACTCGACGCCGTGATCCGCCGCGACGTGCCGCAGGCGGACACCGAAGCGCGGGCGGCGGCGATCGCGGCCTCGCGGGGATCGCCCGGCATCGCGCTCAACTTCGTCGAGCAGGATCTTGGCACTATCCACCGGTTGATGCTGCGCATTCTCCAAGAAGGCGACGCCGACTTTCACTTGCGCGGTGCCTTGGCCGAGGAAATGGGCGCGCGGCCGGCGCGCGAACGGCAGATGGCCGCGCTGGAACTGGCGCGCAGCGTGCTGGTGGCCGAACTGGCGAATGCCGCGCGCTCGCGGCAGTTGCGGATCATCGAGGCGCACGGTACGCTGACCCGGCTCAGCACGCAGGCGCCGACCTACAATTTCGATGCCGGGCTCCTCATAATGGAAATTGGCGGGTTGCTGGCCTCGGCCGCGATGCCTAGAGAAGCCGCTCGCTAGAGACACCTGAAGAGAAAGCGCGACGCCGCATGGGCGAGCCCTATTACATTACCACCGCGATCAGCTATCCCAATGGCAAGCCGCACATCGGCCACGCCTACGAAGCCATCGCCGCCGATGTCATCGCCCGGTTCCGCAAGGCGGAAGGCGATGACGTGCGCTTTCAGACGGGCACCGACGAGCACGGGCTCAAGATGGCCCAGAAAGCCCGCGACCTGGGGATGACTCCCGCCGCGCTGGCGGCACAGATGTCGCAGTATTTCATCGACATGTGCGACAAGTTGAATGTCGCCTATGATGTCTTCATCCGCACCACCGAGCCGCGCCATCACACCGCCTCGCAGGAACTGTGGCGGCGCATGGAGGCCAACGGCGATCTCTATCTGGACCGCTACGAAGGCTGGTATTCGGTTCGCGACGAAGCCTACTACGACGAGAGCGAACTGGTCGAAGGTGAGGGCGGCGAGAAGCTTTCGCCGCAGGGCACGCCCGTTGAATGGACGGTGGAGGAATCGTGGTTCTTCCGCTTGTCGCAATACCAGGACCGCCTGCTGGAGCTTTACGCTTCGGCCGATTTCATCCGCCCGGAAAGCCGCAGGAACGAGATCTTGCGCTTCGTCGAGGGCGGCCTGCGCGATCTTTCGGTCTCGCGCACCAGCTTCGACTGGGGCGTCAAGGTGCCCGGCAGCGATGGTTCCGGCGAAACCGGGCATGTCATGTACGTCTGGGTCGACGCGCTGACCAATTACCTGACCGGCCTGGGCTTTCCTGACGAGGGCGGCGATTACGCGAAGTATTGGCCGGCCGACCTGCACCTGATCGGCAAGGACATCGTGCGCTTCCACGCGGTCTATTGGCCCGCGTTCCTGATGAGCGCCGGCCTGCCGCTGCCCAGGCAGGTGTTCGGGCACGGCTTCCTGCTCAATCGCGGGCAGAAGGAATCGAAATCGCTCGGCAATGTCACCGACCCGATCGGCCTTGCCGATACTTACGGGGTCGATCCGCTGCGCTATTTCCTGATGCGCGAGGTTGCGTTCGGGCAGGACGGTTCCTATTCGCCCGAAGCCATCGTGACGCGCGCCAATGCCGAGCTGGCCAACAGTTTCGGCAATCTGGCCCAGCGCAGTCTATCCATGATCTTCAAGAATATGGATGGTTTACTTAAGACTGGATCGGAAGAGACCGACGCCGATATCGCGCTGTTCCAGGCGGTGTCCGAAGGGATCTCCGGCTTGCGGCGGAGCTTTGCCGACCTCGCCTTCTCCGACGGTCTGGAGGCGTGGATGCGCGCCGTCTTTGCCTGCAACCAGTATGTCGACGAGCAGGCACCCTGGGCGCTGCGCAAGACCGATCCGGCGCGCATGGAAGCGGTGCTGATGGCACTGTTCCGCGCCGTGCGCGATCTTGCCATTGCCGTGCGCCCGGTGGTGCCGACCGCGATCGACGCGCTGCTTGACCAGATGGGACAGGCCGCCGATAATCGCCGCTATGTGGCACTCGAAGACGCGCGCTGGTTCGGCAAGCTCGTCGAAACGGGATTCCGGGTGGGCAAGCCGGTGGGGGTGTTCCCCCGCCTGGAACTGCCGGAGGAAGCTCCGATGGAAACCGGTTCCTGATGCTGATCGATTCCCACTGCCATCTGGAATACGAAGGCCTGGTGGAGGACCAGCAAGGTGTGCTGGCCCGTGCCCGCGAGGCGGGAATCGGCGGTTTCCTCAATATTTCGACCCGTCAGCGCGAATGGGGTAAGGTTGTTGGCACGGCTGCGCGCGAAGCCGATGTCTGGGCCTCGATCGGCATCCATCCGCATGAGGCCGACCAGCACGCCGATCTGGGCGAGGGAGCCTTGCTTGAAGCGGCCACCCATCCCAAAGTGATCGGCATCGGCGAGACCGGGCTCGATTACTATTACGACAAATCCGATCGCGGCGTTCAGCAGGCCTTGTTCCGCACTCACATCGCCGTGTCGCGTGAGACCGGCCTGCCGCTGATCGTCCATACCCGCAATGCCGAGGCTGACACCGCGCGGATCCTTGAGGAGGAGATGGGGAAGGGGGCCTTCCCCGCCCTTATCCATTGCTTCACCGCCAGCGCCGAATTCGGCCGCAAGGTTCTTGATCTGGGTCTGACGATTTCGTTGTCGGGGATCGTGACGTTCAAGAATGCCAAGGACTTGCAGGCTGTAGCCTCCGGGATACCCGAGGATCGCTTGCTGGTCGAAACCGATGCGCCGTTCCTGGCCCCGGTTCCGCATCGCGGCAGGACATGCGAACCGGCCTATACGGCGGACACCGCGGGCTTCGTTGCGCGGCTGCGGGGCACTACACCCGAGCACTTGGCCGAAGCCACGACCCGCAATTTCTTCGCGCTGTTCCGAAAGGCGGCTGCGTGAAGCTGACGATTCTGGGTTGCGGCACCTCGACCGGCGTGCCGCGTCTGGGCGGCGAACAGGGGGCCGACTGGGGACTGTGCGATCCCACCGAGCCGAAGAACCGCCGCACGAGAGTAGCGGTCCTGCTCGAAAGCGCGGTGGGCAGCCGGATACTCGTCGATACGCCCACCGACCTGCGCGGCCAGCTGCTCGCCAACGACGTTCACCGCATCGATGCGGTATTCTGGACCCACGATCACGCCGACCATTGCCATGGCATCGATGATCTGCGGCCCCTGCGATACGGCCGCGCGGGACCGATCCCCGGCTACGCGGCTTCAGAGACGGTGCGGCGCATGCGTCAGCGGTTCGGCTATGTCTTCGCCGGCCAGCACGGTTATCCCACGCTCGTCTCGCTCGACAATCTCGATACCCTGCGCATCTGCGAGGGCTTCCGGGTCGATCACGTGCAGATGCCGCACGGGCCCGCGCAATCTACCGGATTTCGATTCGAATGTGATGGAAAATCCGTATGCTATATGACGGATTTCAGCGAGACGACGAGGGACATGGTGGACCTGTGCCATGGGTGCGACCTGCTTGTCGTCGATTGTCTGCGCCGTGAACCGCATCCCACCCATGCGCATCTGGCCATGTCGCTTGAACTGGCCGAGGCTGCGCGGGTCCGTTCGGTGGTGCTCACGCATCTCGACAAGAGCATGGATTATGTCACGGTAAGCCGCGAAGTGCCCGGCCACGTCCAGGTCGGCTTCGATGGAATGGTGGTGGAACCATGAACCAGGCGGCAACGATCGTTTCGATCATCACGGTGATCGGATGCCTGGTCCTGGCGACCCGCAGCGCCGCGCTGCGCGGGCTCGGCATGGCGCGCGCGTTCAGGCTAGCGTTGATCTGGGCGGCGATCATACTGGGGCTTGTCCTGGCGATCCAGCTTACCGGTCTGCGGATCGAGCGGTGAACACCGGGGGGCCGTCGTTTCCTGAACAGCCGGAATTCCTCGCCATTTTTGATTCATTGGCCAAGGTGCCTGAGCCGTTGCACGGCCATCCGCCATCTGCGCCGGTTGGATCTGGCTGGCGTTCGCAACCGAAACACCGTCGCTTCCGTCGGCAGCGCCCCGGCACGCGATCGATGCGCGCATTGGTTCCCCTACGATAAAACAAGTAATTTATGTTGCATTGTAGGGATGATTGACCGAAGCCCTGACCCAACGGAACTCAGGAGATTCCCGTGGTCGGATCCTTGTCCAGGCGGATTGTGGTCCTGTGCAGCCTGCTGTGCCTGCTGACGGCATTGCTGGCGGGCCTCCTGCTCCAGATGTCCTCGCAAATGCATGGCAACCTGGCGTGGGTCACTCATTCTTCCCAGGTCTTGAAGACGGCCAACCGCTCGCTCAGTCATCTGCGAGTGGCCGAATCGGGGCAGCGCGGTTTCACGCTGACCCGCGACCCCGCGTTCGCCAGGTCCGTCGAAGTGGAGATTGCCGGCGCGAAGCGCGAAGCCTCGGACCTCGTGCATCTCACTGCCGACAACCCTGCGCAGAACATGCGCGCCAAGCAGATCAGTGCGCTTGTCTCCGAACGGGCAAATATCCTGGAAGAGACGGTACGGTTGGCGCGATCGGGGGATTTCGCGGGCGCCCAGGCCTCGACGGCGACAGGGCAGGGGCGCGATCTCATGGAGCTTGTGGGTGTCCGCATAGACGATTTCGTGAACGAAGAGCGCATGCTGGCGAAATCGCGCTTCGATGCGGTGGAACGGCGGTTGAAACTGATCCGTTGGCTGGTGCTGGCGGGCACCCCGCTGACGATGATCGCGCTCGCGCTCGTCGCGATCGTGCTGATCCGTGGAATTCGGCAACCGGTCGAGGCGATGATGACGGTGATGGGCCAGCTTGGCGCCGGTGACCGCGCCGCCCGCGTCACGGCGAGAATGAACTCGCGCGAGTTCGAGCGTCTCGCCAACGGCTATAATGCCATGGCGGATGAGCTCCAGGCGGCGGTCGCCGACCAGATCGACAGCCAGGAGCGGCTGCGTGTCGCCAATCTCGAACTCAGCCAGAATGCCGCCGTCCTGCGTGAGCGCGGCGAAGTCATCGAACTGCTGGGTGGCATGGCGCATCGCATGCAGGCGGCGCGCACGGATGAGGAGCTCGCCTCCATCATTCGTGTCTTCGTACCGCGGGTACTGCACGATATCCCGGGCGCGCTCTATGCGCACAACAACTCGCGCAATCTCCTTGTCCCCGTCGCCGCCTGGGGCGGCCTGGCCGTCGATCCTTCCGGGTTCGCGCCGGAACAATGCTGGGCGCTGCGCCGGGGGCAGAGTCACTTCGTCGTGGAACCGGGATCGGACATCGTTTGCGCCCACACCGCGGACGAGACGCATCACTACCACTGCGAGCCCCTGCTTGCCGGTGGGGAAGTGATCGGCGTGCTCTATCTCAAAGGTGTCATCGGATCGGAAAACCGCTTTCGGCTCGCCGTCCTCACCGAGAACATCGCTTCGGCCCTGGTCAATCACCGTCTCCAGCGCGGCTTGCGCGAGCAGACGATCCGTGACCCGCTCACCGGCCTGTTCAATCGGCGCTACATGGAAGAGACGCTGGCGCTCGAGATCGCCCGCGCTTCCCGGTCGGGAAGCCCGCTTGCCTTGGTCATGTGCGATGTCGACCACTTCAAGCGCTTCAACGACGAGTTCGGACACGATGCCGGCGATGCCGTTTTGCAGACGGTGGCTGCGGAACTGCGCAGCCGGTTCCGTGACGGCGACGTCATCTGCCGGTTCGGCGGCGAGGAATTCATCGTCATCGCCCCGGATACCGCGGTAAGCGTGCTGATGGCCCGAGTCGAGGAAATCCGCCAGGCAGTGAGCGAGATCACGGTCCAGCAAGGCGGCCGGACTCTCGGCTCGATCACGATGTCGTTCGGCATCGCCAGTTGGGATCCGGGCATGGACCGCGAAGGGACCATGCTGCTCAAGGTGGCGGATACCGCCCTGTACGAAGCCAAGCGCGCAGGCCGCAACCGCGTCGTCACCGAGGCAAAACCCCTTTCGCTGAGCGCCTGATCACAAGGCTCGAACACAAGGAGCCCCACTCGAACAAGCCGAAGATGCGGAGCGGGTCTTGAACCGGATTTCGGGTTCCTTGCTCCAGCGTCACATTCATAGCGACCCGGTCATGGATATTCTTTGGGTATCCATCCGGCGGCGGCCACCTTGCCTGATTTTTTGATTGTCCCGCCTTCGGTATCAAACTCCCGGCTTGAGCCGGGAAGGGCTTCAGCCATCGACTCGCTCGATAGCTGGTATCCTCGGGAAAGTGAGACCCGCCTGAAAGGCGTTAAAGGTCTCACTTTCCCGAGGATACCAGCTATGGGCTATTCTACCGGCAGTCCGAGCGTTCGATCTCTCCCGTTATGATGGACAACGGGGGGCGCTTTGGCGCCTTTGCTCACCCTTCGAATCTATCATAGGGTACAGGCTATCGATGACGCCCGCGCTGGGAGAGGCCTCCCGACCCATCGCTTCGCGGGTCATCAGCAGCAGGGCGTGGTTGATCGATTTCCACAGGCCCATCGCGCTCCAGCGGTAGAAATAATGCTGCACCGTGATCATGGGCAGGAACAGCCCCGGCGGCAACATCCGCCACGGCAACCTGCCCCGCAGCAGATACAGGATCGCCTCCACAATCTGGCGGTAATCCCAAACCGGCGGACGGCCAAGTTTCCCGCGCGGCGGCAGCAGCGGTTCCAAAATCGCCCACTCAGCATCCGTCAAATCGCTGGGCAAAAGCAGCTCGGCTCTGGCATACTGCCGCCGGGTGATATCGGTCCACATGTGTCATTCCGCCGTTGTCTTGCAAACACGACTGAATCACATCTCACTGATATCACCCAAATTCCTTTTCGGTCAGCCTCTGAGGTATCGGTTACGAACACGCTGAAGCCCTCTTCACGCGCACGCTAGATTACCGCCTGGACGGGCGCGGGAAAGAATGGATTGGTGATGTGGGGAATGACCTGACCGATCGTCCGGTCTTGTTGACGGCATAGGACGCGCTCGCCAGCGAAACCCCCGCAACCTTCGCCACGTCCTTCAGCGTCACTCTTTTCATTGCAGCACCCTCGCAAGCCCCCTGGTTCAGTCGGCCAGCCAAGGGCTTGCTATGCAACCGCGAGAAGATATCCACTTGAAGGTAGTGAAACGTTTCATGGAGTCATGAATGGGCACCGCGCCTGATATCGTCATTCTGGGCAGCCTGAATATGGACTTTGGTTTGGTCGTCCCCGACTTTCCGCGACCGGGCGAGACCCTGCTGTGTGACCGGATCGCCGTTTCCCCCGGCGGCAAGGGCGGCAACCAGGCCGTGGCGGCAGCGCGCGCGGGCGCACGCGTGGCCTTTGTGGGTGTAGTGGGCGATGACGCGAACGGTAGCGCCCTGATTGACTTCATGCGCGGCGAAAATATCGCGACCGACGCCATCTTCCGCGCCGATGCGCCAACAGGCATGGCCTATGTTGTCGTAAACGGCGCCGGGGAAAACACGATCGTGGTGGCGGCAGGGGCAAACCAGCGCGTCACCTCGGACCATTGCACGCAAGCCCCTTCCGCGCCCTTCTATCTTGCGCAACTGGAAGTGCCGGTGCGCACTGTCGAAGCCTTCTTTGCCCGTGGGCGGGCCGAGGGCGCGACTTGCGTTCTGAACGCGGCACCCGCATGCGCCGATGCCCACGGCTTGTTCGACCTCTGCGATATCATTATCGTCAATGAAAGCGAGTTGGAGAGCTATGCGGGATACTCGCTCGCGGATGCAGAAGCGGCAATAGCGGCGGCCATGGCGCTCCTGTCTCGCCCGGGGCAGTCGATCATCGTGACTCAGGGTAGTCGGGGAATCCTGCATGTGAGCAGTGGGGGAGGGCGCTTTTCGGAATCCCACAAGGTGGATGTCGTCGATACGACAGGCGCGGGCGACTGTTTTTGCGGGAACCTGGTCGCGAGACTGGCCCAAGGCGCGTCACAAGAACAGGCAATCAGCAGGGCAAGCGCCGCCGCCGCGCTGTCCGTGAGCCGCGAAGGCGCTGCCTTCGGCATGCCCTATGGCCGGGACACGGACACCTTCCTGAGTCATGCCTTTTAGGCAGGCTTGAGCAGGAGGTCCGATCCCGGCCCTCGGAAAAATTGCCAGGGCACTGCTGCTGCGCTGGGCATATTGCAGGGCGCCGCCTGGCCCCAACGGGCGTTCAAGCGTCGCTTCGGTAGCGTATCTGGGCGACGAGCCATCCCCCGATCGCGCAGCCGCCGAGCCAGATCAGGAAGGCGGCACTGTCCCCCAGGGCCGCGAGCCCGATCCCGGGCAGCAGGATCGCGACCAACGCGAGCCGCCGGGCGGTCGTGCCGTGACCCTTGATAGGCGGCAGCCCAGCGACACGGCGGCGTTTGGGATCGCCGCGCCACAGCCAAAAGATGGTCGCGAGCGAAAACGCGGTCGCGGCGAGAAGCGGAAGGTGAGTCATTCGGCGTACTGCAAGGCTGGGTCATCCGTCGGGCCCGGCCGGCGGCGGTGCGCCAGCATATGCCAAAGCGTCCAGGTTCCGCCCAGCAGCATGGCGAAATCGAGAGCCATCGTCGCGGGTTGACCGGCCGCGATTGCCGCCGGCCAGCCCGGTCCGCCGCCGGCTAGCCGGACAATCGGCAGCGCCATGAGCAGTACGCCAATCGAGATCTGAAGCATGCGCGCCAGCAGGGCATGGGTCGGGACCATGATGCCCGCCAGGATCGCCGCTCCGGATGCGGCCAGGAAGGCGGCGGGCGTCCAGAACACCGCCGAGCCGAGAGGCATGGAGAGGAGGAACGCCGCTGCGGCGACGAGCAAGGCCAAAGGCAGGCCGAACCCGACGACCGTCACTGCCCGTTCGAGCCAGTCCAGCGAGCGCTGCCGCTCGCGGCGTCGCGCCAGCCAGAGCCGGATGCCGGTCAAAGTGACGTAGCACATCGCGAAACCCAGGCTGAACCAGACGGCCTTCGACAGCATTCCGGCAAAATTGCCGAAATGCAGCGGAGCCATGATCGCTGCCAGCGTGCCGCCTGCCGAAGGCCGGCTGCCGATCAACGGTTTCGTCCGATCGAAAGTCGCGGTGGCTCCATGATAGACCAGCGTCACAGGCTCGATATCGCCCGATTTCGGCGAATGAAAGGTGGTGACGGCGGAGTCTGCCCGGCCGAAATGCTCGATCGTCATGAACGTGGGCGGGGCTCCGGTGCGACCGATTGCATCAGCGGCGATGCGGTCTAGGTTGCCGATCGGTTGCGATCGCGGATCGGGCGTGCCGGGATGGCCGAAGACCGCTTCGCTGAACGCCTGCTGGTCGCCGCCGAATGCCGCCATCGCGACGATCGGGACGCCGACAGTGCCGAAGAACGAGAAGAAGCTGCCGGTGAAGGCAAGGACGAAGGCGAACGGCAGGCTCCACGTACCGGCCACGCTGTGACGATCGCGGTCGACCAGCACCGGACTGGCTTTGCGCCGCAGCGTGAAGATGTCCTTGAACAGGTGCCGATGGATCAGCAGGCCCGACAGGGCGGCCGTCAACATGGCCAGCCCCATGATGCCGGTGAGCAGCAGCCCCCAGGGGTCGGGTACATGCAGGCGGACATGGGTATCGACCAGGAAGCTGCTCAGCGCATCGTCGTTGCGCGGGCCGAACACCTCTTTGCCGGTGCCGTGCTGTTCGTCGGCGACGCGTCCCTCACGATCGAGCTGATAGTAGACGCCGCGATTTATCAGTTCGCCGTTCGGCGCGATCTCGTGGCGGTGGAAGAAGACGCCGAGATTGTGATCGCCGATCTCGAAGATGTCGACATCGTCCTGAAACTCCCGAGGGGTGCGGGCGGCGAGCTGGCGTAGCGATCGGTCGATAGGCCTTTGGAAGGCCGAACGCGTCTCGACATGTCCCGCGGACCAGGCACCGATTTCCTCCGCGAAGACTGCCGCCATGCCGGTTATCACCACGGCGTAGAGCACCAGGCCGAGCAGAATGCCCGACCAGCCGTGGATCGCGACCATCAGCTTGGTCTCATCCTTGGGAAGATGGATCATTCGTGAGCCTCGCTGGCGGATGTTGCGGGGGAGGGCCGATCAAGGAACTGGTGCGCGAGCAGGGCGGTGTGCAGTGCGAGCAGGCCCAGGGCCACTCCCGCAACCCGGCCCAGTCTCGCATCGAGGCAGGCATGGAAAAACAGCCCGGCCCAGATCAGGGGGGCGAGGACGAGCGGCAGGACCAGGTTATCGATCCCGGCGGTGCCGCGCGGCACCCACAAGGTCATCCCCGCCATAATCACGAGCGCGATGATCGCGGCCCCCGGACCGGCGAAGCCGATCCTGGTCCATTTGCGCGCCATGGGTGACATCCGCGGTTTCACAAGGGTGGGCGAAGTTCGAGGTTCATGCCCCCGGCTATACCCAGCCAAAACCACGTCCGCAAGACTTGCTAATGCAACTGACTCGCATTATTCAGCCGCTGCTTTTCAGGCGACCCCGGCGGGATCGCCCGACAACTGGGGGGACTTCCATGCACCATCTGCTCTCGACCACTGCCATCTGCCTGTCGCTGACGGTCGCTCCCGCGGCTTTCGCCGAGACCGAGCAGCAGGATTCCGGCGCCATCGTCGTGACGGCGCAGCCCTTCGTGGAAGGCGAGATCAGCAAGTTCGACACGCCGCTCATTCGCACGCCGCAAGCCATTTCGGTGGTGACGGCCGACCAAATTCGCGATCGCGGCATCACCGACCTGAACGACGCGCTGCGCAGCGTCGCGGGTGTCTCGCGCAGCAGCACTTACGGTTATTACGACGCCTATACGATACGCGGCTATGACACCGCTTACGACAGTCTCTATCTCGACGGACTCATCACCAGCAGCGTCGCGGGCACCAATTACGAGCTGGCCGGGCTCGAGCGCGTCGAAGTCCTCAAGGGCCCGGCATCCTCGCTCTACGGCTCGGCGCCGATCGGCGGCATCGTCAACCTCGTCACCAAGCGGCCGCAGGAGGACACGTTCCTCGTTGCGGGCGTCGCCACGGGCTCCTACGATCTCGTCGAGGGCAGGGTCGACGCCAACATGCCGCTGGACAAGCATGGCCGCTTTCTCTTCCGGCTCAATGCGCTCTACAGCGACCAGGACGATTTCGTGGCACATGCCGGCAAGAACCGGCTGTTCGTTGCTCCCGCGCTGACGGTGGTCATCGGAGAGAACACGCACCTGACCGTGCTCGGCCGCTGGCAGCGCGATCATGACAACCCCTGGTCGCCGCTGCCCGCCGAAGGCACCGTGCTGCCCAACGCCAATGGACCGATCCCTTATGCGTTTCCGATCAACTATATCGGCGACCAGAAGGTGGTGAACAACCAGGACTACAAGTCGATCGGCTACATCTTCGACCATGATTTCACCGATTCGATCCGCTTCACGCAGACATTGCGCTACACCCATGCCGAAACCTTCTGGAACAACTGGGTGTTCGCCGATGCCTTCGTCGACAGTGGCTATATCGACGGCGTGCAGCAGGGCCACATCTTCGGCATCGACCTGTATGGGCCGTTCTACCAGACCGACAAAGCCTTCGGGGTGGACAGCCGCGTCTCCGCCAAGCTGGACACCGGCCCGTTCAGCCATCAGATCTTGGTCGGCTATGACTATCGCCAGCTTCGCAGCGCGGCGCACGAGGATGGCGGCAACTATGATGTCACGGTCAATACCCTCGACTATCTCGATCCCGATTATACCAGGCCGCTGATCCACGATCCGATCTTCGCCTATTCCTCCGACAGCAAGAGCCATCAGTCCGGCGTCTATGTCCAGGACCAGATCGGCCTGGGCGACAAGCTGTTCATCACTGCCGGTGGTCGCTGGGACTGGCTCGTCACCAACGGCAAGAAGGATAACGACTTTTCGCCGCGCATCGGTGCCAACTACCTCATTACGCCCCAGGTGGCGCTCTATGCCAGCTGGTCGCGCTCGTTCTCGCCGCAGTTCGGCTGGATGGAATCGTTCGACGGCACCGCGCTTCCCAATGGCCGCGGCAAGAACATCGAAGCCGGCCTCAAGGTCAATGTCGGCGGCTTTTCGGCGACTGCATCGGTGTTCCAGCTGACGCGCACCAACGTGCCAACGGCCGATCCACTGCACGCGGGTTACTACGTGGTGACGGGCGAGCAGCGCAGTCGAGGCTTCGAGATGGAGGCCGCGTGGTCGCCGGCGCGCGGCGCCAACCTGTCACTCGCCTATACCTATATCGACGCCAAGATCACCAGGGACAACGACATTCCTTCGGGCACGCGGCTCGGTAACGTCCCGCACCACAACCTCTACGTGCGCGGCGAGTACGAGTTGCAGGCGGGCGCGCTGAAGGGGCTCGGGGCCAGCCTGGCGCTGCTGTGGAACAGCGACAAGGTGGGCGACACGTCGTCATTCTATGACGCTGACGGCGACGGAACGAACGACGCGGCCTTCCGGCTTCCCGGCTACGTGATCGTCGATGCCGGAATCTTCTACCGGCTCGCCGATTGGCGAGTGGCAGTGAACATCGATAACCTTTTCGACAAGCACTATTACCCCGAAGCAAGCTACTACACGCGCGTTGCCATCGGCGAACCACGCAGCTGGCGCCTCTCGCTCTCGCGGCGGTTTTGAGCGGCGGCGCCGTCCAGGAACCAGCAGTGGGCGCCGCTGGGCCGCAAGGAGATATGGCCCGTGCACGTCGCTGACCTTGGCGCCGTGCCAGCGTCCCTTCGGCTGGCTCAGGACGAGGTGGTCTTGATTCGGATTTCGCCTCCTTCGCGACAGTCGATTTTCACCGGTGCATGGACTATCGCGGAGGGAGTGATGGTGCCCGGGGACGGAATCGAACCGCCGACACCATGATTTTCAGTCATGTGCTCTACCAACTGAGCTACCCGGGCGTCGCGTCGGCGGCGGTCCCTGGGGGGGACCGGCGAGCGGTTGGTGGCGGGCCTATGGCGAAGCGTGCGGGCCTTGGCAACCCCTTAATCGCCTTCCGACCGGGACAAAAATCAGTCCTCTTCAGGAACCTCCGGAAAGCTGGGCGGGCCGGGCAGGGTGTATCCATCGTCCAGCCATCGCAGGAGATCGCGGTCGCGGCAGCGCTTTGAGCAGAACGGGGTATGTTCGGCGCTGCGCGGTTTGCCGCAGAGGGGGCATTTTCTTCCGGAACGGGTCATGGTGCGATGGCCTGCGCGAATCCGCCGCCAAGTGCAAGGCCGCGATCCTCGCGCCATCGCAGTACGCGGCCGGTACGGCGGGCGAGTTCGGCTTCCCATTCCGGGGCGAGCGCCGCCAGCACCGCCGGGTGCGCGGTGAGCAGCAGGGCACCGGGTTCGCGAACGCGTTCCGCCTGGCGCAAAAGCAGGCGCGCGGCGGCGGCGGCCGGGTCCGTGCGGACGCGTTGCAGGATCGACGGCCGTTCCAGCCGGGCCACCAGCTGGACGAAGCCGAATCCGTTCATGGCCGTGCGCTGGTGCGGCCAGGGGCCCAGCGCGGCAGCCAGCGCCTCGTCCACCGTGCGCCGGTCTTCCTTGCGTTCCAGCGTCGGAAAATCGATGCCGATCGAACCGGCAAGGTCGAACCGGGCGATGGCGGAGGCGATCGCGGGAACGGCGGCAAGCGCCAGGACGCGCGGGGGCGGGGTGCCGTCGATATCGATCAATGTCATCGCCGGAGTCGGCGTGACGACGAGCATCCCCCCCTCGAAAGCGACCACACCGTCGAGCGCTTCGGCGATGATGTCCGGCCAAGGGTCATCGGGAAAGCGCCGGAGGGTTCGAACCGGCAGGCCTTGCGCGCGCAGGGATTCGCCCAGCGACGGCGCCGGGCGCGGGGGCAGGTCGCAAGGGCGTGCCTGCGCGCGCTTGTAGCGTCCGGTTTCGGCCATTGCGGCGCGCGTGACCTGGACACGCACCGGCGCGCCTTCGCTGGCGGGCGCGGGCAAGCCGTCCACCAATGCCTCTTCGCCGGACGTGAAGCGAACCGTGCCGCGCGGCGATCCGGCGCGGCGGGAGACCAGCACCGCGTCCGCGACTTCGCCCGCGGCGAGCCGGCCCGGCCATTGCAGCCGGGCGGCGAGCACTTCGGCGCCGTCGACCAGGATCGCGCGGCTCTCCGCGATGCCTTTCTCGACGAGCCACTCGCGCATGCCGCGCTCAGGCAATCGCGAAGCCGGCCGCCTTGAGCAGGGCCCGCGTTTCGAACAGGGGAAGCCCGACGACGCCCGAATGGCTGCCGGAAATCCAGGCGATCAGGCCTTCGGCGCTGCCCTGGATGGCATAGCCGCCCGCCTTGCCGTCCCATTCGCCGCCGGCGATGTAGCCATCGATCTCGCCGCGCGAGAGCGGCTTGAAGCGGACCACGGTTTCCGACAGGCGTTCGCGCAGCGAGCCATCGGGCGCGCGCAGGGCTATCGCCGAGAGAACGCGGTGGCGGCGGCCTGAAAGCAGCGCCAGGCAGGCGCGCGCGGTGGCCTGGTCCTCGGCCTTGGGCAGGATACGCCGGCCGCAGGCGACGACCGTGTCTCCCGCAAGCACGAATGCGCCCGCCGCATGCACGGCAAGCGCCTTTTCGCGGGCCATGCGCCGGGCATAGTCTTGCGGGAGTTCGCGCGGGGCCGGCGTCTCGTCGATATCGGCGGACTGGATCGCCGCCGGGATCAGGCCCAGGCGCAGCAGCAGTTCGCGGCGGCGGGGACTGGCCGAGGCCAGGACCAGCGGGGGCGCGGCGCTGTCGGCTGTCTCGTCCCCGGCCAGGGGCAAGGTTTCAGTACTGACCGGGGCCACCGCGACCGGGCATGAAACGGTAGGTGATGCGGCCCTTGGTGAGATCGTAGGGAGTAAGCTCGACAAGCACTTCATCGCCCACTAGCACGCGGATGCGGTTCTTGCGCATCTTGCCCGCCGTGTGGCCGAGGATCTCGTGGCCGTTTTCCAGCTCGACGCGGAACATTGCGTTGGGCAGGAGCTCGACCACCTTTCCGCGCATTTCGAGGAGTTCTTCTTTCGCCATCGGCGATCAGTATCCGTTGTTCTGAAGTGTCATCGCGGCGCGACATAGCCATGGCGCGGCGAAAAGGGAAGACTTGGCGGTTCATCGCCGCGCAAGATCCTTGCGACAAAATGTTACCCCGTGCCCGCTTGTCCGGAGCAGGGACGGACGGCATCAGCGGGAGTGGGACGGGACATCGATAAGCACGGCGACTATCTTGGCGGAGATTCTGTTTGCGTTCCCTTCCCCTCATCAGCCTGGTCTTTTGTCTGTCTGCGCCCGCCGCGGCCCTGGCCGAGGGCGTGAACGAGGATGTGGCCGCGCCGACCGCCAAGGAGAAACAGGAAGATTCGGAAGAACCGCTGGAGGTTCACGGCAACGAAATCCTGGTGCTGGCGCCGCGCATTCGCGGCCAGCTTAATGTGCCGCAGCAGCCGATCGAGGTCTTCACCGAGGAGGATATTTCCGCCTACGGCGTGAACTCGATCGAAGAACTGCTCGACGCGATCTCACCGCAGACCGCAAGCGGGCGAGGGCGCGGGGACGGGCGGCCGGTGATGCTGCTCAACGGCCAGCGGATCACCAGCTTTCGGGAGATGCGCAATATCCCGCCCGAAGCGATCCGGCGCCTGGAGATCCTGCCCGAGGAAGTTGCGCTGCGTTTCGGCTACGCGGCGAACCAGCGCGTGGTGAACATCATCCTCAAGGACCAGTTCGCGGCGGTGACCGGATCGGGCGAATACAATCGCCCGACGCGCGGCGGCTATGACAACTACGAACTGGAAACCGGGCTGTTCAAGGTCGCCGGGCCGCGCCGCTACAACTTTTCGGCCAAGCTCGACGAAACGTCGATGCTGACCGAAGCCGAACGCGGCGTGCGGCAGGAAGATTCGGACACGCCGACAGTGGCCGGGGATCCGGATCCGGCCCGCTACCGCAGCCTGGCCGCCGCCGATCATGAACTCACGCTGGAGGGGACGATGACCCAGGGGCTGGGCGAAAACGGCCTTGGCGGCTCCATCACCGCCAGCGGCGGGTACACGCATACCCAGACCACCTCGCTTTCCGGCCTCGACACGGTGACGCTGAGCCATGACGGCGAGAGCGTGCTGCGAACTTTGCCCGGTCCCCTAACTACCCGCGCCGTGAGCGACGAGTTCGAGGCGGGTTTCGGCTATAGCAGGATGATCGGCGACTGGCAGCTCAGCACCACCGTTGACGGCAGCTACACCGACACGGAAACCCGCGTCGACCGGCGGCGCGAAGCAAGCGCGCTGGTCGCTGCCGCCGCCGCTGGGCAGCTCGCGATCGACGGGCCGCTGCCCTCCGTGCCGGGCGCCGGGGTGGACGTGGCGCGCAACCGGGCCCTGTCGCTGACCAGCCTGGCGACGCTTTCGGGCCGGCCTTTCCGGATGCCGGCCGGCGATGCGAACTTGACGGTGAAGGCCGGCTATGACTTCGATCGGACGCTCAGCAAGGATACCCGCAACGCCTTGGGAACCGTCAAGCTGCCGCGCGGCGACCTGCTGGGCGGGGTCAACCTGGCCTTGCCGCTGACCAGCGCGGATTTCCTCGGCGCGGTGGGCGATCTGACGCTCAATCTCAGCGGTGGGCTCGATCGCCTTTCGGACTTCGGCACGCTGAAGGACTGGAACGCGG
The DNA here is from genome assembly GCF_900113255.1 of Novosphingobium sp. CF614. Classification (GTDB taxonomy): domain Bacteria; phylum Pseudomonadota; class Alphaproteobacteria; order Sphingomonadales; family Sphingomonadaceae; genus Novosphingobium. The sequence continues at coordinate 23,949 of NZ_FOOR01000006.1, forward strand.
GATTGACATGGTCTCCCACTGATACGCTGACGTTCCAGGCGAGCTACCTGGTCGACGAAGAGGCGCCCACGCTGGCGCAGCTCGGCGCGCCGACGATCCTCACCTACAATGTCGCGGTCTATGATTTCACCAAAGCGACGACGGCGCTGGTGACGGTGACTTCGGGCGGCAATCCCGACCTCGTCCGGGAGAAGCAGCGCGACATCAAGCTTTCGGCCACCTGGAAGCTGCCGTTCCTCGATCGTTCGAACCTGATCGTGGAGTATTTCCGCAACCGTTCGACCAACGTGACCCAGTCGTTCCCGCTGCTGACGCCGGCGATCGAGGCTGCGTTTCCGGGGCGGGTGACTCGCAACGCGGACGGCGATCTCATCGCGATAGATCGCCGCGCGGTGACTTTCGACGAAGTTTCCAGTTCGCGGCTGCGCTGGGGCTTCAATCTGTCGGGCAGCCTGGGCGGCAGCGGTGGAGGGGCGGGTTTCGCGGGCGCGGCAGGCGTGGCAGGCGCGATGGGCGGCGGTTCGGCATCGCCGGGCGCGGGTTCGGTGCGCGCGGCCGAAGCGCCTGCGCAGCCGGTCACGGGTCCCCGTGGGCCGATGCCGGGTGACGGTGGTGCCGGTCAGGCCCCGGCCGCGCGGCCGGGATTCGATCCCTCGCGCTTCGAGGCGATCCGGCAGCAGCTTTGCACGCCGGCGGGCGGTGGCGGTGCGCAGCCCGATCTTTCCGGCCTGCCGGAGGGCCTGCGTGCCCGTCTCGCAGGGCCCGACGGCAAAGTCGATCCTGAAAAGCTCGCGCAGTTCAAGCAGCGCGCCTGCGCAGCCGACGGGCCAGGGCAGGGCGGTTTCGATCCGGAGCGCTTCGCCCGGATGCGCACGGCCCTCTGCGGCGAAGGAACCCCCGATCTCGCGGCGCTGCCCGAACGAATGGCCGAACGGCTGCGCGGCCCTGACGGCCAGATCGACCAGGCCCGCCTCACCGCGGTGCGCGAGCGCATGTGCGGCGCGCAGACGCCGCCGATCCCGGGCGGCGAAGCCGGCATGGCTCCCCCGCCGCCCGACCCTCGCGCCGGAATCGGCCGAGCGGACGGGGCGGCGCAGAGTGATCGCCGGGGATCCGATGGTCCGGGCATGGGCCCGGGGCCGGGTGGTGGTGGTCCGCCGATGATGGGTGGGCGCGGCGGCCGGGGCAGCCGCTGGAACCTCTCGATCTATCACACCTGGCGCTTCACCGATCGCGTGAACGTGGCGCCGGGCGTGCCGGTGCTGAACGAACTCGCGGGCGATGCCATCGCGGCGGGCGGTGTCCCGCGTCATGCGATCGAGGCCGAAGGCGGGCTGTTCAAGAACGGCTACGGCCTGCGCCTCAAGGCGGAATGGGACGCCCCCGCCAGGGTCAACGGCACCGGCTTGCCGGGAAGCTCTGACTTGCGCTTCGGCAGCACCTTCGATGTCAGTCTTCGCCTGTTCGCGGACCTTGGGCGCAATGAGGACCTTGTTGCCAGGATGCCGTTCCTCAAGGGCTCGCGCCTGTCGTTCACGGTCGACAACCTGCTCGATTCGCGGCAGAAAGTCACCGATGAGAACGGCGACGTGCCGCTTGCCTACCAGGCCGCGTTCCGCGAACCGCAAGGTAGGGTGATCGGCATCGATTTTCGCAAGATGTTCTGACGGCAAGATGTTCTGACGGATCGTCCGGCGTTCGGGGAACGACGCTTCCCCTTGGCCGACACAATCTCTATCTGCCGGGAATGGCGCGCACACCTGCCGGTACTCCGGAACATCCCCAGGGTCTCCAACGCTTCAACGAGGAGCGGGCGACTTACACCGTGCGGGGATCGGACCAGCCCGATCTCCAGGCGGGCGTCGAGGTGATCCGCGACACCGTGCGCACCCTGCCGACGCGGCCGGGCGTCTACCGCATGCAGGATGCGCGTGGCGATGTCCTCTACGTCGGCAAGGCGCGGGTGCTGCGCAACCGCGTCGCCAACTACGTGCAGTGGGAACGCCTGCCGAGCCGGTTGCAGCGCATGGTCAGCCAGACGCGCGGCATGACCATCGTCACCACCAATTCGGAAGCCGAGGCGCTGCTGCTGGAAGCGCAGTTCATCAAGCGCTTTCGCCCGCCGTACAACGTGCTGCTGCGCGATGACAAATCGTTCCCGTTCATCCTCCTGCACGCCGATCATGCGTTTCCGCGCATCACCAAGCATCGCGGCGCGCGCAAGGCGAAGGGCGACTACTATGGCCCCTTCGCGAGCGCCGGTTCGGTCAACACCACCATCAACGCGCTGCAGAAGCTGTTCCTGCTGCGCAGCTGCACCGACAGCTTCTTTTCCCGGCGCGATCGGCCTTGCCTGCTCTACCAGATCAAGCGCTGCTCCGCGCCCTGTGTCGGCCGGATCGACGCGGGGGACTACGCGGAACTCGTGCGCGAGGCGAAGGACTTCCTTGGCGGCAAATCGGGCGCGGTGCAGAAGAAGATCGAGGTGCAGATGGCGGAGGCCGCCGCGGCGCTCGATTTCGAACGCGCCGCCATGCTGCGCGACCGGCTGCGCGCGGCGACGTTCATCCAGGGCAGCCAGGCGATCAATGCCGAGGGCCTCGACAATGCCGACATCTTCGCGATGGCCAGCAAGGGTGGGCAGATCGGCGTCCAGGCTTTCTTCATTCGCGGCGGCCAGAACTGGGGCCACCGCGCGTTCTTTCCCGCCCACACCGAAGGGCTGAGCGAAGAGGAAGTGCTGCAGAGCTTCCTGGCGCAGTTCTACGAGGAAGTGCCGCCCGCGCGCTGCATCCTGGTCGACCGGGAATTGCCCGAGGCGGAGCTTATGGTCGAGGCGTTCCGCGAGGGGGCGGGGGGCAAGGTCGAGATATCGGTGCCGCAGCGCGGATCGCGGCGGCGCCTGATCGCGCAGGCCACCCGCAATGCCGTCGAGGCGCTCGACCGGCGGCTCGCCGAGCGCGGGACGCAGGCGAGAACGCTGCGCGAGCTGGCCGAGTTCCTGGAACTGCCGGAAGTGCCGGCGCGGATCGAGATCTACGACAACAGCCATATTCAGGGCGCCAAGGCGGTGGGTGCCATGGTCGTCGCCGGGCCCGAAGGGTTCCTCAAGAACCAGTACCGCAAGTTCAACATCAAGACGGCGCAGACCGACGACGATTTCGGCATGATGCGCGAGGTCATGGTGCGCCGGTTCGGACGCGTGCTGGAGGAAGACCCGGAGCGCGAGAACGGCATGTGGCCCGACCTGGTGCTGATCGACGGCGGCAAAGGGCAAATGAACGCCGTGAAGGACGCGCTGGAAGAACTCGGCATCGAGGATGTTCCGCTGATCGCGATCGCCAAGGGCCCGCATCACGGCCGCGAAGGGCGTGAGGTGTTTCACTTCCCCGATGGGCGTGAGAAGATGCTTCCGACGAACTCGCCGGTGCTGTTCCACCTCCAGCGCTTGCGCGACGAGGTGCACCGTTTCGCCATCGGCGCGCATCGCGCCAAGCGCAGCCGGGCGATCACCGCCAGCCCGCTCGATGAGATTCCCGGCATCGGCCCGGCAAGAAAACGCGCGCTGCTGCTGCACTTCGGGACCGCCGGCAAAGTGCGGGCCGCCAGCCTGGAAGACCTCCAGCGCGCGCCCGGCGTCAGCGCGGCGGTGGCGCAGACGATATATGATTTCTATCATCCGAGCGGTTGAGGCCAAGTCTCATTGATCGGAACTGCCGCCGAAGGCGGCGCGGCAATCCAGAGCGGTTGGCCTCAGCCTGGATTGCTTCGGCGGCTTTGCCGCCTCGCGGGCGACGAAGGGGGAAGATTGAGTCGGGCTCAAAGAAATTCGGGATGAGGCCGGCCGGAGCGGCAAGCCCGGACGATCACGCTTGAAGCTATCTCTCCACCGTCGCCGGGCTTCGCGCGGTTTCGGCGCGGACGAACTGGCTGAAGGCGGTGCGGCGCAGCCGGCCGCCGATCGCGATCGAAAGACGCCCGATACCCCTGCGCTCACGCCAGAAATGGTCGATCATCGGATGGTCGGCCGAAGCGCAGCTGTCGCTCCAGGCGATTTCGGGGCGCTCCAGCATGGCGAGGTTCTCGCGCTGAAGCAGCACGCCGGGCGAAAAGCGCGCGAAATTCTCATCGAAAGTGGTCTTGTAGGAAAACGCGCCGGGCGGTGTGAGAAAGGTCGCCAGCATCGCCAGCGGCCTGCCGTCGAGCCGGAGCGTCAGGCGTTCCAGCCGGCCGCGCGCGGCAGCCCCTTCCAGGCTTTCGCGGAACAGCCGGGCATTGGCCTGATCGCAGGCGAGCGCGGAGCCGGCCTTGCCCTTCCAGCCCGCCGCTTCCAGCGCGAGGAACTGCCGGCACCATTCGTCGATCTCGGCGATGTCGTTGCGGCGCTCGAAGGCGAGCTGGCCTTGTTCGGTCAGGCGGCTGGCCTGGCGGCGCAGTTCCTTGCGCTTCTTGCCGGAAAGCGAAGCCTCCAGATAGGCCTCGGGCGAGAGGCTGGACGCCAGCATGGCGCGCGCTTCGCGGTGGACGACCTCCACTTTCCGGCCCTCGCACGCGATCACGCCTGCCAGCGCGGCGTGCATCGGACCGCCCAGGACCATCCCGCGCAAGTGCAGGAACAGCGCGGCGCCTGGCGCAGCGTCGGCCCAGCGCAGTGCCGCCTGCCAGAACGGCACTTCGCAGCCGCGCGCCACCAGGGGGACGCCGCAGAAGCTGTTGGCATGGAGCCAGCTTGAAAGCTGGGGCACCGGCCAGCGGTAATACCGCCCGGCCCGGACGATCGGCAGGATGCCGGAAAGCTGCCCGTCCTGTTCGAAGCGCAGCACCATGACCCTTTCGGTCCCGGGCAGGTTGCGCAGGGAGGGCAGCAGATACCAGCTCTCGAAGAACGGGTTGGGCTCGGCGGCGCGCAACGCCAGCCCGTCCCATGCGCCGACGTCGTCCTCCAGCTCGCGCCAGGGAACGCAGGTAAGCTTGCTTGACGGCAGGTGCGCGCAGGCAGTTTCGGCATCGACCACCGAAGGCGCGATCTCGTCCATTGCCTCGCTTGGCATGTGCCCGAACTTCCGGTTGGGGGAGACTGGAATGGTTCGGGAACCGGCCTAGCAAGCATCCATCAAGGAATTGCTAACGATGCTGAGCTTTGTGGCCCTTTGTGGCCCTTTATGGCTTTGCGTGCCTTCAGGACAAAAGGCCCCGCCGGCATTTGCCGGCAGGGCCTTGAAAGGGTTCGCGCTCAAGCCGCTGTCAACCCGCCGCCAGTGCCGCCAGCAGCAGCAGCGCGACGATGTTGGTGATCTTAATCATCGGGTTCACGGCGGGCCCCGCGGTATCCTTGTAGGGATCGCCCACGGTATCGCCGGTGACGGCGGCCTTGTGCGCCTCGGAGCCCTTGCCGCCGTGGTTGCCGTCCTCGATGTATTTCTTGGCATTGTCCCACGCGCCGCCACCCGAAGTCATCGAGAGCGCGACGAACAGGCCGCTGACGATCACGCCGAGCAGCAGCGCGCCCAGCGCGGCGAAACCGTTTTCGCGCCCGGCGACGGCGGTGATCGCGAAATAGACCACGATCGGCGCCAGCACCGGCAGCAGCGAGGGGACGATCATTTCCTTGATCGCGGCCTTGGTGACGAGATCGACGGTGCGGGCGTAGTCGGGCTTCTGCTCGTAAGTCATGATGCCCGGTTTCTCACGGAACTGCTCGCGCACGTCGACGACCACGTCGCCGGCCGCGCGGCCCACCGCGGTCATGCCCATGGCGCCGAAGAGGTACGGCAGTAGAGCCCCGAGCAGCAGCCCGACGATGACGTAGGGATTCTCCAGGCTGAAGTTGACCGTCAGGTCCGGGAAGAACTCGCGAAGATCGGTGGTGTAGGCGGCGAAGAGAACCAGCGCGGCCAGGCCGGCCGATCCGATCGCGTAACCCTTGGTGACGGCCTTGGTGGTATTGCCCACCGCATCCAGCGCGTCGGTCTTTTCGCGAACCGAATCGTCGAGCCCCGCCATCTCGGCGATGCCGCCCGCATTGTCGGTGACCGGCCCGTAGGCGTCGAGCGCGACGACCATGCCGGCCAGCGCGAGCATCGCGGTGGCGGCATAGGCGATGCCGAGCAGCCCCGCGAGCTGGTAGGCGACGATGATGCCGGTGACGATGACGAGGGTGGGCAGCGCGGTCGCTTCCAGCGAAATCGCGAGGCCCTGGATCACGTTGGTGCCGTGCCCGGTGACGGAGGCCTTGGCGATCGAGCGCACCGGGCGGTAACCGGTGCCGGTGTAGTACTCGGTGATCCAGATGATGAGCCCGGTGATGACGAGGCCAAGCAGCGAGCAATAGAACAGGGTGCGTCCGGAGAAGACCTTTTCCACGCCCAGGACACTATAGCTCATCGGCGCTTCCATGTCGCCCAGCGCATACCCGATCGCCCACCAGATCGCCCCGACCGAGAGGACGGCGGTCACCAGGAAGCCTTTGTACATGGCCCCCATGATGTTGGTTCCGCCGCCGAGACGGACGAAGTAGGTGCCGATGATCGAGGTGACGATGCAGACGCCGCCGATCAGCAGCGGCAGCGTCATCATCGCCATGAGCCCGGTGCCCAAGCCCTTCATCAGCAGTGCGGTCAGCACCATGGTGGCGCCCACCGTCACCACGTAGGTCTCGAACAGGTCGGCGGCCATGCCGGCGCAATCGCCGACGTTGTCGCCCACGTTGTCGGCGATCACGGCCGGGTTGCGCGGGTCGTCCTCGGGAATGCCGGCCTCGACCTTGCCGACCAGGTCGGCGCCGACGTCGGCCGCCTTGGTGAAGATGCCGCCGCCAAGGCGCGCGAAGATCGAAACCAGCGAAGCACCGAGCGCCAGCGCGGTCAGGGCGGTCACCACGACGCGTTCGTTGGGCGCATGGCCGGCGGGGCCGGTCAGATACCAGAAGAACCCGGCGATCGCGAGAAGCGCGAGCCCCGCCACCAGCATGCCGGTGATGGCGCCGGCGCGAAACGCCAGGGTCAATCCCTGCTGGAGACCGAGCTGGGCGGCTGCGGCGGTGCGCACGTTGGAGCGTACCGACACGTTCATGCCGATGAAGCCGGCCGCGCCCGAAAGGATCGCGCCGATGGCGAAGCCGATCGCCGATATCGGGCCCAGCGTCACCGCCAGGATCACGGCAACGATCACGCCGACCACGGCGATCGTCGAATATTGCCGCTTCAGGTAGGCTTGTGCGCCTTCCTGGATGGCGGCTGCGATTTCCTGCATCTTTGCGTTGCCGGCTGGAGAGCCCAGCACCTGACGACTGGTGACGAAGCCATAGACGATGGCCAGAAGTCCCAGGACAATTGCGATCGTGACTTGATTCACGTAACGCCCCCTTCCCAATGTGAGTCCGTTATTCCGACGGGTTTTCCCGTTCGAAGGCGCAAGGGCTATAGACAAGCCGAGGGGCTGGCAAGCGGCTTGTCCGCGGATTTTCGCGCGTTTCTCCGGCCCCGGCCTCTCGATCCGCCACGTCAGTGCTGGTAGCCGAGGCGGTCGGGCAGGGCGATGGGCCGCCCGTCGTGCGCCAGGGCAAGCCCCGCGCCTTGGGTGATCGTACCCACCGCGTGGACCTCGCAGCCCAGCCTCGCAGCGGTTTCGTGGATGCAGGCGGCGTGTTGGGGCGGGGCGGTGAACAGCAGGCCGTAGTCGTCACCGGCGGTCATCGCCATGAGCCGCGCTTCGAGGCTGGTCCCGGCCACCGCGCGGAACGTGGGAGACAACGGGACCGTCTCCACCGCGATCGTCATGGCCGCCGCGCTGGCCTCGGCAAGGCGGCGGCCGTCGATCAGGAGCCCGTCCGAGATGTCCATCATGGCCGTGACCAGCGGCGCCAGCGCGGGGCCGAGCCGGGTTTCCGGGCAAGGGCGGCGATAGCGTCCGGCCAGCCAATCGCTTGCTTCGGGCGCGGCGGGCCGGCCGGTGAGCACCGCCAGCCCCAGGCCGGCATCGCCGATCGTGCCGCTAACCCAGAGCTGGTCTCCCGGCCTTGCGCCGCCGCGCGAGGGGACCGGCCGGCCCTTCGCGGCCTGGCCGAGCGCGATGAGCGAGAAACTCCGGGCGGAGCCGGCCGGCATGCGTACCGTGTCGCCGCCGAGCAGCGGCAGCCGGAAATGTTCGCAGGCATCGGCAAGGCCGGCAAGGAAGCGGCGATCCCATGCCTCCTCGCCCAGCGCATGGGAATAGAGGCACCCGACCGGCTCCGCGCCCTTGGCCGAAAGGTCCGAGGCGTTGACCGCCAACAGTTTCCAGGCGATCGAATCCGGCGGATCATCGGGCAGGTAATGCACGCCTTCCACCACGGTATCGAGCGTGAGCACTAGCGCCTGCCCGCCGATCTCGATCACGGCGGCATCGTCGGCAAGCCCGCGCGCGGCGGGAGAACTGGCGATCCCGCGCAAGGCCTCGATCAAGGCGAATTCGCTGGTCATTGTTCGGCTTCGTCGATGGCCCGGCGGCGGTGCCCGGCTGCGGCGCTTATCCTTTGCCCATCAAGGGAGAAGGTCAACGGGTATCACCGCACCGCCTTGGCTACCGCGTCGAGCACGCCGTTGACGAACTTGGCCTCGCGCGCGTCGAAGAAGGCATGGGCGACGTCGACGTATTCGCTGATCGCCGCGCCGGTGGGGATGTCGGCGCGGGCCATCAGTTCATAGGCGCCGGCGCGCAGGATCTGCAGCATCGTCTTGTCCAGCCGCACCAGCGACCAGCCCTGCGCCAGCTTGCCCGAAAGCAGGCTATCGATCTCGTCGCGCCGGGCGACCGCGCCTTTCACGACATCGTCGAAAAAGGCGACTTCGGCCTGCGCGTACCGATCCTCGTCGATCTCCATGCCCAGGCGGTGGCGGTGGAACTCGTCGAGCAGCGAGGGCAGCGGCGTCGCTTCCATGTCGAACTGGTAGAGCGCCTGCACCGCGGCAAGGCGGGCTGCCGCCCGGGCCTGTTTGGAATTGCCTTGTTTGGGACTGGTCATTGGCCGAGCCTTACGGAAATGGAGCGCGCGTGCGCGGGAAGCCCTTCGGCGTCGGCAAGTGCGACGGCGGCGGGGCCGATCGCTTCCAGCGCCGCCTGGTCGAGCTGGATGAAGCTGGTGCGCTTCATGAAATCGAGCACCGAAAGCCCGGAGGAAAACCGCGCGCGCCGCCCGGTGGGCAGCACGTGGTTCGGTCCTGCCACATAATCGCCCACCGCTTCGGGAGTCATCCGCCCCAGGAAGATCGAACCGGCGTGGCGGATGGCGCGCATCAGCGGCTCGGGATCGTCGGTGGCGATCTCGACGTGTTCGGCGGCCAGGGCATTGGCCAGGGCCGGCGCTTCCTTTAGCGAGGCCACCTCGATGATGACGCCGTTGTCGTCCCAGCTCCTGCGCGCGGTCGGCTCGGTCGGCAACGCCGCAAGCTCGGCCTCCACGGCTTGCGCCACGGCATCGGCGAACGCCGCGTCGTCGGTGATGAGGATCGACTGCGAGGTGGGATCGTGCTCGGCCTGGCTGAGCAGGTCGGCGGCGATCCTGCGGGCCTCGTTCGCCGCGTCGGCGATCACCAGGATTTCGCTGGGGCCCGCCACCATGTCGATGCCCACCACGCCGTAGAGCTGGCGCTTGGCCTCGGCCACCCAGGCGTTGCCGGGGCCGGTTATCACGTCGACCGGGGCGATGCGCTGGGTGCCATAGGCCAGCGCGCCCACCGCATGGGCACCGCCCACGCGCCAGACTTCGTCCACGCCGGCAAGGTGCGCGGCGGCCAGCACCAGCGGGTTGATCCCGCCATTCGGGGTCGGCGTGACGACGACGAGCCGCTCCACGCCGGCGACTTTGGCGGGAATCGCGTTCATCAGCAGCGAGGAGGGATAAGCCGCGCGGCCGCCGGGGACATAGAGCCCGGCGGCGTCGACCGCGCGCCACATGGCGCCGAGGCGCACGCCCGCGTCGTCGGTATAGTCGCGGTCCTCGGGAAGCTGGGCCACATGGTAGGCGCGGATGCGCGCGGCCGCCAGTTCCAGCGCCGCGCGCAAGGCCGGATCGAGCGCGTCGAAGGCCGCGCGGCAGGCTTCGGCGCCGAGGCTCCAGCCGGTCGTTTCAAGGTCGTGGCGGTCGTACTTCGCGGTCAGTTCGGCCAGGGCGGCATCGCCGCGCTCGCGCACGTCCTTGAGGATCGCGGCGACGTCCGCCGCCACGTCCACCGCGCTTTCGCGCCGCTCGGCGACGACGCGCGCGAAGGCCTCGGTGAAGCCGGGATCGCTGGTGGAAAGGCGCAGCATCAGGCCGCGGCCTTTTCGGCCACCAGCGCGCGGAAGCGTTCTACCAGCGCCGCCACCCGCTCGTCGGTCTTGAGCGCGGCGCGGTTGACGATCAGGCGGGCGGAGATGTCGAGGATGCGGCTGGTCTCGACCAGGCCGTTCTCCTTGAGCGTGCGCCCGGTCGATACGAGGTCGACGATCCGGCTGGACAGGCCCAGCGAGGGGGCCAGTTCCATCGCGCCGTTGAGCTTGACCACTTCGGCCTGCACGCCCAGCTTTTCGAAATGACGGCGGGTGAGGTTGGGATACTTGCTGGCGATCCTGAGGTGCGAGGGCAGCGGCCCGCCCGTCTGCCCTTCCGGCTCCGCGACGGAAAGGCGGCAATGGCCGATATCGAGATCCACCGGGGCATAGAGGTCGGGATAGGCGAATTCCTCCACCACGTCCGAACCGACGATGCCCACTTGCGCCGCGCCGTGCGCCACGAATGTCGCCACGTCGAAGGCGCGCACGCGGATCAGGCGCATCTGGCTATCCTCGCCGGCGCCGTTTTCGCAAGCGAACGATAGCGCGCGCGATTTCTTGTCGTGGAACTCGGCTTCGGGCACCACGCCGGCACGCGTCATCAGCGGCAGCGCCTCGTCGAGGATGCGGCCCTTGGGCACGGCGAATGTCAGCGGTCTGGGCATGGTGCGCGCATTTAGGGCGCAAGCCGGCAAAGGGCAACACGCGATGGACGGGGAAGAAAGCGCCTTGGAATGGCGGGAATTCCCCCGGCGCGGCGCTATTCCCTCGGCGCGTTTGCCTTGATGGCCAGGGCGTGGACCCGGTTGCCCGGTATGTCGCCGAGCGCGGCATTGACCATGCGCTGGCGTTGCAGGCGCGAGATGCCGGCGAATCGCGGGCTTTCGATCACAATCGTGAAATGCGATTCGCCGCTGCCGTCATCCCCCGCGTGCCCGCTGTGGCGGGCGGAATCGTTGACGATATCGAGTTGGGTAGGCTCGAAGGCGGCTGTAAGCAGTTGCCGCATTTCCTGCGCGATGGGTCCAGTCATGACTTTCATTTAGGCGCTACATACCCCATCTTGAAGGCGGTGAGACATCATAGATTTCATGGCAGGGTCGAATCCGGCGGGCAGGCATGCAACTGGCCGGGTTGCGCCGAGGCGGGCGAGTTCCGGGCGCCGGGGGGCAGACCCTCGGGTTTTGACGGGCCGGGCGACTATCGCTGGTTCTGCCTTGACCACGTGCGCGAGTTCAACGCCGGCTACGACTATTTCGACGGCATGAATGCGGAGCAGATCTTCCGCGCCCAGTCGCCGCTGCACGGCTGGGAATCGCAAAGCCGTGCGTTCCGGCCCGACGCCGGCGTGGCCGGGACACCGCGCTGGGCGGATTTCACCGATCCGCTGGAAGCGATCGGCGCCCGCGCCCGCGATCACCTGAAGCAGCGCGGTGCCGCAATGAAGCATCGCGGCGCTGGCCCGAAGCCGGGCGATGCCCGCTTCACGAGCGCCGAGCGGCGCGCGCTCGAAGCGTTGGGCCTTGACGGCGATATCGACCGCAAGGCCCTGCGCATGTGCTATACGCGGCTGCTGCGCCAATATCATCCGGATCACAACGGCGGCGATCACAGCCATTCGGCGCGGTTGCAGGGTGTGGTCGAAGCTTATCAGTTGCTGAGGAAAGCCGCCGCCTTTGCCTGATTTGCGGGGCCGGATCGCCTGCGATCGCCCCCGGGGCGGGAACTTCATAACCGCCGCATTTTTATCATATTACCAAGTCTCTTTGAGTGAGACTCATCTCCCCCGTCATTGCCGCGCCGCCTTCGGCTGCTTGCAATGACGAAGGAAGAAGGATGAGGCGCGCTTCAAGAACCCGGTGGAAGGCCGAGGGGGCAAGCCCTGCGCTCACACCGTCTCATTTTCGCAGATCTCGGCGAGCTGGGCGACGCAGGCGCTCCAGCCTTCGACGAAGCCCATCTCCTCGTGCTGCTTCATGGTCTCCGCGTTCCAGTGCCGGGCCCGGGCGGTGTAGCGGGTGCCGCTGCCTTCGGGCTCGATCTCCCAGATGCCGATCATGAACGGGCCGCTCGGCTGGAAGTCCGCGTCGATGGCATCGGTGGTGACGAAGCGGCGGCCCTCTTCATAGGCCAGGTAGATGCCGTTCTGCGGTTCGGTTTCGCCGTCGGGACCGTGGAAGGTCATGTTGCAGACGCCGCCGGCGCGGCGGTCCTGCTTGTCGATTTCGGCGCGCCAGGGGCGGGGGCACCACCATTCCTCCTGCCGGTCGGTCATGACCTCCCAGACTTTCTCCGGCGGCGCGGCAATCAGGCGGGTGATGGAAAGCTCGTGATTCGTGTCGGACATGCTGATCTCTCCTCCTTCGGGGGACGGTTTCAGTCGCGGTCGGGCGCGCCGAGTGGAAAGAAGACGCGATAGGGACGGGCATCCTCGACGCACCGGGCGACCGCCGGCAGGCGCAGGAGATGCGCGCGCCAGGCTTTCAGGCGGGGGAAATCGCCGGCGATCGGATGGACCCAGTCGGCATAGAACAAGGCGGGCGCCGCCGCGCATTCGACTAGCGTCACCTGGTCGGTGGACGGATAAGACAGCAGCCAGTCTTCCAGCCAGGGATAGGCGCGATCGAGCCTGCCGCGGGCTTGCGTGACGCGGGCCATGTCCGGGTTCTCCCGGTCGCGCAAGTATTCGCCGACGACGTCCTGCATCGGCCCCATCACGTAGTTGTCGAAAACCCGGTCGAGCATGCGGACGCGGATCGCCGCGTCGGGATCGTCGGGGATCAGCGTTCCGCCTGGCGCGTGGTGGTGCGCCACATGGTCGATGATCGCGGTGGCTTCGAACACCAGCCTTTCGCCGTCCTCCAGCACCGGGAACTTGCCGAGCGGCCCCGCCGACTGGACGAGCGCGACATGCTCGGGATGGTCGGCATCGACCACGCGGAACGCGAAATCCAGTTCGCTCGCATAAAGCGCGATCAGCGCTTTCCAGGTATAGGATGAGAAGGAATGGCCGTAGAGCGCGAGAGTCACGGCAGCTTGCCTTCCCTGGCGCCGCCGTAGGGAACGGTCAGCGCTTCGAGGAAATGACCGTCGGGCGCCTCGAAGTAGACGCCTCTGCCGCCGTCGTTGTGGTTGATCTGGTTCGGGCGGGCGCGGGCCGGGTCGGCCCAATGGTCGATACCCTGGTCCCGGATGCGGCCGAGCACGCCGTCGAACTCCGCTTCGCTCACCCGCATCGCGTAGTGCTGCGGCGCGATGGGACCGTCCTTGTCCGCGAAATCCAGCGAGACGCCGTTGGCCAGCTTGACCACGCGGAAGTGGAACAGGTCTTCCGGCTCGGGAAGGCCATATATCCGCGCGAAGAAGTCCGCCGCGACGTAGCGGTCCGAGCACCAGATGATCGTGTGGTCAAGTTCCACGCTCATGGGTCACTCCCCGGCAATGGCCGCCTCGATCGCGGCTACGTCTATCTTCCGCATCGTCATCATCGCCTGCATGGCGCGGCGGGCGGCGTCCCGGTCCGGGTTGGACATCGCATCGGTGAGCACGCGCGGGGTGATCTGCCAGGAAAGACCCCACTTGTCCTTGCACCAGCCGCACATGCTCTCGGCGCCGCCATTGCCGACGATGGCGTTCCAGTAGCGATCGGTCTCCTCCTGGCTGTCGGTCGCGATGATGAACGAGAAAGCCTCGGTCTGCGGAAAGGTCGGTCCGCCGTTGAGTCCGACGCAGTCGATCCCCATGACGGTGAATTCCACCACCAGCACCGCTCCTTCCTTGCTGCTGGGATTGTCGATCGGCGCGCGCTGGATGCCGGTCACGCGCGTGTCGGGGAAAGTCGCCGCGTAGAATTCCGCGGCTTCCTGCGCCGTGCCGTCATACCACAGGCAGATGCGCGCCTTCCCGGCGCTTGCTGGCTTGCTCATTTTCTCATCTCCGCGATCAGGGCGTTGTCGATCGCCTTGGCGGCCTTGTAGGCGGCGCGCGCCTGGCAGCGTTCGGCATAGGCGGCGAACGAGGGCAGGGGCGGCAGGATGCCGAAGTTCAGCCCCCAGTCGACCGTGCTGCCGACATAGACGTCGGCCATGGTGAACCGTTCGCCGCAGATCCAGGTCGTGCCGGAAAGGTGGCCGTCGAGCGTTTTCATCGTGCGCTCGAAGCTGCCCCAGCCGGCCATGCCTTCCTGCTCCGGCATCGGTTCGAACTTCAGGTTGCGCGCGGTGATCGCCTGCTCCACCGGGCCCGCCGCGAAGAACGTCCAGCGATAGTAGTCCGCCATTTCGGCGTCGTTGGGCAGCAGTCCCGCCTCGGGGTGCATCTCTGCGAGGTAGAGGCAGATCGCCGCCGCTTCGGTGACCACGCGGTCTCCATCCGCGACATGGTGCACCAGCGCGGGCACCTTGCCCATGGGATTGGCGGCGAGGAACGCGGCGGACTTGTCCTTCCAGTCGACAAGGGCCTGCTCGTAGTCGCCGCCCGCCTCGTGAAGCGCCCAGCGGGCGATCTGCCCGCGCGACATCGGATTGGTATAGAAGGTATAGTCGGCCACCGGCTCATCCCTTCCTGGGGCCGACAAGGCCGAACATCGCGCCCTGGGGGTCCATTCCGTTCAGCGCGAATTCGCCGCCGGGGATTTCCATCGGGCCGTGGAGCACTTTGCCGCCGCCGGCATCGACGGCGGCCGCAGCCCGGTCGATGTCGTCGACGCCGATGTAGTAGGACCAGGCGCTCATGGGCATTTCCGGCATCTTGGGCATCACCGCGCCGATGCCCAGATCGCCGTGCTGGATGAAGCGGTACTTGCCCATCGGCCCCATGTCCATCTCGCCTTCCTGCGACCAGCCGAAGTGCTTCTTGTAGAAAGCGATCCCGGCGTCCGGATCGGAAGTGGACAGTTCGTTCCAGCGCACGTGCTGCGCCTCCATGGGCGAAAAGGCATCGCTGGCGGCGCCTTCCATGCCGGGGCGCGGCACCGGCGTCATCACGTAGAACGGCGCTCCCTGCGGATCGGTGACGAGGGCGAAACTGCCCACCTCGATCGTCATCTTCGGCATCAACACCTTGCCGCCGTCGGCGACGATCGCCGCCACCGCCGCGTCGATATCGGCGACGAAGATATAGCCGAGCCAGCAAGGCCGCGCGCCACCCGCGCACATCTCGTCGGTCAGCACGAGCATGCCGCCGCCGCTGCCGCCGTCACCGCGCACGATGTGGCGATAGTCGATGCCGCCCGCCTGCGGCCCCTCGCCGGTGAACGTCCAGCCCACCACGCTGCCGTAGAACGCCGCCGCCGCATCGGGATCGGTGGTCATCAGTTCGTACCAGATGAAGCTTCCGGTCGGATTGGTCATGGTCATTCTCCCCTGTTCTGGCGGTTCAGTTCGACGATCGACTGAAAACCGCCGTAGATCATGCGCTTGGCGTCGAACGGGATGTCGTCCGGCGGCGTCATTTCCGCGTGCATCCGTTCCATCGCCGCGTCGCATACCGCGCGCGAGGGCCATTCGATGAAGGAGAAGGCGACCTTTTCGCCGGGCTCGATCTTCACCGTGCGGAAGAAGTCGGTCTGCTTGCCCTCGGGCACGTCGTCCTGCCAGGCCTCGACCTGGCGCAGGGCGCCGTAGTCGCGGAACATGGCCCAGGCGTCCTCGGACATCTTGCGATAGGCTTCCATCTTGTCGCCGTACGCGGGCACGACGAAGCCCTGGACATAGGCCCCCGGCGTCGGCGTGCCCAGGTCCACGATCGACTCGAAGCCGCCGAAGATCATCCGCTTGCCGTCGAAAGGCGGGGGGTTCTTCTCGGGATCGAAGCGCTCGTCTTCCCGGGCGATCTCGTCCATCCGGCCCATCACCGCCTGGCGCTCGGCCTTGCCGGGCCATTCGATCCAGCTGAACACCACGCTTTCGCCTTCCCCGGCATCGACCGCGCCGAAGAAATCGGTGGTGGTTCCCCTGGGAACATCCTCCTGCCAGCATTCGAGAATGCGCGTGGCGCCGTATTCCATGAAGACCGCGTCGGTGCGTTCGGCATGCGCGACGAACTCGTCCTTGTTGGCCGTCGGGACTGCGATCACGAAACCGTCGATGTATGACATCATCTCTCTCCTGTGGTGAGGAAGCCTGGCGTGCGGGAGCGGGGGCAGGTCAACCCGCCGGTTCGCGGAATCCGGCGAGCTGGTCGGCAAGGGCGCGCTGGAAGGCCGGCCGCGCCTCTCCCCGGGCCTTGAAGGCGGCGAGGGCAGGGTACTCGGCGAGCATGTCGGTATGGTCGACATTGCGCAGCACGGTGGTCATCATGATGTCCGCGATGGAGAACGGGCCGGCGAACCAGTCCCGCTCCCCCAGCGCGCGCTCGGTGCTCCGGAGCCGCGCCCGCGCCATTTCGACGATGGCTGGCCGCGCTTGCTTGGCCCAGGGCTCGCGGGCCAGGAAGACGTCGAGGCTGACGATCTGCATCAGCATCGGCTCCACGCTGTTGAGCGCGGCGATCAGCCAGCTCGTCGCCGCCCAGCGCGCGGCGGGGTCGCGGGGCAGCAGGCGTTCGTCCTGCTCGCCCAGGTAGAGCAGGATCGCCCCGCTCTCGAACAGGCGCAAATCGCCGTCGGCGAAAGCCGGGACCTGGCCATAGGGTTGCCAGTCGCGATAGGCGTCCGGCTTCGGCTTCATGGCGTCGAAAAACTGCGGGCAGTAATCCCGCCCGATTTCCTCCAATGCCCAGCGCACCCGCATGTCGCGCACCCGGCCGCGTGCGAAGGCCGGAACGTTGTCGAACGCGGTGACCAGCGTGGTCGCGGTTTGGTCGATCGGCATTTCACTCTCCCCTTGCGCGGGTTTCAATATGCAGGTTTCGATATGCGTGGTTCAGGCGGCCTGCTCCGCCGGCATCTCGCCGGCGGCGGCGGCCGGGTCCATCCACATCAGTTCCCAGACGTGCCCGTCGGGATCGACGAGGGCGCGGCTCATCATGAAGCCGTGATCCTGCCCGTTGCCGACGTCGGCCGTGCCGCCGGCCGCGCCGCCTTTTGCATACAGGCCGTCCACTTCCTCGCGGCTTTCGCACGAAAGGCACAGCATCACCTCGCTCGAACCCGGTTCCGGGATCGGCCGGCTGGTGAACTGGGCCCACTTGTCGTGCGTGAGGATCATCACGAAGATCGCCTCGGACCAGACCATGCAGGCGCCGGTGTCGTCGCTGAAGCGCGGATTGTTCACGAAGCCGAGCGCTTCGTAGAACGCCCGGGCGCGGGCGAGGTCGGCAACGGGCAGGTTCACGAAAATCATGCGGGTCATCATGCTTCTCCCTTTCGACTGCGAATCGGTATTGCCTTACGGTGCCATTTAAGTTACGAAATGCAACTATGAAGTTTCAAAAAGAAACCAATATCGGGTCGGCCGTGCATGGCAAGTGGTACGGCGATGCTTGCGGAGCCGCTTTTGCCATGGAACTGATCGGCGAGCGCTGGACGCTGCTGGTGATTCGCGAGCTTATGCTGGGCGGGCGACGTTTCAGCGACATTCGCGCCAGCCTGCCCGGCCTCAGCGCCAAGACGCTGACCGAGCGGCTGGAGACGCTGCAAGGGCTGGGAATCGTCGAGCGGGCGTTCCTGCCGCCGCCGGTTGCCGCGCAAGTCTACCAGCTTACCGAATGGGGCCGGGCGCTGGAGCCGGTGTTGCAGGAGCTGGGCCGCTGGGCGGTACGCTCGCCGCTCCACGATCCGGGCCTGCCGCTGACGCCGGTTTCGCTGATGCTGTCCATGCGCACCATGCTTGATCCCGACCGGATCGGCGAACTGGAGCTGTGGATCGCCTTCGACGTCGGGGAAGAACACTTCGCCGGGCGTTTGCGCGGCAGGGAACTGGCCATCCATCCCGCCGGCAATGGCGTGGCATCGCCAGACTTGCGCTTCAGCGCGCCCAGCGCTTCCGATTTCCTGCCGGTGTTCTACGGCAAGCGGAGCCCCGAGGAAGCCGGCGGCCGCCTGGCGGTCGAGGGCGATCCGGAACTGGTGCGGCGCTTCCTGGACCTTTTCGCGCTGCCCCCCAAGTGCGGGGCCTGAGCGGAAGCGTATTTTAAGTCCCGCAGGCGGCGCGGCAATCCCGGGCAGTTGGCCGCTGCGGATTTTCGGCGCGATGCCCGGGAACAAGCCAAGACTTCAAGCAAAGCTTATTGCGGTGCAACGCAGGCTCCTTTAGGCGGGATACCGCAATGACTGACTCTGCGAACACCATGACCGAAAACCGTGACGCCACCGTGCTGGCTGCCCCCGATATCGAAATCGACGTCCGTGAGACGTTCGGCATCGATATCGACATGAAAGTGCCCGCCTTCTCGATCGCCGACGAGCGCGTGCCCGATCTGGACGAGGCCTACGTCTTCGATCCCGATACGACGCTGGCGATCCTGGCCGGCTTCGCCTTCAACCGTCGCGTCATGGTGCAGGGCTACCACGGCACCGGCAAGTCAACGCATATCGAGCAAGTGGCGGCCCGCCTCAAATGGCCGTGCATCCGCATCAACCTGGACGCGCACATCAGCCGCATCGACCTGATCGGTCGCGACGCGATCGTGCTGCGCGGCGGCATGCAGGTCACCGAATTCCGCGAAGGCCTGCTGCCCTGGGCGCTGCAACACCCGGTGGCGCTGGTCTTCGACGAGTATGACGCCGGCCGGCCGGACGTGATGTTCGTGATCCAGCGCGTGCTCGAAACCGAAGGCAAGCTGACCCTGCTGGACCAGAACCGGGTGATCCGGCCCGACAAGCATTTCCGCCTGTTCGCCACCGCCAACACGGTGGGCCTGGGCGATACCTCGGGCCTGTACCACGGCACGCAGCAGATCAACCAGGGCCAGATGGACCGCTGGAACCTGGTGGTGGGCCTCAATTACCTGCCGGCGGAGACCGAGACGGCGATCGTCGCCGCCAAGGTTCCGCAGATCGATGCCGGCGTTATCGCGCAGATGGTCAAAGTGGCCGATTTCACGCGCCAGGGCTTCATGAACGGCGATATCTCGACCGTCATGAGCCCGCGCACGGTGATTACCTGGGCCCAGAACGCCGTGATCTTCAAGGACGTCGGCTTCGCCTTCCGCCTCTCGTTCCTCAACAAGTGCGATGAGACCGAGCGGATGCTGGTGGCCGAATACTACCAGCGCGTGTTCGGCACGGAACTGCCGGAAAGCGTGGTGGGCAAGGCGTGAGCCGAGGGCCCGTCGTCCCATCGAATGGCGACATCGAATGGCGACGGCGTG
Organism: Novosphingobium sp. CF614; assembly: GCF_900113255.1. Taxonomy (GTDB): domain Bacteria; phylum Pseudomonadota; class Alphaproteobacteria; order Sphingomonadales; family Sphingomonadaceae; genus Novosphingobium. The sequence continues at coordinate 43,491 of NZ_FOOR01000006.1, forward strand.
TAACTATTCCCCCGGATAGACGGCCCTGACGAAATAGAGCCCGTCCGGCGGCGCGTTGAGGCCAAGGGCCTGGCGGTCGCGCGCGGCGAGGGCTTCGGCGACCTGCTCCTCCCGCCAGCGTCCGATGCCCACCATCGCCAGGCAGCCGACCATCGAGCGGACCTGGTGGTGCAGGAAGCTGCGCGCCTCGGCCTCGATCAGCACCCAGCCGCCGTCGCGGCGCACGGCAAGCCAGTCGAGCGTCTTGACCGGGCTCCGGGCCTGGCAGTGCACCGAGCGGAAGGTCGTGAAGTCATGCTGTCCGACCAGGGCCTGGGCGGCGCGGTGCATGGCGGCCTCGTCCAGCGGCTTTGCCACCTGCCAGGCCTTGCCTCGCTCCAGCGTCAGCGGGGCGCGGCGGTTGGCGATGCGGTAGAGGTAGGCGCGCCCGGTGCACGAGAACCGCGCGTGCCAATCGTCCGCGACCTGCTCGCAGGCGAGCACCGCCACCGGGGCAGGGCGCAGCCGCGCGTTGAGCGCTTCCATCAGCCGGAAGGAGGTGAAGGGCTTGGCGATATCGACATGGACCCGCATGGCGAGCGCATGGACGCCGGCGTCGGTACGCCCGGCCGCGTGCATCGTCACGGTCTCGCCGGTCACTGCCAGCACCGCTTCCTCCAGCGCCTGCTGCACCGAGGGGCCATGGGCCTGGCGCTGCAGGCCCATGAACGGGCCGCCGTCGAATTCCAGGGTGAGGGCGAAGCGGGTCAAGCGAGCCTCGTCCCTGCCGCGACCGGCCATCCGCGCAGCAGATCGAGCGCCGCCATCGCCGGCCGCCCGGCGCGCTGGACAGTGACGAGGCGAACCGCATCCGATCCGCAGGCGATCGTCAGCGCATCGTCAAGCGCGACCCCCGGCTGGCCGGAGCCTTCGACGATCTCGACGGCCATGACCTTGCAGCGTTCGCCCCCCAGTTCGAAGAAGGCGCCAGGCGCGGGCATGAAGGCGCGCACTTGTCGCTCCACCTGCTCGGCTGGCTGGGTGAAATCGAGCCGGGCCTCGGCCTTGTCGATCTTCCGGGCATATGTCACGCCCTCCTGAGGTTGCGCGACCGGGCGATGGACCGCGAGGTCGCGCAAGGTCCCGACGAGCAATTGCGCACCCTTTTCGGCGAGTTCGGTGGTCAGTTCGCCGGCCGTCTTGCGATCGATCGCGGTGCGCAGGGTGGCCAGCATCGGGCCGGTGTCGAGCCCGGCCTCCATCCGCATGATGGTGACGCCGGTGGTCGGATCGCCCGCCAGGATCGCCCGCTGGATCGGCGCCGCCCCGCGCCAGCGCGGCAGGATCGAGGCGTGGATGTTGAGGCAGCCCAGGCGCGGCGCGTCGAGCACGGCCTGCGGCAGGATCAGCCCATATGCCGCGACCACGGCGATGTCTGCCCCCAGCGCCGCGAACGCGGCCTGCTCTTCGGCGCCTTTCAGCGAGACCGGATGGCGTACCGCGATTCCGCGCGTTTCGGCTTCGCGCTGGACCGGCGAGGGCGTCAGTTCCTTGCCGCGCCGCCCGCCGGGGCGCGGGGGCTGGGTGTAGGCGGCCGCGACCTCGTGCCCCGCCTCCACCAGCGCGACCAGCGCGGGCACCGCGAAATCGGGGGTTCCCATGAAGATGATGCGCATGTGTGGGGAACTTTCCGATGGTCTTCCTCTGGGAAAGCGCAGGCCCTATCTCTCGTTCCATGGCATCGCAAGAGATCGAAACGTTGACCGCCGCCCTGTCACGCCTGCCCGGCCTGGGTCCGCGCTCGGCGCGGCGCGCGGTGCTGTGGCTCATCAAGCGGCGCGAGACCGCGCTGGTGCAGCTGCTGGACGCGCTGGCCGCCGTGCGCGGGACGCTGGTCGAATGCGATACCTGCGGCAATGTCGATACCGCCAACCCTTGCGGCATATGCACCGATCCCCGCCGCGACGCGCGCGCGCTGTGCGTGGTGGAGGAAGTCGCCGACCTCTGGGCGCTCGACCGGGCGCGGCTGTTCACCGGACGCTACCACGTGCTCGGCGGCCGGCTTTCCGCGCTCGACGGGGTGCGGCCGGAGGACCTTGCGGTAGAAGGCCTGCTGCGGCGTGTCGGCGAGGGCGGCATCGACGAGGTGGTGCTGGCCATGAACGCCACGCTCGAAGGCCAGACCACCGCGCACTACATCGCCGAGCGGCTGGAGGCCTATCCGGTGCGCGTCACCCAGCTCGCCCACGGGCTGCCGGTCGGGGGCGAACTCGACTACCTCGACGAGGGCACGCTCGCCCAGGCGATCCGGGCGAGGCGGCCGGTAGGCTGATACCGGCCGCCTCGCAATTGACGAAAACAGGGGGAACAAGAGTTCCGATCAATGAGACTTGATCTCAGCCTTGGGGTGCCCCGGTGTCTTGCGGGGTGGGTGTTGTCGGGGCCTGGGATGGGGTCGGGATGGGGGTGGTCGGGCCGGTGGGTACGCGATCGGCCGGGGCGGGCGCGCCGGGGGCGGGCATCGTCGCGGCCGGCGGGGCCGGCGATGCGGCCGGTGCCATCTCCACCTTCACGCTCGGATTGACCGGCCTCACCCCCGACTGGATCAGCCAATAGGCGATGCCCTCGGCGGTGGCCTTCATGCCGGCCAGGTTGAGATGCCATTGCAGGCCCTGGCTGCCGTCATACCCTCGCGGCGATCCGATCACCCACGGTTCGGGATCGCAGGGGGTATGGTTGGCCGAAGACTGGTTCATCTCGACGATCAGGGCACCGTGCGCCTGCGCGACGCGGCCGGTCATTTCGGCAAGGCGCCGACCGATCTGGCGAATAATCGCCGCATCGGATGTGCTCAGCGGCGTCGCCGCGCACAGCAGTCCCGGCGCGGGCAGCGGGGTGAGGTACTGGACGAAGACCAGCCGCGCGTCCGGCGCGGCAGCGCGCACCCGGCGGGCGATCTCATGCAACTGCATCTCGTCGCGGGCATAGTCCGCCTCGGTCGGCACCCGCACGGTTCCGCAGGGCCTGGGCTTCGCCCCGGCGGCGGCGGGGGTCTTGCCGTTGAACAGGCAGGCGGCGGAAAACAGGTTGCCGATATAGGACAAGTCGTTGCCGCCGATGGTCACGGTCACCAGCTTGGTATCGGGCGTGACGCTGGCGATCTGCGGCGGGATATCGCCCCAGGGCCCCAGCACATGCTCGGTCGTCGCCCCCGAGCAGCTGCGATCGGTCAGCACCATGCCGAAGCGCTCGGCCAGCAGCGTCGGGTAGTTGTTCAGGCTCTGCCCGCAGCGCACCGGGGCGCCGGGCTTGGGCGGGGGCAGCATCGGCCCGGCCGCGAACGAGGAGCCCATGGCGACGTAGCGCGCGCCTTCAAGGCTTTCCCGCGCCACCGCGACCTGCGACTTTTCCGCGGCCCGGGCCTTCATGTACGGCGTGCTGCAGCCGCCCAGCAGCAGCGCGGCGGTGGTCATGGCGGAAACGACTATCTTCTTCGTCACTTCACCCAGTCCAATCCGATTTCCTCATAGATGTCGCGCGCCTCGGCCCAGTCCTCCTCGACCTTGACGTGCAGGAACAGGTGGACCTGCTGGCCCAGGACCTCGGCCAGTTGCTTGCGCGAAGCCTCGCCGATGGCGCGGATCCTCGCGCCGCGCTTGCCGAGCACGATCGCCTTCTGGCTGTCGCGCGCGACCACGATCTGCTGGCGGATCTCGACCGAGCCGTCGCGCCGCTGGGTATAGCTCTCCGGCCGCACCGCGGCATCGTAGGGCAGTTCGTCGTGAAGCTGCTGGTAGAGCTGTTCGCGGGTGATCTCGCAGGCGAGCAGGCGTTCGCTGGCGTCGGAGACCTGATCCTCGGGATAGTGCCAGGGCCCCTCGGGCATGAGCTGGGCAAGCCGCGCCTTGAGCTGCGGCACCCCGTCGCCAGTGCGCGCGGCGACGAAGAACACCTCTTCGAACTGGACCTTTCCGGTCAGTTCCTGCGCCAGCACGAGCAGCGGCTCCTTGGCGCTGGCGTCCACTTTGTTGAGCGCCAGCAGCTTGCGTTCCGGACGATCCTTCAGGATTTCGAGCAGCGGCTCCAGTTCGTGCCGCCGCAGCTTGACCGCATCGACCACCAGCAGGATCGCGTCGGCCTCCTGCGCGCCCTCCCAGGCGGCGGCGACCATGGCGCGATCGAGCCGCCGCTTAGGGGCGAAGATGCCCGGCGTATCGGCCAGGATGATCTGCGCCTCGCCCTCCAGCGCGATGCCCATCAGCCGCGCGCGCGTGGTCTGCGCCTTGGCCGAGGTGATCGCCACCTTCTGGCCGACCAGCGCATTGACCAGCGTCGACTTGCCCGCATTGGGCGCGCCGATCACGGCGACGAGACCGCATTGTTCGGTCATGAACGGTTATCCCCCGGAGTTCCCGCTGGCGGCAGGTGCTGCGACAAGCTCGGCACCAGCGGATAGCAGTGTTAATGCGATGCTGTCGACTTTCCCGACGTCCGTTTATTCCAGGCTTACCGGCGACATCATCCGAACTTCCTCATGAATTCCTCGGCCGCAAGGGTTTCCGCGTCCTGCTTGGAATGGGCGGTGGCCTGGGCGGAACCGACGTTGTGGACCTGGACCTCCACCGTGAAGCGCAAGGCATGGTCGGGGCCCGAGCGGTCGACCAGGCGATATTCGGGCATGCGGCGGCGGTTGCCGGCCGCCCATTCCTGCAGCGCCGACTTGGGATGCTTGCGCTTGCCGGTCTTGCCCGCGAGCGTATCGGCCCAGAGGCGGCGGACCATGTCGCGGGCGGCGGAAAAACCGTGTTCGATGAAGCAGGCCCCGATCAGCGCCTCGATCACGTCGCCAAGGATATTGTCCGAATCCTCGCCCCCGTCGTCGCGCGCCTGCTTGCCCAGGCGCATATGCGGCCCCAGGCCGATCTCGCGCGCGATCCTTGCGCAAGTCGTGCGGCTGACGAGCGCGTTGAGCCGCTGCGAGAGGCGGCCTTCCGCCTCATCGCTGTTCTGGAACAGCCATTCCGCCACGGCCAGGCCGAGCACCCGGTCGCCCAGGAATTCCAGCCTTTCGTAATTGCGCTTCTCGCCGGTGGACCCGTGGGTGAGGGCGGCGAGCCAGAGGGTTTCGTCCCCGGGCTCATGGCCGGCGTGCCGGGTCAGGAAGGCGCGGACTTCAGGGCCGAGCATGCGCGTTGAGGCCATCCGCCACTCAGATCGCGCTCCCGATGCGGCTCCAGCGCGCGGCGGTGAACCAGGTCCAGGGCTTGATCCATTCCGCAGAGCCATCGGTGGAGAACATCATCAACGCCGCCTTGCCGACCAGGTTGTCCTGCGGGACGATGCCGATGCCCGCGCCCTCGATCGCCGGGAAGCGGCTGTCCATCGAATTGTCGCGATTGTCGCCCATCAGGAACATGTTGCCTTCGGGAACGATGAACACGCCGGTATCGTCCTGCGGCGTCTGCCCAAGGTCGAGCACGTTGTAGCTCTTGCCGTTCGGCAGCGTTTCGCGGAACTGCGGATAGTTGCAGACCGGGCCGCCCTGCTTGTCGGTCCCCTCGAACTCGGGCGCGTAGCAATGGGTGTTGGGCGTGACCGGCAGCACGAAGTCGGCGGCGCGCTGCCTGGGCACCGGCTTGCCGTTGAGCCATACCTGTCCGCCCTTTATCTGCACTTCGTCTCCGGGCAGGCCGATCACGCGCTTGATGTAGTCCACATCGTTGCCCGGGGGCGCCTTGAAGATCACCACGTCGCCGCGCTCGGGCTGGCTCGCGAAGAAGCGGCCCGGAATCAAGGGGATGCTGAAGGGCAGCGAATACTTCGAATAGCCGTAGGACCACTTGGTCGCGAACAGGTAGTCGCCGTTGAGCAGCCGGGGCAGCATGGACTCGCTGGGAATGTTGAACGGCGAAATGATGAAGCTGCGCAGCACCACCACGCCCAGCACCAGCCACAGCAGGAAGGAAAAGAAGCTCTCGTCCTTTTTGGCGGGTGCGCTGGGCTTGCCAGCGACCTGTTCGGGTGCGGGCAGCGCTGAGTCGATTTCGGCGGCGCTTGGGTTTTCGCTCATGCCCGAACCCTTGTTGCGCGCGGGGCGTTCCGTCAAGTGCGATCCCGACCAGGGCATGAGCGCGATCGATATTTGAACAACTGGCGCTTGGTTTTCGCAATCGCAACAAGCATAAGGCGTGCCCGATGGGGCCACTGGAGGATCAAGATATGCGCAATGCGGTCTGGGAAAAGCTGGAGCGTCTCGAGAAGCCCACGCTGGCGCGGCTGTTCGCCGCCGATCCCGACCGTCTGGCCGCTTTCGCCACGCGTTTCGAGCTGGGCGAGGAAGAGAATTCCTCCGCGATCCGGTTCGACTGGTCGAAAACCCACCTCGATGCCGCGCATGTCGCCTTGTTCGAGGAACTGGCCGGGGCGATGGATTTTTCCGGCCGGCGGGCCGCGCTGTTCGCGGGCGAGATCGTCAACCCGACCGAGGGCCGCGCCGCCGCGCATACCGCCCAGCGCGGCATCGGCGAGGATGAAAGCGTCGCGCTCGCGGCGGAATACCATCATCGCATGGCCGCGATCGTCGAAGCGATCCACCGCGGGGCCATGGGCGACGTCAAGCACCTGATCCATGTCGGCATCGGCGGATCGGCGCTGGGCCCGGCGCTGGCGATCGACGCGCTGGCCCGGGACGGCGCGATGGTCGACGTCCACGTGGTCTCGAATATCGACGGCAGCGCTCTCGAACGGGCATTCGCGGCTTGCGACCCGGAGACGACGATGCTGGCGGTCGCCTCCAAGACCTTCACCACCATCGAGACCATGACCAATGCCGAGAGCGCGATCGAGTGGCTGCGCGAGAACGGCGTCGACGATCCCTATGGCCGCGTCGTCGCGCTGACCGCCTCGCCGGAAAAGGCGATGGAATGGGGCGTCGATGAAACGCGCATCCTGCCGTTTTCCGAAAGCGTGGGCGGGCGCTATTCGCTGTGGTCCTCGATCGGCTTTCCGGTCGCGATGGCGCTCGGCTGGCCGGATTTCGCCGAGTTCCTGGCCGGAGCGGCGGCGATGGACGTGCATTTTCGCGATACCGACGGCATGGCCAACCTGCCGCTGCGCGCCGCCTTCGCCGATCAGTACTATACGCGCCTGCGCGGCTGCCAGACCCGCGCCGTCTTCGCCTATGACGAGCGCCTGGCGCTGCTGCCGGACTATCTCCAGCAGCTGGAGATGGAATCGAACGGCAAGAGCGTGAAGCTCGATGGTTCGCCGGTCGACGGGCCGACCGCGCCGATCACCTGGGGCGGCGTGGGCACCGACGCGCAGCACGCGGTGTTCCAGCTGCTGCATCAGGGCACCAACCTGGTGCCGGTGGATTTCATCGCCGCGATCGTGCCGGGGCACGACCTCGACCCGGCGCACCACCGCATCCTGCTTTCCAACTGCTTCGCGCAAGGCGCGGCGCTGATGGCGGGCAAGGCGAGCGAGGATCCGGCGCGCGCCTATCCGGGCGATCGCCCCTCGGCGACGATCCTGCTCGACGAAGTCAGCCCCGCCACCTTCGGCGCGCTGATCGCCTTCCACGAGCACCGCACTTTCGCCAACGCCGTGCTGATGGGCATCAACCCCTTCGACCAGTTCGGCGTCGAACTGGGCAAGGAAATCGCCAAGCAGATCGAAAAGGGCGGGGCCAGCTTCGATCCTTCGACCGAGGCGCTGCTGGCACTGGCGGGGATAAGCTGACTTTCGGCATTGGCCGACTATTGTCGCGCCGGAAATAGTGACTTGGGAGGAACTGCGAGGCACAATCGCCGGGCGGTTTGAGGGATCGGGCCGGCGCGGCTTGGAACGGGGGTATTGGCCATGGCGGGGCCTTGGGGAATCACACGTGGTGCGATGATCGCGAGTGCGCTGGCAGTGGCGCTCGCGGGCTGTGGCGGTGGCGGAAGCGTGAATTCGACGCCGACGCCGAGTCCCACTCCTGCGCCTACACCCACTCCCACTCCCACGCCTTCCGCCGGATACGTCATCACGCCGCAGAACCAGCAGCCGAAGCGATCCGGGCAGGACGACACCGAATATCGCCGGAACTACGATTCGTTCGAATATGTCAACGCGCTCTATGCGCTCGACAACGGCTGGACCGGACAAGGCGTGAAGGTCGCCGTCCTCGATGACGGCGTCAAGGAAGTGACGGAGCTTCGCGGCAAGATTTCCAGTCTCAGTCGCGACTACGGAACGGTTACCCAGCACGGCGTCACCACCAAGCGCGACGTGATCGGCGATGACTATTCGGATCACGGCACAATGGTCGCGGGCGTGATCGCGGCGGCGAACAACGGGACCGGGGTGCAGGGCATCGCGCCCGACGTCGAAATCGTCGCCTTGCGGATCAGCGAGATCGACCTCGACACCACTGATCCGGAGGAGAAGGAAACCCTGGGCATCGGCCTGTCGCAGGCCGTCGCCTATGCCGGCAGCCTGGGTATCAAGGTCATCAATGCCTCGATCGCAAAGCTCGATGCCGAGGAGCCGAGCCCCGCGTGGACGCAGGCCGTCGCCGATTACCAGCGCACCGGCGGGCTTTTCGTCAACGCCGCCGGCAATGAAAGCGGCGCCAACGCGGTGGGTTACCTCGATCTCGATTCCACCAATTCGCGAAGCTGGCTCTTTGTCGTCGCGCTGGAGGACACGCAGACCAGTTACGAGCTCACCGACTATTCGAACCAATGCGGCGCGGCGGCGATGAACAACTGTGTCGCCGCGATGGGCACCAATGCCTCGCAGGACGTGGACGGCAGCCTGGTGCTGTTCAGCGGCACCAGTTCCGCCACCCCGCAAGTGAGCGGCCTTGCCGCGCTGATCCTGAGCAAGTGGCCGCAGCTTTCGGGAATCGAGGCCGGGCAGGTCATCGTCAATACGGCCCGCGATATCGGCGCCGCGGGCGTCGATCCGGTTTTCGGTCATGGTCTGATCGACGTGCAGGCGGCGCTTTCGCCGGTGAATCCGGTGCTGTCGAACGGCCTCACGCAGACTTCCGCCAGTGGCGCGGCCATGGTGATCCCGGCGGCGGTCGGAACCAGCGGATTCGCGACCAAGGCGCTGGGCGAGGTGACGGTGCTCGACGCCTACGGGCGCGACTTCAAGGGAGACCTTTCCAGCCTGGTGGCACGGCCCCGCAGCGATCGCGCCTGGCTGGACCGGCGCGTGCAGATGCAGGCCGGCGCGGGCACCGCCGCCTTCGCCACCCTGCGATTGCAGGCAAGCGCCGGGTTCACGCGCCTGCGCGCGGGGCCCGGCGCGGATCAAGTGCGCACCGTGCTCACCAACGGGCAAGTCGCGGTGCGAAGCGGCCGGGCGTGGTTCGCCGCCTCGTTCAACTCGGGCGATTCGGTCGCCGACGAGTTCATGGGCCTTGCTCCCAGTTCGGACGCGGTCTTTGCCTATTCGCCCGTCGCCGGCCTCGCGGTCGGTACACGCTATCCGCTGGCGGGCGGCATGCTCGCCGTCGACGCGGTCGGCGGGCGGGCCAGCAACGGCTGGAGCAATACCGGCTCCGCCAATGGCGCCGTGATCTCCTGGCGCAAGGCGGGAACCGGGTTGAAGGCCGGCCTGCTCGATGAGCGGGGCATTGTCTTCGGCACGCCAACGGGCGGCGGCGCGCTGCGCTTCGGCGACGGCGCGCGGACGCTGTTCCTCGAAGCCGCCCAGCAACTCACGCTCGGCGCGTGGCAGCTGGGCGGCTACGCCAGCCTGGGCGTCTCGCACCTCAAGCTCGCCGACGACATGCTGCTGACCGATGCCGGCGCGATGTGGACCAGCCGCTTCGGCTTCGCTGCGAGCCGGCCGCTGATGGGCGGCAGACTGAGCCTGGGCGTGGCGCAGCCGCTCACGGTGGTCTCCGGCCGGGGCATTTATACGGTGGGCTCCGGCTATGATCTTGCCAGTCGTTCGCTGGTGTTCAGCAATCGCGGCGTCGATTTCTCGGGCCGCATCGATCCGCTGTTGATGCTGGGTTACGCGCGGGGCGGCCGGCGATCCCAGTTGCGGCTGGCGCTGGCGGGTACGCCCGATGCACGCGATATGCGCGCGCTGGGAACCTGGCGGCTGGAGTTGCCGTGAAGCCTGGCGCCGTGATTGACGCGCCTCCTGGCTACCGCTCCCGCAATCGCGGCATCAGTTCGACGAAATTGCAGGGCCGGTTGCGGCTGTCGAGCTGTTCGGCCAGGATGCCGTCCCAGCCGTCCTTCACCGCGCCGTTGGAACCGGGCAGGGCGAAGATGTAGGTCCCGCGCGCGACCACGGCGATGGCGCGGCTCTGCACCGTCGAGGTGCCGATGGTCTTGTAGCTGAGCCAGCGGAACAGTTCGCCGAAGCCGGGGATTTCCTTTTCCTTCACCCGATCGAGCGCCTCGGGCGTGACGTCGCGGCCGGTGAGGCCGGTGCCGCCGGTGGAAACGACCGCGTCGACCTGGCGATCGTCTATCCAGTCGTTGAGCCGGCTGGCGATGCGGGCGGCATCGTCCTTCTCGATCGCGCGGTAGACCAGCTTGTGGCCGGCGTCCTTGATCCGCTGGGCGAGAATATCGCCGGACGTGTCTTCATCGGGGCCACGGGTGTCGGAAACGGTCAGCAGGGCGATGTTGATGGGCTTGAATTCACGTTCTGTATCAATGGCCACGCAATATCGCTCCGTTCGCTGCCATGCGCACCCCTTCCGATCCCGACAGGCCCGGAAATGTCGGCCACAGGCCCTGTACCAGTTCCATGCGGCTTTCCGATGGGCCGCCGGCCTGACGCTCGTACATCCAGTAATTGCGCATCACAATATTCACGTAGCCGCGCGTTTCCCAGTAGGGCAGCGATTCGATCCAGAGCAGCGGATCGCCCTGGTCCCTGATTTCGGTATTCCAGCGGGCGATCGGGGTGATGCCGGCATTGTAGGCGGCCATCACCTTGGGCAACAGGCCCTGGGTGCCGGGCGCGTCCTTCAGCATCCGCAGGTGCTGCTGGCCGAAAGCGAGGTTGACTTCGGGCTTGTTGAGATCGCTGGCCGAACCCGAAACGCCGATTTCGGCGGCGTGGTCCCTCGCGGCGGCCGGCATGATCTGCATCAGGCCGCGCGCGCCGGCCGGGCTGACCACGCCGGCCTGAAACACCGATTCCTGCAGGGCATGGGCATAGACCAGCGCCGGATCGACCTTCCAGCCGCCCACCGGAGTCCATTTCGGGGTGGGGAAGCGCGTCGCCGGCTCCGGCTTGCCGCCATAAGGCGCGTTGTAGGCCATCCACAGCTGCGTCGAAGGCAGGCCCAGGTCGCGCGCCAGGCGGGTGAGGGGCGCGTACTGCGAGGCATCGCCGATCCGCGCCTGGTGGCGCAGCACTTCGTCGGCCAGGCCGTCCTCGCCGATCTCGGCCAGTTCCACGGCGGTGCGGACATTGGCGTTGGTGCGCAGCTGCTGCCAGTCGGTCTGCGTGAAGTCCGCCTCGGCATGCTGTTCCGACAGCTTCATGCCGAGCTGTTCGGCGGCGAGCATGCCGTAGAGCGTCTCGTCGCGCCCGGCGGCCAGGCGCAGCGCATCGGCGGCTTTGTCCGGTCGGCGCTGGCGGATGAACGCGCGGCTGCGCCAGTACTGCGCGGCGCTGGTCAGTTCGGCGTTGTCGGAACTGCCGGCGGCCTTGCCGAAGGCGTCGGCGGCGCCGTCATAGTCGCCCAGGCGCCAGGCCGCGAGCCCGGCGGTCCACCACGCCTCGCCCACCCAGGGGCCGGTGCCGAGCGCGGCGAGCTGCGCCATCTCGTAGGCGGAGGCGTCCTGGTTCTCGATATAGAAGCTCCAGGCGATGCGCTCGCGCCATTCCGCCCGCGCCGCGCTGCCCAGCCCGCCATCGATGCCGTCAAGCAGGACGCGCGCGCCCACGGGATCGTCGTTCTTGATGCGATCGAGGATTCCGGCCGATATCGCACCGGGCATCGTGCCGTCGTCGATCGAGGCGGGCCGCACCCGCTTGGGCATGGTGGGTAGGCGGGCGAACGGCTGTTCGCTGGGCAGCGAGGGTATGCTGTCGGCCCCGCGCTTGAGGGCAAGGCGGCCGATCTGGTCGGCGCCGGGCAAGTCGGTGCCCTGGGAAAGCCATTCCTGCAACGCGGACAGCTCGATCTTCGGGGAGCCGGCGGCAAGGTAGTATTCGGCGCGGGCCTGCTGGTGCAGCGGGCCGTCGGGACGATCGGCCAGCATCTTCTGCACCGTCGTCCAGTCCTTGGAATCGATCGCGTCGAAGATCTGCCTGTAATAGGTGCGGTCGTCCTGGCTGAGCAGCGAGGGAACCGCGGTACGGTCTCCCCGCGTCCGGAAATAGTCGACCGCGGCGCTGTTGGCGAAGGCCGGCGTCGCCATCATCGCCGCGACGGCGAAGGCCCCCGAGATCAGGCCCGTCGCCAATTCGCGGCTGGCCAACCGTCCTACCCTGGCAATCGTTCTCAAGTCGTATCCCCGCATCATGCGATACTTTCGCCGGATTCCCGGCTGCGCGGCGGCCGCCGATCAGGCAGCGGTCCACTCCAGCCAGGCCTTCCACAGCACCGGTTTCGCGCGCGGCTGAGCGAGCAGCGCGGGCAGGCCCCAGGAAGCAAGCATGGGTATCGTCCGCCCTTCTTGGTTAAATTGCCGTAAAACGGCAGGGCGTTGCGGCGATTCGTGGCCGAGCAGCGGCAGGATGTTGCCGCCGAGCACAAGCAGGCGTTCCGGCGCCGCCAGAGCGACATGATGCGCGAGCACCCGGCCGATTCCGCGTTGCTCCAGCGCGCTCCAATCGGCGGCCGGGGTGTGGCGAGGCAGCGCGCTGGCAAGATAGACCGCATCGCGCCCCGTTCCGAAGGCGGCGAGCATGGCATCGAGCAGGCGGCCTTGCGGCCCGGTGAGCAGCGCGTCGCGATCGGCGGCTTCGGGTTCCTCGACAAGGATCATCAGCTTCGCGCCGGCCGGTCCGCACGGCGCGATCCGGCCGCCGGTGGCGCCGTCGTCGAGCATCGGCTCGCTCAACCACCATGGGGCGAATGCGGCCAGGTCGGCCGGAAACGAGCCTGGATCGAGGCCCGACGCGAAGATGCTCTCCGGCGCCGTCTGTGCAGCGCGCGCGGCCGGACGTTCCGCCGCGCCGCGCGGGCCCTGCCGGGGGTCGCGGGCCAGTTCAGGTGAGGTGAGCCATTCGCGCGGTTGGTCAAGGAAGTCGCAATCGACCCCGGCATCCCGCCACCAGTCGAGCGCGCCGGCAATATCGTCCAGAAATTCGGGATTTGGCCGATGATCCATTGCGTGGGTCTTGACCTGCCGCGTCCAAGCAATCAAGGCACTCCAGAAATTAATCGCGCGGCTAAGCCGCCGGGCCAGAAATTAATCGCGCGGCTAAGCCGCCGGGACAATGCGGGGAACTCCCATGATCGAACGCGAATCGATGCCCTATGACGTCGTTGTCGTCGGCGGCGGGCCGGCGGGCCTGGCCACCGCGATCCGGCTCAAGCAGATCGATTCCGAGCTGTCCGTCTGCGTGCTGGAAAAGGGTTCGGAAATCGGCGCGCACATTCTTTCCGGCGCGACGATCGATCCCAAGGCGCTCGACGAGTTGCTGCCGAGCTGGCGCGAGGACGGCTGTCCGCTGGCCGAGATCCCGGTGACCGACAACTGGCACTGGCACCTCACCAAGAAGGGCAAGTTCGCGCTGCCCCACGCGATCCAGCCGCCTTTCATGTCGAACCACGGCAACTACACCGGCTCGCTGGGCAACTTGTGCCGCTGGCTGGCCGAGCAGGCCGAGGCGCTGGAAGTGGAGATCTTCCCCGGTTTCCCGGCCGCCGAAGTGCTTTATGACGACAACGGCGCGGTGATCGGCGTCCAGACCGGCGACATGGGCGTGAACCGCGAGGGCGAACAAAAGCCGGACTTCCAGCCGGGCATGAACCTGCTGGGCAAGTACACGGTGTTCTGCGAAGGCGCGCGCGGCCACCTGACCAAGCGCCTGAAGGCGAAGTACGACCTCGAGGCCGACTGCGAGCCGCAGATCTACGGCATCGGCATCAAGGAACTGTGGGACATCGATCCCGGCAAGCACGTGCCCGGCCGGGTGATCCACACCCAGGGCTGGCCGATGAGTGAAAGCGATTCCTGGGGCGGCGGGTTCCTCTATCACCAGGCGAACAACCAGGTGGCGCTCGGCTTCGTCACCGCGCTCGATTACAAGAACCCCTACGTCTATCCTTTCGAGGAATTCCAGCGCTGGAAGCAGCACCCGGAAATCCGCGCGATCCTGGAAGGCGGCAAGCGCGTCGCCTATGGCGCGCGCGCGATCAACGAGGGCGGATGGCAGTCGGTGCCGCGGCTCGCCTTCCCGGGCGGCGTGCTGGCGGGCTGCTCGGCGGGCTTCGTCAACGTGCCGCGCATCAAGGGCACGCATACCGCGATGAAGAGCGGCATGCTCGCCGCCGAGGCGATCGCCGCCGCGGTCAAGGCGGGGCGTGAGCAGGACGCGCTGATGGAATACGATGCGGCGGTGCGCGAAAGCTGGATCGCCAAGGAACTGAAGCTGGTGCAGAACGCCGAGCCGATGGTTGCCAAGTGGGGCGGCGAGATGGGCACGATCCTGGCCGGCACCGACATGTGGCTGCGCACGCTGTTCGGCTTCGGCCTCGCTAGGCCGATGAAGCACCACACCGATGCTTCGTCGCTCCAGCGCGCCGATCTCTACAAGCCGATCGAATACCCCAAGCCCGATGGCGTCATCAGCTTCGATCGTCTGACCAGCGTGTCCTACTCGTTCACCAACCATGAGGAGGATCAGCCGGTCCACCTCAGGCTCAAGGACCCGGCGATCCCCACCGAGGTCAACTTGCCGATCTACGCGGGGCCGGAGGCGCGTTACTGCCCGGCCGGAGTCTACGAGTTCGTCGATCCGGACGGCAACGGCGCGCGCCTCCAGATCAACGCGCAGAACTGCGTCCACTGCAAGACCTGCGATATCAAGGACCCGACCCAGAACATCGAATGGGTGACGCCGGAAGGCGGCGGCGGGCCGAACTATCCGAATATGTAATCCTCCCCGAAACGGGGAGGGGGACCGCCCGCGCACCGGGTGGTGGAGGGGGACCGTGTCCAGAAGTGACTTTGCATGAGGACGCGAATCCCCTCCGTCAGCCCCGGCGGGCTGCCACCTCCCCCATCGGGGGAGGATCGATCGATGCTGATTGAAACCGCCTATGCCAAGATCAACCTGGCGCTGCATGTCCGGCGGCGGCGGGAGGACGGCTATCACGAGTTGGAGACGCTGTTCGCCTTCGTTGACGACGGCGACCGGCTTGCCGCCGCGCCCGCCGAGCGGGACAGCCTGACCACGTTCGGCGCGTTCGCCGCGACGATCGACGACCCGCTCGGCAATATCGTCGCCAAGGCGCTTTCCGCCTTGCCGCACGGGCGGGGCTGGGCGGTCGAGCTGGAAAAGCGGTTGCCGGTGGCGGCCGGACTGGGGGGCGGATCGGCGGATGCGGGGGCGGTGTTCCGCATGGTCGAACGCGGCCACGGCCTGCCGGCGGACTGGCGCGAGCGGGCGGCCGGGCTGGGCGCCGACGTGCCGGCCTGCGTGCGTTCCGCCGCCTGCATCGGCACCGGGACCGGAACCGAGCTGGAGCCGGCCGGGAACGACCTGGCCGGAACCCCGGTTCTTCTCGTCAACCCGCGCCTGCCGGTGCCGACCGGGCCGGTATTCAAGGCCTGGGACGGGGTCGATCGCGGGCCGATGCCCAGGGGCTCGGTGCGGGAAATCGCGATCGCGGGCCGCAACGATCTTGAGGCGCCCGCCATCGCGCAGTGCCCTGCGATCGCGGAAGTGCTGGCCGCCCTGCGCGAAACCCGGCCGTTCATGGCCCGCATGTCCGGCTCGGGCGCGACCTGCTTCGCGCTTTACGAGAGCGAGGCGGACATGGGGGCAGCCGCCGAAAAACTGGGGGAACTGCATCCTGGGTGGTGGCAAATGGCGGGCAAATTGCGGTAATTTTTCGCTCGACACGAACGGAGGTTGGTTTGGAAGCGGAAGCTTACCGTATCCTGGGCACGCCCCGCTTCGGCGGCATCCTGGTGGTCGCCGATCATGCTTCGAACCGGGTGCCGGCGGATATCGATCTCGGCGTGGCGCCGCGGCTCATGAACGAGCACATCGCCATAGACATCGGCGTCGCGGGCGTGGCCGAGCGGATGGTGCGCCCCGGCATCGCGGCCTATCTCGCGCAGGTCAGCCGTCTCGTCTGCGATCTCAACCGCGATCCCGATGGTCCGGACATTATTCCGGCAGTGAGCGATGGCCATGCGATCCCCGGCAACCAGCTGAGCGAGCAGGACCGCCGCGCGCGGATCGAGCGTTTCTACGCGCCCTATCACCGGCGGCTGGCGGACTTGCTCGACGCGGCGCCGCCGGCCCTGATCTTCTCGCTCCACAGCTTCACCCCCAGCCTCGCGACTTGCGACCGTCCGCGCCCCTGGCAGATCGGCGTGCTCTACAACCGCGACGATCGCGCCGCGCGGCTCGCCATACCCCTGCTCGAGGCGGAAGGCCTGGTCGTCGGCGACCAGGAGCCCTATTCGGGCACCACCCTCAACGCCTCGATGGATCGCCACGCCGAGGCCGAAGGACGGCCCTACCTCGGCGTCGAGATACGCCAGGACCAGATCGCGGACGAAGCCGGGCAGGCGGAATGGGCGGAACGGTTGGCGCGGGTGTGCAACGCGGTGGCGGTGCGGCTCTGAAATTTCCCGTCCCTCACCGCCGTTGATGCGACGCCCCGGTGCGTGTAGGGCCGTGCCGACGCCGCAGAAATTGCGCGAAGATCGACCCGGAGTCCCGACCATGCCCGCCTATCGTTCCCGCACTTCCACCCACGGCCGCAACATGGCCGGCGCGCGCGGGCTGTGGCGCGCGACCGGCATGAAGGACGGCGATTTCGGCAAGCCGATCATCGCGGTGGTCAATTCGTTCACCCAGTTCGTGCCGGGCCATGTCCACCTCAAGGACCTGGGCCAGCTGGTCGCGCGGGAGATCGAGGCGGCGGGCGGGGTCGCCAAGGAATTCAACACCATCGCGGTAGATGACGGCATCGCCATGGGCCATGACGGCATGCTCTATTCGCTGCCCAGCCGCGACCTGATCGCGGACAGCGTGGAATACATGGTCAATGCCCACTGCGCCGACGCCATGGTCTGCATCTCCAACTGCGACAAGATCACGCCGGGCATGCTGATGGCGGCACTGCGGATCAATATCCCGGTGGTGTTCGTTTCAGGCGGGCCGATGGAAGCGGGCAAGGTCGTGCTCAAGGGCAAGGAGCAGGCGCTGGACCTGGTGGACGCCATGGTCGCCGCCGCCGATGAGAGCTATAGCGACGAGGAAGTGGCTTCGATCGAACGGGCGGCCTGCCCGACTTGCGGCTCGTGCTCGGGCATGTTCACCGCGAACTCGATGAACTGCCTGACCGAGGCGCTGGGCCTCTCGCTGCCCGGCAACGGCTCGACGCTCGCCACCCATGCCGACCGTGAGCGGCTGTTCCGCGAAGCGGGGCGCCTCACCGTCGACTTGTGCCACCGCTATTACGAGCAGGAGGACGAGAGCGTCCTGCCGCGCACGATCGCCAGCTTCGAGGCTTTCGAGAACGCGATGAGCCTCGATATCGCGATGGGCGGATCGACCAATACCGTGCTGCACCTGCTGGCCGCCGCGAGCGAGGCGGGGGTGGACTTCACCATGGCCGATATCGACCGGCTCAGCCGCAAGGTGCCGTGCCTGTCCAAGGTCGCCCCGGCCAAGGCCGACGTGCACATGGAAGACGTCCACCGCGCCGGCGGCATCATGGCGATCCTGGGTGAGCTGGACCGGGCAGGCCTGCTTCACACCGATCAGCCGACCGTTCATGCCAGGACGCTCGGCGATGCGCTCAACCGCTGGGATATCGCCCGCACCAACGAGCCCTCGGTGCAGGAATTCTTCAAGGCGGCCCCCGGCGGCGTACCGACCCAGACCGCCTTCAGCCAGGCGCGCCGCTGGGACGAACTGGATCTCGATCGCGAGCAGGGCGTCATCCGCGATAAGGAGCATGCCTTCAGCCAGGACGGCGGCCTGGCCGTGCTCTATGGCAACATAGCGCGCGACGGCTGCATCGTGAAGACCGCCGGCGTGGACGAATCCATCCTCAAGTTCACCGGCCCGGCGCGCGTCTATGAAAGCCAGGACGCGGCCGTGGCGGGCATCCTGGGCGGGCAGGTGAAGCACGGCGATGTCGTGGTGATCCGCTACGAAGGGCCGCGCGGTGGGCCGGGCATGCAGGAAATGCTCTACCCCACCAGCTACCTGAAATCGAAGGGCCTGGGCAAGGCCTGCGCGCTCATCACCGATGGGCGCTTCTCGGGCGGCACTTCCGGCCTTTCGATCGGCCACGCCTCGCCGGAAGCGGCCGAGGGCGGGGTGATCGGCCTGGTCGAAAACGGCGACACGATCGCGATCGACATTCCCGGCCGCACCATCGAACTGCTGGTCCCGGACGAGGATCTGGCCCGCCGCCGCTCCGCCCAGGAAGCGCGCGGGGCCGAAGCCTGGACTCCGGTCCATCCCCGCAAGCGCAAGGTTTCCGCCGCTCTGCAAGCCTATGCGGCGATGACCACCAGCGCCGCGCGCGGCGCGGTGCGCGACGTGACCCAATTGAAGCGCGGATGAGCGCGCTGGAGGCGAGGACGCTCCGGTCGTCCCGGGTAAGCCTGGGACGATACGATTGGCGGGGCGGATGCCTGCTGCCGTTTGCGCTCGCCGCCTGTTCGTCCCAATCCGAACCGCCGCCGGTGGCTGCCGGGGACGAGCATATCGCCTGCGCGGTCGCCGGTTCGGCCCAGCTGGCGCCGGTCTGCTCGGTGGAACGTTCGGAGCGCCAGGGCAAGCTGACGCTCGTCGTGCATCACCCCGACGGCGCCTTTCGCCGTTTCGACGTGATGACCGATGGGACCGGCCTGGCGGTGGCCGATGGAGCAGAGGAAGGAATGACCAGGCTGGTGGGCGGCAAGCTGGAAATAACCGTGGGCGCGGACCGCTACGTCTTTCCAGTGACGGCGAAGAAAGATGCCATACGCTGAGCAGATCCTCACGGTGGCGCGGATGCGCGGTGCCGAGCAGGCGCTGATCGACGCGGGATCGAGCGTCGACGCGCTGATGCAGGTCGCCGGGCGCGGCGCGGCGGACTGGGTCTGGCGCCTGGCGGCGCACCGCAAGGTGACGGTGCTGTGCGGTCCCGGCAACAATGGCGGCGACGGCTACGTGATCGCCGAGGCGCTTCGCGAGCGTGGCGGCCGCGTCACGATCGTCGCGGCGACGGAACCGAAAACCGACGCGGCCGGGAACGCGCGCGCGCTTTACGGCGGCGAAGTGCAGGGGCCCGATGCCAGGCCGCACGGCGAAGTGCTGGTCGATTGCCTGTTCGGCAGCGGGTTGACCCGGCCGCTGTCGGACGAGCACTTCGAATTGCTGAACCGCCTGGCCGATACGCATCGCCACCGCATCGCCGTGGACCTGCCGAGCGGGGTGCAATCGGATTCGGGCATGGTGCTGAACGAGGGTTTGCCGCAATACGACCTGACCCTGGCCCTCGGCGCGTGGAAGTTCGCGCACTTCCTGATGCCGGCCACGGCGCGGGCCGGGGCCTTGCGACTGGTTCCGATCGGCGTTTCGGCGATCGAAGGCGCCGCGCGGGTGATCGCGCGGCCCCGCTTGCGCGCGCCGGCGGCCGATTCGCACAAGTACCGGCGCGGCCTGCTGGCCGTGGTCGGCGGACGAATGCCGGGCGCGGCGCTGCTCGCCTGCATGGCGGCGCAAGGCGCGGGGGCGGGGTACGTCAAGCTGTTCGCGCAGTCCGGGCTCGCCGGAGCACAAGTGCCGCCCGATCTGGTGATCGATGCCAGCCTGCTTACCGAAGTGCTTTCGGATGACCGCAACAGCGCGGTGCTGGTCGGCCCGGGTCTCGGCCGCGACGCGGCGGCGCGAGAGCGACTGGCGATCGGGCTGGCCGATCCGGTTCCGGCGATCGTCGATGCCGACGCGCTGGTCCTGCTCGGGGCACGCCAGCTTGCCGGGCGGACCGCGCCGACGATCGCCACCCCGCACGAGGGCGAACTGGTCGCGCTGGAGCGCGCCTTCGCCTGCGAGGGCAGCGGGACCAGGCCCGAGCGCGCGCTGGCGCTGGCAAGCGCGAGCGGCATGATCGTGGTCGCCAAGGGACCCGACACGGTGGTCGCCGCGCCGGACGGCCGCCTCGCGTGCGCCCCGCGTGCCGTCCCCTGGCTTTCGACCGCCGGAACCGGCGACGTGCTGGCGGGCGTGATCGCCAGCCGCGTGGCCACTGGTCAGGAGGCGTTCGACGCGGCTTGCGCCGGCATCTGGCTCCACGGCGAGGCGGCGCGGCTGTGCGGGCCGGCCTTCACGGCGGGACAACTGGCACGCAAAGTGCCCGAGGCGCTGGCCGCCTGCCTGTGACGGATTCCGAGGAAATCCTGCGCATCGCTTCCAAGGGCGATGGCGTCACCGCATCCGGCCGCTTCGCCTGGGGCGCGGCGCCGGGCGACCTGTTGCGGGCCGACGGCAGCCTGGAATGGGGGCCGCACCATGTCGAGCCGCCGTGCCGCCACTTCGGGCGGTGCGGCGGCTGCCAGTTGCAGCAGCTCGACGAGGAAAGCCTGGCCGGTTTCGTCGAGGCGCGGGTCGCCAATGCCTCGGCCGCGCAGGAACTGGGCGCGGAGAGGCTCGCGCCGCCGTACCTTTCGCCGCCGGGAACCCGCCGCCGCGCCTCGCTGCGCGCGGAAAGCTCGGGCGGGCGCGTGGTGATCGGCTATCGCGAGGCGAAATCGCACCGGCTCGTTGAACTGGAAGAGTGCCCGGTGCTGGTCCCCGAGCTGGTCGCGCTGCTTGGCCCCTTGCGCAAGCTGCTGATTGCAATGGGGCGAGCAGCGCGACCAGCCGGGGGCGCATCGGCCAGGAAGGGGGCCAAGGGCAGGCACCAGCAGGCCCGCATGGCCGCCGATATCGAGATGACGCTGGTCGACCAGGGGGTGGACCTGGGCATCAGGGGGCTCGCCGCCGAGGGGCTGGCCGCGACCGAGGCGATGCTGGATTTCGCCCGCGAACACGCCCTCGCGCGCCTCACCATGGACGGCGGCTACGGGTTCGAAACGGTGTGGGAGCCGGAGCCGGTCGCTGTCTCGCTTGGGTGTGCCGCCGTGCCTTCGGGGTCGATCTCGGTCCCGTTCCCGCCGGGGGCCTTCCTTCAGGCGACGCGGGACGGCGAACAGGCGCTGGTGGCCGCCGCGCGCGCATGGCTGGAGGGCGTTCCCACTGTTGCGGACCTGTTCTCGGGACTAGGGACCTTCGCCTTCGCACTGGCCGGGCCAGGCACCAAAGTGCTTGCCGCGGAAGCCGCGCGTGATGCGCACCTGGCCTGCAAGTCCGCCGCCGAACGCGCGCAAGTGCCTGTCTTCGCGATGCACCGCGACTTGTTCCGCAACTCGCTCCAGCCCGAGGAACTGAACAAGTTCGCCGCCATCCTCCTCGACCCGCCCCGCGCCGGCGCCCGCGAACAAGTGGAATGCATCGCGGATTCGGCGGTGGAACGGGTGGTCTACATCAGCTGCAACCCCTCAAGCTGGTCGCGCGACGCGGCGCGGCTGATCGGGGCGGGATTCCGCTTGGCCGAGCTGCGGCCGGTCGGCCAGTTCCGCTGGTCGACGCATGTGGAGCTGGCGAGCTGCTTCGTGCGGTGATGGGTGGGTGCCGAGCGTGCCCTTTTTTCTCAGGGGCGCCGGGTGCCGACAAGAATTGATGCCTACTTGTATCCAGCCTCTTTCTGGTGACGGATGGCCAGAATCGTGATTGCATCATCCTCGACGCGGTATCGAACGACGTAGCCGCTATCCCCGAAGTCGATCAGCCATTCCCGGTAATGTTCGGGAAGATCGTCCACCATTCGGCCAATACGCGGATGTGTGCCAAGCACCTGCACGCCCTGCCTTATCGCCTCACCGGCCCGGCGGGCCGCATCGGCGTTCTTGGGTTGCAGAAAATCCCGCACTCGCTGCATATCCCGGATCGCAGCTGGGGCGAAGATTACTTGTGGCATTCGGGTGCTGGCAGCTCGTTCTCGGTTCCCCAGCTCGCCAGCCACTTATCGACTTCCTCCGCCGTCGCGTGCAGGCCAGTTGCTTGAAATTCATCCCACGCGTTGAGCGTGTCCTGCCGCAGCGTCTCGCGTTTTTCCTCGCGATCGACATATTGCGCAATGGCCTCGCGCATGATCCAGTGCGAGCTGCGGCGGCGCGCTTCGGCCAGGTGCCGCACACGCCCTTTCAACTCTTCATCGAGTTTGATCGATGTTGCCGTTGCCATTGTGGTGGCCTCCGCAGCAAAAGGTATTACCTTTTACTATCTTAGCCTTTCTGGACCTCGAAGTCCATCCCGGTCGCGCGATCAACCACAACAACAATAGCGAGGCGACTCAATCGCGTGGCGGCATTTCCCTTCCTGGACCGAGTGAACCTCCCGCCACCCCGGCGGCTCAATCCCCGCCGGCCTTGGCCATCATGTCCATGAAATCGCGCGCGGTGTTGCGGTCGGCTTCGTTGTCGAACGCGATGTCGAGGTCGGGTGCGGCGCCGAACATGTACATCAGGGTCCAGAGCGCGAACTTGCGGCTCTTGTCCTTCTCCATGCCGAAATCGATCCGCATGCGGTCGATCCCGGCTTCGAGCGTGGTGGGCGCGATGGTGGTGAGGTCGTGGGTGCCGAAGTAGCGGCGCAGCTGGTCGTCGAAGTCCATGGCCGCGCTCAGAACATCGCCAGCGCCGCGCGCGCCACCAGGAACATCAGGCAGAAGCTGGAAAGCGCGAAGATGGCGAAGCGGAGCTGGATCTTGTTGATGGTGGCCTGGATCACCGAATGGATCACCCGCAGCACGACATAGGCCCAGCCGATCTGCGCGTTCAGGCCATCGCCCTGGCCGATGATCGCAAGCACGATGGCGACCGCGTAAAACACTGTCGGTGCTTCATGCAAGTGGTTGTAGTTATGCGCTTTCCACTGGACTTGCGGCGGCAGCACATTGTCGAGCGTGAGGGCGGGATCGTTGACCAGTTCCTCGGGATCGATCTTGGCGGCATTGATCGCCGGGATGCGCGTTCCGTAGAGCCAGAACCACATGACCATGGTCCACGCCGCCAGCGCGACCACGGGTTGCAGGATTGCCATTCCGACCATTCTCGTTCCCCTTCAGACAGGCGGCAAGCGTCGGCCCGGCGGCGGGGCTTGTCAATCATCCCCGGTCAAGACCGCCGTGAAGGCCGCGGCATCGGTGTTCCCGCCCGACAGCACGACGGCGGTGCGCGGCGCGAGGTCCACCTTGCCGGCCAGCACCGCCGCCAGAGCGGCGGCGCCGCCGGGTTCGACGACGAGGCGCAGGCGCTCGAAGGCAAGGCGCTGCGCCGCGCGCACTTCGGCGGGCGAGGCGACGAGGCCGAACGGGCAACGCTCGCGCAGGACCTTGAAGTTGATCGGCCGCGTCGCGGGCGTCTGCAACGCGTCGCAGGCGGTCGGCGGGGCATCGCTGGCGACGGCCACGATCGCGCCGGCCTCCAGGCTGCGGCGCACGTCGTCCCAGCCTTCGGGCTCGACCGGGACCACGGCGGCGTCGGGGCAGGCGAGGGCGAGGCCGGCCGTCAGCCCGCCGCCGCCGCAGGGCGCGACGATCAGGTCGGGCTGGCCGTCCATCTGGGCGGCGATCTCGATCCCCGCGCTGCCCTGCCCCTCGATCACCCAGGGATCGCCGAAAGCGTGGACCAGCGCGGCGCCGCGTTCGCGCGCGATGCGTTCGGCCACCGCGTCGCGGTCCTCGCCGCCGCGACGGTCGTAGAGCACGACTTCGGCGCCGAGCGCGCGGGTATTGGCGAGCTTCACCGCGGGCGCATCGATGGGCATGACGATCGTCGCGGCGATTCCCAGCTGCCGCGCAGCCCAGGCGACGCCTTGCGCGTGGTTGCCGCTGGAAACGCCGACGACGCCGCGCCCGCGTTCGTCCTCGGACAGCGCGGTGAGCCGGTGCCAGGCGCCCCGGATCTTGAAGGCCCCGATCGGTTGCAGGCACTCGGCCTTGCACCAGATCGTGCGGCCTGCGATCTCGATCGGCAGCAAGGGCGTGGGGGGCAGGATCGCCGCCACCTTGCGGGCGGCGAGGGCGACTCCCTCGGCGGTGGGTTCGCGGCTTGGCGTCATGCCGCCGCCATAGCCTCAGCGGGTCAGCCGCACCAACTGGTAATAGCCGAGCGGGCCCCGCAGCACGTGCATGCGCAGGCCCTGCGCGCGGGCGAGCCGTTCGGCGACTTCGGGCAGGTCGCGCCGGGGCGAGACATGGAAGCGGGCGAGCCAGGCGTCGAGCAGGCGGCGCAGCGGGGCGGGCAGGCCGTCGCAGTCGCCGAAATCGACGACATGCAGCGAACCGCCAGGTGCCAGCGCGGCACCGGCCCGGGTCAGGGCGGCCTGCCAGTCCGGGATCATCGAAAGCGCATAGGACAGGACCACGCGGTCGAACCCGGCGCGCCCGAACAGCGCGGGAGCGTCGAAGCTGGTGGCATCGCCCAGCGCCAGGGTCCCGGTGGTTCCCAGCCGCTTGCGGGCGTTCTTGAGCATCTCGCTCGATATATCGAGGCCGAAACAGTGCATGCCCGGCCAGGAACTGGAGATCAGCCTGAGGTTGCGTCCGGTGCCGCAGCCCAGTTCCAGCGCCGCCATGCCGGGGCGGCCATCGAGTTCGCGGATCAGCCGGTCGCGGCCGAACAGGTAGTATTTGCGCGTCAAATCATAGATGTGCCGCTGGCCGCGATAGACCTGGTCCATCAGCGCGCCATGATCGGGCCGATGCGGGGCGGTCGCCATGGCGGTCAGTCCTTGAGCACGTAGAGATGGACGCCGCCGTAGATCGACGAGCGATCGGCCTTGGTCGCGGCATGCGATTCGGCCGTGCGGTAGTCCCAACGGTCGAGAATCGCGGCGGGCACCCGGCCGGGCAGCAGCGAGGGCTCGGCGGCGGTGCGGAACAGCACGCGGGCGCCGGGGCGGGCGGTGCGGGTGATCTGGCTCCACAGCTCGGTAAGCTGAGCGTCGGTCATCCAGTCCTGCGCGTCGAGCAGGATGTAGCGGTCGAGCGAAGCCTCGGCGCTTTCGGCCAGGACTTGGGTGAAGTTGGCGTGGCGCACTTCGAGCCGGTCCAGCCGCGCGCGCACCAGCGGCAGGTTTCCGGCCTGGAGATAAGGCGGCAGCGGGGCCGCCGCGCCGCGTCCATAGCCCCGGCCGAAGGCCTGCCAGGCGAAGTAGTTGTCGTTCACCGGGAAATGGCAGGCGAGCTTTTCCAGCCGGGCCCGCAGCACGTCGGCCATGCGGTGGCCGCCGGCCAGGGCATCGTACTGCGCGGGCGGAATGCCGAGCCCGAACAGCGAGGCCGGATGGTTGGTCAGCCAGCGCACCAGCTTGCGCTCGAAGATCGGGGCGAAGCGTTCGTCGAACACGCGGCGCTGGTCTTCCAGCGATCCGGCGCCCAGGATTTCGCCGGGGTCGATCTTGTAGAGCCGCGCCAGCCTGTGCGCCAGGCCGATGAAGTTGCCCAGCAGGCCCTGGCGGTAGATGCCCCGCGTGAAAGCCTTGATGCGGCGGCGGCCGACCAGATCGCGTCCCTCCCAATAGCGACGGGTCGCTTCGTCGAGGTGCGGGGCGAGCCGGTCGCGGTAGATCTCCAGGTTGCCGGGATGGTCGGCTTCGGCGATGAACCGCCGTAAGTCGGCGTAATGGGAGAGGTGCCGCACCGCCGCGTGCTTGAGCTTGTTGAGCGCGATATGCGCGGTGTTGAGATCGACGCAGGTGATCGCGGCCGGATCGGCGGTGAGATAGGATAGCGCGTTGCAGCCGCCGCTGGCGATGGTGATGACCCGGCTTTCGGGCCCGATCTCCAGCGCCGCCATGTCGGCCACCGGGTCTTCCCAGATCTGCGCGTAGACAAGGCCCTTGAAGGCCATCGCGAAGGCCTTGTCGAGCAGGCGCGCGCCGCGAGGGCTTTCATGGCGGACGACGGCTCCGTCGATGAGCTTGGAGCCGGTCGGATTGGATGCAGGCTTGGGCATATGGTGACGACCCCCGGCGATGGAACAGCCCCACGCCATTGCTTCGCCGTCATGACCGCGTGATGACGCCGCGATGTCGGATTGTGACACCGGGGAACGGACTCCACCCGTCGTGAAGCGCCAGTTGAGTTGTCATACGGGCGCCTTATATGCGCGTCTTTCTCTCGGCGTCGGCGAAGGAGACGGATTGGTGAGCAAGGTTCTGGTGATTGGCGCGGGCGGCGTCGGCTCGGTGGCGGTTCACAAGATGGCGATGAATCCCGGCATCTTTTCGGACATCCACCTCGCCAGCCGCACGGTTTCCAAGTGCGAGGCGATCGGCGAATCGGTGAAGGAACGCACCGGCGTCGCCATCGGCACTTACGCCATCGATGCCGACGACGTGGAAGCCACCAGTGCGCTGATCCGCTCGATCGGGCCGGAACTGGTCGTCAACCTGGCGCTGCCATACCAGGATCTGGCGATCATGGACGCCTGCCTGGCAACCGGCGTGAACTACCTGGACACCGCCAACTACGAGCCGCGCGACGTCGCCAAGTTCGAATACCGGTGGCAGTGGGAATACCAGGACCGCTTCAAGGACGCCGGGCTGATGGCGCTGCTGGGATCGGGTTTCGATCCGGGCGTCACCAGCGTCTTCGCGATGTGGCTCAAGAAGCACAAGCTGAAGACCATCCGCACGCTCGACATCCTCGACTGCAACGGCGGCGATCACGGCCAGCACTTCGCGACCAATTTCAACCCGGAAATCAACATCCGCGAAGTAACCGCGCCCGCGCGCCACTGGCAGGACGGGCAGTTCGTCGAGACCCCGGCGATGAGCACCAGGCAGAGCTTCGATTTCGAAGGCGTCGGCGCCAAGAACATGTACCTGATGTACCACG
The DNA here is from genome assembly GCF_900113255.1 of Novosphingobium sp. CF614. Classification (GTDB taxonomy): domain Bacteria; phylum Pseudomonadota; class Alphaproteobacteria; order Sphingomonadales; family Sphingomonadaceae; genus Novosphingobium. The sequence goes on from NZ_FOOR01000006.1 coordinate 70,576, forward strand.
AGGAACTGGAAAGCCTCGCCAGGTTCGTCCCGGAGATGGAGCGCGCGCGCTTCTGGATGACGTTCGGCGACGCCTATATCCAGCACCTGACCGTGCTGCAGAACGTGGGCATGACCCGCATCGACCCGGTGATCTACAACGGCGTGGAGATCATCCCGCTGCAATTCCTGAAAGCGGTGCTGCCCGAGCCCGCCAGCCTCGGCCCCACGACCAAGGGCAAGACCAACATCGGCGACATCGCCACCGGCGAGGCGCTCGACGGCTCGGGCGAGAAGACGTTCTACGTCAAGAACATCTGCGACCACGAGGAAGCCTATGCCGAAACCGGCAACCAGGCGGTGAGCTATACCACCGGCGTTCCGGCGATGATCGGCGCGGCGATGATGCTCACCGGCGCGTGGGAAGGCCCCAATGGAGAAGGCGGCGTGTTCAACATGGAGCAGTTCGATCCCGATCCGTTCATGGACATGCTCAACACGCAGGGCCTGCCGTGGACCTGCGAGGAACTGAGCGAGCCGCTGCCGTTCTGATACATGGTCTCTCTCCCCGGACGGCACGACCATCGCGTATCGAGATCGCGCTCTCCAGGGTCGTCATGCCGAACCTGTTGGGCTGCTGCGGCATACCAAGTCCTTCGGAGTAAGCCCCGTCTTCTCCCTTCGTCATTGCGAGACGGCGAAGGGAAGGGGGTGAAGGGAAGGGGAACGGGAATTCTGGTCAATGAAACTTGGTGTCAGCATCCCTTTGCTGTTCAAGCGATCGACCTGGACGGCGGAATGGGCCCAAGCACGGCATGACGACCTTGGAGGGAAATCTTCATGTGCGATTGCCCCGTCCCTTCCGGGGACAAGGCTTCGTTGGTTGCGATCGCCGCACTTTGGTATGAATTGACGGCGCGGACGCGGAGTTTCGGCATTGCCGAGCCAGCATGGGGCCGCGACAGGACGAGGTAGTGAAATGGAAACCAGAGCCGGCGATCCGGGCGCCTTCGCCCACTTCGACCTGTCACGCGTCGACAGCCCTGCCTTCGTGGTCGATGCCGCCAGGCTGCGCGAGAACCTGCGCATTCTCGCCGATGTCGGCGAGCGTTCGGGCGCCAGGGTGCTGGCTGCGCTCAAGGCGTTCTCGATGTGGTCGACCGCGCCGATCGTCGGCGAATACCTCGACGGCGTCTGCGCTTCCGGCCTGTGGGAAGCGCGGCTCGCCAGCGAGTTCTACGACGGCGAGATCGCCACGTACTGCGCCGCCTACAAGGAAGAGGACCTGGGCGAGATCCTGCGCCTTTCCGACCATGTGATCTTCAATTCGCCCGCGCAGATCGAGCGGTTCTGGCCGCAAATCGAAACGGCCCGCGCGCGCGGGGAGGATTTCGACATCGGCCTTCGCATCAATCCGCTTCATCCGGAGGGCGAAGTGCCCAGGTACGATCCCAGCGCGCCGCACTCGCGCCTGGGCTTCCCGATCGACCAACTTACCGAGGAACACGTCGAAATGATCGACGGCATCCACTTCCACAACTTGTGCGAACAGGATTTCGAGCCGCTCCAGCGCACCTGGGACAAGGTGTTCGACTATCTCGAACCCTACTTCGGCCAGTTCAAGTGGATCAACCTGGGCGGCGGCCACCATATCACCCGCGCCGACTATCAGCGTGACGAACTGGTCGAATTCCTTGCCGACATGGCCGAGGATACCGGCGCCGAAATCTACATAGAGCCCGGCGAGGCAGTGGCGCTCGATGCCGGCATCCTGGTCGGCACCGTGCTCGACGTGGGATACAACGGCATGCCCGTCGCCGTGGTCGACATCTCGGCCACCTGCCACATGCCCGATGTGATCGAGGCGCCCTATCGCCCGGCCATGCTGGGCGAACTCCCGATCGAGGACGACGGCTTGATCGACGGGGGCCCGATCGACGAAGGGCAGGGCGGAGCCGTGCGGCTGGGCGGACCTTCGTGCCTGGCCGGAGACGTGATCGGCGATTACCGCCTCCCGGTCCCCGCGGAGCCCGGCGTGCGCTTCGCCTTCCTTGACCAGGCGCACTATTCGATGGTCAAGACCACGACGTTCAACGGCGTGCCATTGCCTTCGATCTGGCTGTGGGATTCGGAAACCGACTCGCTCGAATGCATCCGGCGCTTCGAATACGAGGACTTCCGGGATCGCCTGAGCTGAGGCAGCCGCACCCGCGCGGTTCGGCTCATCCCGGCCCCGGCCGGTCCCGCGAGTACCCGGCCGCACTTTCGCGTGCCTCTGAAAGCGTGTGCTCAAGACATTGGCGCAGCAAGAAAACTGCTCGATTGCGGGCGGCGTCCGAACCTTGCATGGCGGTTGTGTGACATTTTTGTGAACCAGCCCGGTTTTCACTTGCGATTCAGGATGCCTGCCCTATATCCGCCCCCTCGCTGCCCCATGGGGACTTCCAAACCGCAAGGCAGCCCTTGTCGTTAACACACCGTTTGGGGGTCCCTTGAGTTGCACATCCATCCCGATGCACCGGCTGTAGCGCGCGCCCTGGCGCCCGACGAACCCGTTATCCTGAACCGCCCGCATGCCGCGGCGCGCGCCGCTCGATTCTTCGCCGCGAAGTTTCCGGGCAAGTCGCTCTATGCGGTCAAGGCCAATCCCTCGCCGGATCTGATCCGCGTTTTGTGGGACAACGGCATCTCGCACTATGACGTCGCCTCGATCGCAGAGGTGCGCCTGGTGCGCGAAACCCTGCCCGAGGCGAAGCTGTGCTTCATGCATCCGGTCAAGACCGCGAGCGCCATCCGCGAGGCGTACTTCGTGCACGGCGTGCGCACTTTCAGCCTCGATACTTTCGAGGAGGTCGAGAAGATCCTGGAAGCCACCAGGGATGCGGAGGGCAACCACGCCAAGGACTTGCGCCTGTGCGTGCGGCTGCGCGTTTCTTCCGAGTATTCGGAGCTGAGCCTGGCATCGAAGTTCGGCATCGACCTTGCCGATGCCGGCCCGCTGCTGCAGGCGACCCGCCAGGTCGCCGACTGGCTGGGCGTATGCTTCCACGTCGGTTCGCAGGCGATGACGCCCTTTGCCTATGTCCAGGCGCTGGAGCGTGTCCGCGCGGTGATCGCCGATGCCGGTGTCGTGATCGACATGATTGATGTCGGCGGCGGGTTCCCTTCCTGCTATCCGGGCATGGAGCCGCCGCCGCTGGAAGACTATTTCGCGATCATCCACCGCCACTTCGAAGCGCTGCCGATCGCCTATAACGCCGAACTGTGGTGCGAACCCGGCCGCGCGCTGTCGGCCGAGTACAATTCGCTGATCGTCAAGGTGGAGCGGCGCCGGGGTGACGAACTCTATATCAACGACGGGGCCTACGGCGCGCTCTACGATGCGGCGCACGTGGGCTGGCGCTTTCCGGTGCGGCACATCGCGTGCGCGAACGGCAACGACAATGACGGCGTCGCCGCATTCGGCGGGGCCATCGACACGCAGGACCTGCAAGACTTCTCGTTCTACGGCCCGACGTGCGATGATGCCGACTTCATGGAGGGGCCCTTCATGCTGCCGGCGGGGATCAAGGCGGGCGACTGGATCGAGGTCGGCATGCTGGGCGCCTACGGCGCGGCGATGCGCACCGCCTTCAACGGCTTCGGCGGCGGCGAGACGGTGACCGTCACCGACGAGCCGATGGCGAGCCTCTATCGCGGCGACCGCAAGGATCCGCGCGTTTCGGACAATGTCGTCTCGCTGCGCTGATCGCCCTGCGTATTCGGAATTGAAGGACCCTCCGGGCGGCACAGGCTTCCCGGAGGGTTTTTCTGTGGCAGCGAGGCCCGATCATCCTGGGTTGGTTGGTATTTTCGGTTCGGGGTCCTAAAACCGGGCGTCGATGCCGAACCTGATGGATCGGGGCCGAACCGGCGTGATCTGGTTTCCCTGGGTCAGCGTGAAAGGGTTTCCGAAAGCGAAGCTGTTGCCGCGAACGTCCGTGAGGTTGGCGATATTCAGCGAGAGGCCGATCGAGCCAAGGTCCAGGCGCGCGCCCGCGTCCGCGATGGTGTAGCCGCCTTGCCGGAAATCCAGAAGCGGGCCGACGCCAAGCCGGGATTCGCCGACGTACCGCAACGAGATTTCTCCCCCCAGCGAAGCGCCTGGCCGGATTTCCTTGCGCCAGTTCGCCGCGATGCGCCCGCCGTCCTCGGCAACGTTCGGCAAGGGCTGCCTTTCGGGCCGGACGAAGGCGGGGGCGGGTGAAATGAGCCTGCTGCGGTTGGTGAAGGCCGCGGCGCTGATCGTCACTTCCGAAATCGGCCGCCAGCTGACTTCGGCTTCCAGTCCGACGATCCTGCCATTGCCGATATTGGCGGTGTAAGGCAGGCCGGTCTGGTCGACGAGATCGGCCTGGATATCGCCCCAGCCAGCAACGAACAACGCGGCCCGCGCGGAAAAGCGGTGCTGCCGGTCATTGAGACGGAACCCGATCTCGTTCAAATCGAGATCATCCGCGGCGAACCGCTGGCTCCCCATCGCGGCGCCCGCCGGCGCGATGGCCAGGCCGCCGGCGCGGTAGCCTTGCTGGTAGTGGTAGTACAGCGAAAGCCTCTCGTCCGGGTGCCACTCGATCGCGATGGTGCTCGAACGTCGCAGCTGCTTGCGGCCGAGCTTGTCCGGACCTTCGCCGGCGCCGCTGACCAGGTGGCCCACGCTGTGGGCATAAGTCAGCCTCATGCCGAGGGTGCCGGTGAGATTGGTCGTCAGCGGCCGCGAGAACTGCCCGAACAGCGCCGTTTCCGTCTGTTCGTTCACGACCCCCGTGATCGGGCGCTGGGTGGATGGCGGACCGAGCAGGCGCGACAGGCCGTTGACGGTATAGACGGCTGACGCGCCGACGACCCAGGGTGCCTCCCGGCCGCCGCCAGAAAGCCGCGTTTCATGGGAAAAGAGCAGTATGCCGTTGCGCTCTTCGAACCGGGCGATGTTGCCGGTTCCGTCGTAGCCGGTGGCGTCGAACACGCTTTCCAGCTCGTGCCTGACCAGCGCCGTGGTCGATACCAGTTCGCCTTCGCCGATGTCGCGGCGAACCGTTATGTAGCCGAGCCGGTAATCGTTGCGGAAGGGCTGCGCGAAAGCATTGTTGCGGGTGAGCGGCGGGTCCTGGCGCAGCGTATATTGCCCGTCCCTGGTCAGGGTGTTCTGGATCACGGAACCGGCATCGATCTTCCAGCCCGATTCGGTCTCGATCCCCAGCGCGACGCGCACGCCGTATACGGAGGTGCTGTTGATGTTGCGAAGCCCCCGCAGCGGAGCGTCGATATATCCCGCTTCCTGTTCGGCGTAGCCGATGATCCGCAGCGCGGACCGGCCATCGACTATCGGCAGGTTCACCATTACCGCCCCGTCGCCACCGATGCCGCCTTTTTCCGTGGTGCTGACGCTGGCGGCGGCGGTGCCATAAGCCGCGCCGGCGTCCGGTTCGTTGGGCACGAGACGGATGATGCCCCCCAGCGAACCCGCGCCGTGCAGCGTGCCTTGCGGACCGTTCAAGATCTCGACGCGCTTCATGTCGTAGAGGTTCAGGTTGGGATCGGGCGCGTTGTAGGTCAGGCGGACATCGCCCAGGAACTGCCCCACGGTCGCCTGCGTCGGGCCGTTGAAGCTGCTGTCGGCAATGCCGCGCAGGAACAGCTTGTTGCGCGACGGCCCGAGGTTGGTTGATCCCAGCGTCGGCAACAGGTTGCGCAGTGCGATGGTTCCGCCGCTCGCGTTTCGGGCCAGCCAGTCGTCATCGAGATCGATCACCATGGCGGAGCCGGGATAGTGTTGCAGCAGCATGGTCTGCTTGGTCGCGGTGACGATGATGTCCGGGGTGGCTTGCGCTTCCGGCGGGGCGGGCGGTTCTTTCGGGGCGCGCGGCGGGGCAGGCGGAGGCGCGCGGCGGCGGACTATCCGCACGGTCAGCCTGTCATAGAAGATCGCCTCGCCGCCGGTGCCCTTGAGGATGCGCGCGACGGCCTGGCGCAGCGAATAGTTCCCCCGCACGCCCGGCGATCCGCGCGCGGCCAGATCCGGGTCCGCCACGGTGAGCGTAACGCCCGCCCGGCTGCCCACGGCCGCGGCCACCGCGCCGAGCGGGCCCGGCGGCACGTTGAACTGCTCCGCATGGGCGCTGCCATGGGCGCAAAGACCAAGGACCGCTACGGCTGAGGCAAGCGCGCGGTTAGCGTTGTGCACCGGCAGCGGGTTTCATGATCCATCCGTCCGTTCCGGCCGTGATGGCGACATCGAGTGCGTGTTCCAGGCGCTCGATCTGCATCGCTTCCCTGCCGTCGCCATCCAATGCGATCGATCCCGAAACTGCCCGGCCGGCGATGGCATGGTCCACGGCGATCCGTATCCCGAGCGACCTTTCGAGATCGGCCGCCACTTGCGACAGGGGCTGGCCGGTATAGACGAACCGTCCCTGCTGCCAGGCGCCGACCGCGTCCGCCGGCACCGGCTCCACCCGCACTTCCGAATCGGCGGCGGCATCGACGAGCGCCTGGCCGGCGCCCAGCGCGACACTTTCGGCATCGGGATTGTACAGGACCTTGCCCTCGCTGACTGCGACTCTGATCCCGTCGCGGGTCTTCACCACGTTGAAGACGGTGCCGACATCCTGCACGCGGTTGCCGCCGACCTGGAGCGTGAAGGGGTGTGCCTCATCATGGCGAACATGGAACAATGCCTCGCCTTCGACAAGGGAGGCGAACCGTGGATCGTTCCGGTCGAAGCGCATCGTCGTCGCGCCGTTCAGGACAACGCGGGTCTGCGCGTCCAGCGTGACCACGCGCTGCTGGCCGGCGATGGTGCGAACCTCGTAGCCATCGGCCGCGAAGCGCGGCAGCAGGATCATGACCGCCGCGAGCGATGCCATCAGCAGGCTGCCGCCCACCACCCAGCGCCGCCGCGCCGAGGCCCCGCCGCGCCGGATATCGTCGTCATTCGCCGCCTCGCGAAAGACGACATGCGGCAGCAGCGGCTCGATCGCGAGGTCGGCCGCCTCGACCAGGTCATAGGCTTCGCCGTGCCTGGGATCCTCGGCCAGCCAGGCGGAGAATTCCTCCCAGTCGCCGGCTTCCCCGTCCCGCAATCGGACGTGCCATTCGATCGCTCGTGCTCTCACCTGTTCCACATCATGCCCCATGACCGTCTTTCCCAATCGTTAGATGCCGCGGGAGGGGCTTGTCCTCATCAAGGCGAAGGCGAACGGCGGTTATGGCTTCGTAGGCACGGGCCAGGTGCTTCTCAACCGCGCTTATGCTGATCTCCAGGTCGCTGGCGATGCTCGGCCGGGTTTCGCCTTCGATGCGAAAACGGCGAAAGATCGTGCGGGTCCGTTCGGGCAGCCGATCGATGACCGATTGCAGTATGGCCAGCTGCTGGCGCGCGATGAGGCTGGTTTCGGCGGACGGCGCCTCATCCAGATCGGGAGGGTCGCCGGTATGCGCGCCTACCCAGTCCTCCTCGCGGCGCGCGCGGCGGACCGCGCCGCGGCGATGGATGAGGAAATGGTTGGTCGCCATCCGGTAGAGGTAGCCGCCCGGCTCGCTGACCGGCCCGGTCTTGCCCGATGACAGGGTAAGCAGGACCTCCTGGAGAATATCCTCCGCTTCGTCGTCGCGCGCACCGCGCCGTTGAAGGTAGCGATGAAGCGCGGGTCGCATGCCCAGAAAGGCCTCGTAAAGGCCGCCATCCGTCATAACCCGCCTAACTCTTGAACAGCTTCACGTTGAATGTCCGCTGCTCCTTATTCCATTCGGCGGTCCTCGCAAACGCGAATCCGGTTTGGCGGCGCACCTTGGCGCCCGCGCATCGGCGCCCGGCCGGGCATCTGGAATTTTCTGGTGAGGGGTTCGCCGACCCGCGGTGTCTCACCAGTAGAAGCGGGCCTCCCCAGGCATGCGCTTCGCCCATCCCCCAGCGCCCTCGGGTCGAACCAGGGCTGAATAGTAAGAGGATATCGGTGAAGTTTTCCGACGAAAACCCTGTCGAGGGCGGCGATCATGGCGATCGCGCGGTCCTTGGGGACATCGGCCGAGAGCCGTCCGCCCGTCCCGCGCGGAACGGTGAGGGCAAATGGCGCAGAATCGCGCCGGCCGGCCGGCCCCTGGTCCTTGCCGCCATGGCCCTTGCCGCATCCGCCTGCCAGAGCAGCCCGGCCGCGAAGTCGGGCTATCTTTCCAGCTATGCGGGCCTGCCCGCGGCGGAGCGGAACAGGAAGTCCTCCGCCTTCCATCGCGACGACAAAGCCTCTGATGCGATCCAGATGGTGTTCATCCAGCCCGTCACCATCGCGCCCGGCATCGAAACGGAACTGACCGCCGAAGAAAAGGCGATGGTGCTGCACGAAGTCAACCGGCAGATCTGCTTCGAGGTCAGCAAGCGCTTCCTCGTCGCTCCGGAACCGGCCCCGGGTGCCGGCACGATCAGGACCGAGATCGTGCGCCTGCAATCCAACAGCCGGGTCGGATCGGTGGCGGCCGCGGCGGTCGATTTCGTCAATCCGATACCGATGGTCAATTTCCGCGTGCCGGCATCGACCGGAGGTCTCGCGGTGGAATCCGAAATGCTCGCGCCCGATGGCCGCCAGGTCGCTTCGATGCTGTGGACCAAGAACGCCGGTATTGTGGGGCGAACGAAGCCTTCGCTGTCGCGGGCCGGCGACGCGTTGCAACTGGCGGAGCCCTTGGGCGACAAAGTGGCCAAGGCTTTCGCCACCAAGGAACGCCCCAAGATCAAGATCGGCAAGCCGGACCCCTGCGAGCGTCTGGGCCCGCGCAAGAACATCGGACGAACGGTGGCGAGCGGCGTGGTTGGAAACGTGACCGGCCTCTACATGCCCCAGGTCGCGGGGACCAGCATCTCGCAGGAAAAGCCGGACGAATAGCCTGGCCAACCTCCTCCCACCCCGGCAGCGGCACCCCTCCTGAAACCGCGCCGGACAACTGCGTGGAGGCGTGATCGTCGCGATACGCCTCCACGCCCTTATCGCGCTTCACCGCGCAATCTTCCCACCACGGCCTTTTGCACGGGCGAAGGACAAGAAAGCGAATCCAACCATGATGAACTGTTTGCTCGGAAAATATCGTCGTTCCGGCGCGTTGATCGCCCTTGCGGCCGGCGCGCTATGGTCAAACGCCGCGCAGGCGCAGGACCAGAATCATGTCGTCCTGGGCGCGGGCGTGGCGGCGATCCCGGCCTATCAGGGCTCGGACGACATGCGCGTGCTTCCCTTGCCGGTGATCGACATCAAGGAAGGCTGGTTCTTCGCGAATCTGCGCAACGGCATCGGCGTCGCGCCGATCAGCACCGACAATATCGAGATCGGCGCCAGCATGGTCTTCGTCCAGGGGTATCGCAGAAAGGACGTGCCCGAGGGCATCGACAAGCTGAAGGACGGCATCGGCGCGCGGCTGTTCACGAACATCCATGCCGGCGGCTTCGTGGCTACGCTCGGCGCCACCAAGGTAGTGTCGGGAGGCACCAAGGGCCTGATCGCCGATGCGAGCCTGTCCTACCCGATCGAAGTCTCTTCCCGCTTCACGCTGACGCCGATGATCGGTACGACCTGGGCGGACCGGAAGTACAACGATCGCTATTTCGGGGTGACTCCGGCGGAATCCCTCGCTTCCGGCCTGCCGCAATTCACGACGGGTTCGGGTTTCAAGGACGTTTCCGGCCTGCTGACGGCCTCGTACCGCCTGACCGATCGGATCACGCTGAGCGCGACGGGCGGTGTCACGTCGCTCATCGGTGACATGAAGGACAGTCCGTTCGTCGAGAAGAAGACCCAGCCCACCGGCATCATCACGCTCTCCTATCGCCTGTGACAACCGCGTCGCGGGCGTGATCGCGCGGCCGGGGCCGGCGTGACGGTTTGCCGGGACGGGTTCAGCCCCGTCCCGGCAATCCTCTCCTATGCGAAAATCACGCGCGGTATTCGAGACCTTCCGACCAGTCGGCGTGGATCGGCATGGGTGTCGGCGCGGCGCGGGCGGCATCGCCCTGGGTCAGCCGTGCGAGCAGCCGTTTGCCTTGCTCCCAGCCGCCCAGTCCCGAATCCGCGTTGATATGTCCCGCGTTGCCGGCGTCGACGAAACGGCTGCCCCATTGGCGGGCGAGCATTTTCGCGGTGGCGAAGCCGATCCACGGATCGTCGCGACTGGCTACCAGGATCGAGGGGAACGGCAGCCGATCGCCGGGTGTCGGCGCGAAGCCGTTGAGTCGCTCGTCGCGGGGAAAGAAGTCGACTTCGGGCGGAGCGACCAGCAGCGCGCCGACCACCGGGGTCGACCAGCCGGGCTGTTCGAACTTGGCCCACCAGGCGGTGAGCAGGCAGCCCAGGCTATGCGCCACCAGCACCACCGGCCGGCCGGCACGATGCACCGCCAGGTTCAGGCGGTTGATCCAGGTGTTGCGGTGCGGGGCGGTCCATTGGCCGAGGTCGACCATGCGGCAATCGTCCATTTCCTCGGCCCAGCGCCTTTGCCAATGGCCGGGGCCGCTGCCGTCGAGACCGGGGACAAGCAGAACGAGCGGTGCCTGTGCCTCGGTTGCGGGGGGATTCGTTCGAGCCATCTTGATACTCCCGTCTATGTCCGCCGTCCGACGACAGTGACATCCTGCGCTATATTCTCAATTCAAATGGTAGACAATTAGATTGCGATGATTGGTGAACCGCTTGCGGCGATCGGAACGCGGGGGCCGGCGGCAAGCAGTGGTTGGCAATCACCCGGTCCATGCTCCATATGCGCCCCCGAAGCCTTTCGGGCACGCGCGACAGGAGCATCTCCATGGCCGAATACGACTACGACCTCTTCACGATCGGTGCCGGTTCGGGCGGCGTGCGCGCCAGTCGCGTGGCCGCCGCGCATGGTGCGCGGGTCGCCGTGGCCGAGGAGTACCGGGTCGGCGGCACATGCGTGATTCGCGGCTGCGTGCCCAAGAAGATGCTGGTCTACGGCGCCCACTTCGCCGAGGATCTCGAGGATGCGCGCCACTTCGGATGGGACATTCCCGAATGCAGGTTCGACTGGGTGAAGCTGCGCGACAACGTGCTGGGCGATGTCGACCGGCTCAACGGCCTGTACACGCAGACGCTGGAGAACCATGGAGTCGAGATCTTCCATGAGCGCGCGACGATCACCGGGCCTCACGAAATCACGCTTTCCAGCGGGGAAAGGAAGACCGCCGGGTATATCCTCGTCGCCACCGGCGCGCGGCCGCACGTGCCGTCCTTTCCAGGGCACGAGCTTGGCATCACTTCGAACGAGGCGTTCCACCTCGATGCCATCCCCAGGCGTGTGCTGATCGCGGGCGCGGGCTATATCGCCAATGAATTCGCCGGGATCTTCCACGAATTCGGCGCGCGGGTGACTTTGATGAACCGTTCGGACCAGTTGCTGCGCGGCTATGACGAAGCCTTGCGCGATCGCCTGCTGCAGATTTCCATCGCCAAGGGCATCGATTTCCGTTTCCAGGCCGCCTTCGAGAAGATCGAGAAGAACCGGGACGGCTCGTTGACGGTGTTCATGACCAACCACGATCCGCTGGAAGTGGACTGCGTGATGTTCGCCACCGGCCGCGTCCCGAATATCGAAGGGCTCGGCCTCGACGCGGCGGGGGTGGCGGTGAACGAGGGCAACGCGATCGTCGTCGACGCCTATTCAAAGACCAGCGTCGATCACATCTACGCGATCGGCGACGTGACCGACCGCGTGCAGCTTACCCCGGTGGCCATTCGCGAGGGGCAGGCCTTCGCCGACACGGTGTTCGGCGGCAAGCCGGCCACGGTCGACTATTCGTGCATCCCCTCGGCGGTGTTCAGCCATCCGCCGATCGCCGGCGTGGGGTTGACCGAGGCGCAGGCGCGCAACCAGCTTGGCGCGATCGAGGTCTATACCAGCGACTTCCGGCCGATGAAGAACGTGGTCGCTCATCGCAACGAACGCGCGCTTTACAAGATGGTCTGCGATGCCGCGACCGGGCGCGTCGTCGGCATCCACATGATCGGTCCGGACGCGCCGGAGATCATGCAGGTCGCCGCCGTGGCGGTGAAGGCCGGACTGACCAAGGCCGATTTCGACGCGACCGTCGCCATTCACCCGACCATGTCGGAGGAACTGGTGCTGATGAAGTAAGGCGGGATTTCCATGATCCCAGGATGCGAGTCCGGAACGATGTCAAACACTGCCGGATCGCCGCCGCGTTTCCCTTAATCGAGCGATTAAAAGCTATTGACCTGAGCGCTTCGACCTGCCTTTAGCACTTGCAGCAAATCATGCTGGGGCCACTGCGGACAAGGAAGCCGGATGTCAGCAAATATCGCCGAAATGGAGAAGCGCCGCGCCGCCGCCAAGATGGGCGGCGGGCAGAAACGCATCGACGCGCAGCACGCCAAGGGCAAGCTCACCGCGCGCGAACGGCTCGAAGTCCTCCTCGACGAAGGCAGTTTCGAGGAGATGGATCTCTACGTCGAGCATGACTGCATCGATTTCGGCATGCAGGATCAGCGGATTCCCGGCGATGGCGTGGTCACCGGTTCGGGCACCATCAACGGCCGCCTCGTCTATGTCTTCAGCCAGGACTTCACGGTGTTCGGCGGCTCGCTCTCGGCCCGTCACGCGCAGAAGATCTGCAAGGTGATGGACGCGGCGATGAAGGTCGGCGCTCCGGTGATCGGCCTCAACGATTCCGGCGGTGCGCGCATCCAGGAAGGCGTCGCCTCGCTCGGCGGCTATGCCGACGTCTTCCAGCGCAACGTGCTCGCATCCGGCGTGGTGCCGCAGCTTTCGCTGATTATGGGCCCGTGCGCGGGCGGCGCGGTCTATTCCCCGGCGATGACCGACTTCATCTTCATGGTGAAGGACAGCTCCTACATGTTCGTGACCGGCCCCGACGTGGTCAAGACCGTCACCAACGAAGTGGTCACGCAGGAGGAACTGGGCGGCGCGATCACCCATTCCAGCAAGACCTCGGTTTCCGACCTGGCGCTGGAAAACGATATCGAGGCGCTGCTGGCCGCGCGCGATTTCTTCGATTTCCTGCCGTCTTCCAACCGCGACGACGCGCCCGAGCGCCCTTGCGCCGATCCGTGGGATCGCGCCGAGGAGAGCCTGGACACTATCATCCCGCCTTCCGCGAACCAGCCCTATGACATGCGCGAGGTGATCCGGAAGACCCTTGACGAGGGCGAATTCTTCGAACTCCAGCCGCTGCACGCCGGCAACATCCTGATCGGCTTCGGCCGCATGGAGGGCAAGACCATCGGTATCGTCGCCAACCAGCCGATGGTGCTGGCGGGCGTGCTCGACATCAATTCCTCGAAGAAGGCCGCGCGCTTCGTGCGCTTCTGCGATGCCTTCAACATCCCGATCATCACTTTCGTAGACGTTCCCGGCTTCCTGCCGGGCACCGACCAGGAGCACAACGGCATCATCAAGCACGGCGCCAAGCTGCTGTTCGCCTATGCCGAGGCGACCGTGCCGAAGATCACCGTCATCACCCGCAAGGCTTACGGCGGCGCCTATGACGTCATGAGCTCCAAGCATTTGCGCGGCGACCTCAACTATGCGTGGCCCACCGCCGAGATCGCGGTGATGGGCGCCAAGGGCGCGGTGGAGATCATTTTCCGCGGCCGCGACGCGGAAGGCATGGCCGCCGCCACCAAGGAATACGAGGACCGCTTCGCCAATCCCTTCGTGGCCGCCAGCCGGGGCTATATCGACGAAGTGATCTACCCGCACTCGACCCGTCGCCGCATCGCCCTGGGGCTTCGCAAGCTGCGCGGCAAGCAGCTCGAGAACCCGTGGAAGAAGCACGACAACATTCCCCTATAGCAGGAGGTATGCTCCGACATTATAATGACCTTATAATGTTAAGGAGCCTTCGGCATGCAGACTGAACGCGTAACCTTCCTCACCACGCCTGCCCAGAAGGCTGCGCTCGATGCCTATGCCGCCGGCAGCGGCAAGTCGGTCGGCCATGTTCTGCGCGAAGCCTCGATGCGATATCTGGCCGAAGGCGACGTGGCTGAGGAAGAGCAGCTCGCGCTGCTGGTCCAGGAACTCGGCGAAGCACTGCCCAAGATACACGACTGCCTCGATCGTACCATTCGCAAGCTGGACGAAACGCACCGTGAACTGGAACGGATGCGGCGCGAAGCGGGGTTTCCGAAGTGAGTGCGCTTGGCGACGCGATCAAGACGATCCAGGGCGTCGTGCAGTTGCAGTTTCGGGCCGAGCGGCTCGAAAGCAGCGCCGACAGGATCGCCGGGGACGTAAAGGCACTGGCAAGCGATCTTTACTCCGTCGACAAGCGCGTGGTGCGCATCGAGACGATGATTGAGATGACTACCGGCCGGGGTTCACAGCCGCCTCGGCTAGAGGAAAACTGAAGGATGGCCATGGAAGATATCTACATCGTCAGCGGCGTTCGCACCGCCATCGGGGATTTCGGCGGCTCGCTGAAGTCCTTCATGCCCGCCGAGCTGGGCGGCATGGTCGCCTCCGAGGCGCTCAAGCGGGCCGGGATCGAAGCCGAGGCGGTCGACCATGTCGTTATCGGCCAGGTCATGCCCACCAGCGCACGTGACGAGATGCTTTCGCGCGTCGTCAGCATCAACGCCGGCATTCCGCTGGCCACCCCGGCGCTGACGCTGAACCGCCTGTGCGGCTCTGGCGTGCAGGCGATCATCTCTTCGGCGCAGATGATGAAGCTGGGCGAAGCCGCGATCTGTGTCGCGGGCGGCACCGAATCGATGTCCAACGTCCCCTATCACGATCACGGCGTGCGCTGGGGCCGCAAGATGGGCGCGAATACCCAGGAAGACGCGCTCACCCTGGGTTTGACCGATGCCATCGGCAATTATCACATGGGCATTACCGCCGAGAACGTGGCCGAGCGCCATCAGGTCACGCGCCAGGACATGGACGCGCTTTCGGCCACCAGCCACCAGCGCGCCAGTCGCGCCATCGCGGAAGGCCGGTTCAAGGAGCAGATCCTTCCGATCGAGATCAAGACCCGCAAGGGCGTGACCGTCTTCGATACCGACGAGCATCCGCGCGCGGAAACGACGCTGGAAGTCCTCGCGGCGATGCGCCCCGCCTTCAAGAAGGACGGCACCGTCACCGCCGGCAATGCCAGCGGCATCAACGACGGTGCCGGCGCGGTGGTGCTGGCGACCGGCAGCGAGGTGGAGAAGCGCGGTCTCAAGCCGATGGCCCGCGTGGTCGCCTGGGGGCATGCCGGGGTCGAGCCGGAATACATGGGCGAGGGGCCGATCAAGGCGGTGCCGATCGCGCTCGCGCGCGCCGGCCTCTCGCTCGATCAGATCGACGTGATCGAAAGCAACGAAGCCTTCGCCGCGCAGGCCGCCGCCGTCGCCAAAGTGCTGGGCTTCGATCCGGACAAGGTGAACCCCAACGGCTCGGGCGTTTCGCTCGGCCACCCGGTGGGCGCCACGGGCTGCATACTCACGGTCAAATGCATGTATGAACTGAAGCGGACCGGCGGCAAGTACGGCCTCATCACCATGTGCATCGGCGGCGGGCAGGGCATCGCCATGGTCATCGAGAACTGCGCGTGAATGGAACGGCCCTTCCGATCCTCCCCGCCCTTCGACAGGCTCAGGGGGGAGGGGGACCGCCGACGCAGTCGGTGGTGGAGGGGTCGAGAATTGTCGATTGCAGGCCGGACCGGTGTGGAGGGGCTTCTACCCCTCCGTCAGTCCTGCGCCGGAAGAGTGATGGAGAGTGACATGAAACTCGGCCGTTTGAACCACATCGGCGTCGCCACGCCGGATCTCGATGCCTCGATCGCGTTTTACCGCGACGTCATGGGAGCAGCCGACATCACCGAGCCGTTCGTGCTGGAAAGCCAGCAGGTGCGCGTGTGCTTCGTCAACACGCCGGGTGAGGGCGGTACGGCCGGGACGCAAGTGGAGCTGCTCCAACCGACTTCGCCGGATTCGGCGGTCGGCAAGTGGCTGGAGAAGAACCCGCTCGGGGGCCAGCATCATATCTGCTACGAAGTGCCGGATATTCACGCCGCCAAGGCCTGGTTCGAAAGCCTCGGCAAGCGGGTGCTCGGCGAACCGCGTATCGGCGCGCACGGCACGCCTATCATTTTCGTCCATCCCAAGGATATGGGCGGACAGCTGACCGAGATTATGGAGACGCCCAAGGCGGCGCATTGATTCGCGCGCCGTTCGTGTCGAGCGAAGTCGAGACACGTCCGGCCCCCACGCAACGTCTCTCGACTTCGCTCGAGACGAACGGAGATGGCAAGTGACTGACAAACCGACGATCGAAGACTGGCAGGCGGCGGCAAGCAAGGAGGTCAAGGGCAAGGACCTGACCTGGAACACGCCTGAAGGCATCGCGGTGAAACCGCTCTACACTGCCGAGGACGTGACCGTCGATCCGGGCCTGCCGGGCTTCGCGCCCTATACGCGCGGCGTGAAGGCCTCCATGTACGCCGGCCGGCCGTGGACCATTCGCCAGTACGCGGGCTTTTCCACCGCCGAGGAATCCAACGCCTTCTATCGCCGCAACCTGGCGGCCGGGCAGAAGGGCCTTTCGGTCGCCTTCGACCTCGCCACCCATCGCGGTTACGATTCCGACCACCCGCGCGTGGTGGGCGATGTCGGCAAGGCCGGCGTCGCCATCGATTCGGTGGAGGACATGAAGATCCTGTTCGACGGCATCCCGCTCGACCAGATGTCGGTTTCGATGACCATGAACGGCGCGGTGATCCCGATCCTGGCCTTCTTCATCGTCGCGGGCCAGGAGCAGGGCGTCCCTACCGAGCAGCTGGACGGGACCATCCAGAACGACATCCTCAAGGAGTTCATGGTCCGCAACACCTACATCTACCCGCCCGAGCCGAGCATGCGGATCATTTCCGACATCTTCGGATATACCTCGGCCAACATGCCGAAATTCAACAGCATTTCGATCTCCGGCTACCACATGCAGGAAGCCGGGGCGACGCAGGTGCAGGAACTGGCCTTCACCATCGCCGATGGCATGGAATACGTGAAGTACGGCGTCGCCAGCGGCCTCGATATCGACAAGTTCGCCGGCCGCCTTTCGTTCTTCTTCGCGATCGGCATGAACTTCTTCATGGAAGTCGCCAAGCTGCGCGCCGCGCGGGTGCTGTGGCACCGGGTGATGACCAAGCTGGGCGCCAAGTCCGAACGCAGCAAGATGCTGCGCACCCACTGCCAGACCTCGGGCGTTTCGCTGCAGGAGCAGGACCCCTACAACAACGTCATCCGCACCACGATCGAGGCGATGGCGGCGATGCTGGGCGGCACCCAGTCGCTGCACACCAACGCGCTCGACGAAGCGATCGCGCTGCCGACCGACTTTTCGGCCCGCATCGCGCGCAACACCCAGATCGTCATCCAGGAAGAGACCGGCATGTGCAATGTCGTCGATCCGCTGGGCGGCTCCTACTACATCGAAGCGCTCACCCAGGAACTGGTCGACAAGGCCTGGGAGATCATCGAGCGGGTCGAGGCCGATGGCGGTATGGCCAAGGCGGTCGCCGCCGGTTGGCCCAAGGCGATGATCGAGGAAGCCGCGGCCGGGCGCCAGGCCCGCGTCGACAAGGGTGACGACGTGATCGTCGGCGTCAACAAGTACCGCCTTGCCAACGAAGACCAGATCGAGACGCTCGAAGTCGATAACCACGCCGTGCGCGATGCGCAGATCGCGCGCATCAACGCGGTGCGCGCCGGGCGCGACGAGGCCAGGTGCCGCGCCGCGCTGGCCGCGCTGACCGAAGGCGCGAAGGGCCAGGGCAACCTGCTCGAACTCGCGGTCGAAGCCGCCCGGCACCGCGCCACCCTGGGCGAGATCTCGGACGCGATGGAAGCCGTGTTTGGCCGCCACGGCACCTTCCCAACCCCGGTCAAGGGCATCTACGGTTCCGCCTATGCCGGCGATTCGCGCTACCAGCAGGTGCTGGACGGCGTCGAGGCGGTGACCCGCCGCCTGGGCCGCGCGCCGAAGATGTTCGTCGCCAAGATGGGCCAGGACGGCCACGATCGCGGCGCCAACGTGATCGCCTCGGCCTTTACCGACATGGGCTTCGATGTCGTGTCCGGCCCCTTGTTCCAGACCCCGGAAGAGGCCTGCAAGATGGCCTTGGACAACAATGTCGATTCGATCGGTGCCTCCTCGCTCGCGGCCGGCCACAAGACGCTGATCCCCGAACTGATCGGCCATTTGCGCACCGCCGGCCGTTCGGACATCAAGGTCGTCGCCGGCGGCGTGATCCCGCCGCAGGACTATGACTTCCTCAAGAAAGCCGGCGTCCAGGGCATCTACGGCCCGGGGTCCAACGTGGTCGAATGCGCCGCCGACATGCTGCGCCTCCTGGGCCACAACATGCCGCCGCTGGGCAGCGAGCTGGAAGCGGCCGAGTGATGACGCAGCCCCGCACCGACCAGCCTCTTAGTGATTGGGCCCGCAATGATTGGACGCGGGAGGAAATCGCCGCGCTGTTCGACCTGCCGTTCACCGAGCTGGTCTTCCGCGCGGCCGAGGTCCATCGCGCCAACCATCCGGCGAACGAAGTGCAGCTTTCCACCCTGCTTTCGATCAAGACCGGCGGGTGCCAGGAGGATTGCGGCTATTGCGCGCAGTCGGTCAAGGCGGACAGCGGCATCAAGGCGACCAAGCTGCTTGCAGTGCAGGAAGTGCTGCAACGCGCCGCGCAGGCGCGCGACAACGGCTCCACCCGCTTCTGCATGGGCGCCGCCTGGCGCAATCCCAAGGACCGCGACATGCCCGCCATCATCGAGATGGTGAAGGGCGTGCGGGCGATGGGCATGGAAACCTGCATGACGCTGGGCATGCTCACGCCCGAGCAGGCGGGGATGTTGTCCGCGGCGGGGCTCGATTACTACAACCACAATATCGATACTTCGCCCGAACGTTACGACCAGGTCATCACCACCCGCACGATGGAAGACCGGCTCGATACGCTGTCCAACGTGCGCATGGCCGGGATCAACGTCTGCTCGGGCGGGATCGTCGGCATGGGCGAGACGCGCGCCGACCGCGTCGGCTTCATCCATACGCTGGCGACCCTGCCGAGCCATCCGCAGTCGGTGCCGGTCAATGCGCTGGTGCCGGTCAAGGGCACGGTGCTGGGCGACATGCTGGCCGACACCCCGCTCGCCAGGATCGACGACGTGGAGTTCGTGCGCACGGTGGCGGCGGCGCGGATCACCATGCCCGGCGCGATGGTGCGTCTCTCCGCCGGGCGCGAGTCGATGTCGGAGATGACGCAGGCGATGTGCTTCCTGGCCGGCGCCAACTCGATCTTCACCGGCGACAAGCTGCTCACCGCGCCCAATGCGGGCGATGACAACGATGCGGCGATGTTCGCCCGGCTTGGGTTGAAGGCGATGGCAGTGCAGCAGACCGAGGCTGAAGTTGCGGCGGAGCGGATGCCGAAGGGCTGCGCGAAGCTGGAGGCGTTTGGGTGACAACCTTCAAGTTGCCCCCTTCTATCTCGAAGCTCGTTAGCGCGCGCAACGAGTTGAAGGACCATTACAAGGATATCGACCTCCGGTTTACCTTTGATGGTAATCTGGTTGGCGATTTAGGCGAGGCCGTAGCAGCGGACCTGTTTGGCATAATGCTAACTGGCCGAAGCAATGAGGGTATCGACGGCTACGCGCCAGACGGTCGTTCTGTGCAAGTCAAAGCCAGCGGCACAAAAAGGGGGGCACCCTTTAGGCTTGTCGAGACATCCGCAGACCATCTCCTCTTTTTTCATTTCGACTATGACCAGTGCATTGGCGAAGTGGTTTACAATGGCCCAGAAGAACCGGTCAGGCACGTATTGCCGGCCAGTTGGGATGGGCAACGTAGTGTCAGCGCGGCTGCGTTTCGGCGTTTGAATAAGCTCGTTAGTGATGGTGATCGCTTGCGCATGCTAACGGAAGACAGGGACTAAAATGTTCAAAAAAATCCTCATCGCAAACCGGGGCGAGATCGCCTGCCGCGTCATCAAGACCGCGCGCCGCATGGGTATCCAGACGGTGGCCGTCTATTCGGACGCCGACGCGCGCGCGCCGTTCGTGAAGATGGCGGATGAGGCGGTGCATATCGGGCCGGCGCCGGCCGCGCAGTCCTATCTGATCGCGGATAAGATCATCGCCGCCTGCAAGCAGACCGGCGCCGAGGCGGTTCATCCGGGCTATGGCTTCCTGTCCGAGCGCACCAGTTTCGCGGAAGCGCTGGCGGCGGAAGGGATCGAGTTCATCGGCCCGCCCGTCGGCGCCATCGCGGCGATGGGGGACAAAATCGAATCCAAGAAGCTTGCCAAGGCTGCCGGCGTCAACGTCGTGCCCGGCTTCGTCGGTGAGATCGAGGATACCGAGCATGCCGTGCGCATCGCCAACGAGATCGGCTATCCGGTGATGATGAAGGCCTCGGCCGGCGGCGGCGGCAAGGGCATGCGCCTTGCCTACGACGAGAAGGACGTGCGCGAGGGTTTCGAGGCGACCAAGCGAGAGGGTCTCAACTCCTTCGGCGATGATCGTGTTTTCATTGAGAAATTCATCCTCAACCCGCGCCATATCGAGATCCAGATCCTGGGCGACAAGCACGGCAACATCCTTTACCTGAACGAGCGCGAATGCTCGATCCAGCGCCGCCACCAGAAGGTGGTGGAGGAAGCGCCATCGCCCTTCGTCACGCCCAAAATGCGCAAGGCGATGGGCGAGCAGTGCGTCGCCCTGTCGCGCGCGGTGGGGTACTATTCGGCCGGCACGGTGGAATTGATCGTCTCAGGCGCGGACCCGACGGGCGAGAGCTTCTACTTCCTGGAGATGAATACCCGCCTGCAAGTGGAGCACCCGGTCACCGAGTGCATCACCGGCGTCGACCTTGTCGAGCAGATGATCCGCGTCGCCGCCGGCGAGAAGCTGGACATGACGCAGGACGATGTCAGGATCGACGGCTGGGCGATCGAGAACCGCGTCTATGCGGAGGATCCCTATCGCGGCTTCCTGCCTTCGACCGGGCGTCTCGTGCGCTATCAGCCGCCGGTGGAAGGCTGGACCGACGACGCGGCCGAGAACGGACGGCGCGGCATCGACGGCGTGCGCGTCGATGACGGCGTCTACGAAGGCGGCGAAGTCTCGATGTTCTACGATCCGATGATCGCCAAGCTGATTACCTGGGGCGAAACGCGCGACGAGGCGGCGGACAAGCAGATCGCCGCGCTCGATGCCTTCGAGATCGAGGGGCTGGGCCATAACATCGATTTCGTCTCGGCCATCATGCAGCATCCGCGCTTCCGATCGGGCGAGCTGACCACCGGCTTCATCGCCGAGGAATATCCGGAAGGCTTCCACGGCGCGCCCGCCTCGGACCAGCTCAAGGTCAAGCTCGCCGCCGTCGCCGCTTTCGTCGCCACCGCCCGCGCCGACCGCGCGCGCCGCGTCGACGGGCAACTGGCGAGCCCGCTCGATCCGCCCTCGGACTGGACGGTGACGATCGAGAAGACCCCCTACGAAGTGGTGATCGACGAGGACCTCGTGACGGTGGACGGCGCCGAAGTCGAACTGGCGCTGGAATATACGCCGGGCGACCACTTCATAGCCGCCGAAGTCGACGATGAGGATATCGGCATCAAGCTTGAAGTCACCCGCACCGGCTTCCGGATGACGACGCGCGGCGCGATCCACAAGATCGACTGCCTGCCCACGCGCATCGCTTCGCTGGCCGGGCACATGATCGAGAAGATCCCGCCGGATCTTTCGAAGTTCCTGATCTGCCCGATGCCCGGCCTGCTGGTCGCGCTCCATGTCGGAGAAGGCGACAAGGTGGAAGCCGGTCAGCCGCTGGCGGTGGTGGAAGCGATGAAGATGGAGAACATCCTGCGCGCCGAGAAGGCGGGCGTGGTCAAATCGGTCAACGCCGCGGCGGGCGAAAGCCTGGCGGTGGATGCCGTGATCCTCGAAATGGAATGATCCGGCCCGGGATCCCGGCTTTCGCCGGGATCCCCGGAGGCTTGGCGAGAGGCCGGGTGGTCCCGCCGGTGCGGGCATCGGATCATGAGGGATATCCCACGATCCGGTGCCCTCATGGCCAAGCCGCTCCCCCGGGAGAGGGAGCGGTACTGGAGCCGATTACTCGGCCTTGGTCGTATCGCCTTCTTCGCTCTTGAGCGCCGACGGGGCAACGATCGTCGCGATGGTGAAATCGCGGTCGGTGATGGCGCTGGCCGAACCGGCCGGAAGCTTCACGTGGCTGATGTGGATCGATTCGCCCAGGTCGAAGCCCGTGACGTCGATGGCGATCTCCTCGGGGATCTTGTCGGCGGCGCAGACCAGTTCCAGCTCGTGACGCACGACGTTGAGCACGCCGCCGCGCTTGAGGCCGGGCGACAGCTCTTCGTTGGCGAAAATCACCGGCACGTTGACATGCACGGTCGCGTCCTTGGCGAGGCGCAGGAAATCGGCGTGGAGCGGCCGGTCGGTGACGGGATGGAAGGCGACGTCCTTGGGCAGCGTCCGCAGCTTCTTGCCGTCGACTTCGACCTCGACGATCGAGTTGAAGAAGTGACCGGTCATGAGCTGACGGGTCAGCTCCTTTTCCTCGACATGGATGGCGAGGGGTTCTTCGTTGCCACCATAGACAACGGCGGGGACGCGGCCATCGCGACGCAGAGCACGGGAGGCTCCCTTGCCAGCCCGTTCGCGCGTCTCGGCCGGCAGGTTAAGCGTATCGCTCATGGGACTTGCCTTTCGAAAACTGGATTGAAGTCGGCAATGGACCGCTTGTCGGCCCATGCCGCCCGCCACGCCTCCAGGGATGACCATGACGGGAAGGGCGCGCGCATACGCGCAACGCCCGGGAAAAGCAAGCATCGGCGCACGCTATTCGATGCGGGTCACTTTGAAGCCCTGCCGCGCGAGCATCGCCGGAAGCCCGTCGGGCCCGGCCATATGCGCGGCGCCGACCGCCACGAAAGGCTTGCGTCCGGCCCGCACCGCCTGGGCGATCCGGGCGGCCCAGTCGCGGTTGCGTCCGGTGAACAGGACTTCGCGCAGTTCGGGGTCTGCCAGCAGCCCGGCGCGGGTCTCCTTTTCCAGCGCGGCCATGTCTCCGGCGCGCCAGCTGGAGGACAAGTCATGGTCCGGCTCCGCCGCCTCGCGGGCCACCGCGCCCAGCAGGTCGCGCTGCTCGCGTTCCGGCAGGGAGTCGAACAGGCCGAGCTGGCGCGCGGCGCCCTCCAGCTCGACCACCGGCCGGCCATTCGCCAGGGCGACGACGGCCCGGTCGACACCGTTGCGCGCATCATCTTCGTCCGTCCCGGCGCGCGCCAGCGTCAAGGCCGCCGCCCAGGTATCCGTCGCCGCGAAGTCGCCGTCGCGATAGCCGGCCTGTTTGAGCAGCGCGGCGAGGGCAGGGCGGTCCCGCGCCGCGACGCGCTGCGAGAGGGGCGGCTGCCCGGCGCTTTTCGCCAGCCGCGCGAAAGTGGCGGCCACAACCGCCTCGTCCGCGAGATTGCCGACTTCGACCATGACGGCGCCGCAGCGCCCCAGGGCATCGCGCACCGCCGGCGTCCGCCAGTCGAGCGGGCGGGGAGCGCTGTGGATCGTGCCGAAGAGCCAGCCTGTCGTCCCTTGCGGCCCCTCGACACGCCAGAGCGCCGGATCGGCCTGCTGCGGTTTGGGGGAACAGGCGACCAGCGCGAGAACCGCGAACAGGGCAGCCCGGCGGCGCATCGCCCGGTTACTGGACCCGGACCGACTTGATGCCGCGGCGCGCCAGCTGGTCCTGCACGCTGCCCTTGCCGGCAAGATGGCCGGCACCCACCGCGACGAAGACGATGCCGGGCTTGTCCAGACGGGCCTTGAGCCATTTCGCCCAGATCCTGTTGCGATCAGTGAGCAGCACCTTGCGCAGTTTCGGATCGTCCTCTTCCTCGTTCAGCAGGTGGGCCAGATCGTCCGCCTTGCCGGCCTTCCACGCCGCGACCATGGCGTCGATATCCGACTTCACCGTCGGCAGCGCCTCGACCACCTGGTCGAGGTAGCGGCGCTGGGTCTGCTCCGGCAGGGTGTCGAACAGCGAGATCTGGTATTCCGCGCTTTCCAGCGCCGCGTTTTCCATGCGGCGGGCGCGGGCCCTGCCGCCCACTTGCGTATCGATACCGCTTTCCAGGTTGTAGCCGGCGACCTTGAGCGGGATCAGCGTGAGCATCAGCGCCGCGAACCAGGCATCGTTCCTGTCGAACGCCGGTGGCGGCAGCCCGATCGAGGCCATGCCGGCGTCGTAGGCGGCGCGCTCCTTCTCCGACAGGGTATCGCGCAGCGCCTTGCCATCCTGGCGCAGGCTTTTCTGGAGGAACACGGCCTGGGAATCCTGCGCCCGGTCGATCGGAATTTCGGTGACGAGTTCGCTCGAGGCATCGAAGGCGGCGGCGATCGGCCCGGCATACCAGTCGACATTCCCGGGCAGGATATGGATCGTGCCGAAGAGCCAGATCGTGGTGTCCTCGTCCGCGATCTTCCACAGCGCCGGACGGGCGGGCTCAGGCGCGGCGGCGGCGGAAACCGGGGCGGTGTCCTGGGCGGGCGCGGGAACGGCGGGGAGAACGGCCAGCGCGCAGGTCGCGGCGCGAAGCCAGGTTTTGAACTTGGTCATGGGGGTCCTTTGGGGCAGAAATGGGAAACGCGCAATTAACGCCTGTGGAGCGACCTGCCGCCTGTCCAACCGCTCTGCGCGGGTTGATTTGACCCGCCCGATCCGCCAAAGGCCGCCAGTCACGACCGACGTCAAGAACCCGACGGAAAATCCATGCCCACCGCCGCCGCCAAGGCTGATAGCCAGCCGCTCAGTTTCCAGGACATGATCCTGACGCTCCACGATTTCTGGAGCGCGCAAGGGTGCCTGATCCTCCAGCCTTACGACATGCGCATGGGGGCGGGCACGTTCAACCCGGCGACCACGCTGCGCGCGCTGGGGCCGGAGCCGTGGAAGGCGGCCTATGTGCAACCCTCGCGCCGGCCGACCGATGGGCGCTATGGCGAGAACCCCAACCGGCTCCAGCATTATTACCAGTACCAGGTGATCCTGAAGCCGAACCCGGAGAACCTGCAGGAACTCTACCTCGCCAGCCTGGCGAAGATCGGCGTCGATCCGCTGGCGCATGACATTCGCTTCGTGGAGGACGATTGGGAAAGCCCGACGCTGGGCGCCTGGGGCCTGGGCTGGGAAGTCTGGTGCGATGGCATGGAGGTGACGCAGTTCACGTATTTCCAGCAGATCGGCGGGTTCGATTGCAAGCCGGTGGCGGGCGAACTGACCTATGGCCTGGAACGCCTGGCCATGTACATCCAGGGCGTCGACTGGGTCTATGACCTCAGGTTCAACAACGAAGGCGTGACTTATGGCGACGTCTTCCTCGCCAACGAGCAGCAGCAGTCGAAGTACAACTTCGAAATCGCCGACACGGATTCGCTGTTCGCCGGGTTCCGGGCGGCCGAGGCGGAGTGCATGCGCTGCATCGATGCCGCCATACCGCTGGCCGCCTATGACCAGGCGATCGAGGCCAGCCACGTGTTCAACCTGCTCCAGGCGCGCGGCGTGATCTCGGTCCAGGAACGCGCCAGCTATATCGGCCGCGTGCGCGACCTTGCCAAGGGATCGTGCCAGGCCTGGATCGACAAGAACAGGGATGGGTGGGAAGCCAGGTTCCCCGGGTGGACGGCATGATGCTCTGCATCGGGGGGCTTCGACACGCTCGGCCTGAGCGGGACGGAGAGGGCGTTCCTGCATCGGCTCTCGCGCAAGCCCTTGCCCCCGCCCCGCTCGTCCCGAACCTGTCGAAGGACGGACGCACTGCCCTCTCGATCCTATCGGGCCCACTGACATGACTGACTTCCTTCTCGAACTGCGCTCCGAGGAAATTCCCGCCCGCATGCAGGCGGGCGCGCGCGGCGACCTGGAAAGGCTGTTCCGCAAGGAGATGGAGGCCGCCGGCGTCGCGCTCGGCCCGGTCACCGTCTGGTCCACCCCGCGCCGGCTCGCGCTGATCGCGGGCGGCCTGCCGGAAACCACCGAGGCGGTGAGCGAGGAGACCAAGGGCCCCGCCACCAGCGCGCCGGTGCAGGCGCTGGAAGGCTTCCTGCGCAAGACCGGCCTGCGCCAGGACCAGCTCGAAATCCGCGACCTCAAGGGCAAGGATACCTGGTTCGCGGTGGTAGAGAAGCCGGGCAGGGCGGTTCGGGAGGTATTGGCGGAAGCGATCCCGGCGATCGTGCGCGCGTTTCCCTGGCCCAAGTCGCAGCGCTGGGGCGCGGCCTCGATCAGCACCGAAAGCCTGCGCTGGGTGCGCCCGCTTTCGGGTATCGTCGCGATCCTGGGCGAAGACCTGGTGGAATGCGAAGTCGGTGGCATCCGGTCCGGCTATGCCACCAAGGGCCACCGCTTCCACCATCCCGACGAGATCACCATCGGCGGCGCGCACGATTATGCCGACAAGCTGCGCGCCTGCCACGTGCTGGTGAACCACGAGGAACGGCAGGACATCGTGCGCGAAAAGGCGCGCGCGGCGGCGGCCGAGGCCGGCCTGACGCTGGTGGAGGACGAAGGGCTGGTGATCGAGAACGCCGGCCTCACCGAATGGCCGGTGCCGCTGCTCGGCCGTTTCGACGAAGCGTTTCTTGAAGTCCCGCCCGAGGTCATCCAGCTCACCGCGCGGGTGAACCAGAAGTATTTCGTGTGCGAGGACACCGCCGGAAAACTCGCCAACGCTTTCGTCTGCACCGCCAATATCGACGCGACCGACGGCGGCGCGGCGATCGTCGACGGCAACCGCAAGGTCCTCGCCGCGCGCCTGTCCGACGCGCGGTTCTTCTGGCAGCAGGACCGCAAGACGCCGCTGTCCCAGCATGCCGAGAAGCTGAAGCGGATCACTTTCCACGAGAAGCTGGGCACCGTCGCCGACAAGGTCGAGCGCGTGGCCAGGCTGGCCCGCTGGCTGGTGGAAGAGGGGATAGTTCCTCCCCGGAATGGGGAGGGGGACCACGCGAAGCGTGGTGGAGGGGACTCGCGCCCCGACGCGGCGCTGCGGGAGGACGCCAATCCCCTCCACCGTCCTGCGGACGGTCCCCCTCCCCGTGCCGGGGAGGACCTGGCCGGCCAGGCCGAACTCGCCGCGCGCCTGTGCAAGGCCGACCTCGTCACCGAGATGGTCGGCGAGTTTCCGGAACTGCAAGGTCTGATGGGCGGCTACTACGCCCGCGCCGAGGGCCTGCCGGATGCGGTGGCCGACGCCATCCGCGATCACTACAAGCCGGTGGGTCAGGGCGATGAGGTGCCGACCGCGCCGGTGACGGTGGCGGTGTCGTTGGCGGACAAGCTGGATACGTTGTTCGGGTTTTTCTCGTGGGATTTGTTGCCGACGGGATCCAAAGATCCGTTTGCGCTCCGGCGAGCCGCAATCGGAGTCATCCAACTATTGCTTGAGCACGGGCTCCGTCTGCCGCTCAAAGAGGCCGCTGACTTTGGCGCGTGGCGCTTTGTGTATACACGCGTGTTTGCTGATTTCGAATATCAGCAAACGTTCCTAAAGAATTATTTCACGCAGGATGCTCTTGAAGACGACAATTTTGGCGACTGGTTCGAAAAGTCGGAACAGGGGCTTTGGTCTTATGCCCATGTCGGGGCACGCAACGATGCCGACAAATTGTTCGACTTCTTCGCCGACCGCCTCAAAGTCCAGCAACGCGAAGCCGGCGTCCGCCATGACCTGATCGATGCGGTGTTCGCGCTCGGAGGGGAGGACGATCTGGTCCGCCTGCTCGCCCGGGTCCATGCGCTCCAGGCTTTCGTGGAGACCGAGGACGGCGCCAACCTGCTCGCCGGCTACAAGCGCGCGGCCAATATCCTCAAGAAGGAAAGCTTCGATTCGCCCGCCCCCGCCAAGGCGGACCACATCGCGCGCACCGCTGACGAGGATCCGCTGGAGAATGTCGACGACCCGGATATGCGGGCCGTCTATGCCGCTGGAATCGAAGCGAAAAAAACACTTTCCTACACGCCCGAAAAAGCGGAGAAGGTACTTGTCGACGCGTTGGACAGCGCGGAGCCGAAGGCGGCGGCGGCAGTCGCCTCGGAAGATTTTTCCACCGCGATGGCCGCGTTGGCATCGCTGCGAAAGCCTATCGATGCCTTCTTTGACGAAGTGACGGTGAACGATCCCGATCCCGCCAAGAGAATTACCCGTCTCGCCCTGCTTGATCGGTTTCGTGTTGCAGTGCACAACGTGGCGGATTTTTCGCGGATAGAGGGGTGACGCCACATGACCTGCGTGGGTCCGTTCGTGTCAAGCGAAGTCGAGACACGCCCGCGCGGCACCAACGTGTCTCGACTTCGCTCGACACGAACGGATGTCCGGGCCTTCAGCCGGGCATGCGACGGAACAAGGTGACAGGGGGCCTTTTCTCCTTCCGAACCGCGTCAATTGTGTAAACCCAAGTGTAAAACTTAGCAGGAAAGTCGGAGAGTAGATGAACAAACAGGTCTACACCTTCGGTGGCGGTGCGAAGCATGACGATCCGCGCGCGAAAGACAAAGTCATCACCGGCGGCAAGGGCGCGAACCTTGCGGAAATGGCCGGGATCGGCCTGCCGGTCCCTCCCGGGTTCACCATCACCACCGAGCAATGCGTGCAGTACCTGGCCGAAGGCGGGGATTTTTCCGACGAGTTGCGGGCCGACGTCGCACAGGCGCTGACCCATATCGAGAAGACCGTCGGCAAGAAGTTCGGCGACGCGGCGGACCCGCTGCTGGTTTCGGTCCGCTCGGGCGCGCGGGTTTCCATGCCGGGCATGATGGACACCGTGCTCAACCTGGGCCTGAACGACGCCACGGTCGAGGGTCTGTCGGCGGTTTCGGGGGACCAGCGCTTCGCCTGGGATTCCTATCGCCGCTTCGTCCAGATGTATTCCGACGTCGTGCTGGGCGTGGAGCACCACTTGTTCGAGGAAGTGCTGGAAATCGCCAAGGAAGACCAGGGCTACATGAACGACGTCGAGATGACGGCGGATGATTGGCGCAAGATCGTCAAGGAATACAAGCAGATCGTCGAGACGGAACTGAACCGTCCGTTCCCGCAGGACGTGCAGGAGCAGCTGTGGGGCGCGATCCGGGCGGTGTTCGATTCGTGGGATTCGGACCGCGCCAAGGTCTACCGCCGCCTCAACGACATTCCCGGCGACTGGGGCACCGCGGTCAACGTGCAGGCCATGGTGTTCGGCAACATGGGCGATACTTCGGCGACCGGCGTGGCCTTCACCCGCGATCCGGCGACCGGCGAGAAGGCCTATTACGGCGAATGGCTGGTCAATGCCCAGGGTGAGGACGTGGTGGCCGGCATCCGCACCCCGCAGTACCTGACCCTGGCCGCGCGGACCCGCGCCGGAGCCAAGCCGCTGTCGATGGAAGAGGCGATGCCGGAGGCTTACGGCGAACTGGCCGCCGTGTTCGAACTGCTGGAAAAGCACTACCGCGACATGCAGGACATCGAATTCACGGTGGAACGCGGCAAGCTGTGGATGCTCCAGACCCGATCGGGCAAGCGCACCGCCAAGGCCGCGCTGAAGATGGCGGTCGACATGGTCGAGGAAGGCCTGATCGACGAGGCCACCGCGATCCGGCGCGTCGATCCCATGGCGCTCGACCAGTTGCTGCACCCCACGCTCGATCCCAAGGCCCCGCGCGATATCCTCGGCAAGGGCCTGCCGGCTTCGCCGGGCGCGGCCTCGGGCGCGATCGTGCTCGATGCCGATACCGCCGAAAAGCGCGCCGAACTGGGGGAGGCGGTGATCCTGGTGCGGGTCGAGACTTCGCCGGAAGACATCCACGGCATGCACGCCGCTAAGGGCATCCTGACGGCGCGCGGCGGCATGACCAGCCACGCGGCGGTGGTCGCGCGCGGCATGGGTCGCCCGTGCGTCTCGGGCGCTTCGGGCCTGTCGATCGACATGAAGACCCGCACCTTGCGCATGGGCAAGCGCGAGCTGAAGGAAGGCGATATCCTCACGCTGGACGGCGCGTCGGGCGATATCATGGCCGGCGAAGTGCCGACCATCGAGCCGGAACTGGCCGGCGATTTCGCCACGCTGATGGTCTGGGCGGACAAGCACCGCCGCATGAAAGTGCGCACCAATGCCGAGACTCCGGCCGATTGCCGCATGGCCCGGCAATTCGGCGCCGAGGGTATCGGCCTGTGCCGCACCGAGCATATGTTCTTCGATGCGGAGCGCATCTCCGCCGTGCGCCAGATGATCCTGGCGGAAGACGAGGCGGGCCGCCGCGCCGCGCTGGAAAAGCTGCTGCCCGAACAGCGCGCGGATTTCCACGCGATCTTCGAGGTGATGACCGGCCTGCCGGTGACGATCCGCCTGCTCGATCCGCCGCTGCACGAATTCCTGCCGCAGGGCGATGCCGAGTTCGCGGAACTGTCCGACGCGATCGGCATCGGCGCCGACACGCTCAAGCGCCGGGCCGACGAACTGCACGAGATGAACCCGATGCTGGGCCATCGCGGCTGCCGCCTGGGGATTACCTTCCCCGAGATCTACGAAATGCAGGCCCGTGCGATCTTCGAGGCCGCCTGCGACGTTGCCGCCGCTTCGGGCGAAGCGCCGGTGCCCGAAGTGATGATCCCGCTCGTCGCCACCCGGCGGGAATTGCAGATCCTGAGGAAGCTGGTGGATGACACCGCCGCCAGGGTCTTCGCGGAGAAGGGCAGCGCCGTCCAGTACATGGTGGGCACCATGATCGAACTGCCGCGCGCCGCGCTGATGGCGGGCGAGATCGCGGAGGAGGCGCTGTTCTTCTCGTTCGGCACCAATGACCTGACGCAGACCACGCTGGGCGTCAGCCGCGACGATGCCGCGCGCTTCCTCAGCCCCTATGTCGAGAAGGGCATCTATCCGCGCGACCCGTTCGTCAGCCTCGACGTGGAGGGGGTGGGCCAGCTGGTGCGGCTCGCCGCCGAGCGCGGCCGGGCGACTCGCCCCGACCTCAAGCTCGGCATTTGCGGCGAGCACGGCGGCGATCCCGCCTCGATCGCGTTCTGCGAGGCGAACGGGCTCGACTACGTCAGCGCCTCGCCCTTCCGCGTGCCGATCGCCAGACTGGCGGCGGCGCAGGCGGCGCTGGGCTGAAGGCCTCATACCAAGTCTTTGAGCGGAATTCGCCTCCCCCGTTCCTTCGCCCCCTCGCAATTGACGAAGGGGAAGGTGAGTCTTGCTCAAAGAGGCTTGGCGTCAGTCCGAGCGCGTCGAGGGTTTCCAGCCTGACAGGGTGAGGATTTCGAGGCGCTCCACCGTGCGGCCGTCGGTCCCGGCGGCGGCGAACGCCTGCCGCGCCCGCGCCAGTGCCGCCTTGCCGAGCGGCGGGCCGGGATCGGCCAGCACATTGGCGAGGCCCTGCGCGCGCAAGTCGCCGACCAGCCGGTCCAGGCCGCGGAAGGCGACCTGCAGCGGCCGCTGGTCGATCACCGGATCGGCGAACAGCGCGCGCTGGAGCAGCTGCCCGCCCGCGCGCACGTCCACGGCGGGATGGAGACGCGGGGCGGGGCGCTCGGCGTCGGCGGCAAGCATGGTCTCGCGCAGCACGGGAAGGCTGCCCGAGGAGGTGAAGCTGGCGATCATCATGCCGCCCGGCGCCAGGGCCCTGCGGATGTGGACGAGGGCGCCCGGCAGGTCGTTCACGGTATCGAGGCTGCCGAGGCTGGCGATGAAATCGAAGGGACCGCAAGGGTAGGGCTGTTCCTCGTCGAAGCCATGGGCGGGCTCGGCCTCGGTAACCGCGCCGCCGCGCGCCGCCAGGGCGCGGCCAAGCGCGCCGCTGTAGTCCCCGACGACGAGC
Source organism: Novosphingobium sp. CF614 (assembly GCF_900113255.1). GTDB lineage: Bacteria > Pseudomonadota > Alphaproteobacteria > Sphingomonadales > Sphingomonadaceae > Novosphingobium. The sequence goes on from NZ_FOOR01000006.1 coordinate 102,504, forward strand.
GCGCTGGCGGGCTCGAAGCGCAGGAAGGCGAGTCGTTCCAGCACGTCCTCCACCATGTCCGCGATCAGGTAGCGCGGGGCATCGGGCAAGGCCTGCAACGCCAGCATGCGGCGCCGGGCGGCGATGCGGCGGGCGGTGGAGAAGATGCGCGGGGGAGCTGGGGGGGGGGCTGAGGGTGCCGCTGGGGGAGGGGTGGTGCTGGCCATCGCCGTCCCCTGCCGCCTCGATGAAATCCTTGCAACAGCTTGTGGCGCCGCGTCCGGGCGATAGCATCCTGCCGCATGTCGCTTGCCGAAGTCCTTTCACCGATCGTCGACCTGGTGTTTCCGCCGCGCTGCCCGCTGTGCGGCGCGGGCATCGGCGCACAGACCGGGCTCTGCGCCGCCTGCTGGAGCGAACTCGCGATCCCCGGCGAGCCGGCCTGCGTGGCCTGCGGCCGGCCCTTTGGAGAGGGCGTGCCGGAGGGCGCGACATGCGCGCCGTGCCTCGGGGATCCGCCGCGGCACGACGGTATCGCCGCCGCCACGCTCTATAACGATATCTCGCGCAGGCTGGTGCTGTCGCTCAAGCACGGCAACCGCATCTCGCTCGCGCCCATGATGGCCGAGCTGATCGCGGCGAAGCTGGAATTCGTGGAGGCGGGCTGGCTGGTCGTACCGGTGCCGCTGCATCGCTGGCGCTTGTGGAAGCGCGGCTACAACCAGGCCGCCGTGCTCGGGCGCGAGATCGCCCGGCGGACCGGCGGCGGGCTCGTCGTGGACGCGCTCGAGCGGCGCAAGGCGACTCCGTCGCTCGGCGGGCTGGGCCGGAAAGCCCGCAAGCGCGTGCTGTCCGGCGCGATCGCGGTGCGGCCCCGGCGCGCGGAGATGCTGAAAGGCGCACGCATCGTGCTGGTGGACGACGTCCTGACCAGCGGCGCGACGAGCGATGCCTGCGTTTCGGCGCTCAAGCGGGCGGGGGCGGAAAGAGTGGTCGTCGCCTGCTTCGCCAGGGTGCTCGACGAGGCATTGAAAGGTATTTGAAAGGAGCCTGGCGGAAACACGAAAACGCCCGGAACCATGGTCCCGGGCGTCCTCGTGACGAAACTTGTATGGCCCTGCTAAGCAGTTCGACGGCACCCCTGAATACCGCCTGGCCGATCCCTCATAGTCTCGATCGCGTGCCATGCACCGACCGACAATCCCTGAACCGTGGCGCTTGTATGTCAGCGACCTGTGGGTCAGAAGCAGCCCCCCGGCTGCATGTGCTAATTCCGATGAAACGGGACTTTTGGAAAGATGATTCGGGTGGACGCGTGGATTTTGCTCACTAGCTGTGGTTATCGTGCAACATTAAAATACTGAAAAGCAGATCGAGGAAATCTCTGGAATGATCGACGTGTCCCCCGCCGAACGCGAACTCGGAACCGCTTTCCTGCCGCGTTTCGACGCGCAAGGCCTGCTCACCGCGATTGCCGTCGATGCGGCGACCAAGGACATCCTGATGGTCGCCTTCATGAACGCGGAGGCGCTGGAGAAGACGCGCGAGACCGGCCTTGCGCACTTTCACTCGCGTTCGCGCGGCAAGCTCTGGCTCAAGGGGGAAACCTCGGGCCACTTTCTGCGCGTCGAGGAAATCCGGGTCGACTGCGATCAGGATGCGCTGGTGATGCTGGTGCGCCCGGAGGGCCCGGCCTGCCACACGGGTGCGAAGAGCTGCTTCTATCGGCGGCTTGAGGGGGAGGGACTTCGGACTCTGGCGGATTGAACGGCGAAGGTTTCTTCGGCGGCTTCTTCGGCGCCGCATTCCGCGCAAGCCTTCAACCGCCAAGCACCTCGTCGAACAGGCCGATCATCGCCGCCCATGGACCGGCGTGCGGTTGGCGATGGTCGGGAACACGATAACCGCCGCGCGCGGCGTGCCGGCCGGACGGGCGAGCCACCCGGTCAATTCCTGGCCGGCGTGGCTGTAACCGACCGCTTCGAGCATCATTCCTCGGGCAGGAAATCGGGAACGGAAAGATAGCGCTCGCCCGTGTCGTAGTTGAAGCCGAGCACCCGGGCGCCGGCGGGCAGTTCCTTGAGCTTCTGGGCGATGGCGGCCAGTGTCGCGCCCGAACTGATGCCCACCAGCATGCCTTCCCTGGTCGCGCACTGGCGCGCCATCTCCTTTGCGTCGACCGGATCGACCTGGATCGCGCCGTCGATCGACTGGGTGTGGAGGTTGCCGGGAATGAAGCCGGCGCCGATGCCCTGGATCGGGTGCGGCCCGGGCTGGCCGCCGGAGATCACCGGCGAGAGCGTCGGCTCCACGGCATAGGCCTTCATCCCGGGCCAGCTGGCCTTGAGCGTTTCGGCGCAGCCGGTAAGGTGGCCGCCGGTGCCGACGCCGGTAATCAGCACGTCGATCGGGGTATCGGCGAAATCGGCCAGGATTTCCTGCGCGGTGGTCTTCACGTGGACGGCGATATTGGCGGGATTGTCGAACTGCTGCGGCATCCACGAACCGGGAGTGGCATCGATCAGTTCCCGGGCCCGTTCGATCGCGCCCTTCATGCCCTTTTCGCGCGGGGTCAGGTCGAACTCCGCGCCATAGGCGAGCATCAGCCGGCGCCGCTCGATCGACATCGATTCGGGCATGACCAGGACCAGCTTGTAGCCCTTCACCGCCGCCGCCATGGCCAGGCCGATGCCGGTGTTGCCGGACGTCGGCTCGATGATGGTGCCGCCGGGCAGCAGGCTGCCGTCGGCTTCGGCGGCCTCGATCATGGCCAGGCCGATGCGGTCCTTGATCGATCCGCCCGGATTGGCACGCTCTGCCTTCACCCAGACTTCATGGTCCGGGAACAGGCGTGAGAGGCGGATATGGGGGGTGTTACCGATCGTGGCGAGAATGCTGTCAGCCTTCATGGCTTTTGCTCCCAACGTGATGAAAATGTGCGGGCGCGGCGGATTTCGGGGAAAAGCCAGGCCCAGACCAGAGTGATGACTATGGCACCGCCGCCGCCGAAAACAACCGCCCCGGTCGCGCCCAGCAACGCGGCGGCGATGCCCGATTGCATTTCGCCGAGTTCGTTGGAGGCGGAAACGGCGAGGCCCGAAATCGCCGAAACCCGGCCGCGCACCTCGTCGGGGGTGCGCAGCTGGATCAGCGAACTGCGGATGAAGACCGAGATCATGTCCGCGGCGCCGAGCAGCGCGAGGAAAGCCAGCGAGAGCAGGAATATCCGCGAATAGCCGAAGCCGACGGTCATCGCGCCGTAGCCGATCACCGCCAGCAGCATCTTCGTGCCCACGTCCTTTGCCAGCGGCCGATAGGCGAACCAGAGCGCCACCAGCGCCGCGCCGAAGGCCGGGGCCGCGCGCATCTGGCCAAGGCCCTCGGGCCCGACGTGGAGGATGTCGCGCGCGAAGACCGGCAGCAGCGCCGTCGCGCCGCCGAACAGCACCGCGAACAGGTCAAGCGTGATGCATCCCAGCAGGAACCGCTCGCCGCGGATGAAGCGGAAACCCTCGCGAATCTGCCTGATCGGGTTCTTCCTGCGCGCCTCGGCCGCGACGGGCGGCAGGGAGGAGATGGCCAGCGTGCAGCTTGCCGCCATCGCCAGCAGGCCGGCCGATACCCAGTAAGGCAAGGCGCGGTCGCTGGCGAACAGGAAGCCGTATGTCGCCGGCCCGATCACGGTGCCGGCCTGCCACGCGATGGAATTGAGCGCGATCGCGCGCGGGATCAAGGCTTCCGGCACGATATTGGGCGCGATCGCGCTCATCGCCGGATTGACGAACACGCGCGCGCTGCCGTGAAGCGCCGCGAAAGTGAAGAGCAGCGGCAGGCTCTTCACCTCCAGCGCAATGGAGATGCCCAGCCCCAGCGCGATCAGCAGATCGGCCAGGGTGGCGGCGGCGGCCACCTTGCGCCGGTCGAAGCGATCCGCGACGACGCCGGCCACGGGGGTGAACAGGAACATCGGCACGAACTGCGCGAAGCCCAGCAGGCCAAGCTGGAACGCTGCTTCCTGAATGGTCATCGCATATTGGCTGCGCGCGATGTCGTAGAGCTGGTAACCGATGATGACGACCATGCCGGTCGTCGCCGTCACGGCGGTGAAGCGGGCCAGCCAGAACTTGCGGTAGTCTGCAATGCGAAGCGGGGACGTAGGCTGGGTCTGGGTCAGGGGCTGGGATGGGGACGGGGGAGGATTCACGCGGTGCTGCATGGCACCGCACCGCGCGCTTGCCAAGAGACCCTGGTTTTGCGGCTCAGTAGGTGAACTTCGCGGTCAGCCGGATGTCGCGCCCGGCGATCGGGACGAAGTCTCGGGTTTCCGATGCCGCGAGCCGGCCGCTCGCGTCGAGCAGGTTGTCGGCGGCCAGGATCAGCGAGACCGGGCCGTCCTGCCCCATCGGACGCCAGGTGGCGCTGAGGTTGACGAGAGTGAAGGCATCGGTCGGATTCTCGTTTTCCGCCACGCGGCCCTGGCGGGCGTTCCATTCGACTTCGCCGCGCAAGTCGAGCGCCGGCGAATCGAACTCGATGCCGCCGCGCGCGCGCAGCGGCGGGATGCGCGGGACCGGGCCGATGTCGACGAGCCGGGCGCGGGTATAGTCGAGCCCGGCGTCGGCCTTGAGCGCGCCGCCGTTCTGCCAGCGCAGGAAAGTAAGCGCGCCTTCGGCCTCGACACCGCGAAAGCGGGCGGGCGCTTGCAGGTACTGGTAGACCGGGAAATCCTCGATCACCTCGCCGGTCGGAACGGACGTGATGAAGTTCGCGAAGTTCGTGCCGTAAGCGGTTACTGAACCTACGAAATCGCCGCCGTTGTAACGGATGCCGGCCTCGATCCCATCGCTGCGCTCCACAGTGAAACCGGGATTGCCGCGCTCATAGGATTGGGTGGCGTCGTGCATGCCGTCGACGAACAGTTCCTCGGCCGAAGGCGCGCGTTCGCCGTGCGAATAATTGACCGAGAGAGTGACGCGATCGACGGGGTGCCATGCCAGCCCCGCGACAGCGGCGTACTGGTCGAAATCGCGCCGTTCCCCGGGCGGGATCGTGCGGATCCGGGTATTCTCGTAGCGTAGCGCGCCTTCGAGGTCGAACTGGCCGACCTCGATCTGCTGCAAGGTGAACGCGGCGAGCCGTTCGGTTTCGTTGTCGGGCAGCAGCGTCTCGTCACCGCTCATGTCGAGCCGGGCCGCAGAATATTGCACGCCGCTCGATCCGCTCCAGATGCCATGGCGCGCCTGGTCGGCCTGGAGCCGGACTTCGACGGCCTTGTTGTGGAAACGGGTGCCGACATCGCCGTCCTCGATCTCGGCATGCTCGTAATCGCCATAAGCGCCGCGCAGTTCGACCCGCTTCAGGAAGCCTTCGAGATTGAGGCCGGTCCGCAAGTCGAACCGGGTTTGGCGCAGCGAGATGGTGGTCGAATCCGGCGTGGGCGAGGGGCGCGGCGGTATGGCATAGTCGGTGCCGAGGCGCTGGACCGAGACGCCGATGTCGCCGCCCTGGTCGATGAAGGCCAGGCCACCGCCGAAGGTCCAGCCCTTGGTGCCGCTGTTGGCGATGGAGCCGCGCCGGTTCGCCTGCCCGGTCAGCGCCGCCGCGCCCTGGGCATCGCCCGCCTCGGCCAGATCGTCGGCCTCGGCAAGCGTCTGCGCGCGAAGCTCGGGGGAGAGCACGTAGCCGCCGACGCCGAGATTGTCGCTGTGGTAGTAGGAAGCATCGAGATGGGCGACGAGGCGATCGGCAAGCCGCAGGTCGGTAGCCACGCCGCCGTTCGCCTGGTTCGCCGCCGTGCCGTAGGACGCCAGGGCATCGACCGTCACCGCCTTGTCGGGCACGCGGCGGGGGATTCGCCTGTCCAGCGCATTGACCGCGCCGCCCGCCGGATCGCTGGCATAGAGCAGCACGCGCGGCCCGTGCAGCACCTCGATCCGCTCGACATTGAGCGTGTCGAGCGAAACCGCGTGGTCGGCCGAGACCGAGGAGGCGTCGAGCGAACCCAGCCCGTCGAGCAGCACCTGCACGCGGGGCCCGTCGAAGCCGCGCAGGATCGGGCGGGACACCCCCGGGGCAAAGCCGCTGCTGGAAACGCCGGGCAGGCTCGCCAGCATCTCGCCGATCTGGGGCTTGAGGGCGCGGGCAAGGCTATCGCCCTCAAGCACCACCGGCGCGGCGATGGGGTCCACGCTGCCGGAAATCACGCGTCCGGTGACGATGATCTCGGGGCCGTTCTCTTGCGCATGGCCGGACTGGCCGCTGTCGTCCGGGCTTGCTGCCGGGGCCGGATTCGCGGAGGCCGACTGGGCCATGGCGGCGCCCGGGAAGGCCAGGGCGAAGGGGCCGGAGAGGGCGCTGGCACAAGCCAGCAGGGCGATTCGCGGGGAGAGACTCGTCATGTCGCTCCGGTAATTGTGATGTTATATTATATCAATGTTGTTCCGTGCGGTTGCGACGAGGCGATGCTGCACTGCGGTAAAACGAGTTGGCCTCGCCGCGTTCAGCGCCGGGGGCGCAGGCGTGGATTGGGTTGCAGCGTGTCGACCAGCTTGAGGAAGTCGTCGATGCGGATGATGCGTTCGAACTGGAAGCCGGCGCGATCCTCGTGCGACCAGATCAGGTGCGCCTCGATCCGGCCGATCACCGGCAGGCGCATCACCAGCCGCTCGCCGCGATCGAGGCCGAGCGCGCCCTTGACCATGAACCCTTGCGCGGAAACGTTGACGATGTGCAGGTTCAGGTCGCCTTGCTGGCGATGTTCGGCAATCACGGCGTAATCGACGGGATGGCGCGCCGCCCTACGCTTGTCGGTTACAGAGAGCTGCGCTCCTGCACTCATCGTGATTGCCTCTGCTTTGGACCGTGGAATCCTACGATGCGCGCAATTGGCAAACAATCCGTAAATCCGGCAGATGTGTGCCGGACGAACGGTGCATTCTTGCCGATCAAATGCCTTTCAGCACCCCGTGCCGCTTCTTGCCAAGGCTCAGCTTTCGCGATTCGCCGGCGGCAAGCGCTATCAGCATGCCCGGATCGTCCATGACCACGTCGTCCAGCCTCACCGCGCCTTCGGTGATCTTGCGCTTGGCCTCTCCGTTCGAGGCGGTGAAGCCCAGCGCGGTGCAGGCGGCGCCCAGGCGGATGCCTTCGCCGTCCACTTCCAGGGTCGGCAGGTCCCCGCCCAGGCCGCCGCCGGCGAAAGTCTCGCGCGCGGTCGCCTCGGCGGCGGCGGCGGAATCCGCGCCACGGCACAGCTTCGTCACTTCGTTGGCGAGGACCACCTTGGCGTCATTGATCGCCGCGCCCTCCAGCGCTTCGAGTCGCGCGATTTCGCCGAGCGGCAGGTCGGTGAACAGGCGCAGGAACCGGCCCACGTCACGGTCGTCGCAATTGCGCCAGTATTGCCAGAAGTCGTAGGCGGGAAGCTGCTCTTCGTTGAGCCACACCGCGCCGGCGGCGGTCTTGCCCATCTTGGCCCCGTCGGCGGTGGTGAGCAGCGGGGTGGTGAGGCCGAACAGTTCGGCGCCGTCCATGCGCCGGGCCAGTTCGATACCGTTGACGATGTTGCCCCACTGGTCCGAACCGCCCATCTGCAGGCGGCAGGCCTGGCCCTGCGCCAGTTCGCGGAAATCGTAGGCCTGGAGGATCATGTAGTTGAATTCCAGGAACGTCAGCGGCTGTTCGCGCTCCAGCCGCAGCTTGACCGAATCGAACGCCAGCATGCGGTTGATCGTGAAGTGCGGCCCGACATCGCGCAGCAGCGCGATGTAGCCGAGCTTGCCCAGCCATTCGTCGTTGTCGACCATCACCGCGTCGGTCGGCCCGTCGCCGAACGTCAGCAGCCGCTCGAACACGCGGCGGATCGAGGCGATGTTGGCCCGGATGGTTTCGGGGGTGAGCATCTTGCGGCTCTCGTCCTTGCCCGAAGGATCGCCCACCTTGGTGGTGCCGCCGCCCATCAGCACGATCGGCTTGTGCCCGGCCTGCTGCAACCGGCGCAGCATCATGATCTGCACCAGGCTGCCGACGTGGAGCGAGGGGGCGGTGGCGTCGAAGCCGATATATCCCGGCACGACCTGCTTCGCGGCCAGGGCATCGAGCCCCGCCGCATCGGTCATCTGATGGATATAGCCGCGTTCGTCGAGCAGGCGGAGCAGGGAGGAAGTGTAGGTCATGTCCGTGTTTTCGGCTTGATCGGGAGCGGCGCGCCTAGCACGCGCGGCGCGCGAAACAAAGCCGGCACGATCATCGCGTCCTCTCCTCGTGGGACAGCCCCGGCAGGTCGATGCCCGGTTGCCATGCCGGCGATCCCGCGATTACCGTGCGTCCATGGCCGACCTTACAAGTCACCCCGCCCATCCGCCCTTGCTGGTTCGCAGCGTCGAGGCGCGGATCATCGGCTTCGACGCCGCCTGGCTGCGCGCGCGCTGGAAGATCCTGGGCGCGGGCCAGCTCGTCGTTCCCGCTTTCGCGGGCAAGGGCCGCGCCGAAGGACTGTGGCGAACGACCTGCTTCGAGCTGTTCATCCGCCCGCCCGGCGGCGAGGCCTATGTCGAGATCAACCTTTCGCCGTCCGAACGCTGGAACGTCTACGATTTCACCGCGCGGCGCGAGGGGATGAGCGAACGGCCGATGCCGCGCGAGCCGGAGTGCGGCCTGCGGCTCGGCACCGACATGGCGATCTTCGACGCCGCGATCCCCGCCTCCGGCCTGCCTGCGGGGCCCTGGCGATGCGGCTTCACCGCCGTGATCGAGGAACAAGGCGCCGCCACGAGCTACTGGGCGCTTACCCACACCGGCGATGCCCCCGATTTCCACGATCCGGCTTGCTTCCAGGAAGAGGTTGCGGCACCCGGGACGCCATGAAATTCGGTATCGACCGCCTGCTGGCGGACCCAGCGCTGCGCCGGCCCCTCGAAGGCCGGCGAGTCGCCCTCGTCGCGCATCCCGCCTCGGTTACCGAGGGGCTGGTCCATTCGCTCGACGCGCTGATCGCCGCCGGGGTGAACGTGACCGGCGCCTTTGGCCCGCAGCACGGGCTCAAGGGCGACAAGCAGGACAACATGGTCGAGACCGCGGACGAGACCGATCCGTTCTACCGCATCCCGATCTTCAGTCTCTACGGCCAGGTGCGCCGGCCGAGCGCGCGGATGATGACCACCGCCGACGTCTTCCTGTTCGACCTGCAGGACTTGGGCTGCCGCATCTATACGTTCGTGACGACGCTGCTCTACCTGCTCGAAGCGGCCGCGGGGCAGGACAAGAGCGTCTGGGTGCTCGACCGGCCGAACCCGGCCGGCCGGCCGATCGAAGGAACCGCCTTGCTGCCGGGGCAGGAAAGCTTCGTCGGCGCCGGTCCGATGCCGATGCGGCACGGGCTGACGCTGGGGGAGATGGGGCATTGGTTCGTGCGCCACTTCAATCTCGACGTCGACTACCGCGTGATCGCCATGGATGGCTGGCAGCCGGGCGCTGCGCCGGGCTTCGGCTGGCCGGAGAGCCGGATCTGGATCAACCCCAGCCCCAACGCCGCCAACCTCAACATGGCCCGCGCCTATGCCGGGACGGTGATGCTGGAAGGCACGACGCTTTCGGAAGGGCGCGGCACCACCCGCCCGCTCGAAGTGCTGTTCGGCGCGCCGGATATCGATGCCAGGCGGGTGCTGGCGGAAATGGAGCGCCTCGCGCCGGCATGGCTGGCCGGCTGCGCGATCCGCGAATGCTGGTTCGAACCGACCTTTCACAAGCATCAGAAGACGCTGTGCAATGCCCTGATGATCCACGCCGAGGGCCCCTTCCACGATCCTGCGGCGTTCCGGCCCTGGCGGTTGCAGGCGCTGGCGTTCAAGGCGATCCGCCGGCTCTACCCCGACTATCCGATCTGGCGCGACTTCCCTTACGAGTACGAGTTCGAGCGCCTGGCGATCGACGTCATCAACGGCGGCCCGGACTTGCGTGAGTGGGTGGACGATGCCGGGGCCCAGCCCGGCGATCTCGATGCCCTGGCCGCCCGCGACGAAGCGGCCTGGCGCGAGAACGTGGAGGATCTGCTGATCTACGGTTGAGCGATCGCAGCACCGTCGTCCCGGGCTCGCCCCGGAACGACGGCGGCGCCTTCATCCCTTCTTGCGGACCAGTTCCTTCATCGCCGCGTCGAGCCCGTCGAGCGTCAGGGGATACATTACCCCGCCGATCAACTCGCGGATCAGGCGCGTGGAGCTGGAATATTGCCATTGCCGCTCCGGCGTGGGGTTGAGCCAGACGGTGGCGGGATAAGTCTGGGTGACGCGCTGGAGCCAGGCGGCGCCGGCCTCGTCGTTCATGTGCTCGACCGAACCGCCGGGATGGGTGACTTCGTAAGGGCTCATCGATGCATCGCCCACGAAGATCACCTTGTAGTCGTGCCCGTACTTGTGGAGCACGTCCCAGGTCGGCGTGCGCTCCGCCCAGCGGCGCCGGTTGTCCTTCCACACGCTTTCATAGAGGCAGTTGTGGAAATAGAAGAACTCCAGGTTCTTGAATTCGCTGGTTGCGGCGCTGAACAGTTCCTCCATCAGCTTGATGAACGGGTCCATCGAACCACCGACGTCGAGGAACAGCAGCACTTTGACCGCGTTGTGCCGCTCGGGCCGCATGTGCAGGTCAAGCCAGCCCTGCTTGGCCGTGCCGCGGATGGTCTCGTCGAGATCGAGTTCCTCGGCCGCGCCTTCGCGGGCGAAGCGGCGCAGGCGGCGTAGCGCGACCTTGATGTTGCGGGTGCCCAGTTCCTTGGTGTTGTCGAGATTGGCGAACTCGCGCTTTTCCCAGACCTTCATTGCGCGCCCGTGCTTGGCTTCGCCGCCGATGCGAACACCCTCCGGATTGTAGCCCGCGTTGCCGAACGGCGAAGTGCCGCCCGTGCCGATCCACTTGTTGCCGCCCTGGTGCCGTTTCTGCTGTTCCTCGAGCCGCTTCTTGAGCGTCTCCATGATCTCGTCCCACGAACCGAGCGACTTGATCTTCTCCATCTCTTCCTCGGAGAAATAGCGTTCGGCGATCTGCCTGAGCCAGTTCTCGGGAATGTCGACCGGCCGCTGGCCGTAGTTGCTCAGAACGCCCTTGAAGACCTTCTGGAACACCTGGTCGAAACGGTCGAGCAGGCCTTCGTCCTTCACGAAAGTGGCGCGGCTGAGATAGTAGAACGCCTCGGGGGTCTGCTCGATCACGTCCTTGTCGAGCGCTTCCAGCAGCACCAGGTGCTCCTTGAGCGATGCCGGTATGCCGGCGGCGCGCAGTTCGTCGATAAAGTTTAGCAGCATCGCATCGCCCCCGTTACCCGGCGCGGGCCGGGATCTCTGGCTGTCTTTGGACTATCCGTGCCCAACACCGGCTCGGTGTGAGCAGGCCCCGATTCGGATTTCGTGTTCCTCGTTCCGGACACACCATATGCCACCCGGCCCCTTCCAGGGAACATCGGGAAACATGCGGTGCGACGGGTGCCGGGGATCAGCTCGCGCCCGGCGGCGGTGGAGGCTGGCGCGGGAACCGTTCCAGCGCGGGATCGATGACCGCCCAGTCCGGCGCATCGTCGGTCCAGATCACGACTTCGGGCCGCAATCCATGGCCTTCGTCGAGCGCTCCCAGCCGCACGGTCACCAGGTGGGGCCGGGCGGAACTCTGCCCGTGGATCTGCGTGCCGCATGACGGGCAGAAACGGAACGTGAGCGTGTTGCCGCTGGCCGCCGCCCATGTCGAACTGGCGAGATCGCCGGTGATCGCCACGTCCTCCACCTTGAACATGGCGTTGTTGGTCGGCCCCCCGGCCGCGATCTGCTGGCATTGGCGGCACCAGCACTGGCGCGTGCCGATCGGCTCCCCGGTGATTTCCAGCGTGACGGCGCCGCAAGCGCAACGGCCGGTGCGGTTCATGCCACTTCTCCCCGCCCGAAGGCGGATCCGGAAAGCAGCCGGAGCGAAAGGGCGGCCTCGTTCAAGGCATTCGGGATCATCGGCGCCACTCCTTCAGGCTTGCGGACAATGGGACATCGCGGCCCCTTATCACTTTTCCGCCTTCGCTTTCGAGATCGAAGTGCGGTTACGCCGCCGCGCTGGTCTCCCCCGAAGCTTCGCGATCGTGGGCCTGGAGGAACCAGCGATCGGTCCCCTGGAGACCGATCGCGGTCAGCGTGCCGTGAAGGTATGCGCCGGTATCGATGCCGATGCGGTTGGAGTATACCTCGGGTTGGGGGGTGATCGTGTGGCCGTGAACGACGCAGACGCCGAAATCGCCCTTGTGGCTCAGGAACGGCTCGCGAATCCACCGGCAGTCCTGGCCGAGCTGAAGTTTGAGCGGGGTGTCGGGACGAATGCCGGCGTGAACGAACAGGTAGTCGCCGATCTGGATCATCTTCTTGAAGCTGGCGAGGAAGTCGAAATCGTCCTGCGGGATCACCTCGTTCAGCAGGTCCTGCAGCGCCTCCACGTTCGCCGCCATGATCGCCCCGGGAACGACCCCGTAGGACATGATCGTCTCCAGCCCGCCGAACTTGAGGAAACCGCGCAGCGCGTCCAGGTTGTCGCGACTGGCCAGCAGCATTTCCTCGTGATTGCCCTGGATGATCTCGACTTCACGCTCGCGCGACCATTCGCGGGCGCGGGCCACCACCGCCGCGCTGTCGCGGCCGCGATCGACCAGGTCGCCCAGCAGCACGATCGTGGTATGCGCTTTGCCGCGGCGCGCGTCGTCAGCCTCGACGATACGCACCAGGGCCTCGAACAAGTCGATGCGGCCATGGATATCGCCGATCGCGTAAACGCGTTCTCCGGCGGGGACGGCAGGGAGCTTCGTCGACGTGGGACGAGCCATCAAGTTTCGGATTTTCGCAAACATTCGTTGCAGCGCGGTATAGGGCGCCGTGACGGCCGAAACAAGAGACCACGCTTCGCGCGGTTCAACCGACAGGAGATTCAGGGCGGACACCGTAGTGGCAAAAAGTCCACACATTGTTTCCCTATCATTGCCGGTTTGAAATTTTCCTTGTGCCGCGCCCGGGTGCGTTGCAGCATTATTGTGCAGTCGCAATCGGGTCCGGAACGAGGCTTGGTGCGGCATGTGCAGGTGGGACGAGGCACCAAAAAGAATCTGTGAGGGAATAAACATGCTTATGTCCGTCCGCGGCGCCATCGCCGCCACTCTTCTCGCCGGCACCGCGCTGGCCGCCACTCCCGCTTTCGCCGACGAAGCTGAAGCTCCGGCTGAAATCACCGTTACCGGCAACGTCGCGCTCACCACCGACTACCGCTTCCGCGGCGTTTCGCAGAGCGGCGGCAAGCTGGCGATCCAGGGCGGGATCACGGTCTCGCACGCGAGCGGTTTCTACATCAGCACCTGGTCGTCGTCGATCAGCGAGAATAGCCTGCCTGGCTATGGAGACCAGGAACTTGACGTGTTCGGCGGCTGGACGGGCGAAGTCAGCCCCGGCATCACGGTCGATGCCGGCCTGCTCTATTATGTCTATCCGGGCGGCACCAGTGATTTCGACACCGACTTCTTCGAGCCCTATGCGTCGGTTTCCGGCGCGGTCGGCCCGGCCAAGCTGAAGGTCGGCGTGGCATACGGCTGGAAGCAGACCTCGCTCCCGGCGTTCGAGACCGGTGCGAAGCACGACAACCTGTATCTCTACAGCAATCTCGACATTGCCATCCCGAACACCCCGATCACCGTTTCGGGCCATATCGGCTATACCGACGGCGTTCTGGCTCCGTCCTATTATTCCACCGGTGACAAGACCGGGGTGGATTACTCGATCGGTGCTTCGGCGACGGTTTACGGTCCGCTTTCCGTCGGCGTCTCCTACATCGGCGTCTCGGGTCCGAGCACCAACAATTACACCGACGACGCGGTGGTCGGCACCCTGACCGCCTCGTTCTGATCGAAGCGACGCGCGAAAGGCATTTCGCAGGAGGACCCCGCCCGGAGCGATCCGGGCGGGTTTCCTTTTGCCTGCGCTCGGCGCGTCACACCGGGTATCGCCGAGCGCGGCCGATTTCCTTCTTTCGTCGTGGCTAGGCGGCGACGCCGCTGTATTCACTTCAGGTAGAAGTCGACCGTCGTGACCACGCGCACTTTCTTGTAGGGCGTGTCTGACACGCCCCAACTGCCGCCGGAATCGCCGTCGCGCGCATCGATCGAGAAGTAGCCCTGGGCCGCCCCCTTGATCGTGCCGACCTCGGTGCCGCTGTCCTTGGCGAACTGCTCGGCGGCGGCGCGGGCATCCTTGGTCGCCTCGGCCACCATCGCGGGCTTGATGTCGTTGAGCCTGGTGAAGGTATAGGACATCCCGGAGCCTTCCTCCAGGATCACGCCGCGTCGCACCAGGTCGAACTGGCGGCGCACCGCGTCCTGCGCCCGCTTGATGTCATCGGTGCGCAAGGTCACGCGCTGGCGGACGGTGAAGCTGGGCAGGCCGTTGTCCTTGAACTGCGAGACGTTGACGCCGGTCGGTTGCAGGGCTCCGGCGGGAAAGCCCAGTTCGCGGAAGAAGGCGCGGATCTGCGCGGTATCGTGATCGACGTCCGCCTGGGCGCTCGCGAGATCGCCGGCGGTCGAGGAATAGCTGATCGTCCATACGGCGAGATCGGCGGTGACGTCACGCTCGGCCAGCCCGCGCACGGTTACCGCGCGGTCGGCCCGGTGCGCGCGCTTGAGCCCGTCGCCGAGGGCGAAGCCGCCGATTACCAGGCCAATGGCCAGGATCGCGGAACTCCCGATCCAGCGATGCGTTGCAGGCTCGCGCAGGAATGGAGTGGAACGGACGGCCTGGTCTGGGCTATCGTCGATCCGGCTATCGTTATTCGTGGCGTCATTCATGGCGGCACCTCCCTGTGATCTGGCCTGTAAACTGGCCTTTGGCCTGGCCCGTGAGCTTGCACGTCATGCCGACGGATGACTGTATGCGCGATGAACCGTTTCCTGCTGTCGACGAATTGAGGAAAATTCCGTGCCCCGATATCTCCACACCATGATCCGCGTGACCGATCCCGAGGCGACCGTCCGCTTCTTCGAACTGATCGGGCTCAAGGAGACCCGGCGGATTTCCAACGAGAAAGGCCGCTTCACGCTCATTTTCCTCGCACCGGAAGGGCAGGAGGACGCGGAGGTCGAACTGACCTACAACTGGCCGGCCGAGGACGGTTCGTCCGAAAGCTACGCCGGCGGGCGCAACTTCGGCCACCTCGCCTACCGGGTCGAGGATATCTACGCGACCTGCCAGCGCCTGATGGATGCCGGAGTGACCATCAATCGCCCCCCGCGCGACGGCCACATGGCGTTCGTGCGCACGCCCGACGGAATTTCGGTCGAACTGCTGCAGGACGGTATGCTGGAGCCGGCCGAGCCCTGGGCCAGCTTGCCCAATGTGGGAAGCTGGTAGCACCGGATTTCATTTTCTCGCTTCTCTTCCCCCTTCGTCGCCCGCGCGGCGGCGAAGGGGGAGGAATACGAGTTCCGGGCGATGGGACTTGGTATATGCGCCCCGCGTTCAGGCCGGTCGGGGCGCCCCGGCCAGGCGCAGGATCGCGTAGCCCAGCAGCGAGGACAGCAGCGAACCCAGCAACACGCCCAGCTTCGCTTCCTCTACCAGCAGCGGATGATGCGGGAAGGCGAGGGCGCCGATGAACAGGCTCATCGTGAAGCCTATCCCGCACAGCACCGCCATGCCCCATAGCTGCATCCAGCTCGCCCCCGCCGGGCGCGGCGCGAAGCCGATCCGGTCGGCGGCGAAGATCGCGGCGAAGATGCCCAGCTGCTTGCCCAGGAACAGGCCGAGCGTAATGCCCAGCGGGATGGGATCGAGCAGCGCCCGAAACCCGATGCCGCCCAGCGCCACGCCCGCGTTGGCGAAGCCGAACAGCGGGACGATGACGTAGCTGTTCCACGGCACCAGCGCATGTTCCAGCCGCAGCAGCATGCTGTCGCCCCGGTGCAGGGGCTTGAGCGGGATGGTGAAGGCGAAGAGCACGCCGGCGATCGTCGCGTGGATCCCCGAATTGAGCACGCAGTACCAGAGCGCGGCGCCCAGGATCAGGTATATCCACGGCCGGCGCACGCCGCTTCGGTTGGCCAGGATCAGGTTCGCCAACATGAGCAGCGCCCCGATCCCCCACAGCAGCTTGATCTGCGCGGTGTAGAACACGGCGATGATCGCCACCGCGCCCAGGTCGTCCACGATCGCCACGGTCAGCAGGAACAGCCGCAGCGAAGCCGGCACGCGGCTGCCCAGCAGGCCCAGCACGCCCACCGCGAAGGCGATGTCGGTGGCGGCGGGAATCGCCCAGCCGCGCTGCATCGGCTGGGCGGTGCCGGCCGCCAGCAGATAGACGAGCGCCGGCATCGCCATGCCCGCCGCCGCCGCGAGCACCGGCAGCCGCCGCCGGGCCGCGCTGGACAGTTCGCCGTCAAGCACCTCGCGCTTGATCTCAAGGCCGACGACGAAGAAGAACACCGCCATCAGTGCGTCGTTGATCCACAAGTGCAGCGTGTCGAGCTTGGCGATCGGTGTCCAGGCAAGCTGGTGATGAAATAAATCATGGTAACCGTATGCCCAACTCGTGTTGGCTACGATCATCGCCAATAGTGCAACCACTATCAGCAGGACTCCCGCCGAGGCCTCGCCGCCCATTAATTTTGTGAAACTTCGCGCCAATCGATTGGCGAAATGTCTAGGTATGCTCATAAGTATGATTTCGGACGATCTTCAATGAATGGCAGCGGGGCGGTGTCAATTGAACGGACAATACAGCGCGGGACCGGAAAGGGCGAGTGGTGGAAGCCACTGACGCGATCGCGCAAGCCATCATGGCCTTGCAGGCCATCGAGCAGGAACTGCTGCTGTTCGCGGCGTTCTGGTTCCTGGTCGGTGCCCTCGACGATATCGGCGTGGATCTGTGCTGGCTCTGGCTGAAGCTGACCGGCCGCGCGCACGTCCCGCGGATAACCCGGCAGGAGGCCGCCGCCCCGCTGCGGGGCCGCGCCGCGATCCTGATCGCCGCCTGGCAGGAAGCGGAAGTGATCGGTCATACCGTGGGCCATGCCCTTTCCTCCTGGCGCCAAGCTGACTTCACGCTCTACGTCGGGTGCTATGCCAACGATCCCGCGACGATCGCGGCCGCCATGTCCGGGGCGGGGGACGATACGCGGGTCCGGATCATCATCCACGAGAGCGCGGGGCCGACCACCAAGGCGGATTGCCTCAATCGCCTTTACGCCGGCTTGTGCGAGGACGAACGGCGGCACGGATACCGCTTCCGGAGCGTGGTCCTGCACGATTCGGAAGACATGGTCCACCCGGCCGAACTTGCCGTGATCGATTCGGCGCTGGGTGATGTCGATTACGTCCAGCTGCCGGTGCGACCTGAACCGCAGCAAGGCTCACCCTGGGTGGCGGGCCATTATTCCGACGAATTCACCGAATCGCATGCCAAGGCACTGATCGTGCGCGACGCGCTCGGCGCCGCGATTCCCGCCGCCGGAGTAGGCTGCGGATTCTCGCGCGAGATGATCGCCCGCATTGCCCGGCTGCGCCGTGCCGAGGGCGCCGCCGCTCCGTTCGCGGCCGAATGCCTGACCGAGGATTACGAACTCGGCCTGCTGGTGCGGCGCCACGGCGGCACGTCACGGTTCCTGCGCCTGCGCGACGCGGAGGGCGATCTGGTGGCGACCCGGGCCTATTTCCCGGCGCGGCTCGAGGATGCGGTGCGGCAGAAGGCGCGCTGGATCCACGGCATCGCTTTCCAGGGCTGGGACCGGCTGGGCTGGAGCAGGAGTATCGCCGACTTGTGGATGGCAACGCGCGACCGGCGAGGGCCGCTGACGGCGATCGTCCTCGCCTGCGGTTATGCACTGATCGTCATCGAAGGAGTACTGGCGATGGCCTGGTTCGCCGGCGCGCGTCCGCAAATGGCGATTTCGCCGGTACTGCGGACCATGCTCGCGCTGTGCTTCTGCAGCTTTGTGTGGCGCATGCTTGTCCGGTTCGCCTTCACCGCGCGCGAATATGGCCTGGGCGAGGGGCTGCGCGCCTTGCCGCGCATCCCCGTTGCCAATGTAATCGCCATCATCGCCGGCCGCCGGGCGCTTGCCGCCTACCTGCGCAGCCTGCGCGGGGCGACGGTGAGCTGGGAAAAGACCAGGCACGATGCCCATCCGGTCACCGCCGTGGCCGGTGGAGCGGCCGCGCGGTGAGCGCTTCGAAAGTTCGGGGACAGCCGCTGGCGGCGCTGCTGGCGGTCCTGGCCGGCTGGATCGGCGGCCGCGCCGCCAGCTGGGAAGCGCCGATGCCGGCGGACGAGGCATTCGCTGCCCGGACCGCCGTTCAGGCGGAGCTATTCCGATCGGCGGCACCCGCCACCGGGTTCGTCGTCGACGGGCGGCTCGGCCCGCAGTCCTTGCCGGGCGCGCTGCCTTCCGGCTTCGCCCCCGGCTTGGTCCCGGTCATGGCTTCGGTCATGGCCCCGCTGCTGGCCGACAGGTTTTACGCCGGTGCGGAGCCGTTTCGCATGGTCTTGCCGGCATCGCCGCGGCCGGCCGCGGCGTGGGATCCGGCCGGCTCGGCCTGGGGGCCTTCGGCGCGGATGTTCGTGCCGTCAAACCTCCATTCCAGCGAGCCGTTGCCGCGTTTCCTGGCGCCGGAGGTCGCGTCTTCCGGCGTCCGGATCGCGACTCCGGCCGTGGCGCCGGCCACCCTCGCGCGCGCCAGGCGCTGGTCGGCGGACAGCTGGGCCCTGCTGCGCCGCGATGACGGAGGCACATTGTCGGCGGGAGTCCTGCCCGCCACTTACGGCGCGAGCCAAGCGGGCGCGGTGCTGCGTTATCGCATCGATCCGTCGAGCCGCTATCGCCCTACCGCCTATATGCGCACGACTTCCACGCTCGGCCAGGTTCGGGAGACCGCGGCAGCGCTCGGCCTCGCGGCGCGTCCCGTCCCTTCGGTTCCGATCGTCGCGGCGCTGGAAGGGCGACTGACCGACCAGGCCTCCGCCCGCCGGTTCCAGCCCGCCGCCTTCGTCCATACCGAGCTGCCGCCCCTCGCCCTGTCGGCCCGGCTCCGGGCGGAAGCCTATTTCCAGGGCGGCTATGTCGGCGGCAAGTTCGCCACGCCCTTTGCCGATGGACAATTGCGGGTCGATCGCGCCTTGCCGCGGCTTGGGCCGGTCGAGGCCAGGCTGGGCGGCGGCATCTGGGGCGGCGCCCAGAAAGGCGCGGCACGCCTGGATGCCGGGCCATCGGCCACGGTCGCGCTGCCGCTGGGCAGGAAGACTTTCGGCAGGGTCGCGTTCGACTGGCGGTTCCGCGTCGCCGGCGATGCCCAGCCCGGCTCGGGACCGGCGGTCACTGTTTCCGCAGGTTTCTGATTCGCCGCTTTCCTCGCGTTCCATGCTGCGGTAGCGAGAGCGCAGAAATGGACGTTTACCTTCCCATCGCCAACCTTTCGGTCAATGGCCTGGTTATCATTGGCCTGGGGCTGATAACCGGGCTGCTCTCCGGCATTTTCGGCGTGGGCGGCGGTTTCCTGACGACGCCGCTGATGATCTTCTACGGCATCCCGCCCACGGTGGCCGCCGCTTCGGCCGCCAGCCAGGTCACCGGCGCCAGCGTTTCGGGGGTTTTCGCCCATTCGCGGCGCGGCGGCGTGGATTATCAGATGGGCTCGGTCATGGTTGCGGGCGGCATCCTGGGCACGGGGATCGGCTCGGCGCTGTTCAACCTGCTCCAGAGCCTGGGCCAGATCGATACCGTCATCAATATCCTCTACGTCCTCCTGCTCGGCTCGATCGGCGGACTGATGGCGAAGGAGAGCATCCAGACGATCCGCGCCGAGCGCTCGGGGGTGCCGATCGCGGCCCGGAAGCGGCGCCATCACCCGCTGGTCGCGAGCCTGCCGATGCGCTGGCGCTTCTATCGCTCCGGGCTCTACATCTCGCCGCTCGCACCGCTGCTGCTGGGGGTGGCGACCGGCGTCCTGACGATGTTGATGGGCATCGGCGGCGGCTTCATCCTGGTGCCGGCGATGCTCTATGTCCTGGGCATGAGCGCCAATGTCGTTGTCGGCACTTCGCTTTACCAGATCCTTTTCGTCACCATGGCGACGACGATGATGCACGCGCTGACGACTCATGCCATCGATATCGTGCTTGCCTCGCTGCTGCTGCTCGGATCGGTGACGGGCGCGCAGTTCGGCGCCCAGTTCGCGCAGAAGGCCAGCCCGGTGACGCTGCGCCTGATCCTGGCGGCGGTGGTCCTGCTGGTCGCCGGGCGCATGGCGCTGGGGCTGGGCTATCGGCCGGACGAGATCTACACGGTGGCGCCGCTGTGAGCCGCCGGCTCGCCGCGTTGCTTGCCTTGCTCGTGCTCCCGTTCCTGGCGGGCGCGCGCGATCCGATCCTGGTTCCCGAGGTTTCGCAGCACGAGGTGGCGCTGCAACAGGGCTTCACCGGCACCGAGCTGCTGCTGTTCGGCGCCATCCTCACCCCGGAAGGTTCGCGCGCGGCCAAGGACTACGACATCGTCGTCGTGCTCAAGGGCCCCACCCAGTCGATCGTGCTGCGCGAGAAGCAGAAGGTCGCCGGGATCTGGATCAACGCGGCCAGCACCGAGCTGCGATCCGCGCCCTCCTACTACGCCATCGCCACCACACGGCCGATCTCCGAGATCGTCGACGACAAGACCGCGGCGATCTATGAACTGGGCCTCAAGTGGCTGCAGCTCTCGCCGATCGGCGCGATCGATCCCAAGGAGCAGGCCCGCTTCGCCGAGGGCCTGGTCGATCTCAATCGCCGGAACGGGCTCTACCGGCAGGAGGAGGGGAGCGTGAAAGTCAGCGAGCAGGTGCTTTACCAGGCACGCATAGGGTTGCCTTCGCGCGTGCCGACGGGGACCTACACCGCCGAGACTTTCGCCATTTCCAAGGGCCGCGTGGTGGCTTCGGCCAGCAGCCAGGTGGAAGTGCGCAAGCTTGGTATCGAGCGCGCGATCGCGCACTTTTCCAATGACTACGGCTTCGCCTACGGGCTGCTCGCCGTCTTCGTCTCGGTGGCGATGGGCTGGCTGGCGGGACGCCTGTTCGCACTCGTCTGATCGCTGCGCGCCGACCTGGGGCGGCTTTCCCCCTGCCTTGGCTGGGCCTTAGCTGGAAATTAACTGCGCACGATCTAAGCAGGTATCGGTTGCCAATAATCCCGGTGTTGAATGAATCAGATGCGACTCGATGGCTTTGACCAGGCGCGCGAAGCGGTCGCCGGTGAAGTGCCGGTCGCGGAGGGCGGCGGCGGCATCGCTGGTCGCGGCCTCGAGCCGATCGGGGTGGTGCTCGAGATCGCGGGCTCGGGCAGCCGCATCGCCTTCGACCTTGACCGCCTGAACGCGACTTCCACCGATTCCGACCCTTCCGTCGCCCTGTCCGGGCAAGTGGGCAGCCAGGTCAAGATCCGGGTCGGCAACGGCTGGCTGCTGGCGAGCGTGCGCAACCAGAAGCAGGACAGCAAGATTCCCGGCGGTATCCTCGCCGATGCCGATTTCCTGGGCGAAGGCGAGGAAGAGCGCCTTACCGGCCGCATTCACACCTTCCGCCGCGGCGTCACCTTCTACCCGATCCCGGGGGCGCTGGTCTATCCGGCCACCAGCGAGGATTTGCGCCAGATCTATGCCAGCGACGGGCGCAGCGCGATCCAGATCGGCAACGTCTATCCCACCAGGAACATCCGCGCCGGCCTCTATGTCGACGCGCTGCTGGGCAAGCACTTCGCGCTGCTCGGCTCGACCGGCACCGGCAAGTCCACCAGCGCCGCGCTGATCCTGCACCGGATCTGCGAGCACGCGCCCGAAGGCCATGTCATCATGGTCGATCCGCACGGCGAGTATTCCGCCGCGTTCCGCAACACCGGGGTGATCCTGGACGTCACCAACCTGCAGATGCCCTACTGGCTGATGAACTTCGAGGAGCACTGCGAAGTCCTGCTGACATCGCGCGGGGACGATCGCCAGCTGGATGCCGAGATCCTGGCCAAGTGCCTGCTGGAAGCCCGTTCGAAAAACCGGCTGGCCGAGCAGATGGGCAAGATCACGGTGGATTCGCCGATCCCCTACCTGCTTTCGGACCTGGGCAACATCATCAACAACGCCATGGGCCGGCTCGACAAGGGGCACACCAGCGCGCCCTACTTGCGCATCCGCAACAAGCTGGACGAGCTCAAGACCGATCCGCGCTATCAGTTCATGTTCTCCGGCATGCTGGTGGGGGACACCATGGCGGACTTCATCGCCAAGCTGTTCCGCCTGCCTTCGCGGGGGCGGCCGATCTCGATCATCGACGTCTCGGGCGTGCCCTCGGACATCACCAGGACCGTCGTCGCCATACTCAGCCGCCTGGTCTTCGACTTCGCGGTATGGGCGCGCGAGGAGATGACGCGGCCGATCCTGCTGGTCTGCGAGGAAGCCCACCGCTACGTTCCCAACGAGAAGAACGCCGATGGTTCCTCGGTCGGGCGCGTGCTTTCGCGCATCGCCAAGGAAGGCCGCAAGTACGGCATCTCGCTGGGCCTCATCACGCAGCGCCCCTCCGACCTTGCCGAAGGCGTGCTCTCGCAGTGCGGCACGATCATCGCGATGCGGCTCAACAACGACCGCGACCAGGCCTTCGTGCGCGCCGCCATGCCCGAGGGCGCGCGGGGCTTCCTCGATGCGATCCCGGCGCTGCGCAACCGCGAATGCATCATCTGCGGCGAGGGCGTGGCCATCCCGATCCGCGTCGCCTTCGACGACCTGGAGGAACACAAGCGCCCGGCCTCGGCCGATCCCTCGTTCACCAAGCTGTGGAACAGCACCGGCGGCGAGGACGAGATGGTCCTGCGCACCGTCCAGCGCTGGCGCGCGCAGGGGCGGTAAGCGCTCCTCCCCGGAACGGGGAGGGGGACCGCCCGCGAAGCGGGTGGTGGAGGGGACTCTCGCCACGGTGCGACGCCGCGCGAGCACGCGGCTCCCCCTCCGTCAGCCTGTGACTGCCACCTCCCCGTTCCGGGGAATCCTCACGTCCCGAATGCCGCGCGCCAGCGGCCGAAGCGGTAGTAGAGGACCGTCAGTGCCACCGTCAGCGTCGAGGCGACCGGATAGGACCACCACACCGCCTCGCTGCCGATCATCGGTTCGGCCAGCCAGTAGAACCCCAGGCGGACCGGGTAGAGCCCCAGGAACATGATTATCAGCGCCGGCATCACCGAGCCGTAAGCGCGCATCGTGCTGGTGAGGATCATGGTGATCGAGACGATCACGAAGGAAGCCGTGCAGACCAGCTGGATATGCTCGGCGATCGGCATGGCGGGGCTGTCGCCGCCCAGGAACAGGGCCAGCAGCGGCCGGTCGAACACCACGATCAGCGTCGCCATGACCGCCGAGAACCCCAGGTTGGCGCCCATGCCGACATGCGTGACGCGGTGGACCCGGGCGTGATCCCCCGCGCCCAGCGCCTGCGCCACCATCGCGCTGACCGCCGATCCGAACGCCATCGCCGGCATCTGCAAATAGTTCCACAGTTGCAGCGAGGCGCCGTAAGCCGCCGCCGCGTCGAGCCCCACGCGGTTGACGAGGCCGATCATGATGAGCCCGGCCGAGGAAGCCAGCAGCAGCTGCGCGCCCATCGGCAGGCCCTTGGCCAGCACGTAGCGCAGTTCCGCGCTGCGCGGCACGGCATAGCGCAGTTCGTGCCCGCGCAGGCGCATCGGCAGGTCCTGCTGGTAAATCCGCCAGATCTGGTAGACCATGCCGGTGACGTTGGCGCAGGCGGTGGCGATCGCCGAGCCGGTGATGCCCAGGCGCGGCAGCGGGCCCACGCCCATGATGAGCAGCGGGTTGAAGCAGACGTCGATCGCGACCGCCAGGATCATCGCGTACATTGGCGTCTTGGAATCGCCGGCGCCGCGCATGGCCATGGAGATCATCATGTTGACGCTGCCCAGCGGTATCGTGATGAAGATCACGCGCAGATAGCTCAGCGCCTCGATCTTGCTGGCCTCCGGCGTGCCCAGCGCGTCCAGCAGGGCAGGGGTGTAGATCCCCCCCAGCGCGGCGACCACCAGCGACAGGCCGAAGCAGAAGCCGGTGCCCGAGCCGAACATGCGGCGCGCGGCGTCGATATCACCCGCGCCGAAATGCTGCCCGACGCGCACCGTGGTCGCCATGCCGAAGCCGAAGATCGCGGCGTAGAGCAGGAACATCACGACATTGGCGTTGGCGGTCGCCGCCAGCGCGCTTTCGCCCAGCAGCCGGCCGACCCAGATCGCGTTGATCGAGCCGTTGAGCGTCTGCAGCACGTTGGACAGCAGCATCGGCACCGCGAACAAGATCAATGTCTTCAGGATCGGGCCCTGCGTCAGATCGCCCTTGATCGCCGGGCGCGGCGCAGTCTCGATCTCGATCGTGGATTGTTCGCCGACGGGGATGGGGGAAGCCTCGTTCATGTTCCCCTCGTGTCGCCCCAGAGATGGATGTGCAAGCGGTCGGTGAAGCGAAATCCGTTCTGGGCACAGATTTCGGCGAGCCAGCCGGACCGTTCCCGCAGGACATTGGCGGAGCGGCCTTCCGGCATCAGGAACAGGCGATCGGGCATGATCGCATGGCGGCGGCGCAGCCCCTGCACTTCGCCCAGGTCGGCGGGATCGGCGATCACGAACTTGAAGAAGGCGCGGGGATCGGCCGCCCAGGCGTCCAGCCGCTCGGGCGGCAGCGCCAGCTCGGCCGGATTGCCGCTATGCGCCAGCTTGGGGCTGACATTGTACTGATCCACCAGCGGATCGAGCGCGGCATGCGGGGCGACGGTGCCGTTGGTCTCGATCTCCACATGCATGCCGGCGCGCGCGGTTTCCAGAGCCGCCACCATGCGGGCCAGCGCCGCGCCCTGCAGCAGCGGTTCACCCCCGGTTATCACCAGGCGATCCGGGGGCAGGGCGGCCACGCGGGCGGCGACGTCCGCTTCTTCCAGGGCGAGTTGGTTGGCCTGGCGCGCGAAGGCCAGATCGTCGCGGTGGGGGCGGTTGTCGCCGTCGAAGCGCCAGGTATAGGCAGTGTCGCACCACTGGCAGGCGAGATTGCAGCGCGAAAGCCGCACGAACGTGCTCGGCCGCCCGATGGACGGCCCTTCGCCTTGCAGCGAGGCGAAGATTTCGGGTTCGCCCGGAGTGGTGGTGGCCAGGGTCAGCATGGGGGCGTCAGAATGTCACCCGCCGGCGGTTGCGCCGGGCTGCCGGAGCCGTCCGAAAGTTGACTGGTATCGTGGTCATGATTCGACAGTGACAGAGAGCGGGGATGTAGGAAAATTGAAAATTCTTCTCCTGGCCGGGAGGGGACTCTGTTCAAGGCAAACGGCGCGAGAGGACGCGAGTCCCCCCTCCACTATCCGCTGCGCGGCCGGTTCCCCTCCCCATTCCGGGGAGGATTATCCCAGCCGCTTGAGCGCCGCGGCCAGCCGCTCGGCTTCCGCCGCGTGCATGGCATGGTCCGCCCGCGCCTTCTCGACCGCCTCGGGCTTGGCCTTTTCCACGAAAGCCGGGTTCTCGAGCCGCTTGGCGAGGGCGCCGCGTTCCTTTTGCGATGCGGCCAGCGCCTTTTCGAGGCGGGCCTTTTCGGCGGCGATATCGATCACGCCTTCGAGGGGGATGACCAGCGTTGCCGAAGGAATCGAAATTCGAAGTGCGCTGCCTTCGAGCGCCTTGTCGGGATATCGTATGTTGATGCGGCCTACGCGGTCAAAATAGTGGCCGCCATTTGCCAAGTACTTGCCCACGATCGGAGCCGATTCCTCGACATAGCCGACCAGGCGCTGGCCCGGTGCGATACCCACTTCGTTCTTCGTTGCCCGCAAGTTCGAGATCGCCTCGATGATCCACTGCATTTCGTCGCGCGCGTCGGCATCGATCCGATGAACTCCGGCGTTCAGCGTGACGTTGTTCACCGGCTGCGGCCACTTGGCCACGATCAGCTCGTAAGGCCGCTCGCCCAGCTTGCTCCACAGCTCTTCGGTGACGAACGGCATGAACGGATGGAGCATGACCAGGATCTGGTCGAGCACCCAGCCGGCGACGGCGCGCGTTTCATCCTCCCCGGCACGGGGAGGGGGACCGCCCGCAGGGTGGTGGAGGGGATTGGCGTCCTCACCCGCGGCCGTGTCGGGGCGCGAATCCCCTCCGTCAGCGCTTCGCGCTGCCACCTCCCCGTCCCGGGGAGGATTGAGCACCGGCTTAATCAGTTCCAGATACCAGTCGCAGAACTGATCCCACACGAAATGGTAGATCGCGTTGGCGGCCGCGTCGAAGCGCAGTTCGGCCAGGGCCTTGTCGAGCGCCGCGACGGTTTCCACCACTTCGCCGATGATCCACTTGTTGACCGCCAGCCTTGCTTCCGGCGCGGCAATCGAGGTGCTGGCGCCGATGCCGTTGGACTGGCAGAAACGCGCCGCGTTCCACAGCTTGGTGGCGAAGTTGCGGTAACCCTCGACGCGCTTCTCGTCCATCTTCACGTCGCGGCCCTGGCTTTCCATGGCGGCCATGAAGAAGCGCAGCGCGTCGGCGCCGTACTTGTCGATCATCCCGAGGGGGTCGACGACGTTGCCCTTGGACTTGGACATCTTCTGCCCGTCCGCCGCGCGCACCAGCCCGTGCAGGTAGAGCCGCTTCCACGGCACCTGCTTCATGAAGTGCAGGCCCTGCATCGCCATCCGCGCGTCCCAGTAGAACAGGATGTCGAAGCCCGAGATGAGCAGGTCGTTGGGGTAATGGCGCGAAAGCAAATCCTCCCCGACACGGGGAGGATTTTCGCTTTCCGGCCAGCCCAGGGTGGCGAAGGGCCAGAGGGCGGAGGAGAACCAGGTGTCCAGCACGTCCGGGTCGCGGGTGATCGAGGGCAGGGGATCGGTCGCCACCGCGTCGTAGCTGGGGTGGACGGGCACCATGCCGCCTTCGGGCAGGTAGGCGGCATAGTGCTCACTGGCCAGCGCGATCGCGGCTTCCTCGCTCTCGGCGACGAAGATCTCGCGCTCGTCCGGGGCGTAGAAGTAGGTTTCGAGCCGGGGGTCCTTCTGGTGGCCGCCGTAGGGGATGATCTTCGGGCCGTACCAGGCCGGAATCCGGTGCCCCCACCAGAGCTGGCGGGAAACGCACCAGGGCTGGATGTTCTCCATCCAGTTGAAGAAGGTCTTCTCCCAGGCCTTCGGCACGATCTCGATGGCGCCCGCGCGCACCGCCTCGATCGGGGCCCTGGCCAGCGCCTTGGCATCGACATACCATTGGTCGGTCAGCCAGGGTTCGATCACCACGCCGCCGCGGTCGCCATAGGGCGTGGGGATGACGCGTTCCTCGACTTTCTCCAGCAGGCCGTCATTGTCCATCAGCTCGACCACGCGCGCGCGTGCCTCGTAGCGGTCCAGCCCGATCAGCTCGGCCGGGATCAGCCGGTCCGCCGTCTGGCACACGCGCGCCTCGGCATCGAGCATGTTGAGCATCTGCGCCGGCTTGAACCCGGCGCGCTTGCCCACCTCGAAATCGTTGAAGTCATGCCCAGGCGTGATCTTCACCGCGCCCGAGCCGAGTTCCGGATCGGCGTGCTCGTCGGCGACGATGGGGATCTCGCGCCCGGTGATCGGCAGCGTCACGGTGGCGCCGCGCTCGATCAGCGGCTTGTAGCGCGCGTCCGCCGGATTCACCGCCACCGCCATGTCGGCCAGCATCGTCTCGGGCCGGGTGGTGGCGACCGAGATGTGGCCCGAACCGTCGCTGAGCGGGTACTTGAAGTGCCAGAACGATCCGCTGACCTCGCGCGTTTCCACTTCGACATCGCTGATCGCGGTCTTGAGCCTGGGGTCCCAGTTCACCAGCCGCTTGTCGCGGTAGATCAGGCCCTCCCGGTGGAGGTCGACGAAGACCTTCACCACTGCCCTGGTGAAGTGCGGGTCCATGGTGAACTGCTCGCGACTCCAGTCCATCGAGCAGCCCAGGCGGCGCAGCTGGCGGGTGATCGCCCCGCCGCTCTCCGCCTTCCATTCCCACACTTTCTTCACGAATTCGTCGCGCGTGTAATTGGTGCGCTTGTCCTGCCGCTCCTCCAGCTGGCGTTCGACCACCATCTGCGTGGCGATGCCGGCGTGGTCGGTGCCCACCACCCACAGCGCGTCCTTGCCGCGCAGGCGCTCGTAGCGGATCACCACGTCCTGCAAGGTGTTGTCGAGCGCGTGGCCGACATGCAGCGAACCGGTCACGTTCGGCGGCGGGTTGACGATGGTGAAGGGCTGCGCGTCCGGCCGATCCGGGCGGAACAGGCCGCCGGTTTCCCAGTGGGCGTACCACTTCGCCTCGATCCGGGCGGGGTCGAAAGTCTTGTCGAGGGCGGCTTCAGGCGTGTTGTCGGTCATGGCGCGGGCGCTTTGCCAGTGCCCGGGTTCGCGCGCAAGGCGGGACTGCCACGGTTTTGCCGCAAGGACCTGCCATGGCAGGGACGTCACACAATTCGTCGCATCGGCGGAACCCCTTGCCGGTCCACGGATTTTCCCTCAATACGAGCGCAAATGCGGGAATGGGCTGAATTCACCTTGTCGGAAAGCGACGATGGCGGCGTCCCCAGACTGGCGCTCAAAGGCCATCTGCGCGTGTATTCGCTCGGCGATCTCGATGTCCGACTGGCCGCGCTCGACGGCAATTTCGCGTGCATCGACATCTCGGGCGTCACCGATATCGACACCACCGGCGCCTGGCTCGTCGCCCACTACGCGCGCGAACATGGCCTTTCGATCGTGGGCCAGAGCGAACAGGCGCACCGTCTGTTCGGCGCGATCGGCGACATGGCCGCGCACGAGGCGGAGCCCGAGCCGGCCCCGCCATTGCTGCTGCGCACCCTGGCGGAGTTCGGCGACCTGGTGACCGGCTGGGGGCGCGGCTTCTTGAAGTCGGTCGCGTTCCTGGGCGAACTGGTCGTCGGCTTCGGCACGATCGCGCGGCATCCCTCGCGCCTCAGGGGCACCGCGCTGGTCCACCACATGCAGTACGTGGGGGTCAACTCGCTGTGGATCATCGGCCTGATGAGCTTCCTGATCGGCATCGTCATCGCCCAGCAGGGCGCGGTGCAGCTTCAGCAGTTCGGGGCGGAGATCTACACGATCAACCTCACCGGCCGCCTCGCCATGCGCGAGCTGGGCATCCTGATGACCTCGATCATGGTCGCCGGCCGTTCCGGCTCCGCCTTCGCGGCGCAGATCGGCACGATGAAGCTGACCGAGGAGGTCGACGCCATGCGCACGATCGGCGTCTCGCCGATGGAGGCGCTGGTGGTGCCGCGCGTGCTGGCCTCGATGGTGATGATGCCGCTGCTGGGTTTCTATTCGGCGGTGCTGGCAATCATCGGCGGCGCCTTCATCTCCACCATCGCGCTCGACATCCCGTTCTGGACCTTCCTCCAGCGCACACAGGAAGTGGTGCCGCTCACCGACGTGTGGGTCGGCCTGGTCAAGGCCCCGGTCTTCGCGCTGATCGTGGCGCTGGCCGGCTGCTACCAGGGCATGCAGGTGTCCGGAAGCGCCGAGGAAGTGGGCAAGCGCACCACCCAGGCGGTGGTCACGGCGATCTTCACGGTGATCGTGCTCGATGCCTTCTTCGCGATCTTCTTCACGGAGATCGGCTGGAAATGACCGATCTTTCCGACGATTATCACGGCGAATATCCGATCGTGGTCGAAGGGCTGCGCACGGCCTTCGGCGAGCACGTGATCCATGACGATCTCTCGCTGAAAGTCCGCAAGGGGGAAATCCTGGGCGTGGTCGGCGGCTCGGGCACCGGCAAGTCGGTGCTGATGCGCGCGATCATTGGCCTGCAGCACCCGGCCGCGGGGCGGATCTGCGTGCTGGGCCACCATATCGGCGAGGCGGAAGAGGATGACGGCGTGGACTTGCGCTCGCGCTGGGGCGTGCTGTTCCAGGGCGGCGCGCTGTTTTCCACGCTGACCGTGGGCGAGAATGTCGAAGTGCCGCTCAGGCAGTTCTATCCCGAACTTTCCGACGGCCTGCGCGGGGAAATCGCCCGCTTCAAGGTGCGCCTCTCGGGCCTGCCGGAGGAAGCCGCGTTCAAGTATCCCAGCGAGCTGTCGGGCGGCATGAGGAAGCGCGCCGGGCTGGCGCGCGCGCTGGCGCTCGATCCGGAGCTGCTGTTCCTCGACGAGCCGACCGCCGGCCTCGATCCGATCTCGGCCGCCGCCTTCGATGCCTTGACCCGCGAGCTCAAGGAGACGCTGGGGCTGACGGTGTTCCTGATTACCCATGATCTCGACACGCTCCACGCGATCTGCGACCGGGTGGCCGTGCTGGCGGACGGGCACGTGATCGCGGTGGGCACGATCCCGGAACTGCTCGCGCTCGACCATCCGTGGATTCAGCAATACTTCAACGGTCCGCGCGGCCGGGCGGCGCTGGTGGCCAAGGGCGATCCGCGCGTGATGGTGGACCGGCCCATCCGGCGGACCGCCGAGGAACCAACGCAGCCGGCCGGTGTGGACAGCGCCGGCAACACGGGGGCATAGCTTACGGCATGGAAACACGGGCCAATCACGTCTGGGTAGGAGCCGTCACGCTGGTGCTGCTGGCGGCGCTGGCGGCGTTCGTCATCTGGATCGCGCGGCTGGGCGAGGGCGCCCAGAGCGAGTACGACATCTTCTTCAAGCAATCGGTGGACGGCCTCGCGAAGGGATCGGAAGTGTCCTATGCGGGCGTGCCGGTGGGCCAGATCTCGCAGATCGAGCTGTGGCCGCGGGACCCCAGCTTCGTGCGCGTGCGCGTCAAGGTGGACAAGAAGGTGCCGATCACGGTGGGCACCGCGGCGACCATCCAGGGCAGTTTCACCGGCGTTTCCGACATCCAGCTCGACGGCGCGAAGAAAGGGGCGCCGCTGATCGTGGAGCCGGGGCCGGAAGGCGTGCCGGTCATCCCCACCAAGCCCGGCGCCTTCAGCGAAGTTCTGGCGAACGCGCCGCTGCTGATGGAGCGGCTCGCGACCCTGACGGAGAGCCTGAACCTGCTGCTGTCCGAGGAGAACCGCCGCTCGATCACGGGAATCCTGCGCAATACCGACAAGATGACGCGCGACCTTTCCGCCGCGACGCCGGAAATGCGCAAGACCCTGCTGGAACTGCAGGGCACGCTCGACCAGGCGACCCTGACGCTGGCCGAGTTCCAGGGCGTTGCCGCCAAGGCGAACGATCTGCTGGGCAGCGAAGGCAATTCGCTGGCGGCGCAGCTGCGCCAGACGCTGGCATCAGCGCAGAAATCGATGGACCAGCTCGACAAGACGATGCAGCACGCGCAGCCGGCGCTGGACCGTGTCTCCGGGCAGACGCTGCCCGCCGCCGAGGCCGCGATTCGCGATTTGCGCGCGACCAGCAAGGCGCTGCGCAACGTTACCGAGAAGATCGACGAACAGGGCGCCGGAGCCCTGCTGAAGGGCCAGAGATTGCCGGACTACAAGCCATGATTGGGGCCACTATGGGAAAAACGATGAGGTCCTTTCGCAATGCGGGTATTCGCAGCGGCCTGCTGGCGGTGGCGGCGTGCCTTGCCCTTGCGGGGTGCGTCAGCATTGGCGGGAAGGCACCGGAAGAGCTCTTCCGCCTGACACCCGAGGAAACCGCTCCGGCCGGTGCGACGGCGAGCGGGCAACTGGGCGATGCGCTCGTGGTGCTCGATCCCGAGGCCGATCGCAGCCTGGACGTGCTGCGCGTGCCGGTGCGCGTCGATGCCGCGCGGCTGGCCTATCTCAAGGATGCCGCCTGGGTCGAAAAGCCCGCGCGCCAGTTCCGCTCGCTGCTGGCCGAGACCATCCGGGCCCGGACCGGCAAGCTGGTGGTGGAAGGCGGCGACTTCGAAGTCACCGGCAAGACGCAGGTTGGAGGACGCCTGTTGCAGATGGGCTATGACGTGCAGAAGAGCGCGGTGGTCGTGCGTTTCGACGCGATGCGCGGCAGCCGGGCGGGCGACGCCGAAATCTCCACGAAGCGTTTCGAGGCGATCGTGAACGGCGTCGAGCCCAAGGCCAATGCGGTCGGCCCCGCGCTCAACCAGGCGGCCAACGATGTCGCGCGGCAAGTGGCCGATTGGGTGAAGGGCGATTGACCGGATGAACGCCGCACATGGGAACCGGGGCGGCGATAGTAAAGGGAGAAATACTAAAATATTTCCCGATATGTCCGCTCGAACGTACTGACATCGATTGAAACGGCGCAAACCCAATACACTCGAAGTCAGGTGCGCTCAGTCGCTGTTGTAGCAATGCAACAATGGCGCTTTTGTTTCATTTTTCTTCTACCTATCGGTTTGACTGAACACTCCTCGCTTGTATGGGGCCATTCCCCGCCGCCGGAAACGGCGCGGTAGAGACAAAGAACATGCAGGAGTTATCATGAAGAAGTTCATCGTCGCCGGCACCGCCGCCGCGCTGTTCGCCATCCCCGCCGCCGCCAATGCCCAGGCTTACGTCCAGGTTGAGACGGGCCTCGATTCCATCTCCGTCGACGGTGAATCGGATGAAGG
The DNA here is from genome assembly GCF_900113255.1 of Novosphingobium sp. CF614. Classification (GTDB taxonomy): domain Bacteria; phylum Pseudomonadota; class Alphaproteobacteria; order Sphingomonadales; family Sphingomonadaceae; genus Novosphingobium. The sequence continues at coordinate 135,065 of NZ_FOOR01000006.1, forward strand.
CGTCGCCTACGGCGTTTCGGCCGGTTACGACCTGCCGATCTCGGGCGGCATGTTCGTCGGCATCCAGGGCACCGCTGCGGACAGCACCGTCAAGGAATGCGCGAGCGACGTCGAGGTCGAGGGTGATCGCCTCTGCGCGAAGACCGGCCGCGACCTGTCCGCCGTCGTCCGCCTCGGCACCTCGGTCGGCGCCAAGAGCAAGCTCTACGTGCTCGCCGGCTACACCAATGCCCGCCTTCGCGTGACCTATGACGATGGCGAGACGTTCAGTGCCGCCTCCGCCAACGCCGACGGCGTGCGCCTGGGCGCGGGTTTCCAGTACGACCTCAGCGACAGCCTGTTCGTGAAGGCCGAGTACCGTTACTCGAACTACGAAGCCGATTTCAGCCGTAACGACGGCATCATCGCGCTCGGCATGAAGTTCTGATCTCAAGAAGGACGGGCGGGGGGCTTTGCCTTCCCGCCCTGCCAGGAAGCCCGCCCCGGTTCCGCCGGGGCGGGCTTTTGGCGTCATGAGCACGGCGCCGTGCCGCCCGAAACCCTTGCGGCCGGAGACCAGCTTCATGCCGGCCGGGAAAGCTCCGCCAGCCGCATCGCCAGCCGGAAAGCCTCGAAACGCGCGGCGCGGTTCTCGGCCGCCTGCCAGTCCTCTCCCCACAGCTCGACCTGCCAGTCGGCTTCCAGCTCGGCGGCGCGCCACAGGATTTCCGCGTCGGCGCCGGGACGGATCGCCTCGATCGCGATGGTCAGCGAAGCGGCAAGGCTGGCGAGCATCCTGAGCGCCGCCAGGGCGAAGGGGCTTTCGCGCTCCAGTTCCTGTCGCAGCCGCGCCAGCGTCGCTTCGGGCTGCGGCCGATGGACGATCCCCGATACGCGCGCGAACCGGACGCCCAGCCGCGCCTCGATCCCGGCCAGCAGCGGCTCCCAGACCGCGATCTGGCGTTTGTAGAGCGCGTCCTCCGGGTCGGCGCGGTAGCACAGCGTGTCGGTCTCGGCGTAGGGCAGCAGTTCGGCGATCACTTGCGCCCGGGCGGTGGCGACGGCATCGATGGCGAAATCGGCAAGGTCGCGGCAGCGAAACCCGGCTGCGTCGATCTTTTCGCCCTGGCCGGCCCATTCCGCCGCCAGTGCCTCCGCCAGCGCCCATGTCGGCACTATTTGCGCTCGTCCGCCGGCTGTCTTGACGCCGCGCCCGTCCAGCAGGACGCGCCAGCCGCCATCGGCCGGCTCGACCGTTACGTCCTTGTAGAAACGCTTCATTTCGGGCTGCGCCACTTGCGGATGAGGATCGGCGGGATGACGAAGGTATCGACCAGGCCGATGGCGATGAGCACATAGCCAGCCCATTCGGGCAGTTCCGGCAGCAGACGGCGGGCGACGACGAGCATGCCGGCGATCACGCAGGCCGCGCCCATCAGGCGCGTGACCTGGATCGCGGCGAAGCGCGCGGCGGCAGGATCGCGGTCGCTCATCGCAGCAGGTATTCCAGCAGCTCGCCGGGCGTCTCGACGACCGCCTCGGCCCCGGCCGCCGCGAGTTCGCGCGGGTGGTGATAGCCCCAGTCGACGCCCACGGCGCGGGTGCCGGCGCTGACCGCCATCTGCATGTCGTAAGCGGTGTCGCCGATCATCACCGTTTCGCCGGGCAGCGCGCCGGCTTCGGCCAATGCTTCCTCCAGCATCGCCGGGTGCGGCTTGGAAGGGTGGCGATCGGCGGTCTGGAGCGTGACGAAAAGCCCGGTCACGCCGTTGGCGGCCAGGCAATGGGTCAGCCCCCGGTCGGACATGCCGGTGGCGACGCCCAGCGTCCAGCCGGCCCCGTGCAGCGCGCGCAGGGTGTCCTCGATGCCGGGGAACAGCGGCTGGGAAAGGCGGCCCTCGTTCCGCGCGGTGCGGAAGGCCTCCTTATAGGCTTCGGCGACGGCGTGCTGCTGTTGCTCGTCGCTGTCGGGCAGGAGCTGGTGAATCGCCTGGGGCAGCGACAGGCCGACGGCGCGGCGGATCGTCCCGCGCGGCGGGGCACGGAGCGCGAAAGCCGCGAAGGCGGCCTCCATCGCTTCGCAGATCGAAGCCTGGCCGTCGATCAGCGTGCCGTCGCAATCGAACACCGCGAGTTTCATCGCCGGCCCTTCGGGGGCGGTCCGCCGGGCTTGCGAGCGGCGCCGGGACGCGAGGCACCGGGACGCGAGGCACCGGGACGGCCCGTGCCAGGGCGGGCGGCGCCGGGGCGAGCGACGCCGGGGCGGGCGGCGCGGGCGGGTTTCGGCGCGGAGGGCTCGTCGCCGCGCTTGCGCCGCTCGCCCCGGCGTTCCTTGCGGTATTGCTTGGCGTGGGCCTTGGCGGCTTTCTTGCGTTCTTCCTTGCCGGCTTCCGGCGGTGCATCGGGCAGCTGCGCGCCGTCCGCCTCGTCGAAGCCGAGCGAGACCATCGAATTGGCGAAGTGCTCGGGCAGGGGGGCGGTGACGTCGAGCGGAGTGCCGTCCGGATGATCGATGATGAGGCGCCGCGCGTGCAAGTGCATCTTGCGGCTGATCGTGCCCGTCAGGAACGCGTCCTGGCCGCCGTACTTGCCGTCCCCGACGATCGGATGGCCGATCGCCGCCATATGGACGCGAAGCTGGTGGGTGCGGCCTGTAAGCGGATGCAGTTCCACCCAGGCGGCGCGGTTGCCCGCGCGGTCGAGCACGCGATAGCGGGTCCGGGCGCTCTGGCCCTCCTTCTCGTCGACATGCATCTTCTCGCCGCCGGTGCCCGGCTGCTTGGCGAGCGGCAGTTCGATCATGCCGTCATCGATGGAAGGCACGCCGACCACCAGCGCCCAGTAGATCTTCCTGGCCGAACGCCCGGAAAAGCGCTTGGAGAAGAACGCGGCGCTGCCGGGCGTGCGGGCGATCAGCAGCACGCCCGAAGTGTCCTTGTCGAGCCGGTGGACCAGCCGGGGCCTGGGCCCACTGGGGGCATAGGCATCGAGCAGGCCGTCGACGTGCTCCTTCATGCCGCTGCCGCCCTGCGTGGCGAGGCCCGGCGGCTTGTTGAGCACGATCGCCGCGCGGTCCTGCGTCAGCACCATCGCATCGGCGCGTTCCAGTTCGTCCTCGGTCAGCGCGCGCCGGGGGGCGGCGGCCTTGCCGCCCGGTTTCGCCTCTCCGCCCGGGGGGACGCGCAGCACTTGTCCGGCCGCCAGCCGGGTGTCGACATCGGCGCGCTTGCCATCGACGCGCAGTTGCCCGGTCCGGGCCCAGCGCGAAACCATCGCGAAGCCGACTTGCGGCAGGTGGCGCTTGAACCAGCGGTCCAGCCGCACCCCGTCGTCGTCGCTGCCGACGGTGAACTGACGTACCGCCGCGCTCATGCCACGCTCCGCATCATCAGGAGCCCCAGGAACAGGCTGGTGACGCCGGCGATCACCGAAATACCGGTGTAGAAGGCGGCAAGGCCCAGCTGTCCGCGCTGCGCCAGCACCACGATGTCCAGGCTGAACGAGGAGAACGTGGTGAAACCGCCCAGCACGCCGATTCCCAGCAGCAGCCGCGTCCCCTCGCCGTGGCTGCCGAAGCGGGCCAGCCATCCCACCAGCAGGCCCATGGACAGGCTCCCGACGACGTTCACGGTCAGCGTGCCGTAGGGAAATTCGCCGGCCCGCACCGGGCCAAGCGCGGCGGTCCAGGCACGGCCGACCAGAAAGCGCAGCCAGGAGCCGAAGCCGCCGCCCAGCACCACATAGAGCGAAGCGGCAAGAAAAGTTGGTTGAGGCATCCGGCCGCCTTAGCGGCGAACGCGCGGTTTTCCAAATCTCCACCAGATTCGGCCGGCATACGGTGCTTTGCGTAGACCGGGTTGACGCGATATCAGCCATGTTCGGTTACCCACGGCCACGGTGCGACGCCAACTCCCGATGGAGACCGAAGAATGCAAGTCATGTCTTCGGCGGGCGCGCCGCGTCCGCCATTCAATCCCCGCACCGATATGGACAACAAGATCTCGTCGGCCGTCGAGGCTGGCTCGATCAGCGAAACGGACGCCGCGGCGCTCGAAAGCGCGCTCGATTCGATCGACAGCACTCTCGGATCGAGTTCCACCGGCTCGGCCGACCGGCTCGATCCCTCGCAGATGAAGGCCCGGATCGATTCGCTGATCTCCGATCAGGTCGACGCCGGAACCCTCACCGAAGAGCAGGCGGCACAGTTGCAGGACCTGTTCGCGCAAGGGCCCTCGCAGGCGGGTGGTCCGCCGCCGGAAATGGCCGCCTCCACGGAAGGGAGCACGGTTGCCGGCGTCGAGGGCACGGCCGGCCTGCAAGGCATGGGCGGCCCCGGCGGACCGCAAGGCCCCGGAGGACCGCCGCCACCCCCGCCGCCATCGGGCGATGAATCGAATACCTCAGCCAGCGACGATACCGATACTTCGGCCGATGCCTTGCTGTCCTCGATCCAGGCCTTTGTGGAGAACTTGCGCGCCGGCCTTGCCGCCAATGCGACTTACACCACCTCGACAAGCGGCACCGCCCGCTCGACCAGCGGCCTGATCGTGGATCAACTGGCCTGAGGCGGGGACCGCGATGCCGGAGCACCGCGCCGGCGTTCGGAATTGGGGTTCTTCGCGCCATTCAATGGACAAAGCCGCGCGGGTGCGGATTTCTCCTGCGCGGAACAAGTATCCAGGCGCGAGGTTTCAGCGTAAGCATCGGGTGAGTTCGGAGCGCAAGTTCACTGGCGAGAAGTTCACTGGCGAGGTGGCTTGCCTTTTTGTTCTCCCGATGCTAGCGGCCCCCAACTTCGAGCCGATCCCGATGGGGATTCGGCGCCCTTTCGTATTTCATGCGAAGGTTTCGTGTTTCTTGTGAGGTGTTCCCCGCGTCGGAATGCGGGGCTCGCGCCTTCGAATTGTGAGGTAAGTCGGTTTATGCAGATTCTCGTTCGCGACAACAATGTCGACCAGGCTCTTCGTGCGCTCAAGAAGAAGCTGCAGCGCGAAGGTGTCTACCGCGAGATGAAGCTGCGCCGTCACTACGAAAAGCCTTCCGAGAAGCGCGCCCGCGAAAAGGCCGCGGCCGTGCGCCGCGCCCGCAAGCTTGAGCGCAAGCGCCTGGAGCGCGACGGCGCCAAGTAGGCTGGTTCTCCGCGCTCCCGCGCGGAAGACAGGAGCGGAAGACGGGCCAGCAGCGGGTTCCACTTGAACGCGGGCCCCGCTTCAGCCATGAGGGCGCGGAAATTCCATCCGCGCCCTTCGTGTATCCGCAAGGCGCGAAATTCCGACTACGAGGCCGATAGACGATGACAGAGATCACCCGCGTCCCGCTGCAACCGATCGCCAAGGGCTCGCTGACCAAGATCTGGCTTGGCGTGGCCGCGATCGCGCTGGCCGCCGGCGGCATCGCCTATGCCGCCATGCCGCCCGCCGTCCATGTCGAGACGCTGACCGCCGGATCGGGCGAGTCGCCGACGATGGAGGACGTGGTCTTGATTAACTACAAGGGCACGCTGCCCAACGGCAAGGTGTTCGACCAGGCCCAGCAGGTGCCGATGGCGCTGGGCGAAGTGGTCCCCGGTTTCTCGAAGGCGCTCGTGAAGATGCAGCGCGGCGGCAAGTACAAGGTCGAGATTCCCTCGCAGCTCGCCTATGGCGACAAGGCGGTTGGCGATATTCCGGCGAATACCGACCTGACCTTCGAGATCGACCTGCTCGACTTCAAGAGTCGCGCCGAGATCGAGCAGCAGCAGCGCATCATGCAGCAGCTGCAACAGATGCAGATGCAGTCCCAGGGCGCGCCGGGGGCGCAAGCCCCGGCCGGAGAGGCGCCGGTCCAGCCCTGATCGCCCGCGCCGGGCCCCGCTGGCGCCCGGCGTCCGCCTTCGGTAGGAAACGCAAAGTCCGTAAAGTGTGGGGGCCGCGCTTCGGCCTCACGATCATTGAGGAACAGCCATGTCGGTCGATACCGCAACCGTGGCCAGGATCGCCAGCCTCGCCCGCATCAAGGTGAGCGAGCAGGAGCTTGAGGCGATGGTGCCCGAACTCAACGGCATTCTCGCCTGGGTCGAACAACTCGGCGAAGTCGATGTTTCCGGCGTCGAGCCGATGACCGCCGTGATCCCCAACACGCTGCGCCTGCGCCAGGACGTGATCGATGCCGACCCGCTTACCGGCGGCGGCATTCGCGACAAAGTGCTGGCCAACGCGCCGGCCGCCGAGCACGGGTTCTTCGGCGTGCCCAAGGTGATCGAATGATCCTTCGACAAGCTCAGGATAAGCGCGGTCGGGCCCCTTTGATCGCGGCGATGACGAAATCAAAACTCTCCCCGCTCGCCCCGGGCCTGTCGAAGGGCATGCGGCACACAATGGCTGGACCACAGCATGACTGACCTTACCGAACTTGGCGTGGCCGCGATCCGCGATGGCGTTGCCGGCGGCGCTTTCACCGCCATCGAAGTGGCCGAGGCGTTCAACGCCAATGTCGCCGCCGCGCAGGACGCGCTCAACGCCTTCATCGTCGCCACTCCCGAGGCCGCGATCGAGGCCGCCCGGGCGATCGACGCGAAACGCGCCAGGGGCGAGCCGCTGGGCAAGATGGGCGGCGTGCCGATCGGCATGAAGGATCTGTTCGCCACGATCGGCGTGCAGACTTCCGCCGCAAGCCATATCCTGGAAGGTTTCAAGCCGCAGTACGAATCGACCGTCTCGCAGAAGCTGTGGGACGCGGGGTGCGGCATGCTCGGCAAGCTCAACCTCGATCAGTTCGCGATGGGTTCCTCGAACGAGACGAGCTATTTCGGCAATGTCGTCTCGCCCTGGCGGCGTAGCGACGGCGGCGCGGAAAATGGGAAGAACTGGGCTCCGCTCGCGCCCGGCGGATCCTCGGGCGGTTCCTCGGCGGCGGTCTCGGCGCGGCTGTGCCCGGCCGCGACCGGCACCGACACCGGCGGCTCGATCCGCCAGCCCGCCGCCTTCACCGGCATCACCGGCATCAAGCCGACATACGGGCGCTGCTCGCGCTGGGGCATCATCGCCTTCGCCAGTTCGCTCGACCAGGCCGGCGCGATGGCGCGCGATACCCGCGACTGCGCGATCATGCTGGAGGCGATGGCCGGGTTCGATCCCAAGGATTCGACCAGCCTGGACTTGCCGGTGCCGGCATGGGAAGCGAACCTTTCGGCCGACATGAAGGGCAAGAAGGTCGGCATCCCGCGCGAATACCGCGTCGACGGCCTCGACGAGGATGTCGCCGGATCGTGGGACGACGGCATCGCCTGGCTGAAGGACGCCGGCGCCGAGATCATCGACATTTCGCTGCCGCACACCCGGTATGCGCTGCCGACCTACTACATCATCGCCCCGGCGGAGGCTTCCTCCAACCTCGCGCGCTATGATGGCGTGCGCTATGGCCTGCGCGACCTGCCCGAGGGCGCGAACCTGCAGGACATGTACGCCGCCACCCGCGCCGCCGGTTTCGGCGCCGAAGTCAAGCGCCGCATCCTGATCGGCACTTACGTGCTCTCGGCGGGGTTCTACGACGCCTATTATACCCAGGCGCAGAAGGTCCGCACGCTCATTAGCCTGGACTTCAGGAACGCTTTCGAGAGTTGCGACGTGATCCTGGCCCCCACCACCCCCAGCGCCGCCTTCGCGCTGGGCGAGAACGTCGACGATCCGCTCAAGATGTACCTCAACGACGTCTTCGCGGTCCCGGCCTCGCTGGCCGGGCTGCCGGCCATGTCGGTTCCGGCCGGCCTCAACCGCGAGGGATTGCCGCTGGGCCTGCAAATCATCGGCCGGGCTTTCGACGAGCAGGGCGTGCTGAACGCCGGGCTCGCGATCGAGCAGCGCGCGGGGTTCGCGGCGCGGCCGGCGAAGTGGTGGTGAGATGGGCTATGCTTGGGACCAGGTCATGCCTGGTTTGGTGTCGCTAAAGTCGAAATGGATGATGATTGACGGTAATACCAAGCGGAGGTAATACCATTTCGTCATGAACGTCCATGTCCCGCCACAGCACTATAGTTCTCGCCTGACCCGGAAATTCCAGGCGACGATTCCGCAGGCGATCCGTGACGCCTTGGGGTTGAAGGCGGGCGATCTGGTGAGTTTTACGCTCGACGCAAATGGTGACGTCCTTCTGGGCCGGGCAACCGACGATGCCCGGCGCACCGAGCGGGCGGAACGTTTGCAGGAGGGCGTGCGCGAAGCGCGGCGCAAGTTTGCCGCCGATAATGCGTTGCCAGAGGGCATGACGAGCGAGCAATGGCTTGAACTGATGCGAGGGCCGCCGGCTGAAGTATGATCGTCGATTCGAATATCGTCATCGAAGTGTTGCATGGTATTGGCGAACGCAGCGAGAAGATTATCCAGAGCTACATTCTTCTGGCGTCGCAAAGATCACCGGCGATCAACCCGGTGATCTTCGCTGAAACCGCGTCAGGATCGCCCAGCCTTGCCGCCTTTGAAGATCGGCTTGCGGAGCTTGGCTTGAAAGTCGAACCGTTCGACAACGGCGATGCCTTTCGAGCCAGCGTGGCCTTTCGCGCCTATCGCCTGAATGGCGGACCACGAACCACAATCCTGCCTGATTTCATGATTGGTGCGCAGGCTGCCAATCGAAGCTGGCCAATTCTTACGAGTGACCGCAAGCGCTTCGAAAGCTATTTTCCCGAAGTCGAGTTGCTCGATCCGCTGGAGTTCTGACATTGACCGAATCCACATATCGCATCCAGGGCGCAACCGGTGACTGGGAGGTCGTGATCGGCCTTGAAGTCCATGCGCAGGTCACTTCGAATTCCAAGCTGTTCTCCGGTTCGGCGACGGCTTTCGGCGCGGAGCCGAATTCGCAGGTCAGCCTGGTCGACGCGGCGATGCCGGGGATGCTGCCGGTGCCGAACCGGGAGTGCATCCGCCAGGCGGTGCGCACGGGCCTTGCGATCAATGCGCAGATCAACAAGTGGTCGCGCTTCGATCGCAAGAACTACTTCTATGCCGACCTGCCGCAGGGCTACCAGATCAGCCAGCTGTACCACCCGCTGGTGGGTGAGGGCTCGATCGAGATCCAGCTTGACGAGAAGGATCCCGAAGGTTCGACCAAGACCATCGGCATCGAGCGTATCCACGTCGAGCAGGATGCGGGCAAGCTGATGCATGACCAGCACCCGACGATGTCCTACGTCGATCTCAACCGTTCGGGCGTGGCGCTGATGGAAATCGTCAGCCGGCCGGACATGCGTTCTCCCGCCGAGGCAGGAGCTTACCTGTCGAAGCTGAGGACCATCCTGCGCTATGTCGGCTCGTGCGACGGCAACATGGACCAGGGCTCGATGCGCGCGGACGTGAACGTCAGCGTCCGCCGCCCGGGCGAGCCGTTCGGCACGCGCACCGAAACCAAGAACGTCAATTCCGTGCGCTTCGTCATGCAGACCATCGAGCACGAGGCAAACCGCCAGGTCGACCTGATCGAGAGTGGTGGCAAGGTGGTGCAGGAAACCCGCCTGTTCGATCCGAACACCGGCTCGACCCGGTCGATGCGGTCCAAGGAAGACGCCCACGACTACCGCTATTTCCCCGATCCGGATCTGCTCCCGCTCGAACTCGACGATGCATTCCTGGAAGAGTGCCGGAACTCGCTGCCCGAATTGCCGGATGCCAAGCGCCATCGCTACGAGCACGACCTGGGCCTTTCGCCCTACAACGCCGGCGTGCTGACGGCGGACGTCGATACCGCGCGCTGGTTCGAGCTGCTGCTGGGCGAATGCGCCAAGGCGCAGGGCAAGCAGCCCGCCGAAGTTGCCAGGCAGGCGGCCAACTGGCTCATTTCCGAGCTGTTCGGCGCGCTCAACAAGCTGGGCAAGTCGCTTGAGGAATCGCCGGTAACTCCCGAAAAAGCAGCGGAACTTTTGGCACTGATCGGCATAGGCACGATTTCGGGCTCGATCGCCAAGCAGGTGCTTGAAATCATGCTTGAAACCGGGAACGGAGCCGCCGTGATCGTCGAGCGCGAGGGGCTCAAGCAGGAGTCCGATTCCGGCGCGATCGAGGCGGCGGTGGACCAGGTACTTGCCGGCAATGCCGACAAGGTCGAACAGTACCGGGGCGGCAAAGTCGCGCTGTTCGGCTTCTTCGTCGGCCAGACGATGAAGGCCATGCAGGGCAAAGCCAACCCGCAGGTGGTCAACGAAATCCTGAAGTCCAAGCTGGGCTGACCGCTGTCGAAGAGGCGTCGTCGCTACCCGTTCCGCGGAGGCGGTCCGGGTTGGCGCATCAGCGCCAGCTCGGCAGCCACATCCAGAAATTGTAGGCGTCCTTGAACGGCAGCGGCGCGGCCGAGAGGATCGGGTAGAACACCGCGAACATCAGCACGGAGAGGGCCAGGGACCCTTTCGCCAGCGAGCGCCAGCGGTCGCGGCGATCCCACAGCGCGTCCAGCGCCAGCGCCAGCAGCGCCATCAGAAAGGCGCCGGGCAGCAGGTAATGGTAATAGAACTGCACCGGCTTGCCGTCGAAGATCCACATGGCAAGGCAGGCGGCGTAGAGCGCCGCGAAGGCCAGCGCATCGAACCGCCGCCGCAGCAGCGCCGCCCACAGGCCCCATAGCAGGGCGAACAGGCCGGCGATCATGCTGAAGGGATTGCCGATCATCACGATCCCGCGCTGGGCACCGTCGACATTCTCGAACAAGTACCAGATCCCCCGCCAGTCGACGACCCATTGATACCAGAAGGTACGGTAGGGATGGGGTTTCTTCACGCTCTCCTGCAGGCGGATCATGTATTCGTGCTGCTCCACGAAACCGAGGGGCAGGACGGGCCGGTCGGCATAGAACATCGCCGGCAGGTAGGTCGCCCAATAGACGGCGAGCGGGAACAGCCCCAGCCACAGCGTCGCTTCCGCCAGCGAGATGCCCTTGATCGGCCCCGCGCCCTTCCGGCCGACGATCGCCAGCCCGCTGTCGCGGATGCGCAGGATCAGGAAAGCCAGGCCCGGCATCATCAACGCCGGCGCGCTGCTCCACTTGGCGCCGAGCGAAAGGCCCAGGGCGAGCCCGCAGAGCATCAGCCGCAGCCGAGCCCGCCCGGCCGAGCGGGTCCGCAGCGCGGCGGCGAACTGCCACAGCCCGGTCATGCACAGCGCGGCCTCGATCATGTCGAGCATGCAGATGCGGCTCTGGACGAACCACATGAAGTTGGTCGCCAGCAGCACCGTGGCCAGCAGCGCGGCGCGCCGCCTTTGCGAGAGGTGCCAGACCAGCCGGGAGAAGGCGAACAGGCCGAGGCCGCCGAACAATGCCGGCGCCAGGCGCCAGCCCAGCGGACGGTCCCCCACGAAATGGATCGCCGCCGCAATCACTTCCTTGCCGAACATCGGGTGTTCGCGGTTGGCCGGGATCAGGTCCAGCAGCTTGCGCGCGGCGGGAACATAATGAACTTCGTCGAAGTAAAAGCGCGAGGGGACGCCAATGCGCCACAGCACCAGCAACTGGAATACCGCCACCAGCACGAGGCACCAGCCGAGCGGATCACGGGTCTGTCGGGCGGCGAGCGGCATCGGCTGGGCGGGATAGGCACGAATGCGCCGGACCGCAAGGGCGACGACATGCTGCTCTTGCCCTTGCGCTTGCCTTGGCTCCTCGGCGCTCCTAGAGGCTTGGCGCATGAAACGCACGACCGGACAGGACCGTAACCAGACCCGCAACTGGCGCCCCGCCACCCGCGCGATCCGCGGGGGAACCTGGCGATCGGAAATGGGCGAAACCAGCGAGGCGCTGTTCCTCACCTCCGGCTATTGCTACGACGATGCCGCCACCGTCGCCGCGCGCTTTGCCGGCGAACAGGAAGGCATGACGTATTCGCGCCTGCAGAACCCGACCGTGGCGATGCTGGAAGAGCGGATCGCCCTGCTCGAAGGCGCGGAGGCGTGCCGGACCCAGGCTTCGGGAATGGCGGCGATGACGGCGGCGCTGCTGTGCCAGCTTTCCGCCGGCGATCACATGGTTTCGGCGCGCGCCGCCTTCGGTTCATGCCGCTGGCTCGGCGATCACCTGCTGCCGCGCTTCGGCATCGACGTCACCGTGGTCGACGCTTGCGACAATGCCGCCTGGGAAGCGGCGATTCGCCCGAACACCAAGGTTTTCTTCTTCGAGACTCCCGCCAACCCGACGATGGACGTGGCCGATCTCGAACATATCTGCGGCCTGGCCCGGGCCCACGGCATCACCAGCGTGGTCGACAATGCCTTCTGCACCGCGGCGCTGCAGCGTCCGCTCGAATTCGGGGCGGATGTCGTCGCCTATTCGGCCACCAAGCTGATGGACGGGCAGGGGCGCGTGCTGGCAGGCGCGGTCTGCGGCAGCGAAGCCTTCATCAATGAAAAGCTGCTGCCCTTCCAGCGCAACACCGGCCCGAACCTTTCGCCGTTCAACGCCTGGGTAGTGCTGAAGGGTCTCGAAACGCTGGACCTGCGCGCCAGGAAGCAGAGCGAGAACGCGCTCAAGGTGGGTGAGTTCGTGGCGGGCCGGGTGCCGCTGATCCTGCACCCCTGGCTCGACGGTCATCCGCAGCAGGCGCTGGCGAAAAAGCAGATGGATGCCTGCGGCCCGATCTTCAGTTTCGTCCTGGATGGCGGCCGCGCCCAGGCCCACGCGCTGCTCGATGCCCTTCAACTCATCGATATTTCTAACAATATTGGCGACTCGCGTTCGCTGATGTGTCATCCTGCGTCCACCACGCACCATAACATGGGACCGGAGGGGCGAGAGGCCATGGGCATTTCCGAAGGCATGCTGCGCATCAATGTCGGCCTCGAGGATGCCGACGATCTGATCGAGGATCTCGATCAGGCGCTGGCGAAAGCCGGCCTCTGAATAGAGAAGATCTCGGCGCCGATGCGGCGGCGCTGCTTGCCGCGATCGTCGAATCGACGGACGATGCGATCGTGGGCAAGACTCTCGCCGGTCGTATCCTGAGCTGGAACGCCGCCGCCGAGCGCATCTTCGGCTGGAGCGCCGAGGAGATCGTCGGCAGGAACGTGCGCACGCTGATCCCGCGGGAGCGCCAGGCCGAAGAAGACGAGATCATCGCCAGTATCCGCCAGGGCAGGCGCGTGCCCACTTTCGAGACCGTGCGCCTGCGCAAGGACGGCAGCGAGATCGATCTGGCCATCACCGTTTCGCCGGTGCTTGACGGTAACGGCGCCGTGATCGCCGCCAGCAAGATCGCGCGCGACATCACCGGAAGCCTGCGGCTGCGCGCGCGGCTGGAAGAGAGCGAGCGACGCTTCCGGTTGATGGCGGACAATATCGCCCAGATCGCCTGGATCGCCAACGACCAGGGACGGATCATCTGGGCCAACAAGCGGTGGGCCGAGTACACCGGCATGTCGATCGAGGATGCGCTGGAAGGGCGCTGGCAGGCCGCGTTGCATCCCGATCACCTGGAGCGGGTCCTGGCGGGACGCCTCCCGACGCTGGCGAGCGGAGAGAACTGGGAGGATACTTATCCGCTGCGCGGCAAGGATGGACACTATCGCTGGTTCCTGTCGCGCGCGGTATCGATCCAGGATGTGGCGGGAAAAGTCATCTGCTGGTTCGCGACCGCCACCGATGTGACCGAGATGCGCGAGGCGGAGGAGCGTATCGAACTGCTGTTGCAGGAAGTGAACCACCGCAGCAAGAACATGCTGGCGATCGTCCAGTCGCTGGCGCGCCGCACCGACGTGGGGCGGGAGGATTTCATCGAACGCCTCGAACACCGCATCCAGGGGCTGGCGGCCAATCAGGATGTGCTGGTGCGCCGCGCCTGGTCGCGCATTCCCGTGCAGGAGATGATCGAGGCACAGCTGCGTTCGCTCGGCGATTCGCGGGTGCAGATCACATGCGAGGGGCCGCAGGTCCTGCTTTCGCCCGGCGCCGCCGAGGCGCTGGCCATGGCTTTCCACGAAATGGGAACGAACGCGATCAAGTACGGCGCGCTCTCGGTCCCCGAAGGGCGAGTCGCCGTGCGCTGGTCGCTGGGGGAAGGGGGCGGCCGGGCGCTCTTCCGCATCGAATGGGCCGAGAGCGGCGGCCCGCCGGTGCATCCGCCCGAACGCCAGGGCTTCGGCACGCGCATCATGATCGACGTGCCGCGCGTAAAGCTGGAGGCGCGGATTTCCGCCGAATATCCGCCCGAGGGCTTTCGCTGGAGCCTGGAATGCCCGGCGGCCTCGATCGCGTGAAGCCGCCGTGAAGTCGTGGTGACGACTGTGTGGCAAAGTGTTCGCAAGGCAGTTGAAGCCTTGCGGTTTCGTCGTTAGGCTCCCCCGTGAGATGAAGGAACTGTTCCAGCATACCGCCATCACCGACGGCCTGACGGTCCGTGTCGCGGTGAATTTCCTGCCCGAGCAATCGCGCATCGAGGCGGGCAAGTGGTTCTGGGTGTATCACATCCGCCTGGAAAACGATACCGGCTACACCTTGCAACTGATGACGCGCCACTGGCGCATCACCGATGGCAACGGGGAAGTCAGCATCGTCGATGGCGACGGCGTCGTCGGCGAGCAGCCGGTGCTTCGGCCGGGCGCGAGCCATGACTATGTTTCCGGCTGCCCGCTCTCGACTCCGCAAGGCAGCATGGAGGGTCACTACACTTTCCGTCGCAGCGACGGGCGCCAGTTCAAGGCGCTGATTCCCTTCTTTCCCCTGGCGGCACCTGCCACCGCCGGGTAATTCCCCGTCATCGCGGGCCCGCTGGTTGCCCGCAGGGCATCGCGTTCAAAATCTGCCCCGCCTTCGTTCTGTCGGCCGGAACATGATTGCTCCCGGCGCCCACCGGGCATAGGGAAGCGCCATGAAGCGCACGCACCTGCCCCTCAACGCCCTGCGCGTCTTCGATGCGGCGGCCCGGCACCTCTCGTTCACGCGCGCGGCGGACGAGCTGGCGGTTACCCCCGCCGCCGTCGGCCAGCAGATTCGCGCGCTCGAGGATCTGCTCGGCGTCGTCCTGTTCCGCCGCACCAGCAAGGGTCTGGAACTCACCGAAGAGGCCGGTGCCGGTCTTGCCGCCCTGCGCACGGGGTTCCTTCACTTCGAGGATGCGGTGCAGGCCATGCAGGCCGGCCAATCCAGCCATGTCTACACCATCGCCGCCCCGCGCGAGTTCTTCGCGGCCTGGCTGGCGCCGCGCCTCGCTGCCTTCCGCACCGACAATCCGCACGTGCGCTACGTGCTCGTGGATGGAGAGATGACCGACTTCACCGAGGCCAACCTTGACCTCGCCGTGAGATGGACCGACGGCCCCGGGGACCTGGAGGGGGTTCCACTGGGGGAGCCCGAGTGGGTCGTGGTGGGCAGCGGCGACTGGATCGGCTGGCCGGGAGATCCGGAGCCGGGCGCGGTTGTCGACGGGGCCGGAACTGGAGACGGGGCCGGAGACGGGGTCAGAGACGAGGAGGGGGCTTTCGACGACGGCGAGAACGCCAAGCCGCCGATCATGGTCAGCGATGCCGGACAGGCGCTCGCAGCGGCCCTGTCGGGCCTGGGCCGCGCGCGCGTGCCCGCGCTGCTGGCGGTGGAACTGGCGGACCGCATGGCGCCCCCCGGCCTGTCCCCCGGCCCGCGGAGTATCGCAGCGACGGACGCTCCCTGCCGCCGGGGCTATTGGCTGGTCGCGCCGCTGCCGCAATGGCGGCAGAAGAAGGTCAGGGCGCTGGTCGCGGCGCTTGTGGCGGAAGCATAGCCCCCGCACCGCGGTTCGGCATCACGCCGGTGTGTGGCACACCGCTTCGACATTGATGCCATCGGGATCGAAGACGAAAGCGCCGTAGTAATTCGGATGATAATGCGGCCTCAGCCCAGGACCGCCGTTGTCGCGTCCGCCGGCCTGCATCGCCGCGCCGTAGAAGGCATCGACGTCGGCGCGCGTGGCGGCGGCGAAGGCGATGTGGATGCCGGAGCCGCGCGGCCCGTCGTTGCCCAGCCAGAAGAACGGCTTGCCGTCCGTGCCGTAGCCGATGCCGGCATAGCCGCCGGTCTGCTCCACCGTAACCTCCATCATCCGCGCCATGCCGAGCGCGGCCAGCGCCGCGTCGTAGAAGCGCTTCGATGCTTCGAAATCGCTGGCGCCTATGCCGATATGGTCGATCATCGCCGTTGTCTCCCGTCCGGCCCGTCAAGGCTCGCCGGCCGGTTTGATAGTCCCGGGGCCATGCCGGACGCAAGCGGCTTGCCAGGCTTCGCGCGGCGGCTTGCGGCCGGCGACATTTTCCGGGCCGGAACGATCCGGGGCTTGATCCGCGCCATTCCCGCCTGCAAGGATCGGCTCGATCTCATGCCCGGCGAGGCCGAGAAGGCCGTTTTGCCAGCAAGGAAGAATTATCCAGGGGAGTTTCAATGACCTATAAGCATATCCTCTATGGTGTCGAGGATGGTGTCGCGCGCATCGCGCTCAACGACCCGAAGACCATGAACGGCGTGACCGAGGACATGGGGCACGAGATGGTCGACGCCTTCGACCGTGCCGGCAGGGAGGCGCGGGCGGTCGTGCTGACGGGCGAGGGCAGGGGGTTCTGCTCGGGCGCGAACTTGTCCGCCGCGCAAGACATGCTGGCCGATCCCTTGCGGGACTTCGGCGGCCAGCTCGATCGTGCGTTCAACCCGGTCATCATGGCGATCAAGCGCATGGCGCAGCCGGTAATCACCGCGATCCGCGGCCCGGCCGCCGGTTACGGCGCCGGCCTGGCGGCGGCGGGCGACGTGGTGATGATGTCGGAGAACGCCTATTTCTTCTGCGCCTTCTGCCATGTCGGCCTGGTGCCGGACGGCGGCGCCACTTACCTGCTGAGCCAGGCGGTGGGGCGCGTGCGGGCGATGCAGATGATGCTGCTGGGCGAAAAGATCGACGCCAGGACCGCGCTCGACTGGGGCCTTGTCACCAAGGTCGTGCCTGACGAGGAACTGGACGAGGCGGCGATGAACCTGGCGAAAGGCCTGGCCCAAGGGCCGCGTTCGCTCGGACTGATAAAGCGCATGGCCTGGGACGCGCTCGATTCCAGCCTCGAGACCGCGCTCCAGGCCGAGCGCAGGGGCCAGTGCGAGGCGGGCCGTACCGAGGATTTCCTGGAGGGCGTCAAGTCCTTCGTCGAGAAGCGCAAACCCTTGTTCAAGGGTATCTGAAAGCCGCTCGTCCGCGCGTCATCCGGCCCTTGTCACGCAGAGATGTCATTGAGGGATGTCATGCAGAGAGCATCCCGGCCTGTGCCAGCTGGCGTATGGCGGTATCGACGTCGGTCTGGCTCCCCATGCCCGCCGCGTCCCATTCCGCCGCCAGCGCCGCGCGGTCCCGGCTTCCGTCGAGCAGCGAGAGGAACCAGCGCGGCCCCTCCTCGGTGATGGCGATGAGCCGATGGTCGAGCGAGAACAGACGGGTTTCGCCCCGATCGATCATCGCGCGCACCAATGCGTTGGCGCAAGGCCGCTCGCCGGGCTGGATGGCGCCCGGGAATGGCAGCGAATGCAGCTCCAGGATGCCCCGGTTGGCAAGATGCAGGAGGGCCTGGCAATAGTCGTGGGATTCGGCGGCCCATGACAGCGACAGGCGGGCCGGCGCGCATCGGATGACTTTTTCGAGAAAGCCGGCGAGGACTTCGTCGCCGACCTCGAACTTGCCCTCGCCGACTTCGAACAGCGTCCTGCCGGTCCGGCGCAGGCCCATCGGCGCACCGGCAAGCAGGGAACCCAGCATCGCCGGATCGGCCACGCGGTCCGGATGCCGGCCGGGGCGGATGAACAGCGACTGGTGGAAGAAGCAGGTGTCGCGATAGTCGGCAAGCTGCGCCAGCCGGACCACCGCCGCATCGTCGAGCGGTTCGCCGGGCAGCCCGTGGAACAGGCCACCGGGCTGCGAGTCGGTCAGATAAGCCAGGTCGTGCCGCCCGGCCTCCGCCACGATTTCATGGAGCGCCTTGGGATCGTAGACATCGCCCAGTTCGTCATGGAACAACGAATCCCGGTTCTTTTCGACCATGAGCTGCGCGGTCTTGCGCAGCGCGGCCTGGGGCAGGCCATCGTCCTCCCGCGGCTTGGCGAAGTCCTCCAGGATGACCAGCGCGTGGCGCAGGCGGTCCGCGCTGTCCGCCACGCCGCGCAGTTCGTAGAGCAGCATCTCGCGCACTGCCTTGCGCAGATGGCAGCCGGGCAGGGCGTTGTAGCTGATATAGGCGATGCCTTCCGGCGCGAGCACGCGGTCGATCAGCCGCAGCGTCGCTTCCTGCACGGGCGGCGAAACCCAGGCGTAGAGGCCGTGGACGATTACATAGTCGAATTCGTCCTCCAGGCTGCCCGCGGCTTCGACCACGTCGGCCACTTCGATGCGGGCATTGGCGAGCCCGGCCACGTCCGCGAGCGCCTGGCCCCGGGCAACCGCGCTGGACGCGAGGTCGATGTTGACGAACCGGGCGTCGGGTAGGGCGGCGGCCATGGCCAGCACGTTGAAACCGTCACCGCCGGCGACCTCCAGAACGCGGGCCTTGCGCGGATCGGCAGCGGCAAGACCGTGGAGCCGGGCCATTGCCGCAAGGTGATCGGGATGGGTGGTACGATACAGTCCCGAAGGATACTGGACATCATCGTAAGCGGTTCGAGGCTGTTTCAAGTTTTCCTCCCCCAGTATTGCGAATTATCGCCGCACGTCTACAAACGGCGCAAACAATTTGCGGAGTTGAGATGCCCCTTATTCTCGCGGTACGCAACAGTCAGGGGCTACCGGGCGGATCGCCGGGCGCGGGAATCGCGCCGCTCCGGATCGAGCGCGGCGAAGTGGTGATCGGGCGCGGCGCAGGCGCGGACCTGCTGCTGTCGAGCCCGGCGGTATCGCGGCGCCATTGCACCATCAGCGGGGAAGGCGCGGCCTGGCGGCTGGTGGACAGCAGCACCGGCGGCACGTTCGTCAACGGCCAGCGCCTGTCGGCTCCCTATTTTCTGCGCAACGGCGACGTGGTCAGGGTGGGCGATACCGAGATCGCGGCCATGCTGGATTCGTCGGCGAGTGCAGCGCCGGCGGTGCAGCCCGCCGCCCGTGACGGCTGGGGCAGGCCCGCCGGACAAGCGGGCGCAACCCAGCTTGCGGGAACGCAAGCGCCCTCCGGCTGGGGAGCGCCACCGGCGGCGGGCGGGCCGGATCTGGTGGGCGTGTTGTTGCAGGCCGCCGGTCTTTCGCGCGGACAAGTCGGCGCGGCAGATCAGCAGGTGCTGGCGGTGGCGGGCGCGGCCCTGCGCGCCAGCCTTGCCGGGCTGGTCCGCCTCGCGCAGGACCGGCGCAAGGCGCGCGAGGATCTGGCGATCGCCGGGAATGGCACGGAGGTGGCAGGGCTGGCTTCGGCGGGCTCGGTCGAGGAACTGCTGCTGCGCCTGCTGGCCGCGCAGCCCGGAGAGGCGGCTGCGCAAGTCGACGCGTTGTGCCGTGATCTGGATGCGCACCAGCGCGCGATGCTGGGCGCGATGCAGGAAAGCTTTCACCGCGCGCTCGACCAGTTCTCGCCCAAGGCGATCAAGCACAACGCGCGCGGCGATGCCGAGGCATGGAAAGCCTACGAACGCGCGTTCGATGCCAAGGACGGCTTCGTGGAAACCTTCGCCCAGGCGCTGGCCAGACGGTACGCCGAAGCCGTCAATAGCTAGCGGCGGGCGGCGCCGAAGGGGCGGCGGCGGTTCCGGCACCGGTTCCGGTGTTCGGCTGATTGTCGATGAACTTGTACCACACGATCTGGACTTTCCAGTCGTTCGCCTTCGCGCGCTGCTCGAACGCGGCCTTGCCGGCCGGCGTGGCGAGGTCGCTGAGGGCATCGGGGGTGAAGCTCCCCTTGCCGGTAATCAGCACGATACCCGCCCATCCCGGCTTGGCATTGGTTTCGATGTCCAGCCGATAGTTTTCGATCCCGGGCAGCTTCTGGATCGACGCGCCGTTGACGTTTTGGGGCAGCACGCTGCGGTCGGCAACGAACTGCGTGATTACGTTCGACTTCTCGATCGAATAGAGCGCATAATCGCCGGTGATGCCGTCGAGCGCCAGGTCGGTGACGACATGCGTGCCGATCTGGCCCGCGTATTCGCCCTGTTCGACCAGATCGAGCTCGTATTCCGGCTGCTTTCGCGTCATCCGCTCGGCGGAGGAATCACGAAACTTGCCCAGTTCGTCCAGGATCGGGCAGTAGCTCTGGTCGATCCGGGCGATGCCGCCGAAATCGGTCCCCGGTTCGGCGCCGGCTTTGCGCGCCGCCTGGAGGATACCGTTCTCGGCCTCCAGCGGCGCGCCGGCAACGCCGCTGGCGATCACCGAGTACCCGCTTCCGTCGCGCGCGGTGCGCACGGTCATCCAGGAGCAGGGAATGGAAGGCAGCGCGGCCTGGACCGCGCCGTCGACGTGTTCGAGCGAGGCCCCGGGGGCAGCGGAGGCGGTTTGCGCCGTGTCCGTGTCACCGATCACGACCTCGCCGCCGCTCAAGGTCAGATAGCCGATACTTGCCAGCAGCACGGTTCCCAGCAGGGCGCCGCCGCCGACCAGGTAAGGCCTGGGCGGCAGCTTCATCCCACGGCCCGCCTGCCCGGTCGCGGCGGGTCGCTTCGGTGTCTTCGCCTTGGGCGGCCTGGGGCCCTTGCCCGCTTTCGCCTGGTCGAGCGCCGCGATGACCTCATCCATCGAGCGCAGGCGCTGTTGCGGATCGGCGGCCAGCATGCTGTCGATCACCGGGCGCAGCCGAGCGGGCACCGCGCTGGTGTCGACACCGCTGCGGCGCTTCATGATGGCTTCGGCGGGAAGTCCGCCCAGGTCCGGCTTGCGGCCCTGCGCCATCGCCAGGATGACGAGCGCCAGCGAATAGATGTCCGACCAGGGCCCGACCTGCTTGTCGAAATCGCCGAGCTGTTCGGGCGCGACGTAGCTGGGCTTGCCGGCGAAGCCATCGCCGATGATGGTTTTGGAACCGGGATCGGTTTCCTTGACGATGCCGAAGTCGATGATCTTGGGCCGATCCAGCCGGTCGCCATCGAGAATGACGTTGTCGGGCGAGATATCGCGATGGACGACGCCCAGTTCGTGCGCTTCCTTGAGGCCTTCGGCAAGGCGGCGGGCAAGCTCGAACAGTTCGTCCTCGCTCAGTGTCGACTTGCCGAGCACGTCCGACAAGTTGCGCCCGTCGATGAAGCCGGTGGCGATGTAGTAGCAGCCAAGCTGCGGCTCCAGCGCGAAACCGCGATAGCGCACCACCGCCGGGTGCGAGAGGTTGGTGAGGGCCTGGGCCTCCTTCTGGAACATCGCCATCACATTGGGATCGGCGGCCAGTTCGGGCAGGATGACCTTGATCGCCACCCGCTCTCCACTGGCGATGTTCACGGCTTCGAACACTTCGCCCATGCCGCCGCGCGCAAGGAAGCGCCTGACTTCGAACATGTGGTTGAGCACGGCGCCCACGTCGATCGGCGAAGTGTTGCCCCGGCGGGAGGACGCAGCGGGCGGGGCCGTCATCGGCGGCGTATACTCGGGCGGCGGCGCGCGGGACACGGCTCCCGGTGCGGCGAACACGGTGCCTTCCTCGCCCGCGTCTTCGGCGGGCGGCGGTGCGGCGGGCGGGAGCACCGAAGAGGGAGAAGCGGCGAACACGGTGCCTTCTTCCTCGGCCCCTTCAGCGGTGGAAGGAACGGGGGCGGAAGGAATGGGCGGCCCCGGCGCGCCAGGTGCGTCTGCGTCCGCCGGCTTGCGCCCGAACTGCGAGGGCTGGAAGACGGTCTCGTCCTTTTCGTCCTTCTCGTCGTGCTCCTCGTTCACCCTCAGGCCTCCGGTCCGGCGGCGCCGTAGTGGACCAGCGTGACCTCGCAAGTGGAGACTCCGATCAGCGTGATATTGTCCGGCGCGCCGAGTTCGTGGCAGCGTTCCACCATGATCCGCGCGGCGCGTTCGAAAGGTTGGCTGGCCAGCGTCGCTTCCATCTCCTGCTCACCGATCACGCCATAGAGCCCGTCGCTGCACAGCAGCAAGAGATCCTCATCCTGCAGCGTATCGGTGATGCTGTCCATCACCAGCGGCCTGGCGACCCCGACGGCGCGGGTGAGGACATTGCGCAAGGGATGGGTGGCGGCCGCCGTTTCGTCGATCACGCCATGGTCGATCAGTTCCTGGACCTGGCTGTGATCGCGCGTGAGGCGATAGAGCCGGTTGCCGCGCAGCAGGTAGGCTCGGCTGTCTCCCACCCAGGCGACGGCGAAGGCGCGCTCGCGGATTATCAGCACCACCGCGGTCGATCCCATCTGCTTGCCGGCCTGCTCGGCTTCGGCAAGGATGCGTTCGTTGGCCATTTCCAGCGCCGCGCGGGTCCTTTCGACCATCGCCGCGACACTGGGATCATAGCCGATGCCGGCGACCGCCTCCACGACTTGCGTGGAGGCCCAGTCCCCGCGCTCCAGCCCGCCCATGCCGTCCGCGACGATCCAGGTGCCGAGTTCGTCGGAAGCAAAGTAGCGGTCTTCGTTCAGCTTGCGCACGGCCCCGACATCGGTGACCGCCTGCCATTCCGCCCGTATCGGTATCACCGGTCCAGCTCCCCGACTGCGTAGGCCGTAAACTTGCCAACGGCGTGGCTGAGGCGCGCTTTGACGTGTTCGTCGCCTAGCGCCTCATAGACCGCCAATTCCAATTTCGGCAACAGCGTCTATTCGTTAGGAACAGGCCGTCATTACGCATTCGCTTGTTTCGCGCCGGCGGGGCAGAGGGGCGGCGCGGCTGCGGGGAACGGGTGCATGGGCGATCATTTCGTGAATTCCTACGATCCGCGCGCCTGGGCCGGGCAGTGGTCGCCCGAACGGGCCATGGAGGCGCATGGTGTCCGGCGCTCCGTGCGGCAGCGCCAGCTGCTGAGCCTGGGGTTGGGCGCGGGGGTGATCCTGGCGGGCGCGCTCACCGCCTGGCTGGCGCGGCCAGGCGAGCAAGGCGCCGCGATCATCGCGCAGGGCGGCACTCCCGCGATCGAACCCGGCGTCCGGGAGATCCGCCGCACGATCCAGCTTTCCGGTTCCGGCGAACTGCGCGGCGCCCTGCAAAGCTTCGGGCTTTCCGCGGAGATGGCAGCGAAAGTTGCCGCCGCCGCCGCCCCGGCGCTGAGCGCGGAAGGCAACATTCACGCCGCGCTGGTCATGCACGGCAAGGGCGGCGTGCTCCGCTTCGTCCGCCTCGAGGCCTCGAACAGCGACAGCTCGGGCGTGGTCGTCC
This sequence comes from Novosphingobium sp. CF614, assembly GCF_900113255.1. Classification (GTDB taxonomy): domain Bacteria; phylum Pseudomonadota; class Alphaproteobacteria; order Sphingomonadales; family Sphingomonadaceae; genus Novosphingobium. Next base: position 158,268 of record NZ_FOOR01000006.1, read on the forward strand.
GCCTGGCGGATGGCGGCGGCTTGACCAGCAACCGCGTGGCGCCGCAGATCGAGGAGCGGATCATGGTCAGCCACGGCATCATGGACGGCGACAGCTTTTACACTTCGGCGGTGGCCGTCGGCGTGCCCAACAGCCTGATTTCTCCTTTCGCCAAGGCGCTGTCGTTCGACTTCGATTTCCAGCGCGAAGTGGCCGCGGGCGATGCGTTCGAACTCGCCTATTCGCAGAAGGTCAATGCCCAGGGCGAAGCGCAGGGCGCGCCTACGCTGCTCTACGCCTCGCTGACGACGCAGACCAAGTCCGCCGCGGTCTACCGCTTCCAGCAACCCGGCGGGCCCGAGGAGTGGTACGATGCGAGCGGGCGCACGGTGGCACGCTCGTTCATGCGCACGCCCGTCGACGGTGCGCACATCACCTCGAAGTTCGGGATGCGCTTCCACCCGGTGCTGCACTATACCCGAATGCACAAGGGCGTGGACTTCGCCGCGCCGATCGGCACCCCGATTTATGCGGCCGCTCCCGGCATCGTCAGCACCGCTTCGCCCAATTCGTGCGGCGGCAACTGGGTTATCATCGATCACGACAAGGGGATGCAGACCCGCTATTTCCATCTCAGCCGCTATGCCGAGGGCCTGCATGCCAGCCAGCACGTCAATCAGGGCGAGACCATCGGCTATGTCGGCGTCACCGGCACCTGCACCACGGGACCGCACCTGCACTACGAGGTGCACATGAACGGCGGGGCGATCGATCCCCTCGGCATTCTCGCCGCCAACGACAGCAGCCAGCGCAAGATCCTGACCGGCTCCCAGCTCGCGCAATTCGGGAAGGTGCGCGACCGGATCGACGTCAGCCGCGCGCAGGTTTCCCCTTGACCCAAGGGCCAGCGGCGGTCGCGGTGGAGTTCGGCCAGGCCCCCACGGCGGTGAGCACGGCGACGAGCGCGATGACGGAGGAAAGGCTCGCGTTGAGCCCCTCGCTGGTCCCACCCCACCAGCCGGAGCCGGCCAGGTCGATGTTGAGCAGCGTTCCGAACGTGCCCGATCCCGGGTTTGGGTAGAGCCCGAACAGCAGCTCCTCCGCCCAGTTCCACCCGAAGTGCAGGCCCCAGGGGAGCAGGAACGAGCCGGATTTCCGATAGGCCAGGCCGAACAGCAGCCCGCCCAGCAGCAGCGTCACGAAACTGAGCGGATCGCTGGCGGCGGCAATGAAGTGCAGCGCGGCGAAGAGCAGCGCCGCCGCGCCCAGCGCCGGCCATGCGCCCCAGCGCCGTTGCAGGTCGGCCTGCAGCCAACCTCGGAAATAATATTCCTCCGCTCCGCTCTGGATCAGCAGCAGCACGGTTTCGAGCAGCAGCAGGCCCATGCCTTCCTTCGCGGGCATCCCCTCCTGCGCGGTGCCGGCGATCGCGCACAGCGCCGCCGAGACGGCCAGCGCCAGCACGCCGAGCCCCACCCCGCTTCCCGCCATCAACCCCCGGCGGGTTCCCAGCGGCACCGCGATGCGGCCCATCCGCACCGCCGCGTAGGCCGCCAGGGCCAGCAGGCCGAAGGTCGCGAGCGTGAACAGCGATTCGATCGCCGCCGCCGGCATCGCCGCGATCGCCGGGATTCGCAGCAGCAGGCCGAAGACATACGGCACGCCGAGCAGGACGGCGATGGCGGCGACGGAGGCCAGGACCAGGCTTGCCAGACCCCAGAGCGGAGTGGCCGGCGGAGTGGCCGGCGCACGCGCCGGTGGGCTTGGCGACGAATGGGAACCAGAACGAGCGGCGGCCAGTTGCGTGTCCTGCATTCTCTCCCTCGACTTTCGCCGTTTTCAGTTGAGGGCGGTGATCGCACAAATTGATCGGCCGGCAAGCCAAATTAATTGCACGCTCATCTTGCAGGGTTCATGGTTGCCAAAGTCCGGTTTCATGACAGGGTCAGTTAAGGCCTTGCGCAAAGGTTGTTTGCATTCCGGTCAAGGTTTATCAGCCAGGTGTCGAATCGATTTGGCGATGGATAGGGGAAGTCTGTCATGTCTAAGGCTTCAATTGCGGCACTGATGGGCGTTTCCTTGTTTGCAGTCGCGCAAGTGGCCTGGGCGCAGGACGCCGCCGTCAGCGAGGACGAGGTCAAGTGTTTCGTTTCCGGGTGTGACGAGGCCAAGGCCGCGAATACGCGGAACGCAGGCCAGGCAAGCGCCGCCGATGATGACTGCATGGTCACCGGCGTCTGTCCGGTCGGGGAGACCCGGGGATTCCACCTTTCCACCGGCGCGCCGAGCGCCGGAAAGGTCCCCGCCAATGGTCCACGCCCCGCGAAGAGCGGCAATGCGGCACGCTATGTCAACACCAGCCGTCCCGCCGCCGCCCGCGCTTCGAGCGGTGTCGGCAAGATGGCCATGCCTTCGACGCGCAAGTCCCTCGACATGCGGCTGAGCTTCGAACTCGGTTCGGCCCAGCTGACTCCCGAAGCCCGCAACCAGGCCGACATTTTCGCGCGCCAGCTCAAGGAGAACGCGGGCACGCGCCAGTTCGTGATCGAGGGGCATACCGACAATATCGGTTCCCCCGCCTACAACCTGCGGCTTTCGCGCGACCGCGCGCAGGCGGTGGTGCAATATCTGGTCGATCACGGCGTGCCGCAGGACAGGCTGCGCGCGGTCGGCTATGGTTTCCAGCATCCGCGCGACGGCACCAGCGCGTCGGATCCTGGCAATCGCCGCGTCGAGATCGTCCGGTACTGATCGCTCGCGGGCGGGCGGTCCAGGCATGCTGGAACATCCGGTCCACCTCCGCTCGTCCTGAGCTGGTCGAAGGACACAGGCACCAAAACCCTCGATAAGCTTGGGACTCGACAAGCCTGGGACGGGCGGGGGAACAGTTGCGGCATAAACCGCGCGTCCCGCACGCTTCGTCCCTCCCGCGGGATGAAAATCGCGGGTTGGTTCGTTGCTCACTTCGAAGCGCGGGCAATCGGGCCTTGCGTCGTTTCGAGAAGGGTAAACAGCCATGAAGCACAGCACCATCTTTCGCCTCGCCCTTGCCGGACTGCTGGCGGCGCCGGCCACCGTCGCGCTGGCGGCTCAGCCGATGATGTACGAGGAGAGCGTTGCCCGCCACGAGGAATCGCGCATCATCCAGTCGCCGATCGGGGGGATCGAGAACAGCAAGTGGTACGACTACCGTATCAACGTGACCGAAACGCAGAAGGAACTCGCCAGCGACCTGCGCCATTCCACCGACATCGAGGATCAGCGCGACGCCTGGGGCGAATATGCGCATGAACTGAAGGACAATCGCCAGCACTACGTGAAGGCGATGGAGAAGAAGGGCTACCGCGTCCCGCGCGTCTATTTCGAGGATTGAACCCGCCGATGGCGGCTACAAGCTGTAGCCGCCATCGCTGACGAGAACGGCGCCGGTGATCGTGGCGGCCGCGTCGGACAGCAGAAAGCCGATCTGCCCGGCAATCTCATCGGCCCCGGCAAAGCGGCCGAGCGGCGTCGCGATCCGGCCCATGGCGGCGATGGCAGCGTCCCGGCCGCCCTGTTCGGCAACCAGATCGCGAAACATCTCCACCTCGTCCCAGATCGGCGTATCGACACCGCCTGGAGCGATCGCATTGACGCGGATGGCCCGGGAAGCTCCTTCCCTGGCGGCGACTTTTGCCAGTTGGATGACGCCCGCCTTGCTCACCGCATAGGCCGCCGTTCCCGGCTCCGCCTTCAAGCCGCTGACCGAGGCAGTGAGCACGATGCTGCCACCCGACCCGGTCCCCGACCCGATCATCGCGCGCATGGCGCATTGCAGCGACAGCAACATGCCGTCGAGATTGGTCGAAAGCATGGCCCGCCATGCGGCAAAGTCGAGATCGACGACTGGCGCGGAGCCGGCGCGCCCGGCGTTGAGCACCGCGAGGTCGAGCCTGCCGCACCGTTCGGCGAGCGCCGACCACAGCCGCGGATCGGCGACGTCGCCGGCGAACCGCAGGACTTCGCCGCCGGGGTCGAGCCGGTCGAGCCCGGCGGCGTCGAGATCGACCAGAATGAAGCGTGCGACGCCGCGCGACGCCAGCCAGGCGACGCAGGCCGCGCCGATGCCGGATGCCGCGCCGGTAACGAGCGCGGACTTGCCGTGGAAAGAGGGCATGGGATTTCCTTTCGATGACATGGCCAGCGAACGGCAAGCCTGCCGTTCACGTGAGGAACGATCCGCCGAGGCGGTGTCACTGGACCAAGTCTGGAAACTCCCGTAAAATCTGTTGGCGGGAATTATCGCGCGTTCAGGCGGCGTTGTCGATGCCCAGTTCGCTCAGCTTGCGGTAGAGCGTGGAGCGGCCGATCCCGAGTCGCCGCGCCACTTCGGTCATGCGGCCGCGATAGAGGCCGATGGCAAGGCGGATGACGTCCGCCTCGATCTCTTCCAGCGGGCGCAAGTTGCCGTCGGGCGTGTAAAGCATGACGCCGGAGCTTTCCTGCATCGGGTTGCCGGCGACGTTGGACGGGCCTGCGCCAAGGATGTTGAGAAGCTGTGGAAAGTCTTCCGAGGTCAGCGCATCGCCGTCGCAGAACACGGCGGCGCGAAACAGCACCGCCTGGAGCTGGCGCACGTTGCCGGGCCAGTCGTAGGCGGCCAGCAGCGAAAGCGCGCCATCGGTGATGCCCAGTTCGCGCAGGCCCGGCTGCTCGCCGATGCGGGCGAGGAAGAAGCGGGTGAGGGCGGGGATGTCTCCGGTGCGTTCGCGCAGCGGCGGCAGGAATACCTTGGTCGGCGAAAGCGCCTCCAGCAGCTCGGGCAGGAAGTGCCCTTCGCTGACGAGGTCCTGGAGCGGCAGGTTGCTGGCGGCGATCAGGCGCACGTCGATGCGGAACGAATGGCGGGCGCCGATCGGGCGCACATCGCTCTTGCGGATCGATTCGAGCAGGCGTTCCTGCACCGGGAGCGGCAGCCTATCCACTTCGTCCAGCGCAAGGGTGGCGCCGTCGCAGTGCTGAAGGGCGCCGATCTGGCGGTCGAAGGCGCCGGGGAAGGCGCCTTTTTCATGACCGAACAACACCGATTCCAGGGAATTGCCCGGCAGCCCGCCGATGTTGACGATCCTGAGCGGCATCTTCGCGCGGGCGGAAGCCGCGTGCATCGCCCGGATCAGCATTTCCTTGCCGGACCCGCTCTCGCCCTCGATCAGGACCGGACCGTGGCCGCGCGCCGCTTTCGCGGCGACGGCGAGCGCCTTGCGGAAGTTGGGCGAGGCCCCGATCATCGATTCGAAATCGGGGTTCGACGGCATCTTTTCCGTCAGCGGCGCCAGCTCGTCGCGCGGCGCCTCGCGCGTGGTGGCCGCCCGGAGCGCGTGCATCAGCCGATCGGGCGCGACCGGCTTCACCAGATAGTCGGCGGCCCCCGCGCGCATCGCCTCGACCGCGAGCAGCGGCGAAGTGCTGGCGGTGAGCATCAGGATCGGCAGGGCGGGACGGCGCGACTTCAGCTCCGCGATCAAGGCGCAGGCGTCCTCCCCGGGCACCCACTGGTCGAGGATGATGGCGGACAGCTGCATGCCCTGGCGCGTCCCGAGCGTGGCGATCGCGGTTTCCGCGTCGCGCGCGATGACCGTGCGCCAACCCTCGCGCGATGCCAGCGCCGAGATGAGCCGGCTCTGCGCCGGTTCATCGTCGATGAGCATGAGAAGGCGTTGGTCCAGGTCAGCCATTGTGATGCCGCTTCGCTCAGCCTCCTCGGGTCGGGGCATTCGGCATAGGCCAATCGGGTAAAGACGGAATTAAGCCTGAAATGGGGGGCTGGCCGCTCGCGGTGGAGGGTTCCGGCGAACCGTGCCGTCAGCACCGATAACGGTGGCTTCGCACTTGAGCCAAAGAGCCACCCCGGCTAGAGCGGTGCCGATCCAACGAAACCTCAGGGGAATAGAGTTCATGGCTTCGGGCAACGACATGAAGGCGGCGCAGGCGACCTACAACACTTTCATCAAGGCCGCGACCTGGGGCACCGGCCTTTGCATCGTGGTTGTCGCGATCGTCGTCGGCCTGATTTCATCCTGACCGGGAATTCTTGAAGTGACGGCTCCGCAGGGCCAACGGATCGCGGTTCTCAAGGAACGCGCGACGGGCGAGACACGCGTTTCGGCCACGCCGGAGACGGTGAAGAAGCTGATCGCCCTTGGCGCGCGGGTCGCGGTCGAGAGCGGGGCCGGCATCGCCGCCAGCATTTCGGACGAGGACTACCGCGCCGCCGGGGCGGAAGTCGGCCTGGCCGACGCGGTGCTGGCGGGGGCGGACATCGTGCTCGGCGTGCAGGGACCCGATCCGGCGCAACTGGGCGCGGCAAAGCCGGGGGCCTGGGTGGTGGCGACGCTCGATCCGTTCGGCCAGGGCCCCGCCGGCGGGCGCGCGCGGGTCGACGCCTATGCCGCCGCCGGGATCGAGGCGCTGGCCATGGAATTCATGCCGCGCATCACCCGCGCGCAATCGATGGACGTGCTCTCCAGCCAGTCGAACCTCGCCGGCTACAAGGCGGTGATCGCCGCCGCCGACATTTACGGCCGCGCCTTCCCGATGATGATGACCGCCGCCGGGACGATCAGCGCGGCCAAGTGCTTCGTCATGGGCGTGGGCGTCGCCGGCCTGCAGGCCATCGCCACCGCCCGGCGCCTGGGCGCGCAAGTCTCCGCGACCGACGTGCGCTCGGCCACCAAGGAGCAGATCCTCTCGCTGGGCGCCAAGCCGATCTTCGTCGAGAACGTCGCCGGGATCGAGGGCGAGGGCAGCGGCGGCTATGCCACCGAGATGTCCGAGGAATACCAGAAGGCGCAGGCCGAGCTGGTTTCGTCGCACATCGCCAAGCAGGACATCGTCATCACGACCGCGCTGATTCCCGGCCGCCCCGCCCCGCGCCTCATCACCCAGGCGCAGATCGCGACGATGAAGGCCGGCAGCGTGATCTTCGACCTCGCCGCGCCGCAAGGCGGCAATGTCGAAGGTTCGATCGCGGACGAGGTGGTCGAGAAGCACGGCGTCAAGATCATCGGCTATGCCAACACCCCCGCGCATCTCCCGGCGGACGCCTCGGCGCTCTATGCCCGCAACCTGCTGAACTTCCTCTCGGCGTTCTGGGACAAGGAAGCCGGCAAGCCGGTGCTGGACGAGGAAATCGGCGATGCGATCCGGCTGACGCGGGGCGGCGCCGTGGTGAACGCGAGGTTGCTGTGAGGAGTGAAAAGCTGAAAATCCTCCCCCATCGGGGGAGGGGGACCACCGCGAAGCGGTGGTGGAGGGGGCGCCTCGGCGCGCCGTCTCGCAACTGATGCGCGATCATACCGAAGAAGCGCTGAAAGCCGCCCGGAGGCTTCGCTCCGAAATGTCGCTGCCGGAAGTGCTCTTGTGGCGTGTCCTCCGCCAGCGTCCGCAAGGCCTGAAGTTTCGTCGGCAGCATCCCATCGGATCGTTCGTCGCGGATTTCTTTTGCGCGGGCGCCAAAACCGTCATCGAGATCGATGGGCTGTCTCACGACATGGGAAGCCGGCCCGCTCGTGACGTTTCCCGCGATGCGTGGCTACGTTCCTGCGGTCTCGAAGTGGTGCGAATCCCGGCGGCTGAAGTGCTGCGGGATGTAGACGGCGTCGCGCAATCGATCGTCGCGATGTGCGCGGCGCCCCCCCCTCCGTCAGCCCTGCGGGCTGCCACCTCCCCCGTCGGGGGAGGATCTGTTCGGAGCCTTTGATGGACTTCATCTCGATCCTCTCGATCTTCGTCATGGCCTGCTTCGTGGGCTATTACGTCGTCTGGTCCGTCACCCCGGCGCTGCACACGCCGCTGATGGCGGTGACCAATGCGATCTCCTCGGTGATCGTGGTCGGCGCGCTGGTGGCGAGCGCGGCGGCGGGCAGTGCGACCTCGAAATGGCTGGGGCTGCTTGCGGTGGTGCTGGCTTCGGTCAACATCTTCGGCGGGTTCGCGGTCACGGCGCGGATGCTGGCCATGTACAAGAAGAAGGAGAAGAAGTGATGGAACACGTCGCTACTCCTTCCTGGGCGATGCTCGCCTATCTTGTTTCCGGCATCCTGTTCATCCTGGCGCTGCGCGGCCTTTCGAGCCCGGCCACTTCGCGCACCGGCAACCGCTTCGGCATGACCGGCATGACCATCGCGGTCGTGACGACGCTGGTCACGCATGTTCCGCTGAAGAGCTTTCAGGATTTCGGAGGCCATGGGTTCATTGCCCGTCTCAATACCGTCACGCTGCTCGAAATCCTCGCCGCCATCGCCATCGGCGGCGCGATCGGCTGGGTGACGGCCCGGCGCATCAAGATGACCGACATGCCGCAACTGGTCGCCGCCTTCCACTCGCTGGTGGGCCTCGCGGCGGTGCTGGTCGGCTGGGCGGCCTATCTCAATCCGCAGGCTTTCGGCATCGCCGGACCGGACGGCGCGATCGAGGCGCAGAGCCGGATCGAGATGGGGCTTGGCATCGCCATCGGGGCCATCACGTTCTCGGGCTCGGTGATCGCGTTCCTCAAGCTTGCCGGCAAGATGTCGGGCGCGCCGATCATGCTGCCGGGCCGGCACGTCATCAACCTGGGCACGCTGGTCGCCATCCTCGGGCTGGTCGCATATTTCACGCAGGACCAGGGCCTGTGGGTGATCGCCACCGTCACCGCGCTCTCCTTCGCCATCGGTTTCCTGCTCATCATCCCGATCGGCGGCGCGGACATGCCGGTCGTCGTCTCGATGCTGAACAGCTACTCGGGCTGGGCGGCGGCGGCGATGGGCTTCACGCTGCACAACACCGCGATGATAATCACCGGCGCGCTGGTCGGTTCCTCGGGCGCGATCCTTTCGTACATCATGTGCAAGGCGATGAACCGCGGCTTCCTCTCGGTGATCGCCGGCGGTTTCGGCGCGGATGCTGGCGGCGGCCCGGGCGGCGGCGCGGCGCGGGAGCAGCGCCCGTGGAAGCGCGGCTCGGCCGAGGACGCTGCCTTCATCATGAAGGAGGCGGAGAACGTCATCATCATCCCGGGTTACGGCATGGCGGTGGCGCAGGCCCAGCACGTGCTGCGCGAGATGGCCGACCAGCTCAAGAAGCACGGCGTCACCGTCAAGTACGCGATCCACCCGGTCGCCGGCCGCATGCCCGGGCACATGAACGTGCTGCTCGCCGAAGCGCAGGTGCCTTATGACGAGGTCTTCGAACTGGAGGACATCAACGGCGAGTTCGCGCAGTGCGACGTCGCCTTCATCATCGGCGCCAACGACGTGGTGAACCCGGCGGCCAAGACCGACAAGAGCTCCCCGATCTACGGCATGCCGGTGTTCGATGTGGAGAAGGCCAAGACCATCTTCTTCGTCAAGCGCTCGATGGGCGGCGTGGGCTATGCCGGCGTCGACAACGACGTGTTCTACATGGACCAGACCATGATGCTCCTCGCCGACGCCAAGAAGATGGTGGAGGACATCAACAAGGCCCTGGCCGACTGAGCCGCGCCCGATGTTCGGTCTGGTCAAGTCGCTGTTCACGCTGGTGGGCCTCGCCACCGCGCTGTGGTTCGGTGCGCACTGGTATGCCGAGTACCGCGTGCGCACCGCCTTTGCCGAGGCGGGCATGAACGACAAGGCGGCCGCCTGCATGGGCCGCCGTCTGGTCAAGCGGCTCTCGCTGCCGCAATTGCGCAGGCTCGAGGCGTTCCAGGCGGAAAAGCACACCGTCGGCGGATTGCTGCGGGCGGTGCGCCAGGTGGACGATTCCGAGGTCATCGCCGTTACCGTGAGTTCAGCGGCCTTGTGCGCGACCGGCCTTGCCCGCTAGGGAGGAAAGCCCCCCAAAGCAGCCCCCGGATACCCAGCGCTTGACTCTCGCCCCCTATGCCTCCGATCCGGCCCGTTCGCGCGGGCGTGAGTTCCCGCTGGAGAACGCGCTCGCCCGCGGGCCGCGCAGCGCCTACCAGCGCGACCGCGACCGCATCATCCATTCGATCGCCTTCCGCCGCCTGCGCTACAAGACCCAGGTCTTCATCGCGCCCGACGGCGACCATTACCGGGTACGGCTGACCCACAGCCTGGAAGTGGCGCAGATCGCCCGGGTCATCGCCCGCATCCTGGGCCTGGACGAGGACCTGACCGAGGCGCTGGCGCTGGCGCACGATATCGGCCACCCGCCTTTCGGCCATGCCGGGGAAGACGCGCTCGATGCCGCCCTGCACAAGGCCGGCGGCTTCGATCACAATGCCCATTGCCTGCGCACGCTGATGCGGCTCGACAGTCCCTATTGCGAACACGACGGGCTCAACCTCACCTGGGAAACGCTGGAAGGCCTTGCCAAGCACAACGGCCCGGTCGCCGAACCCAACTGGGCGCTGGCGGAACTGGACGCGGCCTATGGGCTCGACCTGGACACCTATCCCTCGCTCGAAGCGCAAGTCGCCGCGCTGTCCGACGATATCGCCTACGACAACCACGATATCGACGACGGGCTGCGCGCGGGTTTCCTCGATCCCGACGAACTGCTCGCGCATCCCTTCGTCGCCGAGCGCTGGGCCGAGGTCGAGCGGCGCTATCCCGGCGTCCCGCACGACCGGCAGCTGGCCGAACTGATCCGCAGCCAGATCGGGGTGATGGTCAACGACCTCGTGGCCCGCACCAGGGAGAACCTCGCCGGCGTCGGCAGCATCGAGGAGGTGCGCGCCGCCGGGCGCCCGCTGGTCGCCTTCTCTCCCGACATGGCCGAGGCCGAGCGCGGCTTCAAACGCTTCATGTACGAGAAGCTCTACTACCATCCCGAACAGATGGACACCGCCCGCCGTGCCCGCGCCGTGCTGGCCGAGCTCTATTCGGCCTATTCGCAGGAGCCGGTGCTGATGGACGAGGCCTGGATCGACACGCTGCCGCGCTTCGAGCCCGGGCGCAGCCGGCATATCGCCGACTATATCGCCGGAATGACCGACCGCTTCGCCACCACGTGCCACGCCCAGATCTACGGCCGCACGCCCGAGGGACTGAGCAATGTGTGAGCGTGGCGGCTAGGCGCATGAAGCCTGCCGGTACACGCATCTGCCTCGTCGGAGCGACGGGGCTGGTGGGCGGCGCGCTGATCGCCGAGGCGGTGGGGCGCGAGGATCTGCGCCTGGTCGGCGTCGCCCGGCGCGAGGCGCGATTGCCCGCCGGCGCGCGCATGGAGATGCTCGTCGGCGAACCGATCGACTGGCCGCAGCTGATCGCCGCTTCCCGCGCCAAGGTCATGGTCTGCGCGCTGGGCACCACGATCGCGGCGGCCGGCAGCCAGGCGGCATTTCGCGCGATCGACCACGATCTCGTGCGGTTCTGCGCGGAAGCCGCTCGCGCCGCGGGCATCGAGCACATGATTGTCGTCTCGTCGATCGGGGCGGACAGGGGCAGCCGCAACTTCTACCTTTCGGTCAAGGGCGAGATGGAGGAGGCGCTGGGCAAGCTGGGTTTCTGGCGGCTGGATATTCTGCGCCCGGGATTGCTGCGCGGACGGCGAAGGCCGCGCCGGCCGATCGAGGCCATGGCGCAAGCCCTGGCACCTGCGGTCGACGTGCTGTTCCTGCACGGCAAATACCGATGCTACCGCTCGATTCGTGCCCGTCGGGTGGCCCGCGCGATCCTGTCCCTGGCGTGCGAGAAGGCACGGGGCCGCTTCGTTCACGACCATGACGCCATGCGCCGGGCGGCGCGCCGGGCCGGGACGAGCGCCGGGGATTAGTTTCGCAGTGCGGCATGCGAGGCGTTGACTCGCCCCGAGTGCTCAACCAAGGATAGCCGCATCGCTGACACGCGCGGGAGAGTTCTGCCGATTCGGTTTACCGGTCGGGAGGCGCCGAAGGAGCAACCGCCCCGGAATCTCTCAGGCAAAAGGACCGCGCAGGGTCGATAGCGACACTCTGGAAAGTGCCACGTCCAGCAGGACGGGGCCGCCGACGGTGTAACCTCGCCCGCCTTGCAAGAGGCAGCGCGGGGGAAGCTCTCAGGTTTCCGTGACAGAGGGGGCACCTGAACGGTGTGCCATGCTTTGCGCGGAGTCTTGATCTTGTGAGCGAATATCCGAATCCCGAAGACGATCAGGAAGAGGCCCCCGCGCCGCTGCCGTTGCCGCTCGATGCCTGGCATCGCGAGAAGGGCGGCCGCATGGTCGAATTCGCCGGCTACCTGATGCCCGTCCAGTACGAGGGCATCATCGCCGAGCACCTCTGGACCCGCGAGAGCGCCGGCCTGTTCGACGTCAGCCACATGGGCCAGCTGGAAGTTTCCGGCGAAGGCGCGGCGCAGGCACTGGAAGCGCTGCTGCCCGGCGATATCTCCGCGCTCAAGGCCGGCCGCCTGCGCTATTCGCTGCTGCTCGGCGAGGACGGCGGGATTCTGGACGATCTGATGGTCACCAACCGTGGCGGGGAATACTACCTCATCGTCAACGGCGCGACCAAGTGGGATGATATCGGCCACTTGCGCGAACAGCTGCCCGACGAAATCACGCTCAATCATCTCGACGAACAGGGCCTGCTCGCCTTGCAGGGCCCCAAGGCGGCCGAGGCGCTGGGGCGGCTCGGGCTCGAGCCGGCTTTCCCGGGCATGCCGAGGCTGGAAGAACTCAAGTTCATGCAGGCCGCTCCGTTCTTCTGGCAGGGCCGGCCGCTCGGCGTGAGCCGATCGGGCTACACCGGCGAGGATGGCTTCGAGATCTCGGTTCGCGCGGACGACATCGTCGCGCTCGCCGAGGCGCTGGTCGAGCAGCCCGAGGTCAAGCCGATCGGCCTTGGCGCGCGCGATTCGCTGCGACTGGAGGCGGGGCTGCCGCTCTACGGCCACGACATCACCGTCGATACCACCCCCGGCGAAGCCGACCTCGGCTTCGCGATCAGCAAGCGGCGCCGGACCGAGATGGGCTTTCCCGGCGCGCGCCGGATTCTTTCCGAAATGGCCCTGGGCCCCAGGCGGATGCGCGTCGGCCTCGCCCTGGAAGGCCGCATGGCCGCGCGCGAGGGCGCGGAGGTCTTTTCAGGGGACGAGCGCGTCGGCGTCGTGACGTCGGGCGGGTTCTCGCCTTCGCTGCAACGCCCCATCGCCATGGCCTACGTCGAGACCGCCCATGCCGCCGAAGGTTGCGCGCTTTCGCTCGATGTGCGCGGCAAGCGGCTCGACGCCAAAGTCGTGCCGATGCCTTTCGTCCCCCATCGCTATCACCGCTGAGGAGCTTGTTTCCCATGAGCCGTTATTTCACCGAAGACCATGAGTGGATCGAAATCGAGGATGGCCTCGGCACCGTCGGGATCACCGACTATGCGCAAGGCCAGCTGGGCGACATCACCTTCGTCGATCTGCCTGCCGAAGGGGCGAGCGTGGCCAAGGGCGATTCCGTCTCGGTGGTCGATTCGGTCAAGGCCGCCTCGGACGTCTACACGCCGGTTTCGGGCACCATCGCCGAAGTCAACGCCGCGCTCGCCGATGAGCCCGAGCTGGTCAACACCGATGCCGAAGTGGGCGGCTGGCTGTTCCGCATCACCCTGTCCGACCCCGCCGAGCTGGACGCCCTGATGGACGAGGCGGCCTATCGGGAATTCGTGAATGGGCTGTGATGCCGGGTATTCGGGAGCGAGGTCCGTTTTCGCCCCTCGTCGTGGCGGTCTCGCAATGACGAAGCGAGGGGAAACACCAACTTGGCATGGGGCCGGCGAGTCCCTGCCGAAAGCCGGCTCTTCGCTCATGCGTTTTTACCCGGCGGCACGGCGGCGCGGAGAGGGGAAATATTTCGCGCAAAGGCACGGAGGCGCAAAGGGATTTGAGCGAGGAACCCGAAATCCGAATCGAGACCCGTTCGTCCTGAGCTTGTCGAAGGACCCCGGCGCGGCGCTGCCCAACCCCTTCGTGCCTCCGCGCCCTTGCGTGAACCCGTTGTCCGGAGCCCTTTGCTGATGCGCTACCTTCCCCTGACCCCCGCCGACCGCGCCGAGATGCTTGGCGTCATCGGCGCCGCCACGGTCGACGATCTCTTCGTGGACGTGCCCGAGCAGGCCCGGCTTTCCGGCCCCATCGCGGGCCTGCCCATGCATGCCAGCGAAATGGCGGTCGAACGCCACATGAGCGCGCTGGCGGCCAGCAACCTATCGGCCGGTTCGGTGCCGTTCTTCCTGGGCGCGGGAGCCTATCGCCACCATGTGCCGGCCTCGGTCGATCACCTGATCCAGCGCGGCGAGTTCCTGACGGCCTACACGCCCTATCAGCCGGAAATCGCGCAAGGCACGCTGCAAGTGCTGTTCGAGTTCCAAACCCAGGTCGCGCGCCTGTTCGGCACCGATATCGCCAATGCCTCGATGTACGATGGGTCGACCGCGTGCTGGGAAGCGATCCTGATGGCCGCGCGGGTGACTCGCAAGGGCCGCGCGGTGCTCTCCGGCGGACTGCATCCGCATTACGGCGAAGTCGTGCGGACGATGGCGAAGTTCACGCAGGACAACATCGTCTCGCTCGCCGCGGCGCTGACCGCCGAGCCGGACGACGCGGCGGTGATCGCGGCGATCGACGATGCCACCTCGTGCGTCGTCGTCCAGTATCCCGACGTGCTCGGCCGCATTCCCGATCTCATCGCGATTGCCGAGGCGGCGCATGCCCGGGGCGCGCTGCTGGTCGCGGTGGTCACCGAGCCGGTGGCGCTCGGCCTGATCGAGGCGCCCGGCGCGCTGGGCGCCGATATCGTGGTGGGAGAGGGCCAGTCGATCGGCGTGGGGCTGCAATTCGGCGGGCCTTACCTCGGCCTGTTCGGCTGCCGCGAGAAATTCGTGCGCCAGATGCCGGGGCGCCTATGCGGGCAGACCGTCGATGCCGAGGGCAAGCGCGGCTTCGTGCTGACCCTCTCGACGCGCGAGCAGCATATCCGGCGCGAGAAGGCGACCAGCAATATCTGCACCAATTCAGGGCTTTGTGCCCTGGCTTTCAGCATTCACCTGACACTGCTGGGCGGGGAAGGGCTGGCGCGGCTCGCCGCCGTCAACCATGCCCGCGCGCAAGCGACGTTCGAGCGGCTGACTCGAATCCCGGACGTGTCGCTGCTCAACCACGCCTATTTCAACGAGGCCACGCTGATCCTGCCGCGCGACGCGCGCGAAGTCGTGCGCGAGCTGGCCGATCGCAAGGTGCTGGGCGGGGTATCGCTCGCCCGCCTGTTCCCGGGGGCGGACGGGCTCTGGAACGGACTGCTGGTGGCGGCCACCGAAACGACGACCGACGAGGATATCGAGGCTTTCGCGGTCGAACTGGAAAACCTTCTGGCGGGAGTGCGGGCATGAACGTGGTCAATGCGGCGGGCTGGCGTCCCGCGATGGGTGAAGCCGATGCCGCGGCCGGCGGGCCCGCCACTTCCAGCGGCGACCGGGGGCTGATGCTCGAGGAGTGCCTGAGCTTCGAGCTGGGCGCGGCGGGCAAGTGCGGTGTCGATCTCGACGAGGCGGATCGCGCCCCGGCGGAAGGGCTGCGCAAGTTCCTGCGCAAGGCGCCGCCCGCGCTGCCGGGCCTGACCGAGCCGGAGACGGTGCGGCACTACACCCGCCTGTCACGCCAGAACTACGCCATCGACCTCGGGCCGTTTCCGCTCGGCTCCTGCACGATGAAGCACAACCCGCGCCTCAACGAGAAGGTGGCGCGCCTGCCCGGTTTCGCCGATGTCCATCCATTGCAACCGCAAAAGACGGTCGAAGGCGCGCTCGCGGTGATCGAGCAGCTTGCCGACTGGCTGGTGCGGCTGACCGGCATGGCCTCGGTGGCGATGTCGCCCAAGGCCGGCGCGCATGGCGAGCTGTGCGGGCTGCTGTGCATCCGCGCCGCGCTCGATGCGCGGGGGGAGAAGCGCGACGTGGTGCTGGTGCCCGAAAGCGCGCACGGCACCAACCCGGCGACCGCCGCTTTCGCCGGCTTCAAGGTCGAATCGATCCCGGCGACACCCGCTGGCCGCGTCGACCTGGAAGCGCTCAAGGCCAGGCTGGGGGCGGGCGGGCCGGAATGCGGCGTGGCCGGGGTGATGATTACCAATCCCAACACCTGCGGCCTGTTCGAGCCGGAAATGAAGGCGATCGCGGATGCGGTTCACGCGGTGGGCGGCTATGTCTATTGCGACGGCGCCAACTTCAACGCGATCGTCGGCAAAGTGCGGCCCGGTGATCTCGGCGTCGATGCCATGCACATCAACCTGCACAAGACCTTTTCCACCCCGCACGGCGGCGGTGGGCCGGGCGCGGGGCCGGTGGTCCTTTCCGAGGCGCTGGCGCCATTCGCGCCGCTGCCCTTCGTGACACGCGGCGCGGACGGCGTTCTCCACCTCGTCGATGAAGAGAACGCCAGCGAGGGCCATGCCAGCGCTTTCGGCCGCATGGTCGCCTTCCACGGCCAGATGGGCATGTTCACCCGCGCGCTGACCTATATCCTCAGCCACGGCGCCGACGGCCTCAGGCAAGTGGCGGAGGACGCGGTGCTCAATGCCAACTACGTGCTGCGCTCCTGCCAGGATCTGCTGCCGGCACCCTTCGCCGCCAGCGGCCCGTGCATGCATGAGGCGCTGTTCAGCGATGCCGGGCTGGCCGAAGGCTTCTCCACGCTCGACATCGCCAAGGGCCTGATCGACGAGGGCTTCCACCCGATGACGGTCTATTTCCCGCTGGTGGTCAAGGGCGCCATGCTGGTCGAGCCGACCGAGACGGAAAGCAAGGCCGGGCTTGATCGCTTCATCGCCAGCTTGCGCAGCCTGGCAGAGCGGGCCAAGGCGGGCGACCAAAGCCTGCACTCGGCCCCGCACTTCGCGCCGCGGCGGCGGCTTGACGAAACGCTGGCGGCGCGGAGGCCCGTGCTGGTCTGGCAGGGCACCGAACCCCGGTGACTCGCCTGTTCGAGCGGATCACCGGCCTCTTCGCGTTGTGGACCGTGCTGGGTGTCGGCCTGGCCTGGTTCGTGCCCGACCTGTTCGTCTGGATCGCCGACGGGCGGTATCGGCCGTTCGGGCAGCCGCTTATCAGCGTCATGCTCGGCGTGGTCATGCTGGGCATGGGTATCACGCTCAGCTTCGACGATTTCCGCCGCGTGCTGGCGATGCCCCGGCAGGTGCTGGCAGGCGTGGTGCTGCAGTTCACGATCATGCCGCTGGCCGGCTTCGCCTCGGCCTGGGCCTTCGCCCTGGAGCCCGGCCTGGCGGTGGGCCTGATCCTGGTCGCCTGCTGTCCCGGCGGGACGGCCTCGAACGTCATCAGCTACCTGGCGCGGGCCGACGTGGCGCTTTCGGTGACGATGACGATGGCCTCGACGCTTGTCGCCATTATCCTGACGCCGATGCTGACCGGCGTGCTGGCGGGCGTCTTCATCGAGATCGACCGCTGGAACCTGTTTCGCGAGATGATCGCGGTAGTGCTCGTGCCGGTGGTGGCGGGCGTGGCGATGAACCGCTACCTGCCGCGCGCGACACGGCTGGTCGGCGCCGTTTCACCCTTGGTTTCGGTGGTGTTCGTGGTGCTGATCGTCTCGGCCATCATCGCCCGTTCGAAGCCGTTGATCGAATTGCATGCCGACGTGTTGCTGATCGCGGTCTTCGCGCTTCACGCCGCCGGTTTCGGCTTGGGCTACCTGCTGAGCCGCATGATGCACCTGGGCGAGGCCCCCGCCCGGACGATCAGCATCGAAGTGGGCATGCAGAACAGCGGGCTCGGCGCCAGCCTGGCTTCGAGCCCGGCTTTCGCGCGCCAGTTCCCCGATCCCGCGCAGGCCGCGCTGGCACCGGTTCCGGCAGCGATCTCCGCGGTCATGCACGTCCTTATCGGCAGCCTGCTCGCTTCGATCTGGAACCGGCGCCAGCCGTCGGACCGGCGACCCGGTCAGTTCCCGTGAATGGCCTCGTCGCCGGCCCGGCCCACCGACTCGATGTCGCGGCCGGCGCCTTTCACGGTGTTGCAGGCGGCGGCGCCCAGCACGATGCTGCCGGCGAGAAGGGCGAGGACGAATTTTCTAGTCATGATAGCGCTCCTGTGGGCCAAGCCGTGACGGAAGAACGATCCGCCATCCAGGCCCGTCCGCGCTAAACGCACGGGGATTGCTCAGGTTTCGCGCTGATCGTCGGGTCCGGCCTCGCTGAGCGCCGAAGTGGGGGAGACGTGCCGCGACCTGACATGCTCGCGCCAGGTGATGACGAGACCGGCGGCGACGATCGCCGGAGCGCCGAGCCAGGTCGCGTGCGAGGGGAAATGCCCCCAGATCAGCCAGCCGTAAAGCGTCGCCCAGATCAGCGAGGTGTAGTCCATCACCACTACCGTCGCGACCTGGCCATAGCGCAGCGCCGCGGTCAGCAGCAGCTGCGCAAGCGTTCCGGTGAGCCCGATCGCAAGGATCACGCCCCAGGCGGCGAGGCTGTGGTTGCCGTGATAGGCCGGCATCAGCACCGATGCGAACAGGGCGCCGAAGAAGGCGAACCAGAAGACGCATGTGGTCGCGTCTTCGGTGCGGGCCAGGTCGCTGACCTGGAAGCTTACCAGGGCGACCAGGATTCCCGCGCCCAGGCCGGCGGCCACGCCCAGCATCGAAACCGGCGCCGCGCCGGGCTGGGCGATGATGAGCACGCCCACGAAGCCGAGCACCACCGCCGCCCAGCGCCAGGGCCCCACTTTCTCTTGCAGGAACAGGCCGGTGATGAGGACGACGAACAGCGGCGTGGTGAAGCTGAACGTGGTGGCTTCGGCAAGCGGCAGCAGCAGGGCGGCGGTTATGTTGCAGAACAGCGCCACCATGCCCAATGCCGCGCGCCGGGCGTGGGTGCCGATACGGCGCGTGGCCAGACGCCCAAGCTGGCCGCGCGTGCCGAGCCGGATGAGCAGCACCGGAAGCGTTATGAGCATGCGCCAGAACAGGATTTCCGGCACCGATACCCCAAGCTGGCCGGCATACTTCACCAGCATCAGCATGGTGGACAGCAGGACCATCGCTCCGGCACGCAAAGCGATCGCCAGCAACGGGCGGTGGGACTTCATCACGGGAGAGGCTTTAGTTCCGCCGCGCGGCAAGGCAAGGGCGCAAGATGGATGATTCGACGCGATATCTGGCGATTGCCGGGGGATTGGCGGCCCTGATCGCCCTTGCCGCCTGGATCGGCGACCGCCGGCGGATGCGCCGCCGCGATCTCGACCGCGTGGGCTTCATGCCCTGGACCACGATCTTTTTCCTGGCGCTGCTGCTGGCGGCGATACTCTTGGGGCTGTCGGCAAGGGCCTGGCTGGCGGGATAGGGGCTTTCCCGCGCGCGATCCGGATCGCGCTATGCCCGCAGCATCGCGCCGAGCAGCGCGACCGAAACGGTCGCCAGCCACAGCGAGGCGATCCGCTGGACTGCCTGCAAGCGCCGCGGGTGGCCGGCCCCGGCCCGCGTCATGGAACCCGCAAGGTTCCAGCCCATGGCGACCGCCACGACCGTAAGCATGAAGACGGCAAGCTTCGGCGCGAATCCGGCGTCACCGACCGGCGGCAGCAGGACCAGCCCGAAGATCAGCGCCTTGGGGTTCAGCACGGTCGTCAGGTAGAGCTTCCGGGCGGAGATCTCCCCGCCGTGGCCGGCCTGGCCGGGCATCCGCCACAGCCTGGCCGCGAGGAACAGGATCCACATCGCCGCGACGACTTTCACGCCGATCGCCGCGACCGGCCATCGCCCCAGCGTGGCGGGTCCGAGATAGGCCAGCGGGACGATCGTGGTCAGGTATCCGAGCAGTTCCGCCGGTATCAGCCAGGCCATCCGGCGCGGTCCGCCTTGCGCTCCGGCAAGCCCCATCAGCGTATTGGTGGGGCCCGGCGCCACGAGCAGCGCCAGAATGGAGCAGAAGAACAAGCTCAAGGTCATCGCGCGCGCATCATCCGAACGGCTGGCCGGTGATCGGACGGGGTGGGTAAAATGATGCGCGGGCCAGACATTGCGTGCCCATCGCTAAGGCTGCTTCCGCTGACCCGCATTTCGGAATTATACGGATGGGCGCCAGAGCGAAGAGCCCGAAATCCGAATCGAGACCCGCTCGTCCTGGGCTTGTCGAAGGGCGAGCCGGGCGGGCAGATCTTGGCACGATGTCCTATTTGGCGCCCTGGCGTTGCCGCATCACCTTCGGCGGCTCGCAACGACGAAAGCAAGGGGAGCACGAGTTCCGGTCGATGAGATTTGGCATGATTGGCCCGTCCCCAAAAATGTTCTTTCCTACATCGGCCTGATCTGGCTTAACCTTGCGGATGAAGTTCCATCCGCCCGGCATAGATCGCCTCCCCCGCCTCCCCCGCCTTCCGCGGGTGCGCGGTTCCGCGCCGCGGGTGCGTTCGCTCTTCGCCGCGATACGCAAGACGTGGCGTCGGATAGGCGCAGGGCTTCGCCGCTGGCGCGTGTTCTCCTATCCGATGCCGCGCCGGCGGGGCGCGGAAGGCCGGTCAGAGGCAGGCTTCGAGGTAGGCCTGGTCGAAACCGAACTGGCGCGCCTTTTCCAGCGTGTAGGGGCGCAGGCCCGAAGCGCGGAATTCGCCCAGGATCTTGCCGTCGTCGGTCTCGTCCATGTACTCGAACTTGAAGAGTTCCTGGGTGACGATGACGTCGCCTTCCATGCCGATCACTTCGGTGATGTTGGTGGTGCGGCGCGAACCGTCGCGCAGGCGCTTGACCTGGACGATCAGGTCCACCGATTCGGCGATCTGGCGGCTGATCGCTTCCTTGGGGATCTTGATGTCGCCCATCAGGATCATGTTCTCCATGCGCCCCAGGCACTCGCGCGGGCTGTTGGCGTGAAGCGTGCACATCGATCCGTCGTGGCCGGTGTTCATGGCGGCGAGCAGGTCGAAGCACTCGGCGCCGCGAATTTCGCCCAGGATGATGCGGTCCGGCCGCATGCGCAGGGCGTTCTTGACGAGATCGCCGATGCTGATCGCGCCCTGGCCCTCCAGGTTCGGCGGACGGGTTTCCAGCGGCAGCCAGTGCGGCTGCTGCAGGCGAAGCTCGGCCGCGTCCTCGATCGTCAGCACGCGCTCGCCGGGATCGATCATCTTGGACAGGGCGTTGAGCATCGTCGTCTTGCCCGAACCGGTGCCGCCCGAGATGACCACGTTCATGCGGCAGGCGCCGGCGATCTTGAGCGCGGTGGCCATCTTGTCGTTCATCGAGCCGAAGTCCCTGAGCATGTCGATGGTGATCGGCTTTTCGGAGAACTTGCGGATGGAGATGGCGGTGCCGCGCAGGCTGAGCGGCGGGACGATCACGTTGACGCGGCTGCCGTCCTTGAGGCGGGCGTCGGCCAGCGGCGTGGTCTGGTCGACGCGGCGGCCGACCTGGTTGACGATGCGCTGGGCGATCTGGAACAAGTGCTGCTCGTCGCGGAAGCGGATGCCCGCAAGCTGCAGCCGGCCTTTCTTTTCGATGTAGGTCTGGTTCGGGCCGTTGACCATGATGTCCGAAATGTCAGGATCGTTGAGCAGCTCTTCCAGCGGGCCGAAGCCGAGCAGTTCGTCGATCAGCACTTTTTCGAGCGCGAACTGTTCGCGCCGGTTGAAGGTGATCTTGAGCTCGGCCAGGACCTCGACGATGATCGGCCGGAATTCCTCGGACAGTTCGTCGCGGGTCAGCGTCGAAGCGGCCTCGGGATCGACGCGCTCGAGCAGGCGGGGCAGGACCTGCTCCTTGATCTTGTGGATAGAGGCTTCGAAGCCGCCTTGCTCGGAATCGATCGCATGCACCGCGTTGGCGCGGTCCGTGAGGCGGGTCATCGCATCGTCGCGCTGGTTCTGCACCGAACCGTGGCCGGTGTCGCCGGGCAGGGGCGGAAACTGGTCGCCGCCCGGCATCCCGCTGGGAATCGGCGCGCCGCCAGGAACCGGAGCCTTCTCAACCGCACCGCCGCCGCCTTTCAGGGGCTTGGCCACGCCGAATGCCGGTCTGGCACCCTGACCCATGCCACCGATGCCGTTCCGCCGCCCGAATGCCGTCATGAGACTTCCAACCTTTTCCGCCGCCCGACCCGCTATCGAGCGTGACCTAATCGCGAATGGATCCGATCATTAAGGTTGAAACTTTGAGAACTTCCTAATGGGATGGAGGAGGCGAGATACAGCGCACTCGGCTTGAGACCAGTGGCATGACCTATTGCACGGCCACCTTGAAAACGACCGCATCCTGGCTGGCCCAAACCGTCACAAGCCCCGGCCGACGCGGTATCCGCCCGGGCGGAAAACCGACAACCCAGACATGAGTGAACGCGGCAAGCGGAAGGTTCGCGATGGCGTGGTCGAGGGTTTCGTCCGGTCTTGCACAATGATCGGGGAAGATCAGCTCGGAATCATCGACAGTGTAGGACCCGGCGGCAGGATAGTGCACGCTCAACAGGTTCATGCCTGGTGTCGCCCACTGGTCATTGGAAAACACATGTTTGCGCGCGATGGCCAGGCCGCCCATGTGTGTAAGCCAGGGCATATCCCAATCGGCGATGCAGGGTTGCCGCACCAGGGTCGCCAGGCGTGCTCCCTTGGGGATGACGGTGAGCGCGGCCATATGCCTTTCCAGGTCTCGTTCACGCTCAAGGTAGACCGCGCCAGTCAGGATCAGGCGAAAGACAAGGAAGCCGATGGCGGCTGCCCACAGCAGCGCTGGCGCACGCCCTCCGTGCCTCGCCGGACGCAGCGCCAGCAACGAGACTGCCACCACATAAGGGGCAAGGCGCATGTCGGCATAAAATGATCCGAAGACCTGCTTGGGCAAGATGACATAGGCGAAAAGACCAAGCAGTGCCGCGTAAGCCATGGTGCGGTTCAGTGCGACTTCGGAACTGCGGACGCCGTAATAGACGACCAGGATCAGCATCGCAGCGCTCAACCGATCGAGTGTCGACCATTCGAGCCTGAGAAAACCGATCGCCCAAAAGGCCTTGTCATAGAGGCTGAACCAGCCGCTGATGCCAGCATCGGACGTGGCCGAGCGCCAGGCCAGCATCGGTAGCAGCGGTGCTAGCAATGGGGCACAGTGGGAAAGGATGTCGGTGAATCGTTGCCGCACGCTTCGCCCGGTTTCGCGTAATTGTGCGATGCCGTGCGCCGTGCAGAGCAGGCCGAGAAAGATCCAACCGAACGTGTGGCACAGCCACAACAACAAGCTCAACGGAACGAACACTGTCGCCCTCAACGTTGCTTTTTCCGGTCCATCCAGCGCCAGCCAGAGTCGGAATGCGTGAAGCGCGAGTGCCATCGACAAGGAGAAGTTCAGGAAGCCAAAGTTGAACGGTACGCTATAGATCAGCGGCAGGGCGAAGATCGCGAATGGCGTTATTCGGCCGTGCAGCGCCCGGGACAGGGACAGGATGGCACTGGCAGCAATGAACTGGGTAAGGACGACGATCACCATTGTGCCGCGTTCCACGCCGCAAAGTGGTGCCAGCATTTCGATCAGGATGTCCGCCCCCAGGTTGCCAATCGGCTTCCAGTGGAACGAATAGTATGGCGCCAGCCAGGGTGCCTGCTCCAGCCCCGTCTGGATGGCGTAGCGCCCCATGTGGCCTAGCGCATCGCTCATGGGCGGAGTGGCGACGAATAGGACGGGTAGAGTGGCAACAAGCGTGAAAAGGACCATCAGCAGCGGTGCCGGGATGTCCCGCACACTTGATATGAAGGCAAAAGCCGACCAAGCCTTGTCTGGTTCCGCAGGCATGGCTTGCTCCCTCACGCGCATTCTCCTGACTGCCGCTCCGTGCAACAAAGTCGGCGATGAGCTATCAAGACGTGGTTAAATTCCTGCTAAGCGACAGGGCGGCACCGGCATACGGCCGCGCGGCGCACCCGCTGGACACGGTGGCCTGCAGAGGCCCTTCATGATCGTATATGGTGAACGCTCGGTGCTGCCGGCACTGTCGCATATAGTGCGCGACCTGCCGGATGTTGGGCATGTTGTACGGGGTGAAGCGCAAGGGTTTGACGGTCACGACCGTTTCCGGCCCTGCGTCAAGGACGCGGCGGAGTTCTGCCACTTCGTCCATGCCACTGGCGCCCGCTTCCCCGCCTTCGAAGAAATGAGGCGGGAAGGCAAGCCGGCTTGGCGGGATGGCGCCAATGCGGGCGTAGAGCAGGCTCGGCGTGCCGAACACCAGCAACTTGCGATGTGGTGTCACTTCGGCAACGTAGCGTTCGAACCGCGGCAAGGCGATGTGATTGCGCCAACGATCGGCAAGGTTCCATGCCCCGCCGAACGCCAGGTTGGTGCCGATGAGTACGATCAGGCCAAGTCTGCCAGTCCGGTGTCGTTCAAAGAAGGAGGCGCTGAGAATGCACAGGGGCGTAACCAACGGCAGCAAGTAATGAATCCGGATGTTGGGGAAGATTGCAAGACCGGCAAAGGCAGATCCACTCCAAAGGATGACGAAGAGGGTGGGGGCGCGCAGCACCCGATCGCGCATCAGTTGCGGAATCGCGAGCGCACCGAACACGATCGGCATGCCCAACATGCCAAGGCCTGTGATGAAGCGCACCGTGCGGTCGGCGAAACCGGTGTAGCCTCGGGAGAAGTTCGATGCGACCAAGGCGTGCCACAGCGTCTGCAAGTGACCATCCTGCCAGTACCAGGCGAAAACAATCAGCGTCGGCAAACAGGCAGCAATCACCAGCAGCGCGATCTGCCCACTCGCGCGCGCTAATCCCGATCTGCCGCGAAGTAGGGCGACGCAAATGTAAAATCCGAAGAAAATGCATTCGAAGATAGCCGTCTGCTTGAATAAGAGGGCTAAGCCGGCAGCCATGATGCCTGTAACCAGCCTTGAATTGATGCGGCCGTCGCGCAATGCCTCCAGCGTGTTGATGATGGAACCGGCGGCAACGATCATCAGCGGATTGTAAAAAACCGGGGCTTGCCCGGTCGCCCCGCCCAGCCTGTTGAGCAAAACAAGATAGGCAAGTCCCGCCGCCAAAGCACCGAACGGGCCAGTCAACAAGCGACTGATCCGGCAGACGCCGTAAGCTCCGGCAGTAGCGGCCAGTAGAGCGGCGATTTGCCAGGCAATGGGAGCGCGCGAAACCAGCGCGATCAGGGAATATGTCAGGAAGAGGGCGGGTGGCTTGCGGTCCCAGATATCGGTGTAAAGCCGCGCGCCATCCACAAGTCGCTGGCCGACGAGCGCGTAGAACTGGTCGTCGACTTCGAAGTTCCAGTCTCCGAAAGTCGGGCTGCGGATCAGCAGGGCAAAGCCGAACAAGAACAGGAACTGGGCGAGGCGGCTACGCTCGACGAGCGCGGACAGTCGGCTTTGCGCGCCACCCGAAGGGGGTGGAATCGCCACCGTCATCGTCATGCCCGTCATGAAAAACCCCGCAATTGTGCGAGAGCCTATAGTCAAAAAAGAGTTACCAAAGGGCAAAAGCAAAAGGCGCCGCCAGTCTCCCGGCGGCGCCTTTTGGCATTCGACCAACGTATAAGATCAGCCCTCGACGTGCTCCGCGAGCACGGTCAGCCCGGTGTCGCCGACTTCGGCGAAACCACCCTGGATCATGATCTCTTCCGGTGCGGCGTTCTCGGTCCGGTAGACCTTGAGGGCACCGTCGCGGATGGTCGACATGAAGGGTGCGTGGCCCGCGAGGACGCCGAATTCGCCTTCCGTGCCGGGGACGACCACCATGTGGACATCCTCCGAACGGACGAGCTTGGCGGGGGTGACGAGTTCGAAGTGGAGAGCCATCACGATTTCCCCTCCGCTTGCAGGAGGGCCTCTATTCCCCCCTCCCGTGAACGGGAGGGGCAGGGGAAGGGCTTGTTACTGCCAGGGAAGGGGTGCCCAACAGGCCCTCCCCCGGCCCCTCCCGTTCACGGGAGGGGGGATTGAAGAGCCCGAACCTTTCGGCTGGGCGCTTCCTTTACGCTTCCTCAGCCAGCTTCTTGGCCTTCTCGACCGCCTCGTCGATGCCGCCGACCATGTAGAAGGCGGCTTCGGGCAGGTGATCGTACTCGCCTTCGACGACGGCCTTGAACGACTTCACGGTATCCTCGATCTGGACGAACTTGCCCGGGATGCCGGTGAAGACCTCGGCGACGTGGAACGGCTGCGAGAGGAACTTCTGGATCTTGCGGGCGCGGGCGACGGTCAGCTTGTCCTCTTCCGAAAGCTCGTCCATGCCCAGGATCGCGATGATGTCCTGCAGCGACTTGTACTTCTGCAGCGTTTCCTGGACCTTGCGGGCCGTTTCGTAGTGCTCCTGGCCGACGACGCGCGGCTCCAGCACGCGCGAGGTCGAGTCGAGCGGGTCGACCGCCGGGTAGATGCCCAGCTCCGAGATCGCGCGGTTCAGCGTGGTGGTGGCGTCGAGGTGGGCGAACGAGGTGGCGGGCGCCGGGTCGGTAAGGTCGTCGGCGGGAACGTAGATCGCCTGGACCGACGTGATCGAGCCCTTGGTGGTCGAGGTGATGCGCTCCTGCAGCGCGCCCATGTCGGTCGACAGGGTCGGCTGGTAGCCCACCGCCGAGGGGATGCGGCCGAGCAGCGCCGACACTTCCGCGCCCGCCTGGGTGAAGCGGAAGATGTTGTCGACGAAGAACAGCACGTCCTGGCCTTCCTGGTCGCGGAAGTACTCGGCCATGGTCAGGCCCGAGAGCGCGACGCGGGCACGGGCGCCCGGGGGCTCGTTCATCTGGCCGAACACGAGCGCCACCTTGGAGCCTTCCGAGGTCGCGTTGCCTTCGGCGTCCTTGGCGATGACGCCGGCGTCGAGGAACTCGTGGTAGAGGTCGTTGCCCTCGCGGGTGCGTTCACCCACGCCCGCGAAGACCGAGACGCCGCCGTGGCCCTTGGCGATGTTGTTGATGAGTTCCTGGATCAGCACCGTCTTGCCCACGCCGGCGCCGCCGAACAGGCCGATCTTGCCGCCCTTGGCATAAGGCGCGAGCAGGTCGATCACCTTGATGCCGGTGACCAGGATCGCCGCTTCGGTCGACTGGTCGACGAAGGCCGGGGCCGCGGCGTGGATCGGCGAGAACATGTCCGAGCCGACCGGTCCGCGCTCGTCGATCGCCTCGCCGACGACGTTCATGATGCGGCCGAGCGTCTTCGGGCCGACCGGCACCGAGATCTGCTTGCCGGTGTTGGTCACGTCCTGGCCCCGGGTAAGGCCGTCGGTGCCGTCCATGGCGATGGTGCGCACGGTGTTCTCGCCCAGGTGCTGGGCGACTTCGAGCACCAGCTTCTGACCGTTGTTCTCGGTCTCGAGCGCGGTGAGAATGGCGGGCAGATCGCTTTCGAAGGTCACGTCGACGACGGCGCCGATGACCTGGCTGATCTTGCCGGTAGTGGTGAGGTTGAGCACTGGTGCGGTAGCCATTTTGGGTTCCTTGCCTGCGATGTCTTTAGAGCGCTTCCGCGCCAGCAATGATTTCGACGAGTTCGGTGGTGATCGCGGCCTGGCGGCTGCGGTTGTACTGGATGGTGAGTTTCTGGATCAGTTCGCCCGCGTTGCGCGTGGCGTTGTCCATCGCGGTCATCGAGGCGCCCTGTTCGGAAGCGGCGTTTTCCAGCAGCGCGCCGAAGATCTGGGTCTTGAGGTAGCGCGGCAGCAGCGCGGCGAGGATTTCCTCCTCATCCGGCTCGTATTCGACCACCGAACCGGTGGCGGCAGCCGCCACCTTGGGGGCGGGAACGGGAATGATCTGCTGGCCGGTCGGCTCCTGCAGCAGCGCCGAACGGAACCTGGAGTAAAACAAGTGGGCAACATCGAACTTGCCCGCCTCGTACATCGCCACCAGTTCGTCGGCGATTTTCTCCGCCTCGTTGTAGCCGGGATCGCGCACGTCGGTGGTGTCGAACATGTGGGCGATCTGCTTGGGATATTCGCGCCGGATCACCGCGCGGCCCTTGCGGCCCACGAGGTAGAACAGCACGGTCTTGCCCTGTGCTTCCAGTTCCCGCGCCTTGAGACGCGCGGCCTTGACGATGTTGGAGTTGAAGGCGCCGCACAGGCCCTTGTCGGAATTGGCGACGACCAGCAGGTGGATCCGGTCGCTGCCGGTTCCGGCCAGCAGCTTGGGCGAGTTCTCGCTCACCGTGATCTTGCCGGCGAGCGAGCCCATCACCTCGGCCAGACGCGCGGCGTAAGGGCGCGCGGCCTCGGCATTGGCCTGCGCCTTGCGCAGCTTGGCCGCGGCGACCATCTGCTTGGCCTTGGTGATCTTCTGGGTCGACTTGACCGAGTTGATGCGGCCCTTGAGTTCCTTGAGGCTTGCCATAGCTGCCCTAACTCATCCTTCACTCGTCATGCTGAACATGTTTCAGCATCCATTCTGCCTTCACGCCCCTGTGCCATCCCGAGAGATGGCCCCTGAAACAAGTTCAGGGTGACGGGGAAACGTGAAGGCCGGGGGTTCGCCTTCGTTCTTACGCGAACTGCTTGGCGAAAGCGTCGAGCGCGGCCTTGGTCTTGCTCTTCGCTTCGTCGCCGAAGTCCTTGGTGTCGCGGATCAGCGCAAGGACGTCGGCATGTTCCGAACGCATGTAGCCGAGCATCTCGGCCTCGTACTCGGTGACCTTGTCGACCGGGATCGAATCCAGGTAGCCGTTGGTGCCGGCGAAGATCGAGACGGTCTGCTCCTCGAAGGCGAGCGGCGAGAACTGCGGCTGCTTGAGCAGCTCGGTCAGGCGCGCGCCGCGATTGAGCAGCTTCTGGGTCGAAGCGTCGAGGTCGGAGCCGAACTGCGCGAAGGCCGCCATTTCGCGGTACTGCGCCAGTTCCAGCTTGATCGAGCCGGCGACCTTCTTCATCGCCTTGGTCTGGGCGGCGCCGCCGACGCGGCTGACCGAAAGACCGACGTTGATGGCCGGACGCACGCCCTGGTAGAACAGGCCGGTTTCAAGGAAGATCTGGCCGTCGGTGATCGAGATCACGTTGGTCGGAATGTAGGCCGAAACGTCGCCCGCCTGGGTTTCGATGATCGGCAGCGCGGTGAGCGAGCCGGCGCCCATGGCGTCGTTCATCTTCGCGGCGCGTTCCAGCAGGCGGCTGTGAAGATAGAACACGTCGCCGGGATAGGCTTCGCGGCCCGGCGGGCGGCGCAGCAGCAGCGACATCTGGCGATAGGCGACGGCCTGCTTGGAAAGGTCGTCATAGACGATCACGGCGTGCATGCCGTTGTCGCGGAAGAACTCACCCATGGCGGCGCCGGTGTAAGGCGCAAGATACTGCAGCGGGGCCGGCTCGGAGGCGGTGGCGGCGACGACGATGGTATATTCCATCGCGCCGTTTTCCTCGAGCTGGCGCACGATCTGCGCAACGGTCGAGCGCTTCTGGCCCACCGCAACGTAGATGCAGTAGAGCTTCTTGGATTCGTCGTCGCCGGCGTTGGGGCCCTTCTGGTTGATGAAGGTGTCGATGGCGACGGCGGTCTTGCCGGTCTGGCGGTCGCCGATGATGAGCTCGCGCTGGCCGCGGCCGACGGGAACCAGCGCGTCGATCGCCTTGAGACCGGTCTGCACCGGTTCGTGCACCGACTTGCGCGGGATGATGCCGGGCGCCTTGTTCTCGACGCGCGAGCGCTGGTCGGAAACGATCGGGCCCTTGCCGTCGATCGGGTTGCCCAGCGCGTCGACCACGCGGCCCAGCAGGCCCTTGCCGACGGGAACGTCGACGATGGTGCCGGTGCGCTTGACGGTATCGCCTTCCTTGATCTCCGCGTCGGAGCCGAAGATCACGACGCCGACATTGTCGGCTTCGAGGTTGAGGGCCATGCCCTGGACGCCGTTGGCGAATTCGACCATTTCGCCGGCCTGGACCTTGTCGAGGCCGTGGATGCGGGCGATGCCGTCACCCACCGAAAGCACGGAGCCGACTTCCGATACCTGTGCCTCGGTGCCGAAGCTGGCTATCTGGTCCTTGATGACCTTCGAGATTTCTGCGGCGCGGATATCCATTGTTTTGCCTTTCTTCAGCCCTTCATGGCCTGGGCGAGCGAATTGAGACGAGTGCGGATCGAGCTGTCGATGCGCTTGGAACCGATGGTGACGACAAGGCCGCCGAGCAGATCGGGATCGACGCTCGCCTTGACCTTGACCTTGCGGCCTTCGCGGATCTCCAGCTTCTGGCGCAGGGCTTCGATCTGGTCGTCGCCGAGCGCATGGGCCGAGGAAACTTCGGCGGTCACTTCACCGCGCTGGGCGGCGGCGATGGCGGCGAAGGCGTGGATGATGGCGGGTAGCGCGGAAAGGCGCCGGTTGGATGCCAGCACGCCGAGGAAGTTCTTCGTCAGATCCGTCAGGCCGAGCACGCCGGCTACGGCTTCCATGACCTTGCCGGCCGCTTCGCGGCTGACTTGCGGATTGCGAATCAGCACGGCAAGATCACCGCTCTCGCGGATCGCCGCGTCCATCTTCTCGAGGTCGTCCTCGACCGCAGAAACGACGCCGTTCTCGCTGGCAAGATCAAATAGCGCCGAAGCGTAGCGCCCTTGCAAGCTGGCCTTGATGCCGCCGGAATTCTCCACGCGTGTCCTATCCTTACATCGGGTGGGCTGGGGCACGAAAGGAACCGCGCAAAAGCACGGTTCGGCCCGCAGACGGGGGGCGCATAGCGACGATATTGTTGCGATGCAAGGCACCCCTTGGCCCCCGTGAACGATTCCCGGCAATACGGTTTGAACGCAACCGGCGGGAAGCCATCTTGCGGGGATGGCGCCAGATGAGCGGGAGATGACAAACGGGAGCTTTGCATGACATATCGAATCGCCGGCCTGCCGCGCGCCGCGTTCACGCGATTCCTCGCGATGGACGACGCGGAACTGGCCGAGAACGGCGCAAGGCGAGTGATCGCCGACGCCGATCATGGTTATCCCTGCCGGATCAGCCTTGAGGATGCGAAGCGCGGCGAGAGCCTGGTCCTGCTCAATCATGTCAGTCACGACACCGCGAATCCCTTCCGCACGGCTTATGCGATATACGTCCGGGAACATGCCGTCGCCACCGGACCCGGGGCCGAACCCTGGATCGATCGCTTGCCGCCGGTCTTCGCGGGCCGCACGCTGTCGCTGCGCGGGTTCGATGAAGAGGGCATGCTGGCGGGCGCGCGGCTTGCCTCTCCCGACGAGATCGACGCAAGGATACGGGAGCTGTTTGACATGCCGCGCGTCGCTTGCATTCATGCGCACAATGCCGCCCATGGATGCTTCGCGGCGCGGATCGAGCGCCACGGAGGCGGGCAATGAGCACGACGCGGATGAAGATCGACGAGGACCGGGCCTGGCAAGCCGTGCTTGCGCGCGACCGGGACTTCGACGGGCAATTCGTCACCGGCGTGCTCTCGACCGGGATATATTGCCGGCCGTCCTGCGCGGCGCGGCATCCCCGGCGCGAGAACGTGCGCTTCTTCGATGCGCCCGAAGCGGCCGAGGCGGCAGGCTTGCGGCCCTGCCTGCGGTGCCGTCCGACGGAAGTGGCGCGGGACGAGGAAGCCGTGTCGCGCGCCCTCGAAGCCCTGGCCGGTGCCGAGGAAACCCCGGCGCTCGCCCAGCTGGCGGAACGGGTGGGATATAGCCCCGCGCATTTCCAGCGCGTATTCAAGCGCGCGGTCGGTCTTTCGCCGGCCGAATTCCTGCGGGTCCGGCGGGTCGGTATGGCGGGCGACGCCCTGAGCGCCGGGGCCAGCGTCACGCAGGCGATCTATGACGCCGGGTTCGGGGCCTCGTCCCGATTCTATGAAGCGAGTGAAGGGAGGATGGGCATGGCGCCTTCGGCATGGCGTGACGGCGGGCGGGGGGTGACGATCCGCTGGGCAGTGGTGCCAACAACCCTGGGCGAGATGCTGGTGGCCGCCACCGACAAGGGCGTCTGTCGGCTCTCCTTCAACGAAAGCGTGGACGACCTTGCCGAGCGTTTTCCCAAGGCAGACCTGGTGCAGGGCGGCGATGATTTCTCCCGGCTGCTGGTCGACGTGGTCGGCGCGGTCGAGCAGCCCGGCCAGTCACGCTCCATACCCCTCGATGTCCAGGGCACCGCTTTCCAGGAAGCGGTCTGGCGCGAATTGCAGCGCATCCCGCCCGGCGAGACCCGCACTTACGCCCAGATCGCCGCAGCCGTCGGCCGGCCCGGCGCGGTGCGCGCGACCGGATCGGCCAACGGGGCCAACAACGTCGCGGTGCTGATTCCCTGCCACCGCGTGATCCGCACCGACGGCACGCTGGGCGGCTATGCCTACGGGCTCGAAATCAAGCGTAAGTTGCTGGAAAGGGAAGGAACTTGACGGGTAGAAAGACTATTGTTCGAAGCTATGAATTCGGTACGATAGTGACCTGCTCGTTCTTAGCTGATTGCTCCATCTGTTCGATCGCCGCCAGAATTTTCTTGGCACCGCTCGATGCGTGTGGGTTATTGGCGAGAACCGTCATAACCGAGATGGCTTCCGCGAAGTGGTGCTGGTTCGCGAGATCGAGGGCGTAGGCAATACGCACCTCGTTGACTTCAGGGATGAGTTCGTACGCACGACCCAGCGCAGCTTGCGCCGATGCCGGCGGCACTATCCGTTCCTGAGCATAGGATTGATAGTAGAGATAAAGAGCCTGGGGGTCATTGGGATCAATGTTATTGGCGGCGGCGATTTCTCGCCGAACTTGTGACCATTCCTGCGTGGTGCCTTGACGTTGATTAAGACTATGCAACATCAGCCGCGCCTTGGCGAGGTGAAGGCTAGGTTCACGAGGAGAAATTTCGAGCGCGTGATCGACGAAAGCTTCAACTCTAGCGAGATCCTTGCTCTCGGATTCGGCCAAATCGTCGCTTTTGTTGTCGTCGGACGATGAGACGAAGGCTTTTTTTACGCCGAGCACCCGATCAGTCTCGGCAATGGCAGCATCGCGGATCACGCGCGGGGCTTCTGGATAGCGTTGGGCCAACGTGCGGAGTTCTTCGAGCGCGCTATCGGCAAGACGCGCAATACGAATGTTCAGCGAAAGCGCCGCTAGCCTGGAATCGATATCATCGAGAGGAACGATTCGAATTTCGCCTGAATAGACTAATGGTGTATTGGCGCGGCGAAAGGGGACGCGCCCGACCGCGTATTTACGCAGGTCCGCATCAAGTTTTTTGAGATTTCCGAACGCTGCGGCGGCCTCCTTGAGATTCTGGCCTCTTCGAAATCGTTGAAGATAGTCGATCAACTGTCCCTGGCGAGATTGGTCGAAATTCAACATATGCACAAGGAGCCAGCCGCGGGCGTAAATCATCGACACATCATCGGTTGATGGTTTCTCGTCGATGAGACCAAGCAGTTCTTCGATGGAAATGTTGCCGTGCATCACGTCGTAGGCACGTATGTCATCCACTTTGCCGATGGTCCAGATGCCGTCACGGGTGAAATCGACGGTTGATACGAACTCGGCAAAACCTTCCTGGTACCAAAGCGGAGCGATGTCCTCGAAATGGCGGAACATGAAATGATGACCGTATTCGTGGAATAGAACCGGCAGCCCACCGGCTTCGTAGCGGCTCGTTTGCAGGCGACTAGCTACGACATACGAGCCGGCTATGTCGGGATGGTAGAAGCCCGCGACAGACTGGTTACCAACTAATGTACCGATATCGCTCGAAGTATCGAGTAGATAGACGGTCAGTCGGCTGGGATGATCTTCCTGAGGCGTGTTGAGCAAGGCTCGCAGCAACGTGTCGAACCGTTCCAGCGTCTCGGCAAATTCCTTCAGTGTTGCCGCGGGGCCATCACTGTAGATCACGAAGTTGTTGGATTCCGCCTTGTTCCAGCCTGTAGCCGTCGCTGGTGCAGAAGATAGGAGCGTCCAAAGGAGCGCCAGCCCCAAACCAATCTGTTTGCGCAACTTGTTTCCCCGTCGTTGCTAATCAACCGACTAAACAAAGCTGTAGGGGTCGATGTCAATGTTTACCCGCACGCCGCGCGGGAACTGCAGGGGATCGAGCCACGCGCGCAGCGTCTTCTGGAGCTCGGCGCTGCGGCGTGCATTGATTAAGAGGCGAAAACGGTGCCGCCCTCGTAGCAGGGAGAGCGGCGCGGGAGCGGGGCCGAGGACCAGCATGTCCGGCAGGTTGGGCGCGGTGCCGCCGATGGCGCGCGCGGCGGCGAGGGCTTCGGTCTGGTCTTCCGAGCTGACGATGATCGCCGCCCACCGCCCGAAGGGAGGAGCGCCCGCATCGCGGCGGGCTTCGGTTTCGGCGGTGTAGAAAGCGTCGCGATCGCCGTTCGCCAGCGCGGCGATGACGGCGGCTTCCGGGTGCCGGGTCTGGATCAGCACTTCGCCCGGCTTCGCGCCGCGTCCGGCCCGCCCCGCGACTTGCGCGATCTGCTGGTAGGTGCGTTCCGCCGCGCGCAAGTCCCCGCCTTCGAGGCCAAGGTCGGCATCGATCACGCCGACCAGCGTCAATTCGGGGAAGTGGTATCCCTTGGTGACGAGCTGGGTGCCGATGATGACGTCGATCGCCCCGCTTTCGGCCATGGCGACGAATTCGGCGATGGCCTCCGGATGGTTCATGGTGTCCGAAGTCACCAGCGCGGTGCGCGCCTCGGGCAGGATTTCCGCGACTTCGTCGGCGATCCGTTCGACGCCGGGGCCGCATGCGACCAGGCAGTCGGCGGTGCCGCAGTCGGGGCAGGCATCGGGCACCGGCACTTCATGTCCGCAATGATGGCAGGCGAGGCGCCGGGAAAAACGATGCTCGACCAGCCAGGCCGTGCAGTTCGGGCACTGGAAGCGATAACCGCAGTTGCGGCACAGCGTCAGCGGGGCATAACCACGCCGGTTGAGGAACAGCAGCGACTGTTCGCCGCGCTCCAGCCGCGCCTTCATCTCCTCGACCAGTCGCGGGGCCAGCCAGCGACCGCGTTCGGGCACTTCCTTGCGCAAGTCGACGACGTGGATCTCGGGCAGCCTGGCACCGCCGAAACGGTCGGGCAGGGCGATCTTGCGGTAGATTCCGGCCTCCGCGAGTTGCATTGATTCGAGCGCGGGGGTGGCGCTGGCGAGAATCACCGGCAGGCCTTCGAACTTGGCGCGGATAACCGCCACGTCGCGCGCGTTGTAGCGCACGCCGTCATCCTGCTTGAACGATACCTCGTGCGCCTCGTCGACGACGATCAGCCCCAGGTTCGCATAAGGCAGAAACAGGGCCGAACGGGCCCCGACCACGACCTGGGCCGCGCCCAGCACGATCGAACGCCACGCGCGCCGCCGCTCGCTCGACTTGAGCGAGGAGTGCCACAGCACCGGCGGCACGCCGAAACGGTGCTCGAAACGGCGCAGGAAATTTTCCGTCAGCGCGATCTCGGGCAGCAGCACCAGCACTTGCCTGCCAAGCCGCAGCGCCTCGGCCACGGCGTCGAAATAGCACTC
Source organism: Novosphingobium sp. CF614 (assembly GCF_900113255.1). GTDB lineage: Bacteria > Pseudomonadota > Alphaproteobacteria > Sphingomonadales > Sphingomonadaceae > Novosphingobium. The sequence continues at coordinate 193,607 of NZ_FOOR01000006.1, forward strand.
CGTCTTGCCCGAACCGGTGACGCCGTCGAGCAGGAAGGGGGCGAAGCCGTCCCCGTCGGAACTGGCGCGCACCGCGCTAACGAAAATCTCGGCGGCGGCCCGCTGGTCCTCGCTGAGTTGGGGCACCGCGAAGCCGGGCCGGGCGGCCGGGTAGGGTCGGTCGAGGTCCACCGTCACCGGTTCCAGCAGCCCGGCGCCGACCATGCCGCGCAGCACGCCTTCCGACACGCCCGCCAGTTCGGCCAGCTCGCGGATGGAGGCCTGCTCGCCTTGCAGCGCATCGAGCGCGGCGGCGCGCTGCGGGGTCAGGCGCGCGGGTTCCTGGCCGGTCAGGCGGTATTCGGTGGCGGTGCCGCCGCCGCGCAGCGCCGCCATGCTGCCCAGCGCCATGCGGGCGACCGACGAGAGCGGCGCACAGTAGTAATCGGCGGTCCATTCGATCAGCCGCCGCAATCGCGCGGGAAGCGGCGGAACCGGCAATGCTTCGAGCAGCGGGCGCAGCTTGGATTCCGGCACTTCCTGCGCGCTCAGGCGTTCCGGTTCCCAGACGATGCCCAGCACCTGGCGCGGGCCGAGCGGCGCGATGACGACCGAACCGAATTCGATCGCCATCGCTTCGGGCACGCGATAGTCGAGAACGCCGAGCGCGGTGTTGAAGACGAGGAGTCGGACGCGTTTCATCTGCGGTGCATATAGGCACCGGCGGATCGGATCGTGAAGGAGGCGGACATGGAAGGTTGGGGATCGGGCAAGGGCACTCTGGAACGCCGCGCGGTGCTGGCGGCCCTGCTGGCGGGGGCGGGCGCGCTGGCGTTGCCGGGCTGCGCCTCGATGGGGCAGGGCGGCCAGGTGGAGGTCGTGCGCCGCCTGCTGGCGCTCTCGACGCAGCGCGCCTTCGCGCGGCTGACCCAGCCGGATGGCTTCTGGAACAGCGCGGTGGCCCGTATCAACCTGCCGGTCCTGTTCGGCAAGCCGGGCTCGATCGCGTCGAAGGTGCTCAAGTCCTCGGTATTTCGCGAAAAGCTCCAGCACCTGCTCAACAACATTGCCGAGGACGGCGCCCGCAGGGCGGCGCCGGTGGTGGCCGAAGCGGTGCGGGGGACAGCGATCGGCGATGGAGCGGCGCTGCTGAAAGGGGGGCGCACCGCCGCGACCACGTACTTGCGCCAGGCGATGGGGCCGGCGCTGGTCAATGCGATGATTCCCGAGCTCGACCAAGTGATGCGCGCCGCCGACGATCCGATCCTGGGCCAGGCGATCGGGGCGCTGTCCGGTGTGAACATCCAGGACGCCGCCCATGCCCTGGCGCTGGAGGCGGATAACGCGATCTGGTACGAGATCGGCGCCAGCGAGGCGGAAATCCGCGAGAATCCAGCCTCCACCAACGATCCGGTGCTGATCGCGGGACTGAAGCTATCGTGAACCTTCCGGTCCCTGCGCCACGGGGCTGCGGTAACTCTAGCCCGGCGGAATTCGCTTCCCTATAGCGCTCCCGAGACTCGCCAGCCAGGATCCACACATGAAGTTCTTCGTCGACACCGCCGAAATCGCCGACATCAGGGAGCTTGCCGATACCGGCCTGCTCGACGGCGTCACCACCAACCCCTCGCTGATCGCCAAGTCGGGCCGGGATTTCATGGAAGTGACGGCGGAGATCTGCAAGATCACCCACGGCCCGGTCTCGGCCGAAGTGGTCGCGCTCGACCACGAGGGGATGATGCGCGAGGCCGAAGTGCTGCGCCGCATCGCCGACAACGTCTGCATCAAGGTGCCGCTCACCATCGACGGGCTCAAGACCTGCCGCAAGCTTACCTCGGACGGGACGATGGTCAACGTCACCTTGTGCTTCTCGGCCAACCAGGCGCTGCTCGCGGCCAAGGCGGGGGCGAGCTTCATCTCGCCCTTTATCGGTCGGCACGACGACAATGGCTTCGACGGCATCGACCTGATCCGCGACATCCGCCTGATCTATGATAACTACAGTTTCGAGACCGAGATCCTCGCCGCCTCGATCCGCCATCCGGTCCATGTCCTGGAATGCGCCCGGATCGGCGCCGACGTGGCGACGATGCCGCCTGCCGTCATCAAGAGCCTGTTCAAGCACGTCCTTACCGAGAAGGGCATCGAAGGCTTCCTGGCGGACTGGGCCAAGACCGGGCAGACGATCTGAGCGCGGGCCCGGACCGAGCGGTTCGGCGCTGCTTCGGCGGCTTCACCGCCTTGTGACGACGAGCGGAGAAGCCGAGTCTCGTTTTGAGAGACTTGGTATTACAGTCCGCCCATGAAGCGGAAGCCGAAGCGGTAGGTGGCCGGATCGATGGTGCCGCCCGTCACCTTTTCGGGCTGGACTTCGGCCAGTTCCAGGCTGCCGTCGGCGACCTGGACCGGCTTGCCCGACGTGATTTCCTGCATGGTCCCGCCCGAACCGAGATCGATCCGCACGCGCAGGCGCACCTGGCCGGCCCAGACGCAGCGCGCGTTCATCGGGCAGCGGCTGTCTTCCAGCACTTCGATCGGCGTCACCCTGGGGCCATCCACGGTCACGGTCTGGCCCAGCGCGGCATAGGCGAGGGAAGAAGGGTTCCCGGCCGGTGCCTGTGTAGGTGCCTGTGAAGGTGGGGGCGGCGCGGTATCGCGCGGTTCGGCGGGTGGGATCACCGTGCAGCCGGCGATGCACAGGGGAGCCAGCAGGAGGAGCAGGGGGCGTGTTTTCATCGCCCCGGCCAAGCATGGCGCGCATGAACGGCTCCGGAATGCTTGGCGCGCGCGCGCCGCGGCGTTAGAGCGCGGCGATGACTGACAGAACCGACCATGCCACCTCCGCTGAAACAGAACGCGAACCCGCACAGCTCTATCTGATCTCGCCGCTCGATGTGGGCGGCGCCTTTCCGGAGCGCCTTGCCCGCGCGCTCGATGCCGGGCCGGTGGCGGCGTTCCAGTTCCGCGTGAAAGACCTGGACCAGCACGAGGCGGCACGCCTTGCGGCGCCTTTGCAGGCGCTCTGCGCCGCCCGCGACGTGGCGTTCATCGTCAACGATTCGATCAGCCTCGCCAAACGCATCGGCGCCGACGGCGTCCATCTCGGGCAAGAGGACGGCACGGTGGAGGAAGCCCGCAAGGCGCTGGGGCGCGATGCGCAAGTGGGCGTGACCTGCCATGACAGCCGCCACCTGGCAATGGAAGCGGGCGAGGCGGGCGCCGACTACGTGGCCTTCGGAGCCTTCTTCCCGACCACGACCAAGCCCGTGAAGCACACCGCCGGGCTCGACCTGCTGGAATGGTGGCAGGCGCTGTTCGAGATTCCCTGTGTCGCCATCGGCGGGATCACGCCGGAAAACTGCGCGCCGCTGGTGGCGGCCGGGGCGGACTTCCTCGCCGTTTCGGGCGCGGTGTGGAATGGTGACGAGGCGGCGGCGGTCAAGGCCTTCCACGCGGCGATGGCGGGGGCACTACCAGCTTTTTGATGCATTGTGCCCAAGACCCGCTCCACGCCCGCTGGCACTGAGCCCGTCGAAGGATACTGGCCTGTCCCCTTCGGCAGGCCCAGGACGAGCAGGTTCCGATTCGGATTGTGAGCACGATCCTCTAACGCGCCGGCGTGAACACCGGTGCGGCATCGGTGAGGTCCGCAGGCTCGTCCACGTCCTTTTCCAGTCCGGCGCTGCAAATCGTTTCCACGGCAAGGCCGAGTCGTTCCGCTTCCCGTTGATGCAGCGCGCGGCTGTCGGCGCCGAAGCGGAAGATGAAGCGCGACGCATCGGGCAAGGGCAGCGACAGGGCATTGGTGCCGGTGCCGTGGCGGTCGGGCGCGATCCCGAGCGTTCCGGCCGGGACTTGCGCCATGAGGTCCAGATCCAGCGCGGTGACGCAGGGAAGATCGCCCGCGATCACCACCACGCGATCGGGACCTTCCGCCCCGATCGCGGCAAGCGCCCCCCCCGATGCAGTGTCCAGTGCGGCGCCCAGTGCCGTGTTGAGCCCCGTGCCCGGATCGCCCAGCAGCGGGATGGCGCCGTCCAGGCCGTGGCGCGATGGGCCCACGAGCAGCACGCGCTCGATCGAACCCGCCTGCCCGGCAGCCTGGACCACATGCGCCAGCATGGCATCAACCAGGGCATCGCGCTCGCTTGCGGAGAGCACGCCGGCAAGGCGGGTCTTGCCTTCGCCCTTGCCCTTGATCGGTATGATGGCCCAGCAGCGCATGCGATCACGGAATGGCCGGCGCGTCCGTAAGGCTGGTGAAGCGGATGCCTGCGCCGTCGGCCTTGTAGGTCTTGTTCATGTAGATGAGGATGGAGGTCAGCGCCTCGGCCGCGGCCGAATTGGCCAGCGCGCCGCCGGAAAGGCCGCGAAGGCCCATGCCGGGGCACAAGTCCACCACCGTCTTGCGCGCTTCCACGTCGTCGCTGAACACCAGGACGTCGCAGTCGATGGCATGGTCGCTGTCGAGGTGGTGGGCCGAGACGTTGTGGAACGCGGTGACGAGGCGCGCGTCCGGCCCCAGGTGTTCGCGCGCCTGCATCGCGGCGCTGCCTTCGGCGGGAAGCTGTACCCGCATGACCTTGGGCGGCACCAGCGGCACGGTGGTATCGACGATCACGGCATTGCCGACTTTGTCCTTGATGAGCTTCAGCGTGTCCCCCTGGGAGGCGTGGGGCACGGTGACGATCACCACGTCCTTGCCCTGCGCGGCATCCTCGTTGGCGGCGTAGGCCAGTCCGCCCAGCTCCTCGGCGGTGATCTTGGCCTTGTCCGCCGAGCGCGAGCCGATCGTCACTTCATGCCCGGCCCGGGCGAGCCTGCGCGCGATGCCCTTGCCGAGCGCTCCGGTTCCGCCGATTACCGCGATTGAGGCCATCTGTCCTGTCTCCTGAAAATTGCCTGTTGCGTCTTCTTGCCGTTTGCCGATAGCGGCCGGGAAACACGGCGCAAGGGCAATCGCGGAAGAGGTGCATGGTCAATCCGGAATACCGTCAGGCATGAACGACGCCCCCCGACTGTGCGTGCATGCGCTGGCCGGCCTGCCGATGTTCGCCCCCGGCATGTCGATCGCGGGGGAGATCTGCGCCGCTCTCGCTGCTTTGGGAGACGGTCTGCGCGGCGGCGATATCTGCGTGATCGCGCAGAAGATCGTCTCCAAGGCGGAAGGCCGCGCACTGGAACTCGCTTCGGTGGCAGCGGGGCCGGAAGCCGCGCGCATCGCCGCCGTCACTGGCCGCGAACCGGGGGCGGTGCAGGCGATCCTCGATGAGAGCAGCGATATTCTGCGCTTCAATCCGGCGGCGATCATCGCCCGTCACCGCACCGGACACGTACTGGCCAATGCCGGCATCGATGCCTCGAACATAGCGGGCGGGGATGCCGGCACCGTGCTGCGCTGGCCGGTCGATCCGGACGCCTCGGCACGTGCGATCCGGCGAGCGCTGATAGAGATAGCGGGGGTGAACGTCGCGGTGGTGATCGCCGATTCGATGGGACGAGCCTGGCGGATCGGCACGGTGGGAACGGCGATCGGCTGCGCGGGCCTGACCGTGCTGGAAGACCGGCGCGGCAAGGCGGTGGACCTTTACGGACGCACCTTGCAGGCAACGGTGATCGCGGTCGCGGACTCGGTCGCCGCGATGGCCGCGCTGGCGATGGGGGAGGGCGACGAAGGCACGCCCGTCGCCCTGGTGCGCGGCTGCGAACGCTGGGTTCGCGACGAGGATGGGCCGGGCGCGGCAAGCGGGCTGCGTCCGCTCGAACAGGACATGTTCCGATGAGCGCGTCCAGACGCCACGTGCTCGCCCTCTCCGGCGGCGTCGGCGGGGCCAAGCTGGCGGCGGGGCTGGGCCGCGTGCTGGCGCCGGACGATCTGACCATCGTCGTCAATACCGCCGACGATTTCGAGCATCTTGGCCTGACCATCTGCCCCGACATCGATTCCGTGACATATGCGCTCGCCGGGCTCAACGATACCGAGCGCGGCTGGGGGGTGAAGGACGAGACATGGCAGGCCATGGCCATGCTGCGGGCACTCGGAGAGGCGGACTGGTTCAACCTGGGCGACCGCGACCTCGGCATGCACATCGCCCGGTCCTGGCGCCTGCGCGCGGGTGAAAGCCTGTCGGAGGTGACGGCCCGGCTCACCCGCCAGCTCGGCATCGCCCCGGCGATCGTGCCGATGAGCGACGTGCCGGTCCGTACCCAGGTCGGCACCGCCGACGGCTGGCTGGATTTCCAGCGCTATTTCGTGGCCGAGCAATGCCGGCCGGTCGCCACCGGCATCCGCTTTGCCGGCGTCCCGGGCGCACCGCCCTCGCCGGGCTTCGCCGCCGCGCTGGCGCGGGATGACCTGGCGGCGGTGATCGTCTGCCCCTCCAATCCCTATCTCAGCGTCGATCCGATCCTGGCGGTGGACGGCGTGCGCGCGGCGCTGGTCGCCCGCAAGGTCCCGCTCGTCGCCGTGTCGCCGCTGGTCGGGGGCGCCGCGCTCAAGGGGCCGCTGGCAAAGCTGCTGGGCGAGCTGGGACAGGAAGTGGGCAACCGGGCCATCGCCGATCACTATGGAGCCCTGCTCGACCACCTGGTGATAGACACGGCCGATGCCGCCGATGCCCAGGGGTTGCGCGGGAGCGGCCTTTGCGTCACCGTCACCGGAACCGTCATGCACGATGCCCAGGATCGGGAGCGGCTTGCGCGCGCAGCACTGTCAGCTGCCGGGATCGAAACAGGATGAACATGACCAGCAACGACAGCGCATTGGTTTCGCGCCTCCTATCCACGCCGCTCGAAGCCATCCTGGCCGAGGCGCGGGACCGGCGCGGCGCACGCGGAGGGCCGTTCACGCCGGCGCGGATGACCTATTCGCCCAAGGTCTTCATCCCCCTGACGCGCCTCTGCGCGGACGTATGCCATTACTGCACGTTCGCGACGACGCCCTCGCGCCTGGAACAGCCCTACCTGACGCCGGAGCAAGTGCTCGACATCGCCCGCGCCGGTGCGGCGGCCGGATGCAAGGAAGCGCTGTTCACGCTCGGCGATGCGCCGGAGCGCCGCTATGCGGCGGCGCGCGAATGGCTGGCGGAGCGCGGTTTTTCCCGCACCGTCGACTATGTGCGTCACTGCGCCGAGCTGGTCCTGAACGAGACGGGCCTGCTCCCGCATGTCAATGCCGGCGTGCTGGAGGAGGAGGACTACCGCATGCTGCGCCCGGTCTCGGCCTCGGTCGGGCTGATGCTGGAGAGCGTGTCCGCGCGTTTGCTGAACAAGGGAGAGGCGCACCACGGCTCGCCCGACAAGGAGCCGGCGGTCCGCATGGCCTCGCTGGCGGCGGCGGGCCGGGCGCGGGTGCCGACCACCAGCGGCATCCTCATCGGCATCGGCGAGACGCCCACGGAACGCATCGAAAGCCTGATTGCGCTGCGCGATCTGCATCGTCAGCATGGCCATCTCCAGGAAGTGATCGTCCAGAACTTCTGCCCCAAGCCGGGCACCAGGATGGCCGAGGCGCCCGAAGCATCGGAAGCCGATTTCCTGCGCACGGTGGCGGCGGCGCGGATCGTCCTGCCGGACGAGGTTTCGGTGCAGGCCCCGCCCAATCTCAACGACGAGCGCCTGGCCGAGTTGATCGACGCGGGCATCGACGACTGGGGCGGCATCTCGCCGGTCACGCTCGACCATGTGAACCCCGAGGCGCCATGGCCCGAAGTGGAGCGGCTGGAAGCGATCTGCGCCCGTGCCGGCCTGCCGCTGGTGGAGCGCCTGACCATCTATCCCCGTTTCGTCGCCACCGACGACAGCTCCTGGCTCGATCCGGCGATCCGTCCCGCCGTGCTCAAGCTGGCCGATGCCGAGGGCCTCGCGCGTGACAGCGAGTGGAGCCCGGGCGTGGCCGATCCCGCGCCGGGGACCGTGCATGCACCGCTGGGCCGCCGTCACGAAGGCCCGGTCGCGGCACGGCTTCACCGCATCCTGGACCGCGCGGCGAGCGGCACCGGGCTTTCCGAGGACGAGATCGTCGCGCTTTTCGCGACCCGGGGCGCGGCGGCGCGGGCGGTGGTTGAGGCGGCGGACGCGCTGCGTGCCGAAGTCAGCGGCGAGGCGGTGACTTATGTCGTCAACCGCAACATCAACTACACCAACATCTGCACCCACGCCTGCTCGTTCTGCGCCTTTTCCAAGACATCGATCAAGGCCGGTTTCCGCGACAAGCCCTACAACCTCGATCTTGCCGAAATCGCCGAGCGTGCCCGCGAGGCGGTGGAACGCGGGGCGACCGAAGTCTGCCTGCAGGGCGGCATTCACCCGAGCTATACCGGCGAGACCTATCTTGCGATCCTGCGCGCGGTGAAGGACGCTTGCCCGGATCTGCACGTCCATGCCTTTTCGCCGCTGGAAGTGAGCCAGGGCGCGCGCACGCTGGGCATGGCGGTTTCCGATTACCTTGCGATGCTCCGGGACGCCGGGCTCGGCTCGCTGCCCGGAACGGCGGCGGAGATCCTGTGCGACGATATCCGCGCCCGGATCTGCCCGGACAAGCTGACGACGCGGGAATGGCTCGATGTCGTGGGCACCGCCCACCGCGTCGGCCTGCCGACCACCTCGACCGTGATGTTCGGCCATCTCGAAGGCACCGCGCACTGGGCCCGCCACCTGTCGGCGCTGCGCGATCTGCAACTGGACACCGGCGGCATCACCGAATTCGTGCCGCTGCCGCTGATCCACATGGAAGCGCCGTTCTACCGCCGTGGCCAGAGCCGCAAGGGGCCGACCTGGCGCGAGGCGGTGATGATGCATTCGGTGGCGCGGCTCGCCCTCAACGGCGCGATCAATTCGATCCAGTGCTCCTGGGTAAAGCTCGGCATGGACGGCGCCGCCGCCGTGCTGGCGGCCGGCGCCAACGACCTGGGCGGGGTGCTGATGAACGAAAGCATCAGCCGCGCGGCCGGCGCCGCCCACGGGCAGGACGTCAGCGTCGATGAACTGCGCGCGGCGGCGGTTTCGGTCGGGCGCGTTCTGAAGCAGCGGACCACGCTCTACCAGGACGTAAAGGGAACCGAAGTCGCGGGCGAACTGGCCTGATACCAGATCTCATTCCTTTCCCTTCGCCATTGCGAACCGTCGCAGGCTACGCCAGCACCGCGCTGCTTTCGTAGACCAGACGGACCAGTTCCGCCTGGCCGCGCACGCCGAGCTTGGCGTAGAGCCGTTTCGAATAGTTCCGCGCGGTTTCCAGCGTCAGGCCCATCGCCCCGGCCGCCTCGGCGATGGAATGGCCGTCCGCCAGCGCCATCGCCAATTCGGCTTCGCGCAAGGGCAGGTCGAAAGCTTGCGCCAGCCATTTCGCGCCTTCGCTTGAACGCGGTCGGTCCAACCGCAGCAGCGCGAGCACGGCAGGGGCACCCGGGGTCTGTACCGGGCTGGTCTCCGCCGGCATCAGCAGGGCTTCGATGCGCGGGCTTTCACGCAGTACGAGCGGCCGCGCGGGCAGCGTCGGATCCTCGGCCATGTCCGCCGCCGCCGCCGCGAGCTTCCTTTGCACCTCTACGTTCACGGCGACCAGCCTCTCGCCGAGACGCGGCTCGCCGCCGCATCGCTCCTTCCAGAACCGCGCCACCACCGGATCGACGGTCGCAAGCCGCGCTTCGCGGTCGAACGCCATCCAGCCCTGGCGCGTGCGCGCCAGGCTCAAGGCGTTCATCCGGCTTTCCAGCCGCTCGCGGTCGATCGTCACGAGATTGTCGAGCGCGATCGCAACGTAAGGCGCAAGGTTGGAAAGCAGCGCGCTGTCCGCTGCCGAACAGGCAGTGGTGCGCGCCAGCATCAGCCATGCGCTGTGGCGTTCGCCATCGGCGAGGCGCACGACGCGTTCGTCGGCGATGCCCAGCCGGGCCATCCTCCTTGCCCGCTCCGCGCGCATCACCGGGTCGTGCTCGACCAGTTCCGAGATGCCGTAGACGCGGCCCGGTCGCAGGCGGTCGTAGTGGATGCGGTCAAGATCGTAGGGCCGCTCCGTCCCCAGTTCGCGCGCGCGGCGGCTGAGGTCGGCCCCGGCAAAATATTCCGTGATCGCCCCGTTTGCGGGATCGCCCAGGCGCAGGACCAGGCTGGCGTGCACGGCATCGGTGCGGCGACGAAGGCGCGCGAGAAAAGTCGAGAATCGTGGATTCTCGTGCATCCCCTCAAACAGGGGGATCAGCAGATCGGTTTCATCCCTACTCGTAAGCGCCATACCCTCCCATATGGGAGGTTCGCATGAAAGTCACCCCTGCAATGATGAAGAGGAGGGACGGCGACGCCTTCGCCGAACCCACCGGGATCGAACCGGCGGGACCCGAAAAGGAAAGCGATGAAGACACTTACGCACCTCGAAAGGCTGGAGGCCGAGAGCATCCACATCATCCGCGAAGTCGTGGCCGAGGCCGAGAGGCCGGTGATGCTCTACTCGGTCGGCAAGGACAGCGCGGTCATGCTGCACCTGGCGCGCAAGGCCTTCTATCCCTCGCCACCACCGTTTCCGCTGCTCCACGTCGACACGACGTGGAAATTCAAGGCGATGTACGAACTTCGTAACAAGATGGCCGAGCTTTCCGGCATGGATCTGCTCGTCTATCACAACCCCGAGGCGATGGCGCGGGGGATCAATCCGTTCGACCATGGCGCGCTCCACACCGACATGTGGAAGACCGAGGGGCTGAAGCAGGCGCTCGACAAATACGGCTTCGACGCGGCTTTCGGCGGCGCCCGCCGCGACGAAGAGAAGAGCCGCGCCAAGGAACGCATCTTTTCGTTCCGCACGTCCTCGCATGGTTGGGACCCGAAGAACCAGCGGCCCGAGCTGTGGAACATCTACAACGCCCGCAAGGCCCGCGGCGAATCGATCCGCGTCTTCCCGATCTCGAACTGGACCGAGCTGGACGTGTGGCAATACATCCAGCTCAACGACATCCCGATCGTTCCGCTCTATTTCGCGGAGGAACGCCCGACGGTCGAGCGTGACGGCATGCTGCTGATGGTCGACGATGACCGCTTCCCATTGCGCCCTGGCGAGGAGCCGGTGATGCGCTCGATCCGCTTCCGCACGCTGGGCTGCTACCCGCTGACCGGCGCGGTGGAAAGCGGGGCCAGCACTCTGTCCGAAGTGATCCAGGAAACCCTGCTCACCACCACGTCCGAGCGGCAGGGCCGCGCTATCGACAAGGATGCCGGCGGCGCCGGCATGGAAGTCAAGAAGCAGCAGGGGTACTTCTGATGGCCGACGTTACCCCCACGGACAGGAACGAACCCGTCTACGTCGTCGACGAGCTGATCGCCAAGGATATCGACGCCTATCTGGAGCGGCATGAGTACAAGACGATGCTGCGCTTCATTACCTGCGGCAGCGTCGATGATGGCAAGTCCACCCTGATCGGGCGCCTGCTCTACGATTCGAAGATGATTTTCGAGGATCAGCTCGATGCGTTGCAGGCCGATTCCCGCAAGGTCGGCACGCAGGGGCAGGAAATCGACTTCGCGCTGCTGGTCGACGGTCTCGCCGCCGAGCGCGAGCAGGGCATCACGATCGACGTCGCCTATCGCTTCTTCAACACGGAAAAGCGCAAGTTCATCGTCGCCGACTGTCCGGGGCACGAGCAGTACACCCGCAACATGGTGACCGGCGCTTCGACCGCCGACCTCGCGGTGATCCTGATCGACGCGCGCAAGGGCGTGCTCGTCCAGACCCGGCGCCACAGCTACTTGTGCCATCTGATCGGCATCAGGAACATCGTGCTGGCCGTCAACAAGATGGACCTTGTCGACTACAGCCAGGAAGTGTTCGACAAGATCGTTGCCGATTACACGGCGTTCGCCAGTTCGATCGGCATCGAGAGCTTCACCGCCATGCCGATCTCGGGCTTCAAGGGCGACAACATCACTACGCTTTCGAACAACACGCCGTGGTACAAGGGCCCTCGATACGCGGGAATTCCGCTGATCGAGCATCTCGAGACCGTCGAGGTCCTGAGCTCGGTGGATGCCGACAAGCCGCTGCGCATGCCGGTGCAGTGGGTCAACCGCCCGAACCTCGATTTTCGCGGGTTCTCCGGCCTGATCGCGACCGGTTCGGTCAAGCCGGGCGACAAGATCCGCGTCCTGCCTTCCGGCAAGACGAGCACGGTCAGCCGCATCGTCACTTTCGACGGCGACCTTGACGAAGCGGTCGCCGGCCAGTCGGTCACCGTCTGCTTCGAGGACGAGATCGATTGTTCGCGCGGTTCGGTGATATCGGTCGCCGACAATCCGCCGCAGACCGCCGACCAGTTCGAATCGACCATCGTCTGGATGGCCGACGAAGTTCTCGTGCCCGGACGCGCCTACTGGCTCAAGCTGGGCACGCAGATGGTCTCGGCGACCGTCCATGCGCCCAAGTACACGGTCAACGTGAACACGATGGAGCACATGGCCGCCAAGACGCTCGATCTCAATGCCATCGGTGTCGCCGAGATCGCGACCGACAAGCAGATCGTGTTCGAGCCCTATGCCGACAATCGTTCGCTCGGTGGGTTCATTCTCATCGACAAGATGACCAACGCCACCGTCGCCGCGGGCATGCTCCATTTCTCGCTGCGCCGTTCGCAGAACGTCCACTGGCAGGCTCTCGACATCGGGCGCAAGCAGCACGCCGATCTCAAGAACCAGAAGGCGGCGGTGCTGTGGTTCACCGGCCTCTCCGGTTCGGGCAAGTCGACCATCGCCAACCTGGTCGAGAAGAAGCTGTACCGGATGAACCGGCACACCTTCCTGCTCGACGGCGACAATGTGCGCCACGGCCTGAACAAGGACCTGGGCTTTACGGAGGCGGACCGCATCGAGAACATCCGCCGCGTCGGCGAAGTTTCGAAGTTGATGGCGGACGCCGGCCTGATCGTCGTCACCGCCTTCATCTCGCCATTCCAGGCGGATCGCGAGATGGTGCGCTCGATGCTGCCCGAGGGCGAGTTCCTCGAAGTCTTCATCGACACGCCGCTCAAGGTGGCGGAGGCGCGCGACGTCAAGGGCCTCTACAAGAAAGCGCGCGCGGGCGAACTGAAGAACTTCACCGGCATCGACAGCCCTTACGAAGCGCCGCGCAATCCGGAGATACGGATCGACACCACCAAGCTGTCGCCGGAGGAGGCCGCGAACCTTATCGTCGAAACGCTGCTCGGAGACGCCTGATGACGATGACCGATGGCGATCTGGCCGCCCACCTGGCGGACGTCGCGGGCAAGATTCTCCTGCAGGTCCGCGCCTCGGGCATGTTCGAGGGCAAGTCGCTCGGCAAGGCCGGGGACCAGACGGCGAACCAGTTCCTGGTCCACGCCCTGCGTCAGCAGCGTGGCGAGGATGGATTGCTTTCCGAGGAGGAGAAGGACAATCCCGAGCGTCTTTCCAAGGAGCGCGTCTGGATCGTCGATCCGGTGGACGGCACCCGCGAATATGGCGAGGAACGCGCCGACTGGGCGGTGCATGTCGGCATGGCGGTGAACGGCGCGCCGGTGCTGGGGGCCGTGGCGCTGCCCGGCTGTGACACGGTGCTGCGTTCGGATCGGCCCGGCGCGATTCCGGCCGTGCCCGAAAAGCTGCGCATGGTCGTCAGCCGCACACGGCCGGCCAAGGAAGCGACCGGGGTCGCCGAAGCGATCGGGGCCGAACTCGTGCCCATGGGCTCGGCCGGTGCCAAGGCCATGGCGATCCTGCTCGGGCAGGCGGACATCTACCTGCATTCGGGCGGCCAGTATGAGTGGGATAGTTGCGCGCCCACCGCGGTGGCCCTGGGCTGGGGCCTGCACGCCTCGCGCATCGATGGAAGTCCGTTGGTCTACAACCAGGAAGACGTCTACATGCCCGACCTGCTGATCTGCCGGAAAGAGCATGCGGCCATGGTGCTGGAAAAGGTCCAGGCTTTCCTCTGACCGGCTCCCTCCCGGGCGTTGGGGGCGAAGTCGCTCGGATCGAACGGTCCGCTTTCGCCCCGTACCGGTTACGGATGGCCGGCACCGGGGGCAGGTGCCGACCATCCGCTCGTCTCCGTAATTCGTCCGGAAGGCCGATCCTCCCACGGGGGGAAGGAGGTGCGGATGGCCTGCCTGGTTCTTATCGTGCCACGACGGTTTCGATGGGGGCATCATCCAGCAGCACGACGGAACGGGACGCGGAGGCGAAATACTCCAGCATGGCGGCATAGCCGCGCGCGCTGAGCTTGACGTAGACGCGGCGCGCATCGCCGGGATCGGCTTCGCGCACCAGCAGGCTTTGCTTTTCCAGGATCGTGATCCAGCGCAGGGCCGTGGTGGAAGGAACGGCGGAACCGATGCAGGCGCTCGTCACCGACACGCGCCGCCTCTCCTTGGCGGCAATGAACAGGTCGAGAAGAATATCCCACGCCGGTTCGCCGAACAGGTCTTCCGACTGGAATATCTTGGTGCGCCTTCGCCGGTCGTCATAAGTCTGGCGGGCGAGTTCCACCCATATCGGGTGATCCTGGCCAGTGGCCGTCTTGCCGCTTTCACGCCCACCGGCGGCGCCGGTCTGGTGCGAGCGGTCAGATGCCGGACTCTCCCCGATCTCCAGTTCCCGCGCCATGGCCAGAAGTTCGTTCGCAACTCCGATCAGACGGATCGCCTTCGCCCGATTTCGCATCAACTGATCGGTATTCGCCATGGACCGGGATCGCCAACGTATGGCCGCGAACTTCGTCTTGCGAACGATTACGCAGCGATTACTAATCCTTTCTCGGCAGTCGACCGGAAATCAGACCCGAAATTTCGCGCCAGATCACGTAATCGCAATTGCTTGTCTACCGATGTCGACAAGCATTGACAGCAACAGCGACAGGCGTCTTGTTAAGGTTAGTCCGGTTCGGAGCGATTTCGCTCGATGTTGAACTCCCTGCAAAGGGCATTGATGGCAGCGTCCAGATGAGCAGCGGCGATCAGCGCACCAAGCTGTTCCAGCTTGGCGAGTTCAGCTTCGAGTTCGACCACCAGCGACTCGGCAATAGCAACCTTTTCCACCCAGGTATTCTCCGGCAGGCACGGCCATATGCCCGCGCCAAGACTCTATTTCACGAGCCATTGTTCTTGCGACCCGCCATGTGGTGGCGTGTGTCATCGGTTTATAACCTCCAATTTCGATCAAAATCGGAGGCAGTGTTCCGCCAGATACACCTCGATTTCAATTTTGAAATCGATTTGTCCGAGCTGTCCAAGTTATGGACAAGTTATCGAACAGACTTAAATCAGAAAAACTTGCAGACAGATGAACGGAAGCCGTACACGATTCGATGACTGAGATATCTATGTAAGTATACTTATCCGTGACATTGGACCAAGGCTTGATGTCGAGCCTCCCGATATGCCGGGCTGGATATCGGCAGGATTGTCAGCCTCCAAATCTTTCCTTCAGGTCGCGCAGCGCCACGGCCGCCTTCGCCGCCTCGCCGCCCTTGTCCTTCTGGCCAGGATCGGCGCGCACGAGCGCCTGGGCTTCATTTTCCACGGTGAGGATGCCGTTGCCGATGGCGATGCCGTCCATCGTCAGCGCCATGATCCCACGGGCGCTTTCCCCGGCGACGATCTCGAAATGATAGGTCTCGCCGCGAATGACGACGCCGATCGCGACGTAGCCGTCATAGTCGCCGGTGGCATCGGCAAGCGCGATGGCGCCGGGGATCTCCAGCGCGCCCGGCACGGTGATGACCTCCGCCTTGTGCCCGGCCGCCTTGAGCGCAGCCCTGGCACCGGCGACCAGCATGTCGTTGAGGTGGTCGTAGAAGCGGGCCTCGACAATCAGGAAACGGGCCATCTCAGTTGGATCCTTCCAATTGAGCGGCCGGAATCGGGCGCTCGTCGACAATGTTGAGGCCATAGCCTTCCAGTGCCACCAGCGAGTGGTGGGTATTGGTCAGCAGGATCATGTCGTGGATTCCCAACTCGGCCAGGATCTGTGCGCCCACCCCGTAGTCGCGCAGTTCCTCCAGATCCGGATTGCCGCCGTCGCGCGCCTGCTTCTTGATGTCCATGGCGCGTGACATCATGCGGTTCATCGGCCGGTTGATGACGACGATGACTCCCGAGCCATTTTGAGCGATCATGTCCATCGAGCGGTGCAGCAAGTTGGCCCGGTTGCCGGAATCCTCGCCGAAGATGTCGGCGAACATCGACAGCGTGTGCATGCGCACGAGCGTCGGCTTGGTCGGGTCGATGCGGCCCTTGACCAACGCCACGGTTTCATCGCCGGTCGCCTTGTTGTAATAGGAACGCGCCGTCCAGTCACCGCCGTGGCGGCTGTGGAAGGCGATCTCGTTCTTCTTCTCGACCATGCGGTCATGGCGGCGGCGATAGGCGATCAGATCCCGGATGGTGCCGATCTTGAGGTCATGCATCCGCGCGAAGCTGACGAGGTCGTCCATGCGCGCCATGGTGCCGTCATCGCGCATGATCTCGCAGATCACGCCCGATGGATTGAGGCCGGCGAGGCGCGAGATATCGACTGCCGCCTCGGTGTGGCCGGCGCGCACCAGGACGCCGCCGTCGCGGGCGCGCAGAGGGAAGACATGGCCGGGCGTGACGATATCGTCCCGAGTCTTGGTGCCGTCGATAGCAACCGAGATGGTGCGCGCGCGGTCGGCGGCGGAGATGCCGGTGGTGACGCCCTCGCGCGCTTCGATCGAGACCGTGAAGGCGGTTTCGTGGCGCGTGCCATTGTTCCGGCTCATCAGGTTGAGGCCGAGTTCCTCCACCCGCTGGCTGGCGAGCGTAAGGCAGATCAGGCCGCGTCCATGCGTCGCCATGAAGTTGATCGCCGCCGGCGTCGCCATCTGCGCGGGAATGACGAGATCGCCTTCGTTCTCGCGGTCCTCGTCGTCGACGAGGATGAACATGCGGCCATTGCGGGCCTCGTCGATGATCTCCTCGATCGGAACGAGGACTTGCCTGTCGTCGTTGGAGAACAGTACGCGTTCCAGCTTGCCGAGGGTATCGGCGGTCGGGTTCCAGCCCGGCTCGGTGCAGTCCCGCAGGGTGTTGGCGTGGAGTCCCGCCGCGCGGGCAAGGCCGGCCTTGCTCATTCCGCCGTCCGAAACCAGCTTCCGGACCTTCTCTATCACATTTCCCGACATTGCAATCCTCACCACCACATTATGATGTGATCTCGATATGAACAGTTCACATCAAAATTCAAGAGGCTTGGTGCGCACCTCGCCACGCGGAGTGGGGATTGCTACCATCAAGGCCCGGAAGGCAAACACATCGGGCCAAATCGCCCTTGGAAAGGGGCTGCATGCACGGGGAACGGGATGGAGGACGTCGAGTGCCGGATCGCCGCAGTAAGGACAGCACGCGCATGATCGCGCCGGTCCCGGCACTTTACCGTGATCCGCAGCGGGCCGGGCCTATCGCGCTCGTCGCGGAAAGCCACGTGCGGCTGCTGGGGCGATCGCTGGTCGAACCGGGCGCGGATGTGATCGCCGCGCTGTGGGCCGCGCCGCTTGCCATCGTCGCTCACGGGGTGGAAGCCGATCCGATGTTCTTCTTCGGCAACGCCGCCGCGCTCGCGGCTTTCGAAACCGATGCGGCGGCCTTCACGCGGATGCCGTCGCGGCTTTCGGCCGAAGCTCCCTTGCGCGAGGAGCGCCAAGCCCTGCTCGACCGGGTCACTGTCCATGGCTTCATCGATGATTACGCGGGAATTCGCATCAGCGCGAAAGGTAGACGGTTCCACATCGGGCCGGCGACCGTATGGAATCTCGTCGATGCGGAGGGGCGCCGCCATGGGCAGGCAGCGTGCTTCGTTCCATAGTCGCGCCCCCGTCAGCCCCCGTCGGCCCGCCTGCGGGCCATTTCCGCGCGGCGTCGCTTGTGGTCTTCGAGTTGGTGCAGCGAAGGTACGGCATCGTCGATCATGTCCGCCAGCACCGCGCCGCGCTCTCCCGGCGGGCGAGGCGGACCGATGGTGGTATCGCAATAAGTCTGCCGCTCGATCTCGGCGTTGAGCAACGCCCCCAGCAGGACGCCATAGGCCGAGAGATAGAGCCACATCAGGAACACGACGATGGCGGAAAGCGAACCGTAAGTCGCGTTGTAGTCGCTGATGTAGGCGACGTAGAGCGAAAAGCCGAACGAGACCGCAATCCACAGCAAGGTCGCCAGCACCGATCCCGGGGTCAGCCAGCGCCATCTGGCCGGGCGGCGATCCGGCCCATAGCGCATGATAAGCGCGAAGCCGGCGCTACCCAGTCCGATCGCCACGGCCCAAGTCAGCAGCTTGAACAGCATTTGCGTGGTTTCACCCCAATACAATCCGTCCAGGTAGCCGCTCGTGCGCGTTTGCAGCCAGGCGAAGACGCCGCCGGAAAGCACCCCGGTGAACGCGATCAGCACCGCCGCAAAGGTCAGCCACGCTGCGCGCAGGGTGAGGGCGATCGTCCCGCGTGTCTCATGCTCGTTGTTGATGATATTGAGCGCGCTAATCATGCCGTTGGCGGCACGCATGCCGCCGAAGATCGCGAAGAACAGCGCGATCACGAGCGCAAGGCCGGTCACGCCGGAACTGGTCGAGACGATCTGGAGCAATTGCGCCTCCAGCACGCGGGCGGCATCGGCGGGCATGACCCGGGTGATGCTTTCCATCTGCTTGCGCACCGTCGCCACGTTGCCGACAAGGCCATAGATCATCACTGTCGCCGCGATCAGTGGCGTCAGCGCAAGAAAGCTGTAGAAGGCGAGCCCCGCCGCCAGCAGCCCCAGTTCATGAAAACCCGTCATCACCCAGACACGCCTGAGCACCCGGCACCACGCCGCCCATGGCATCGACCAGGGCGCGGTGGCGGTGGCCCCGGGTGGCCATTCATCGGACGGCGGATCGAACGCCGGGGGGTCAGCTTTCGCCATGGCGGAGAGCCTGCACGGGAACTTTCGCTGTTGCAACGCGATAGGCTTGTTCAGGAAGGAGTGAGTGTCCTGGTTTCGCAAGGGGGTGATTCGTCGCGTTGCTCATGCCTTGGCTAATCGACTATCGCCCGGCTTGTTCCACGCGGGATCGCGACGGGGCGTGCCTGATCGCGCTTTCCATCGCCCTTGCGTTTTCCGCATCGCCGGCGTTCGCTCAAGAGGTATCCGGCAGCCCTGCGTCGGATGACGCGCCCGCGGTGGATCTTCAGGCAGGACAAGTACCGGTGCCCGCACCGCCCCCCGGCGTGACCTTGCCGCAGGTCGAACCGGTGATTTCCGACAAAGAGTTCAATTCCGCGATTCCCGCGCTCGATGCGCGGGATGATCCGGAACTCGACAAGCCGCTCGAATCGATCGAGGCTTTCGAGCGCAAACTGGCCGGGCAGCAGTCCAGCGCGAAACCGGAGGAGGGCCAATCGGCCCCGCTCGGCAGTGCCGCCCTGTCGGACGAGGACGCCACCGAGGAAATCGGCGATGCCCCGGTGCGCGATAGCGAGCTTACCACCCCGCTGCCGCCGATCGACCAGTTCGAGGTCGCGCCCGTCCAGTTCGCGCAGGATGCACCGGCGGACGACAAGGAGGTCGAAGTGGCCTACCGAGTCGATATCGAAGGGCTCGATGCGGCCGACAAGGAAGCCGACATCGACATCGCCAGCGAGTTCCGCGCGCTCTCCGCGCTCGAGAAGGGAGACGGGAAGGCAGCGAACGCGGCGATGGTCAGGGCGCGCCTGAACGAGGACAGCCAACTGCTGCAAACCATCCTGGCGTCGGAAGGCTGGTATTCACCGGAAGTGCGCACCCGGCTCGTGCCCGCGCGTGACGACAAGAACAAGGCGCTGACCGCGGTGCTCTCGGTCACGCCCGGCAAGCGCTATGTCTTCTCGGACATCGTCGTCAAGGCGGACCCGACCGAGCCGGCGAACCTGATCGCAAGCAACCTCGGGCTCAAGATCGGTGAACCGATCGTCGCCGACCGGGTGCAGGGGGCCGAGGCGCAAGTGGCGGTGGCGCTGCCGGAGAACGGCTATCCCTTCGCGCAAGTCGGCGACCGCGACATCCTGCTGGACCAGGACAGCGGCGAAGGCGTTTACACCCTGCCGGTGACGGTCGGCCCGCGCGGCCGCTTCGATGGTTTCGTCACCGACGGCAATCTTGCCTTCGGTGTCGATCACGTCGGCGTCCTCGCCCGCTTCAAGCGCGGCGAACTCTACGACAGCCGCAAGGTGGACGATCTGCGCAAGGCGCTGGTCGCCACCAATCTGTTCAGGGCGGTCTCGGTCGAGCCGGTCAAGGGCGGGCAGGCGGTGGGAGACGGCACCGAATACGTAACGCTCGATGTCCATCAGGAGGCCGGCCCGCCGCGCACCGTCGCCGGATCGCTGGGCTATGCCGCCGGCGAGGGGCTTACCGCCGAAGCAACCTGGACTCATCGCAACATGTTCCCGCCCGAAGGCGCGCTGATCGGCCATGCCATCGCCGGCACCCAGCAACAGGGTGCCGGCGTGACGTTCCGGCGCTCCAACGCCGGCAAGCGCGACCGCACGTTCGAGATGACCGCCGAGGCGTTCCACAATGCCTATGACGCCTACAGCGCCTATACCGGCCGCCTCGCTGCCCGCATCAGCCGCGATTCCACGCCGATCTGGCAGAAGAGGCACACTTACGCCTACGGGATGGAGCTGCTGGCGACGGCCGAGACCGACTACGATGCCGCCAGCGGCGATCGCAAGCGCCGCACGTACTATATCGCCGGCGTCAACGGCCAGGTCGGCTTCGATACCACCAACGACCTGCTCAACCCGACCGAAGGCTACCGCCTGACCGCGCTCGTCCAGCCGGAAACCACCGTGAACAGGGGTTTCAACCCTTACGTCCGCGCTCGCCTCGACGCCTCGACATACTATTCGGTCAACGACAGCCTGGTACTGGCGGGTCGCGTGCGTCTGGGCACGATCCAGGGTGCCGGCCTGTTCGACATCGCGCCTTCGCGGCGGCTCTATGCAGGCGGCGGCGGATCGGTGCGCGGCTATTCCTACCAGGGGCTGGGCGAACAGGCGCCGGACGGCAAGCCGGTCGGGGGGCGCAGCCTCAACGAGGCTTCGTTCGAGGCGCGTTACCGTTTCGGCAATTACGGCGTGGTCGGCTTCGTCGATGCCGGCCAGGCCTATCGCGAGACCATGCCGCAATTCTCCGACCTGCGTTACGGCGTCGGCATCGGCGGGCGTTTCTACACCAACTTCGGTCCGGTCCGCCTCGACGTGGCGACGCCGCTGGGCCGCAAGCCCGGTGAATCGCGGATCAACATCTACGTTTCGATCGGACAGGCGTTCTGATGGCCGGGGAAGAGGACATCGAGGCCGAAACCGCTGCCGAGACGGCGCGGGAGCCGGGCGCCACGCCACGCTCGCTCTGGCATCGCGCGCGGGTGCGCGCGTTGAAGACGATCGTCTTCGCGGTGCTGGGATTCATCGCGCTGGCCATCGCGGTGATTCTCGGCATCGATACCGGGCCTGGCCATCGCTTCGTCGCCGACCAGATCGCCGGGCTCAGGTTTGAGAACGGCATGCGGATATCGGTGGGCCGTATCGAAGGCTCGATCTACGGCCGGATGACACTGCGTAACCT
This sequence comes from Novosphingobium sp. CF614, assembly GCF_900113255.1. Taxonomy (GTDB): domain Bacteria; phylum Pseudomonadota; class Alphaproteobacteria; order Sphingomonadales; family Sphingomonadaceae; genus Novosphingobium. The sequence continues at coordinate 215,185 of NZ_FOOR01000006.1, forward strand.
TTCGGTGCGCGATCCCCAGGGCGAATTCCTGTTCTCTCCCGAGATCCACGTCGACTGGCGGCCTTTCGCCTATCTCGACAACCATGTCGACGTGCGCAGCGCCACTGCCCAGCGGATGGTCCTGCGCCGCGTGCCGGTCTTCCGGAAGACGCCGCCGAGCAACGAACCGCTGCTTCCCGACATCGATATCGACATCGGCGAACTGCGCATCGATCGCTTCATTGCCGAGCCGCCGGTTTCGGGCGAACGCCGCATCGTCACCATCGACGGCAGCGCCCATATCGCCGACGGCCGCGCGCAAGTGAAAGCCAAAGGCGCCACCATCGCCATGAAGGGCAAGGAGGGCGGCGACCGCTTCACCCTGATGCTCGACGCCGTTCCGGCCCGGAACCGGCTCGGCATCGACCTGGACCTCGCTGCGCCGACCGGAGGCCTCATCGCCTCGCTGGGGGGGCTGAAGCAGCCGCTGACGCTCAAGGTGAGCGGGAAGGGCGACTGGACCGTGTGGAACGGCACGCTCGCCGCCGATCTTGGCCAGGGCGAACTGGCGCGGCTGGTGCTCACCGCACGTAGCGGCACGTTCGCGATCAAGGGCCCGACGCGGATCGCGCGGCTGTTCGCCGGGCCAACCGCGAACCTGCTCGGCCCCATTACCGATTTCGACTTGTCCGCCGCCTTCGCCAAGCGGCGCGCGGCGCTTTCCGGCACGATCGCCAGCGACGCGTTCAATCTCACTCCGAACGGCATCATCGACTTTTCCGATAACGGCTTCGACGATCTCAAACTGGCTTTCGTGCTGCGCAAGCCCTCGGCCATCGCGGAGAACCTCAGCGGGGCGGGGCTGCGCGCGTTCCTGACGCTTGACGGCGCCTTCACGGCGCCGACGATCGATTACCGGCTGAACGCCGATCGGCTCGTCATGAACGACATGGGGCTGGAGAATCTGACCGCCGGCGGCGCGGCCAAAGTCGATGCCGATCACATCATGATCCCCGTCACCGCCAAAGCAGGGCGCGTGACCGGGCTCGATACCGTGGCTGGCGGCACGATCGCCAACGTGACGCTGAACGGCGACCTGGCGATCAAGGGCCCACGCGTGCTTTCGGACAACATGCGCCTCAAGTCCGATCGCATCGACGCCGGCCTGATCCTCGTCGCCGACATGAGCAAAGGGCTCTACACCGGTGCGATCGACGGACGGATCGACAATTACCGGCTCGCCAGCGTGGGTATCTTCAACATCCGCACCCAGATGGACCTCAAGACCGAGACCCAGGGCTTCGCCTTGCAGGGCACCGTCAAGGCGCAGTCGACCAAGCTGCTCAACGATAACCTGCGGAATTACCTCGGCGGCAATCTCGCGGCATCCTCGAACCTGCGCTACGGTTCGGACGGCGTTGTGCGGTTTTCCAGCTTGCGGCTTACCGCGCCGGAACTGCGCGTGACGAACGGGCAGGGCAGTTGGTCGCCGGACGGACGGATCGCGATCACGGCGACCGGCGTCTCGGACCGCTACGGCGCGATCGGCGTGCGTGTGACGGGCACCATCGTCAATCCCGACGCACATGTCACCGCCGAGCATCCGGGCCTGGGCATCGGCCTCGCCAATCTCGATGCGCGAATCACCGGGGCCAAAGGCGGCTATCGCTTCAACCTGACCGGCAATACCGACTATGGCCCGCTCAAGGCCGATGTGATGCTGGGCATCGGAGCCGCGACCTCGTTGCGGATCGACAGCGCCAACCTCTCCGGCGTCGATTTCGCCGGCAGTCTCGTCCAGACTTCCGCGGGACCCTTCGCGGGGCAGCTGACCGCCAGCGGCAACGGCGTGGGCGGCGTGCTCAGGCTCGACGCCGCCGGCAAGTACCAGGCGGTGAACTTCAACTTGCACGCGAACAACGCGGTGTTCCAGGGCCCCGCCCAGTTGTCGATCGGTTCGGCGATCATAAACGGGCGGGCGGTGCTTTACGACCAGCCCACGGTGATCGCCGACGCGCAGCTTTCGGGCACTCATTTCGGTGCGTTCGATCTCGCGGCGGGACGCGTGCTGATCGACTATCGCAATGGACGCGGCCAGGCCAAGGGACTGGTCGAGGGTTTCGGCGGGGTGCCGTTCCGGCTTGGCATCAATGCCGATCTCACCCCCGAAGTCTGGCGTGTCGCACTCAAGGGCCGGATGCGCGGGCAGACCGTCAGTACCATCAGCCCGGCGCGCATCGTGCCCAAGGGCGACGGTTACGAACTGCTGCCGACCTCCGTCGCGGTCGGCGGCGGCACCGCCCGGCTTGCCGGCACTTATGGCCCGGGCTTCAAGCTGCAAAGCCGGCTCGAAGGCGTCGACATTGCATCAGTCAATGCCTTCGTGCCCGGATACGGGATCGGCGGCACCGCCAACGGCAGCCTCGATTTCGAGCAGGCGGGCCCAAGCGCCTTCCCGCGCGCCGACGCGCGGCTGACGCTGAATAATTTCACCCGCACCAGCGCGACCACGGTTAGCCAGCCGGTCGACGTCAATTTCGTAGGCAAGCTGCTTCCCGACGGGGGCGAGGGGCGTGCGGTGATCCGCCGTCGCGGCTCCGTGATCGGCCGGATGGCGGTGAGCCTGCGACCCTTGCCCCCGGGCGAGGGATCGTGGACAGCGCGCCTGATGGAGGCTCCGCTAGGCGGCGGCATTCGCTACAACGGCCCGGCCGACACCCTTTTCTCTTTCGCCGGTCAGTCCGGACAGACGCTGTCGGGTCCGATCGGTCTGGCAGCCGATTTTTCGTGCCGCGTTTCCGATCCGTGCCTCAACGGCCTCGTCCAGGGCAAGGAGCTGACTTACGAGAACCAGGCCTACGGCACCCGACTCACGGGCATGAACCTGTCGGGCCGGTTCAACGGCAGTTCGCTCGAACTGATTTCGCTCACCGCCAGGGCAGGCGAGGGCACCGTCAGTGCCAGCGGCAAGGTGAGCCTCGCAGCGGACGCGGGCTATCCCATGGACCTCACCGCCAAGCTCGACCGGGCACGCCTTGCCAAGAGCGGGGCGCTTTCCGCGACCGCCACCGGCACGCTGCGCCTGACCAAGACGGCCGGCGAGGCGGCGTTGCTGGCCGGCGACTTGCGGCTGCCGGAAACCCGCTACCAGATCGTGCGCGAGGGCGCCGCGCAAGTCCCGCGCCTGACGGGCGTGCGCTTCAAGCCGCCAAAGGGTGCGGTGCGCATCACCGGCGATGAGCAGGCCCCTTCGATCTCCAGTGTCTTCGCGCTGGTCCGCCTCGACTTGCACCTCAAGGCGCCTGAAAAGCTCTACGTCTCGGGCATGGGGCTCGAATCGGAATGGAGCGCCGATTTCAACGTCGGCGGCACCACCGCGGCGCCCACCATGGCGGGCGAGGTCAGGCTGGTTCGCGGCACCCTGGGCTTCGCCGGCCATTCCTTCGCGCTGCAGGACGGCCTGATCTCGTTCCCCGGCGGGCGCACCATAGATCCGACCGTGGCGATCACCGCGACCGACACCATCGACGACGTGGATGTCAGCGTGAACGTCAGCGGGCGGGCGATGAACCCGTCAGTGGACTTCAGCTCCTCGCCGGCGCTACCGGACGACGAAGTGCTTTCGCGCATCCTGTTCGGCAGCTCGATCGCCAATCTCTCGGCGATCCAGGCGGTGCAGCTGGCCAGTTCGCTGAATTCGCTGCGTGCGACCGGCGGCGGGCTCAACCCGCTCGGCAAGCTGCGCTCGGCGGCGGGAATAGACCGCTTGCGCATCCTGGCACCGGATCAGGCCAGCGGGCGCGGCACTTCGCTGGCGGCCGGCCAGTACCTTACCGACGATATCTATGTCGAACTGATTACCGATGCGCGCGGCTTCACCGCGACGCAGCTGGAAGTGAGCGTGACCAAGTGGCTTTCAGTGCTCAGCCAGGCCGGTGGATCGGGCGTCAACAGCGTGAATGTGCGGATCAAGAAGGACTACTGATGCGCGGAAGGCGTGTGTTTTTGCCGGCGCTGTCGTTCGTGCTGCCGCTTGCCCTGAGCATCGCCGCGTGCAAGCGCGAACCGGACTTCGACGAGCGGTACGACGCCGCGAACACAAAGGTTCGGCAGACCGCGCAAGAGATCGATGCCCGGATCGCCGGAACCGGAACGCCGCCGGATGAGACGCGATGACTTTGGCAATCATCGGTTCCATTGTTTTCAAGGCGTTGAGTGCAGAGCAAAGACGAACGAAGCCGCTTTTCGCAACTGCGAAGACGCCCATTCCGAGATTTCGACTGCCCCTATTTCAGCCTTGACACATTCCCGCACGATCCGACATACTCGGCCCCGGGAATAGTAATAATTATAAATAAATGGGGAGGGGTTATGCTTTTCAAGCATCGCCGGTGTGCGCTTTTCGCGACCGCCGCAATGGGTCTTATTATTTCGGAACATGCCTTTGCACAATCGCCGGAGGACGGGACGGTCATTTCGGACGAAACGATCGTCGTCACCGCGAGGCGCATCGAGGAGCGCCTGCAGGACGTGCCGATTTCGGTCGCGGTCGTCAACCAGGACCAGCTGACCAAGGCCAACATCGTCGGTGCGGATGATCTGGCCAAAGTCGTGCCGGGCCTGAACGTCGAATCGCGGTATTCATCGGAAACCAACGTCTTCTCGATTCGCGGCTTTTCCCAGGCATTGCGGACCCAATCATCGGTCGGCACCTTTTTCGCCGAGGTCGTGGCGCCTCGCGGAGGCGCCGGCGCGTTTCCCGGTGGCGACGGCGCGGGACCGGGCAGCCTGTTCGACCTGCAGAATGTCCAGGTGCTGAAGGGACCGCAGGGTACGCTGTTCGGACGCAACACCACGGGCGGCGACGTGCTGCTGACGCCGAAGAAGCCGACCGACAGGTTCGAGGGATACCTCGAGGGGTCCTACGGCAACTATTCGATGTTCCGTGTGCAAGGCGTGCTGAACATTCCTCTGGCGTCATGGGCGCGGGCACGCTTTGGCGTCGATCGCCAGACGCGCGACGGCTTTCTGAACAATGTCTCGGGAATCGGCCCGAAGCGGTTCAACGACGTCGACTATACGGCACTGCGGGGCAGCCTGGTTCTCGACCTTACGCCCGAGCTGGAAAACTACACGATCGTCTCCTACCTCAATTCGGACCACGTCGGCTCCGCCCCGCAGCTCTATCGGTATAATCCCAATACCTCTTTCGGCCGGCGGGCGCAGGCGCAGGTGGATCGGCTCTTCGCCAGCGGAGACCCGTATCAGGTGGAGCAAACGCTCGCCAATCCACGCTCCGTTACGAAGCAGTTCCAGGTAATCAACATCACCAAGTGGGACGCCAGCGACTACATTACAGTCAAGAACATCCTCTCCTACGCCTCGTTCAAGCAGGGATTAAGGCAAAGCGTGTTCGGATTCAATTTCCCCATCACTGTCGTTCCGGGGATAGCGAGCAATTTTCCCTCTCCCCAAGCCTTCAATATAAAGGGGACTTACGGAAACGACCAGCGCTCCTTCGTCGAGGAATTCCAGATCCAGGGCAGGTCGTCCGACGGCAAGCTCCAGTATCAGGGCGGCCTGTATTACGAGCATTCCACGCCCGGTGACCTCACCCAGAATGCTTCGATCGCCGTCGGCGCGATCTGCCAGGCAGGACCTTATGAAGACTTGTCGTCGATGCGCTGCCTGTGGGCGAGCCCGGTCAATACCGTCAATGTGAACACTTATACGACCGAGTTCATCAACATGGCGGCCTATGCCCAGGCGACCTATGCCGTGACCGACCAATTGAAGCTCACGGCGGGCGCCCGTCTCAACTACGATCGCACCAAGAGCACGTCGCAGGGCCTGCTCTACAGGTTCCTGCCGGATGCCGCCAATCCGACCGCGCTTTTCGTTCCGGGGACGCTGGTCGGATGCCAGGTGACGCACGCGGCCTATGCCGACTGCACGGTCGGGAGCGATGAACTGCACACTTCGAGCACCCGCCCGACCTGGACATTGAACGCATCGTACAATCCGACCGATGACGTGATGTTCTACGCCACGTATTCGCGCGGCTATCGCCAGGGATCGGCAGCTCCGGCCGCGATCGGCGCCAAGACGTCGTTCGGACCCGAAACGGTGGACAACTTTGAAGGCGGTGTGAAGACGAGCTTCCAGGGTGCCGTACCCGGTTATTTCAATCTCGCTGGTTTCTATTCGAAATTGAAGGACGCCCAGCAGCTGATCGGGCTGCAATGCACACGTGCTTCCTGTCCGGCCGGCAACTCCGCCACCTCGGTGTTCAATGCGGGCAAGGCCCATATGTGGGGTATCGAGTTTGACGGATCGCTGCGGCCCGCGTCGTTCTTCCGCCTCGATTTCTCGGGTGCCTATCTGAAGACCCGGCTCGACAGTCTCGACGTCGATATTACGCCGTACACCGCCAATTTCGACAATATCCTGTTCCCGGCGGCGGTGGGGGATCCCTTGCCGTTGACCCCGAAATTCGGTGGAAACGTGTCGGGCACATTCACTTTGCCGATTCCCGAAAATCTCGGCAAATTGAGTGTCTCCGCACTATACCGGTACAGTACGAGCTTCTCGACCGCGGCATCGGACACCAACGCCGCCGTCAATGCCGCGCGTGCTGCCTTGGGGCTTCCTCCCATACCTGTCGACAACGCGACGCCGGTCAAACAGCTCGATCTCAATCTCGACTGGCGAGACATCGGCGGACAGCCCATCGATTTCTCGATCTTCGCTTCGAACGTGACGAAGCAGGTGACCTACACGTTGATCCAGCCGCTCTACGGCAGCTTCGGCTTCGACCTGCGCTATCTTGGCCAGCCTCGCATGTTCGGCGCACGACTGAGGGTGCGTTTCGGCGACGAGTAAACCCAGAGACATCCTCCTCTCGTGCAAGACGGGAGGAGGATGGTCCCGTGATGTCTGGCGCAAGGAACGCGAAATCCACGGCATGACACGTAAAGGGGGATGAAGCACACGGACAACCTTTAGGTTGATAATATATATTATGTTAAAGTAAGTATCCCCCGGCAGAGCCGGGGGCTTTACGATGTGAGCCGCTCAAAGCGGCTGGTTCAGGTCGCTAACGCGGCCTGACGGTTTGGAACCG
>NZ_FOOR01000008.1 GCF_900113255.1 Novosphingobium sp. CF614
ACCCGCTTGACCCACTGCCCGCACTGCGGGACATACCACCCACCCGGGTCACTTCTCGATGGAAATCCCGGGTCAACTCTCAGCGGAAATCAACACCTGGCTCTCAGGGATGCCAGTCCGCTGGCCTCGATTGCGTCGCTCAGGGATTCCGGTCTTGCCCATAATCTGACCCCGGAACAGCGTACGGCATTGCTCCACCTTGGGCGGAGCGAGGACCGGATCATTGGCGTTCACGGTGTCGCCGGATCGGGCAAGTCGACCATCATCGGCGCGTTGCGGGAAGCAGCGGCTGACGACGCGACCCTCATCGCCCTTGCTCCGACCTCTTCGGCGGCGGCCGAACTGGGCAAAAAGGCAGGTATCGAGTCCCGCACCGTCGCCAGCCTCCTTGCCAGTGGCGGCGCCAGACTTGATGACAGCCATGTCCTTGTTGTCGATGAGGCTGGCCAGCTCGGCAATCGCCAGGCAGTACGTCTCCTGGAAATCAGCAGGACAACCGGCGCACGCCTCCTCCTGCTCGGCGACACCCGGCAGACGGGAGCAATCGAACAGGGCAAGCCCTTCTGGCTGATGCAACGTCTTGGACTGCCCAAGGCTGAACTCAGGGAGCCTGTCCGGCAGGAAACGGACAATTTGACGCAGGCCGTGCGGTTGGCACGCCTTCAGAACTACGACGGCTCGCTCTCGTCGCTGGACAAGGTGATGAGCGGAGAGAACAGCGAGAGGCTGGCCGTGTCCCTCGTCGCCGACTGGACGCGACTAAGCCCGGAAAACCGTGAGAAGACGAATATCCTCGTCCTGGAGAATGCGACCCGTCTGATCGTCAACACTAAGGTCCGCGAGGCTTTGAAAACGGAAGGTGCGATCGCGGCCGAAGAGACACGGCTGTCGGTCCTGTCGCCGTCAGGCATGACCGATCAGGAGAAGCATTTCGCGCGCTTCTACTCCCGGGGACAGGTCATTGTGTTCTCACGCGATAACGTCGGGCTCGGGATTGCCCGCGAGGCCGAATACAAGGTTATCGGCGTCGGGCGGGACGCTCGGGGGCGTCAGACCGTCAATCTGGTCGATGAGCATGGCCGCACCATCCAATGGGATCCCCGCCTTGGACGGGCCTCCCAGCTCAACGTATTCAAGGAAGAGCAACGCGACCTTGCTGCCGGTGACCGTATTCAGTGGCGTCTGGTCAACAAGGAACTGGATCTCAAAAACGCCGAGCGAGGAACGGTTGAGCGGCTCGAAGGCCCGCTCGCGACGATCCGCTGGGATCGGGACGGCAAAAGCCAAGAGATCGATCTCTCCCAATATAGGAACTGGGACCACGGCTATGGGGAGACCGTGTACTCGGCCCAGTCCAAGACCTACGACCGGGTCTATGTGCTCGCGCCCGTGAACTCACCGCTTGTGACCGGACAAAATTATTACACGGCGATCACCCGCGCAAGGTTCGGCGCGAGCCTCTGGACCGAAGACCGAGAGCGCCTAGTCGACAAGCTGATGCTGCGATCGGGTGAAAAGACATCCTCCCTTCAGGGGCTGGGGCGGATCGAGCAGGACAGCGTGAAAGGGCGCACAGCGCGGCATGGCGAGCGCTGGGATCGATTGCGTGATGAGCAGCGGATCGATCGAGAGGCACGCAAGGAGTGGCGAGCGGCGGCTCAGACACAAACCGAGGTGGCGCGGCCGGATGGGCTCGCCGCATACATCGCCGGGCGCGCGCAATCCATAGCCACCTTCATGGATCGATGGATCGTTTCTCTGCTCGAACGAAGTCCTCCACGGGGCGATGGGCATGGGGACGGGAGATCACCCCCGACTGCGCCACAGCAACCTGCCGCTGAGCCCCAGCACGCTCCTGCCCAGGATCATGGAGGTGGCCATGATCGCTGATGCGAAGCACGTTCGACGTTGGCTGCCTCTCGCGATATTGCTCGCGTCAACGGGTAGCACCGAAGCTCGTCCCGCAACTTCAATCGACCACGAGGTTCGACTGGGGCAATGCATTCGGCAGGCCGCAGGCGGACGCGCCTGGCTTGAGAAGACCCTTTGGGGTTTGCGGGATCAGGAGGCTGGCTGGATCGGTGCCGAGGTCACTAACACGAACGGTACGCACGATCTTGGGCCACTCCAGGTGAACAGCTTCTGGGTTTCAAAGCTCGCGGCGCTAACGAGGCGCTCACCACGCGACGTCCGATTCTGGTTGGTCAACGACGCGTGTTTCAATGTTCGGGCTGCTCGCTGGATATTCCTGAGCGGTCTGAGCGTCACGCGAGACTACTGGACTGCGGTCGGGGTATACCACAGCCCGACTGCGTGGCGGCAACGCCACTATGCCCATTCGGTCGCCATGAAAATGCAGCGGCGCTTCGGCCCTGGTGTCTTTGTATCAGGAAAGGAGGCGAGCGATGCTGCCGAATGACCCGCTTTGGGCAGGTAGCCATATCGCAAACTGGCGTCGCCGACGACGGGCCGGCACGCCGACACCGACGCGAACCACCAAGAATCACGGATTCCCGCATGTCTAGCTACCTGGCTTTCCCCGATCTGAAGGCGAAGGGCATTCCCTTTACTCGGCAACATTTGCATCGTTTGATCAGAAAGGGGCGCTTCCCGCCGCCGCTCAAACTCGGCGAAGGCACAAATCGCTGGATCGAGGACGAGATCGATCAATGGCTGGCCGAGCGTGCGATGGAACGTTCTTCACGGGCTCCGTGGGGAGGCTGAAACGAGGCGGCGGCTTCTTGTCCAACAACAAACATCTAACGCTTCTGCCCGGGCAGAATGATTCGGTCGATGGGCCTCGGGGATCTCGCCCGTCTGACGGCGATCAACCGGCAGAATATTTTCGAACCTGATTGAACCTTCCGGAACCTCGCATCACCTCAAATTTGTTGCGCAAACTGTTGCGCAAATTCCAAAGCGCGCGAATGCAGGCAATGCTTCTAAGATGATAAGTAATTGATTTTATTGAAGGTTTTGGTGGACGCACTTGGGCTCGAACCAAGGACCCGCTGATTAAGAGTCAGCTGCTCTACCAACTGAGCTATGCGTCCACGCTACCGTGCCTGGATGGCCTTGCAGTGCTGCGTGGCCGTGCCGATTCGGCGGCGGAGTGGCTCCTATACCGAATGTTTTTGGCATTGGAAGGGGAAACTTGGAATTGTTTCAGAGGCGGGTGCGGTTTGTTTGATTCCAACGGTTTACGGCCATGATAGTGCCAAGGCAGATCATATTGGTGAGCATCGAGGTGCCTCCGTGGCTCATGAAGGGCAGGGGGATTCCCACCACCGGGGCCAGCCCCATGACCATCATCAGGTTGATGGCGACATAGAAGAATATCGTTGCCGTCATGCCCGCTGCAAGCAGGCTGGAGAACCGATCGGGTGCCCGCCGCGCGACGTTCGTGCTCCAGGTCAGGGTCACGGCGAACACGAACAGCACGAACAGGCCGCCCAGCAGGCCCCACTCCTCGGCCATGGTGGCGAAGACGAAGTCGGTGTGCGGTTCGGGCAGGTATTGCAGGTGGCTCTGCGTGCCGTTGCCGAAGCCCTTGCCGAATATACCGCCCGAACCGATGGCGATCTTCGATTGGGTGATGTGGTAGCCGGTGCCGAGCGGATCGCTTTCGGGATCCAGAAAGGTCAGCACGCGGTTGCGCTGGTAGTCGTGCAGCAAAGTGAAGAAGGCGATCGGCGCGGCGACCGAGGCTGCCGCGCCCACGCCCAGGAACCACGAGAGAGGCAGCCCGGCCAGGAACATGCACACCGCCCCGCCAAAGCAGATCGCGAGCGCGGTGCCGAGATCGGGCTGGAGGATAACGAGCACGGCGGGGATGCCGATCAGGACGCTGGCCGGCACCAGCCCGCGCCAGCTGGCGGTCATCGGCGCGGGGAGGGATTCGTAGAACCTGGCGAGCACCAGCACGATCGCCGGCTTCATCAGTTCCGAGGGTTGCAGGGTCATGAAGCCCAGGTTGAGCCAGCGCTGGCTGCCGCCGCCGACGGCGCCGATCAGTTCCACCAGCACCAGCAGCGTCACAATGACGCCGTAGACCGGATAGGCGGCCGCGCGGAACAGGTTTCGGTTCAGGCGCGAGATCACGGTCGCCATGGCCAGGAAGATCAGGAACCGGATCACGTGGCTGAGCGCATAAGGTTGCAGGTGTCCGCCCGCCGCGGAATAGAGCACCGCCGCGCCGAGCAGGACGAGACCGAACAGCGGGACCAGCATCTGCCAGGGCTGACGCGAGATCGCCTCCGGCACCACCGAGCGGCTCACTGCGTTCCTCCCACTATCGGACTGGCACCGGCTGAATCAGAGGCCCCCGCAGGCTCGGTCGGCGAGGCGGCCGGCGCGGGGGCGCCGTCCCCGGGTGCGACCGGCTCGGGCGCGGGCGACTGTGCGTCGCTGACGATCGGCTGCGGCTCGTTCTGGGTGTCCTCGGCCTCACGCACCTTGGCTCTTTCCTCCTCGGGCGAAATGGCGGGAACGTTGACGCCGTACTGCGCCGCGTAAGTGCGGTAACGGGTGTCGAGCCGCTGCTTGGGCGTGCCGCCCCACTGTTTCTCGAAATCGAGCAGCGTATCCATCGCCTTCTGCTTGTCCCACAGATAGGTCATGACATCGCGTGCGATCGGGTAGGCGGCACCCGAACCGCCGCCGTGCTCCACCATTACCGCGCAGGCATAGCGCGGATTGTCGAAGGGTGCGAAGCAGATGAAGTGACCGTGGTCGCGGTGTTTCCACAGCCCGCCCTTGCCGCTACCGACATTGAGGCCGACCACTTGGGCGGTGCCGGTCTTGCCCGCCATCTGTACGTTGGCGATCGGCAGCTTGGCCCGCCCCGCCGTGCCGCGGCCGTTGACCACCTCGTTCATCGCCGAATGGACGAGGTCCAGATGCTCTTGCGAAATGCCCAGCGAAGGCGCCTGCTCATCGCTGGGGCCGTGGAGCAAGTGCGGTATCAGCTTGCGGCCGCTGGCGATGCGCGAGGCCATGACTGCCTGCTGTAGCGGGTTCACCAGGAAATAACCTTGGCCGATGGTGGCGTTGACGGTATCGAAGGTCTGCCATTCCTTGTGGTATTTCCGCAGCTTCCAGGCCGGATCGGGCACGGTGCCGTAAGACTGGCCGACCACTGGCAATGGAAATTCCTGTCCCAGGCCGAGCCGGCGGGCCATGGCTGCGATCGGGTTCATGCCGATGCGCTGGGCGAAATGGTAGAAATAGACGTCGCAGCTCTGGTAGATGCCCTTGGCCATATCGACCTGGCCATGTCCGCGCCGGTTCCAGCAGTGGAACACGCGGTTGCCCACGCGCAGGCCGCCGCCGCAGAATACCGATTCGCCGGGATCCAGCCCGGCTTCCAGGAACGAGAGCGCCACCATCGGCTTGACCGTCGAGCCCGGCGGGTAGAGCCCGCGCAAGACCTTGTTGCGCAAGGGCACGTGGTCGTCGTCTGACAGCATCTTCCACTCGAGGCGGCCGATACCGTCGGAGAAGCTGTTGGGATCGAAGCTGGGCATCGAGGCCATGGCGAGAATGCCGCCGCCATGGCAGTCCATCACCACCACCGCGCCTGATTCCGGGCCGATGCGCCGGGCGGCGTAGTCTTGCAGACCGGCGTCGATGGTCAGTTTCAGCGTCTTGCCCTGCACGTCGTCACGGGTATCCAGGTCGCGCACGATGCGCCCGGAAGCGGTCACCTCGACGCGGCGGGCGCCGGGGGTGCCGCGCAGGTCCTGCTCGAAGATCTTCTCCAGGCTGTCCTTGCCGACCTTGTAGCCGGGCGTGACCAGCAGCGGATCGTGGTCCTTCTCGTAATCCTCCGCCGAGGCGGTTCCGACGTAGCCGATCAGGTGCCCGACCGATGGCCCGGCAGGGTAATAGCGCGAAAAGCCGCGCTGGGTGACCACGCCGGGCAGGTCGGGCAGGCGCACGCTGACCGCCGCGAAGCGCTCCCAGTCGAGGCCGGAAGCGACTTCGACCGCGGCGAAGCCGTTCACCTTGTCGAGCTTGTCATGCAAGTCCTGCAGCGCGATCGGCGAGAGCGAGAGAAGCTGGCCCAGGCGGGCGATGGTGCGCGGGGCGTCCTCCATCCGCTCGGGGATCACGTCGACGCGAAAATCGGCGCGGTTCGAAGCGAGCGGGATGCCGTGGCGGTCGAGAATCCAGCCGCGGCGTGGTGGAATCAGCGACAGGTTGACGCGGTTGCTTTCGGCTTCGAGCTTGTACTTCTCGTTTTCGAAGATGGCGAGATAGCCCATGCGCGCGGCGAGGATGGTGCCGATGCCGCCTTGCAGCGCCCCGATCACCAGGCTGCGCCGGTCGAAGCTGTTGCGCAGCGTACCCATGCTCATGTGGCGCTTCGCGAGTGCGCGCCGGAATCGGATCTTCATCGCAGGACCATGAAAGGCGTGAGCCGGAAACGGTCCGCCATGGCGACAACGCGTCCGACGAGCGGGTAGGAAAGCACGGAGATCACGATCTGGGGCACTATGACGGGCAGGGAGACTGCAGCGCCGGCCATGTTCGCCAGGGCGAGACTCAGCACGATATAAGCCACGATCAGGCCGATCGCCACCAGCCACTCGGTCAGAAAATTGCGCCAGGGCAAGCGGGCTTCGATAAGGTCCAGGGCAATCGCGGCGATCGACCACAACAGTACCGCGGAGCCGAAGGGTTGGCCGGAATAGAGATCGTCGAACAGGCCAAGGGGCAGTCCCGACCAGATCGGGAGGAGTCCGGGGCGCAACTGGCGCCAGGCGACGAAGATCAGGAAGCCGAACGGCGGCAGCACCGGCGCCGAGGCGATCAGCAGCAAGCCAGGCAGCAGCGAGCCGAGCAGGATCGTCAGCCAGGGCAGGCCGCGGGCGAGCAGGGGGGACGGCGCGCGGTTGATCCTCTGCCTTGCCGTGCCGTCTCGGCGGGAAAGCCGGGCCATGGTCATTCGCGCCCGGTCTTGGGGGAGGCGGGCTGCGGGGGGGCTTCCGGCGCCCATGCCTGTTCGACCATTACGAAGTCCGCGTCAGAGGGATTGCTCAGCACCCGGGCGATCGCGCCGTCGCGCAGGATCTCGGTGACGATCGCCGTCGGCGTGCCCGGCCGATAGAGTCCTCCGGAGCCCGAGGAGACCAGCATGTCACCTTTCTTGAGCGGATTGATGCCCAGGTTTATCAGGCGGACGCGGACGGTGCCGTCGCCATGGCCTTGCGCGAAGGCGGGCACGCCGTCGCGGGCACGGCGGACCGGCACCAGGCTTTCGCTGTCGGTTATCAGCAGCACGCGCGCGCTGGAAGCGCCTACTTCCAGGACGCGGCCGATAAGGCCGGTTGCCGAACGTACCGGCATGCCCTCGGCCACACCCTTGTCGCGCCCCGCGCCCAGCGTCGCGAATCGGCGCGTGCTGGTGCTCGTCGAACTGGTGAGGCGCGCGAAGGCAACCGCGTCGGGCTCGGCTTCCTTGAGATCGAGCAGCCGCTTCAAGCGGCGGTTTTCCGCCATGGTCGCCTGCGCCTCGACAAGCCGGACCTTGGCTTCGGCAAGCTCACGCTCCAGCCGGGCGTGTTCGCTGCGGGTGGTGAAGAAGCCGCCGATGCCGGCAAGCGCTTCCTTGCCATAGGCGCGTCCGGTCGCGGTCGCCTGCCCGGCGGGTTCGGTCATGTCGGCCGCCATTCCGCGCACGCCGGAAAAAGCCCCGGGGCTGGCGATCGAAACGACGACCAGCCCCAGCCCCACCACGGCGCCGATCACGCCCGCAGTGTAGCTGAAAAACGTCGAATACTGCGCCCTGCGGGAAAAGCCGGAGCGCTTATTTGCAGGCGGTGCCATGCGCCATGCACTCCTGTGTTCCTGGCGGCGCTTCCCCCTGCGCGGGGCTGACGCCGCCGCCCTTGGCGACGTATCAGGCGGACATCAGGACGCCGCGATAGATCGGATCCTCCATCGCGCGGCCAGTGCCGAGCGCGACGCAGGACAGCGGATCCTCGGCGACGCTGACCGGCAGCCCGGTCTCTTCGCGAAGATATTCGTCGAGCCCCTGGATCAGCGCGCCCCCGCCGGTCAGCACGATGCCCTGGTCGACGATGTCGGCGGCCAGCTCCGGCGCGGTGTTCTCAAGGGCGATGCGCACGCCTTCGATGATCGCGCCGATCGGCTCGGCCAGCGCTTCGGCGACGTTGGCCTGGCTGATGGTGATTTCCTTGGGCACGCCGTTGACAAGGTCGCGGCCCTTGATGTGGATCGTTTCGCCCACGCCGTCGGCCGGGGTTACGGCGATGCCGTATTCCTTCTTGATGCGCTCCGCCGTCGCGTCGCCGATCAGCAGGTTGTGGTGGCGCCGCACGTAGGAAACGATCGATTCGTCCATCTTGTCACCGCCCACGCGCACCGAGGTGGTGTAGGCCAGGCCCCGCAGCGACAGCACCGCGACTTCGGTGGTGCCGCCGCCGATATCGACCACCATCGAGCCGACCGGCTCGGTAACCGGCATGTCGGCGCCGATCGCGGCGGCCATCGGCTCCAGGATCAGGTAGACCTGGCTGGCGCCGGCGTTGCTGGCCGCATCGCGGATCGCGCGCCGTTCGACCGAGGTGGAGCCCGAGGGCACGCAGATCACGATCTCGGGATAACGGAACAGGTTCTTCTTGCCATGGACCTTGCGGATGAAATGTTTAATCATTTCTTCCGCGATCTCGATGTCGGCGATGACGCCATCGCGCAGCGGGCGGATGGCTTCGATGCTGTCGGGCGTCTTGCCCATCATCATCTTGGCATCCTCGCCCACGGCCTTCACCTTCTTGACGCCGTTCAGGGTCTCGATGGCGACGACCGAAGGTTCATTCAGCACGATTCCGCGATCTTGCACGTAGACAAGCGTGTTGGCCGTCCCGAGATCGATGGCCATATTCTGGGAGCCGAGTTTGAAGAATCGCGAAAAGGGACCGGCCATCTAAAATCCGTTGTTTTTCCAGTCGCTTGCCGATGAGCGTTCGACACCGGCGACCGGCAGGTTGGCATGGAAGGGCCGCCTTAGCCCATCGATTCCCGAAACGCCAAAATTTTGTGGCGATTTCCGGTGGGATTCGTCCGGAGTCCGTCTCGAATTCCATGCGGTTCGTCGTTATGGTCGTCCGGTTGCGGTCGGGGCTGGAACCATGACCCACGCGCTGGCGGGGAGCCGGTTCCGCCAGGGAGCGGAAAAAAGGAATCCAATGCCGACAATTCGCCGTCTTCCGGAACATCTCGTCAATCGCATAGCCGCGGGCGAGGTGGTTGAGCGCCCGGCTTCGGCGCTGAAGGAACTGGTCGAGAACGCGATCGATGCCGGTTCGACGCAGATCACCGTGCGCATCGCCTCGGGCGGTCTGGACATGATCGAAGTGACCGACGACGGCTGCGGCATGGGTCCCGGCGAGATCGCGCTCGCGCTGGAACGCCACGCGACTTCCAAGCTGCCGGACGAGCATATCGAACAGGTCGCCACGCTGGGGTTTCGCGGCGAGGCGCTGCCTTCGATCGGTTCGGTCGCCCTCCTCGCGATCGAGAGCCGCCCGCACGGCGCCGCCGAAGGATGGAAACGCGCGGTCGATCACGGCGAAGTCGCGGCCGAGGGCCCGGCCGCGCTGCCGCCGGGCACGCGCATCCGGGTCGAGCAGCTGTTCGCCAAAGTGCCTGCCCGGCGCAAGTTCCTGCGCAGCCCGCGCGCCGAATATGCCGCCTGCCTGGACATCGTGCGCCGCCTGGCCATGGCGCGGCCCGAAGTGGGCTTCGTCATGGAGCATGACGGGCGCCGGGTCCTGGCGGTGCAGCCGCGCGAGGAACTGGCGGCGCGCGTCGCCCGCCTGGTCGCGCGCGAACTGGCGCAGGACGGCGTGCTGATCGGGGCCGAGCGCGGCGCCGCGCGGTTGACCGGGGTCGCCGGCTTGCCCACCTTCAATCGCGGCGTCGCCGATCACCAGTACCTGTTCGTCAATGGCCGGCCGGTGAAGGATCGCCTGCTGGTCGGGGCGGTGCGGGGCGCCTATGCGGACATGCTCGCGCGCGATCGCCATGCGGTGCTGGCGCTGTTCCTCGAAATTCCGTCCGAGGAAGTCGACGTCAACGTTCATCCCGCCAAGACCGAGGTGCGTTTTCGCGACCCGGCTTTCGTGCGCGGGTTCCTGGTCGGCGCGCTGCGCCATGCGCTGGAGAGTGCGGGCCAGAAGAGCGCCCAGCAGCCTTCCATGAGCGCGATGGGCAGCTGGCAAGTCGAGCCCGTGGCGGGGGCTTCGACGGGGCCCGCCGCGCGTTCGCTCGGTTCGCTTTTCGCGCGCGCGTATTCGCCGTCGCCGACACGTTTCGCGGATTCGCGGGTTTCCGAGGCCGGCACCGCGTGGCGGGCCTACGAGGCCGAAGTCATGGCCCAGCCCGCCGCCCGCGCCGAGCCCGTGACGGAGCGGAGCGAAGAGGGGCTGCGCTATCCGCTCGGCGTCGCGCGGGGGCAGGTGGCGGGCACGTACATCGTCGCCGAGGCCGAGGACGGCCTCGTCATCGTCGATCAGCACGCCGCGCACGAACGGCTGACGCTCGAACGGCTCAAGGCGGCGGGGGCCGAGGATGCCCTGGCCCGCTCGCAGGCGCTGCTGCTGCCGGAAGTCGTCGAGCTGGAGGAAACCGCCTGCGATGCGCTGGAGGACAAGGCGGCGGACCTTGCCGGCTTCGGCCTTGTCATCGAACGGTTCGGCCCCGGCGCCATGCTGGTGCGCGCGGTGCCCTCGGTGCTGGGCAAGAGCGATGTCCAAGCGCTGGTGCGCGACATTGCCGACGATCTGGCGAAGAACGGCGACGCGCTGTTGCTGGGCGAGAAGCTCGATCTGGTGCTGGCGACGATGGCCTGCCACGGCTCGGTGCGGGCGGGCCGCTCGCTATCGGTCGCGGAGATGAACGCCCTGCTGCGCGAAATGGAACGCACGCCGCGCTCGGGCCAATGCAACCACGGCCGGCCCACATGGGTGAAGCTCGCCCATCAGGATATCGAGAAACTGTTCGGGCGAAAGTAGCGCGGGGACCTGAGCGGAGGGCCAACCGCCCCGGCCGACGTCCTGAGCTTGTTTGGCTGCGCTGGCCTGCGGCTCATGCCAAATCTCATGGATCGGAACTCTCGTTTCCCTTCCCTTCGTCCATTGCGAACCGCCTTCGGCGGCTCGCAATGGACGAAGGGCGGAGATGAGTCTCGCTCAAAGCGACTTGGTATCAGACGTTGAACTTGAAGTGCATCACGTCGCCGTCGTGGACCAGGTATTCCTTGCCTTCCTGGCGCAGCTTGCCGGCTTCCTTGGCGCCCGCCTCGCCGCCCAGCGTGATGAAGTCGTCATAGGCGATGGTCTCGGCGCGAATGAAGCCGCGCTGCATGTCGGAATGGATCTCGCCGGCCGCTTCGGGAGCCTTGGCGCCCTTGTGCACGGTCCACGCGCGCGCTTCCTTGGGGCCGACGGTGAAGAAGGTCAGGAGGTGCAGCAACTCGTAGCCGGCGCGGATGATGCGGGTAAGGCCGGTTTCGTGCAGGCCCATCTCTTCAAGGAAGACCATGCGATCCTCTGGCTCCATGCCGACGAGCTCAGCTTCGATCGCGGCGGAGACGATCACGGCGGTGGCGTTTTCCGCCGCGGCCTTTTCGAAGACGCGCTTTGAGAACGCATTGCCCTCTGCGGCGGACTCCTCCTCGACGTTGCAGACATAGAGCACCGGCTTGGCGGTAAGGAGCTGGGCCTGGCGGAACACGCGGGCTTCCTCCTCGTCCCGGGGCCGGGTCAGGCGGGCGGGCTTGCCTTCGCGCAGGAGGTCGAGCGCCTGGCCGAGGACCGAGGCGGCGAGTTTCGATTCCTTGTCGCCGCCGGTGGCGCGCTTCTGTGCGGCGGGCACGCGTTTCTCCAGGCTCTCCAGGTCGGCCAGGAGCAGTTCGGTCTCCACCGTCTCGGCATCGGCGATGGGATCGACCTTGTTGTCGACGTGCTGGATATCGTCGTTCTCGAAGCAGCGCAGCACGTGGATGATCGCGTCGACCTCTCGGATGTTGCCGAGGAACTGGTTGCCCAGGCCTTCGCCCTTGGAGGCGCCGCGCACCAGGCCGGCGATGTCCACGAAGGAAAGCTGGGTCGGGATGGTCTTGGCCGAACGCGCTATTTCGGCCAGCTTGTCCAGGCGCGGATCGGGCACGCCGACCTGTCCCACGTTGGGCTCGATCGTACAGAACGGATAGTTCGCCGCCTGCGCCGCCTGCGTCTCCGTCAGCGCATTGAACAAGGTGGACTTGCCGACATTGGGCAGGCCCACGATCCCGCAACGAAAACCCATGTGTAACTCCGGAATGAAAATTTCGCCGCCCATAGCGGCCGGGATCGGTCTTGGCCAGTTCGGCGGCGGGAACCGCATCGGGTTGACGGAAATTTCAGGCATTGCCCCTAGGTTGCCGGTCATGAACAGGATCATCCGACTGGCTATTCCGCTCGCCGTGCTGGGCGCGCTGCCCGGTTGCGGCGATAGTCCCGAGACCCTTCTGAACAAGGCGCGCGGCAGTTTCGCCGCGCAGGACTATCAGGCGGCGCGAATGCAGCTTGCCTCGGCGCTGCTGAAGCAGCCCGACAATCCGGAGATGCTGGCGCTGATGGCGCGGACCCAGCTGCGCCTTGGCGATCCCGATGGGGCCGAGGGCGCGTTGGCGCGGCTTGCGCAGACGGGGGTCAAGAGCGCCGGCTTGCCGCGCATGAAGGCCGAGATCGCGCTCCTCCGCAAGAAGCCCGAAGACGCGCTGGCGCTGCTGGGCAACGACGCGAGCATCGAGGGCTGGCGCATCCGCGCCCAGGCGCAGCTTGCCATGGGCGATGACGACAAGGCGGCCCAGTCCTTCGAGAGGGGAATGGCTGCGGGTGACGACATCCGCCTTGCCGAGGCCTATGCCCGCTACAAGCTGGTTTCGAACGACCTGCCCGGTGCCGCCGCGATCCATGAACGCATGCGCAGGATCGCCCCGAAATCCTACGAAACACTGGTCCTGGGGGGCGATCTGGCTGCCGCGCTGGGAAGGACAGACCGCGCGATCGACGCATACCGCCAGGCCATCGATGCCTACCCGGACCGCGTGGCGCCGATGCTGGCGCTGGCCAACCAGTACGACGCCAAGGGCAAGCTCGAAGATGCGGCCAGGCTGGTCGAGCAGGCCGGAAAGATCGCGCCGGACGATCCGGCGGTGGAAGCGCTCAAGTACCAGTTGATGTCCGAGAAGGGTGAATGGGAAAAGATCCGGCTTGGGCTGCAAGGACGCGAATCGGACCTTGAGCCGGGCTCGGGCCTGCAGATGACTTATGCGGAGGCGCTGCTGCGGCTTGGCTATGCCGAACAGGCGCGCGTGCTGTTCAACCGGGCGGTGCTGACGCTTCCCGGCAATCCCTATTCGCGCATGATGCTGGGAGAGGCGCAACTCGCCAGCGGCGATGCCGATGGCGCCTGGGCCACGCTTGGACCGCTGGCGGCCAGCACGCTCGCGCGCCCCGAAATCCTGCAAAGTGCCGAAAAGGCCGCCCGCGCGGTCGGCGCGCCGGAGGCGGGCAGCTTGCGCGCGCGGCTGGAGCCGGCACGGCTCAAGGCGAACATGGCTCTGATCGGGCAGGGCGAGGCGGCGCTGACGCGTCGGGACTGGCCGCGAGCGCTCGCGGTCTACGGCCGGCTGCTTCAGCAAGGCCACGATCCGGAAGTGCTCAAGAGAATGGCGCTGGCGGCAAGCGGGTTGGGCCGTGCACCGGAAGCGATCGGGTACGCCGACCAGGCGCTTGCCGCTTTGCCGGACAATCCGGACTATCTCTATCTCGCCGGGCTGGTGCGTCTCAATGGCGGGCAGGATCTTGCCGCCGCGCTACGCCTGCTGGAGGCCGCCGCCACGGCGGACCCACGTAATCCCGTGATCGCGCGCGATCTCAAGAAAGCGAAAGCCGCCGCCGGCTGAAACCGGCGACGGCTTTGGGCTGATTCCAGGTCCGCTCGGGAGCGATCGGCCTGGGGACTCCCCGATGGCCGTTCCCGCGATGGGCGCGATGGAACGGCCGGGAAGCCTGGATCAGGCGCGGGTCTTGCGGCGGCGGGCATAGCCCAGGCCGAGCAGGCCCAGGCCCATCATGCCGAGCATGCCGGGCTCGGGAACGTCGGTGCCGCCCGAAGTGGTGGTGGTTCCGCCCGAGGTCGTGGTGGTGCCACCCGAAGTGGTGGTGGTGCCACCCGAGGTCGTAGTGGTGCCACCGGAAGTCGTAGTGGTTCCGCCAGAAGTCGTGGTGGTGCCGCCCGAGGTGGTGGTGGTGCCGCACGACGCCGAGCCGGCCGAGTGGCCGCAATCGCAGTAGTGCGTGTGGCCGCCCCAGGCGAGGGCGGGCGTGCTCAGCGCCAGAGTGGAACCGGCAGCGAAGGAAAGAGCAAGAAGCGTCTTGCGGATCATATTGAATACCCCTTTTCCCGAATTGGTTGACACCATGCTTCGCAAACTGCGTGCCAATCCCAGTTTCTTGGGGGTTATGATAGTTAACGTGTTTAAGCGGGTGCGTAATCTGTAAGCTAACTCGACACGATTCCGGCGGAAAGGTGGCCGGAGCATCGAATCGAAAATACGAACCACACGTTCAGGGTGAGCGGGCGTGGAGCAGATTTGGGGCTCCTTGCGCCGATTTCGGCATGTATTGATCGAGTCTCCTCTCCCCTCCCCGGAAGGGCGCTCGACGCGTTCCATTCATCGCGGCCCGGCATCAGTCCTGCTGGCGTAGCGCCACGTCGTTCATGAAGCGCGCGTCGTCGCCGGCCGCCAGGCGGTCCGCCTCGGCGGCGACGGCGCCCAGCATGTCGGCCAACGGATCCATCTCGGCCTTGGCGAAGTTGCCGAGGACATGGGCCGTGACCCGGTCCTTGTGTCCGGGGTGGCCGATGCCCAGGCGCACGCGGCGAAAATCGGCGCCCAGATGCTGATCGATCGACCGCAGGCCATTGTGCCCCGCATGGCCGCCGCCCTGCTTCACCTTGACCTTGAACGGGGGCAGGTCCAACTCGTCATGAAAGACGGTGAGCGCCGACAGCTCCAGCTTGTAGAAGCGCATCGCCTCGCCCACCGAGCGCCCGCTCTCGTTCATGAAAGTGGCCGGCTTGAGCAGCAGGATCTTGCTGCTGCCGATGCGGCCTTCCTGCAACCAGCCCTGGAACTTCTTCTGCACCGGGCCGAAGCCGTACACCTCGGCAATGGCATCCGCCGCCATGAAGCCGACATTGTGCCGGTGCATCGCATATTGCGGTCCGGGATTTCCAAGGCCGACCCAGATCTGCATCGAATCTCCCTCTCCTTCCGCGGGGCAATCGCACATGGCTTCGCGGTGCAGTGGCGGTCGCCGGGAGAGACTGTCAACATCGGCTTGCCGGATCGCCGGCGGGGCAAGCCACGGCGATCAAGCCGTGGTGCCTCGATTTCACGGAACGGACGGCTCAGGCCGCCAGCTTCATCTCCATGCGTTCCCAGATCTCGACCAGCGCGGCGGTGAGATTGCGCATCATTTCCTCGGTGTGGGCCGGGCCAGGGGTGAAACGCAGGCGTTCGGTGCCGCGCGGCACGGTCGGGAAATTGATCGGCTGCACATAGGCGCCGTATTCGGCGAGCAGGATGTCGCTGATCTTCTTGGCGCGCACCGGATCGCCGACCATCAGCGGGACGATATGCGTGGTCGAATCCATCACGGGCAGGCCGGCGTCGCGGAACATCTGCTTGAGCAGGCTTGCCGAACGCTGCTGGCCTTCGCGCTCCACGCTCGAACTCTTGAGGTGCTTGACCGAGGCGAGCACGCCCGCCACCAGCACCGGCGAGAGCGAGGTGGTGAAGATGAAGCCCGGCGCATAGCTGCGGATGCAGTCTATCACCTTCTGGTCGGCCGCGATGTAGCCGCCCATGACGCCGAAGGCCTTGCCCAGCGTGCCTTCGATGATGTGGATGCGGTGGGCCGCCTCGTCACGGTCGGTGATGCCGCCGCCGCGCGGACCGTACATGCCTACCGCGTGGACTTCGTCGATGTAGGTGAGCGCGTTGTATTCGTCGGCCAGGTCGCAGATCGCGTGGACCGGGGCAACGTCGCCGTCCATCGAATAGACCGATTCGAACGCGATCAGCTTGGGCAATTCGGGATCGGTTTCGGCCAGGAGCTGCTCAAGATGCTCAAGGTCGTTGTGGCGGAAGACTTTCTTCTCGCAGCCCGAATTGCGGATGCCGGCGATCATGCTGGCGTGGTTGAGTTCGTCGGAGAAGATCACGCAGCCCGGCAGCAGCTTGGCCAGCGTCGAAAGCGTCGCATCGTTCGAGACGTAGCCCGAGGTGAACAGCAGCGCGCCTTCCTTGCCGTGCAGATCGGCCAGTTCGCGCTCCAGCTCGATATGGTAGTGCGTGTTGCCGCCGATGTTGCGGGTGCCGCCCGAACCGGCGCCCACGTCATGCAGCGCTTCTTCCATCGCCTCTATCACCTTGGGGTGCTGGCCCATGGCGAGGTAGTCGTTCGAACACCATACGGTGATCGGCTTGGGCCCGTTGTGGCCGGCGAAGCAGCGCGCGTTCGGATAGGCGCCCTTGTTGCGCAGGATGTCGATGAAGACCCGGTAGCGCCCCTCGGAATGAAGGCGTTCGATCGCCTGGTCGAAAATGTGTTCGTAGTTCACGAAGCCTCAGTCCTGCGTTTCCCAGCCGTTTCACCCTGGGCGGGCCGGACGGCATTTCCGGCGCCCATTACATGATCGCATCGCCCATGACCAGTCGGTTGTCCCTTTGAGACTAATCGGAAAACCTCTTGGCCGCGTGCTTCACATCAGCGAAATCGTAAGCGGTGACGATGGTCATATGGGGAGCCGTCCGTTGGAGGACATTGATCGTCGTCAACCAGGCTTTCGATTCGGTGCGGTAGCCCGGAACCTCGTTGCGCGCGGCCAGCCTTGAAGGCGGGCGCAGGCTGCGCAGGCTTTCGCCGACGTTCGCCGCCGGGCCCGTGAAAAGGAACTCGTGCCCGCCCCGGAGCCGGACGTAGACCATCTTCGCCCGCGGGCCGAGGCCGGGCGTGGGGACGACAACGACCCCCGGAGCAAGCGGATAGGGGGCGACGGCTATCGATGCGGTTGCCGCCGCCCATTTCACCTTCCGGCCCCCGTCGCGCAGCGGTCCCTCCGCGAGAAGCACGACGCGGCCGGCTTTCGACAGGGCGCCGTTCACACGGTCCTGCGCGGATTGATCGAAGTCCTTCACGTCGAATTCGCGGGCCGCCGCGCGGGTCGTCCCGGCGTCGATCACGATCGGCTTGCCTCCGGGGACGACCAGTTCGTAGCTGCGTATGGCCGTGCGCACCGGGCGCAGGCCCCAGCCGGCGACGAGCGCGTTGCGGGTGATGTCGCGGTGCCCGATCCGTTCGACGCGAACCTGGCTGGGACGCGGCCCTTCGGCGGTGTCGGCCAACATGCGCAGCTGCGCCATCGTCACCGGCTTGGGATGCGTACCGTCTGGTCCCGGATCAAGCAGGAACCAGTAGTAGGGAATTCCAATGATGACGATGCATGCGGCCAACCACCAATTGAGTCGTCGCGTCAAAACCTTTCGACCCCCCGCAATCCGAAATGCGTCAGCATTGCGCGATACGCATCCGGAATATTCCCCGCCCCGGTGAATAGCGCGCGGTCGGGCACTTGGCGAGACCATTCCTGTCCCGTTGTAAGACGCTCGATCTGCCGCGCGATCCCTTGCGCGCCATGCACGAAGCGCACGCCCGGGCCGAAGGCGCGGCCCAGTTCCTCCTCCAGCAGCGGGAAATGGGTGCAGGCAAGCACCACGGTATCGATCCGCTCGCCGCCCGGCATCGCGCGCAGCGCCTCGGCCGCTCCGGTGATCGCGGAGCCATCCACCGGCTCGCCGCGCAGCTTCGCTTCGGCCGCGTCCACCAGGCCGGGGGCGCCATGGCGCAGCAGCAGCTTGTCGGCGGCGAATTCATGCTCCAGCCGGTCGACATAGGCCTGGCGGATCGTCGCCTGGGTGCCGAGCAGGCCGATCACGCCGGTTCGCGTCATTGCCGCCGCCGGCTTGATCGCGGGTACGGTGCCGACGATCGGCACCTCCAGCACTTCGCGCACCATGCCCAGCGCGATGGTGGAGGCGGTGTTGCAGGCGATGCACACCAGGCGCGGATGGAAACGCTCGGTCATGCGGCCAAGCAGCCCGGAAACGCGCGCGGCGATCTGCGCCTCGGTCTTGGAACCATAAGGCAGGCCGGCGGTATCGGCGGCGTAGATGACCGGCGCCTGGGGCAGGAGCTTTCGCACTTCATCCAGCACCGTCAGCCCACCCACGCCCGAATCGAACAGGAGGATCGGCGCGGCAGGGCGGGCCCAAGCGGTCGGCTTGGCGTGCGGGGCGCTGAGACTGTCGGAAGCCATCTTCATTCCTTGAACCTTGCATCCTGTTAATCGCCGGCGCGCGCAAAGGGAACGTCGAATGCTGCAACCCGGCTTCTGCTGGGCGTGACAAGTCGCTAAGGCACTGCGCCATGGATTGGATTCTCGCTTCGGCGCTCGGCTATGCGCTTGGTTCGGTGCCGTTCGGGCTGATCGTCACGCGTCTGGGCGGGGCGGGGGACTTGCGCAGCATCGGTTCGGGCAACATCGGCGCCACCAACGTGCTGCGCACCGGGCGCAAGGGCCTGGCCGCCGCGACGCTACTGCTTGACCTTGTGAAGGGGCTGGTTGCGGTTCTGATCGCCGCCCGGCTGTGGCCGGAATGGACCGGCCTCGCCGCGCTCGGCGCTTTCATCGGCCACTGCTTTCCCGTCTGGCTGGGTTTCCGGGGCGGCAAGGGAGTGGCGACCGCCGCCGGGGTCGCGCTCGGCCTCGCCTGGCCGGTCGGGCTGGCCTATGCCGCGACGTGGATCGGCCTGCTGCTGACAGTGCGGATATCCTCGGTCGCCGGGATGACCGCCGCGGTGGTCGCGCCGCTGGCGGCGCTGGCGCTGGGCGAGCATCGGGCCGCCCCGGTGCTGGCGGTGATCGCCGCCGTGGTGCTGTTCCAGCACCGCGAGAACATCGCCCGCCTGCGCGCCGGCACCGAACCCAGGATCGGGAACAGCGGGAAGGCATGAGCGGGGCCCTTTCGCGGGAAGAGGCTTTCGCCCGCATCCGCCTGCTGCGCTCGCCCAACATCGGCCCGGTCACATATGCCCAATTGCTCGCCCGCTTCGGCGACGCGCGCACCGCGCTGGAAGCATTGCCCGATCTTGCCGGGCGCGCGGGCAAGCCTTACGCGGCCGCTGCCGAACGCCGCGTCCACGATGAGATCGCCGCCGTGCGCAAGGCCGGCGCACGCTATCTGTTCCACGATTCGCCCGGCTATCCGCCGTTGCTGGCCGCTACCGAGGGCGCGCCGCCGATCCTGACCTTGCGCGGCGATCCGGCGCTGGCCAGGCGCCCCTGCGTGGCGATGGTCGGCGCGCGCAATGCCTCTGCCGGAGCGGTCAAGCTGGCGCGGGACCTGGCGCACGGCCTTGCCGAGGCCGGGCTGACCGTGGTTTCCGGCCTGGCGCGCGGGATCGACGGCGCCGCGCACGAGGGTGCTCTGCGGGCCGGGGCCGGGCCCGAGAGCGGCTCGACGATCGGCGTGATCGCCAGCGGCATCGACATCGTCTATCCGCCCGAGCACGCGAGCCTGCACGGCCGGATCGCGGCCGAAGCCCTGCTCCTTGCCGAGCAACCGCCTGGCACCGAGCCGCTGGCACGGCACTTCCCCGCTCGCAACCGGATCATCGCCGGCCTTGCGGCGGGCACGCTGGTGGTGGAAGCGGCGCCCAAGTCCGGCTCGCTCATCACCGCGCGGCTGGCCGGCGAGATGGGGCGGGAAGTCATGGCGGTGCCGGGCTCGCCGCTCGATGCCCGCTCGCACGGCTGCAACCAGCTGATCCGCGACGGGGCGATCCTGGTGCAGTCGGCGCAGGACGTGATCGAGCTGCTTTCCGGCTTCGACGGCAAGGCGCGCTCCACTTTCCGCGATGCCGCCCCGGCATGGATCGCCGCCGAGCCGCTCGCCGCCAAGCCGCTCGCCGCTGATCGCGTGGAGATCGCCGCGCTGCTCACCACCGCACCGATCGCGGTGGACGAATTGATCCGTCAATCGGGAGCGGGCGCGGCGGCGGTGCAACTGGCCTTGCTGGAACTGGAGATCGCGGGCAGGTTGGTTCGCCATGCCGGGGGAAGGGTAAGTCTTTCGGGCTGATGCAGCGGATCGGAACCCTCTTGACGCCAGCCCGGATCGGCAACCACCCTACACGTGTATGTATGCGCGTACACGCGTGAGAGGATTCCGGGAATACCCATGCAGCTTGTCATCGTAGAATCGCCCGCCAAGGCCAAGACCATCGAGAAGTACCTGGGCAAGGACTACAAGGTCCTCGCCAGCTATGGCCACGTCCGCGACTTGCCCAGCAAGGACGGCTCGGTACGGCCCGACGAAGATTTCGCGATGGACTGGGAGCTTTACGGCGACAAGCAGAAGCAGGTGCGCGCCATCGCCGATGCCGCCAAGGGCGCCGATCGCCTGATCCTCGCCACCGACCCCGATCGCGAGGGCGAGGCGATCTCGTGGCATATCCGCGAGCTGCTCAAGAATCGCCGGGTGCTGCCCAAGGACGTCCAGCGCGTCACCTTCAACGCCATCACCAAGGAGACGGTGACCAAGGCGATGCTGGCCCCGCGCGAGCTGGACCAGGATCTGATCGACGCCTATCTCGCCCGGCGCGGGCTGGACTATCTGTTCGGCTATACGCTTTCGCCGGTGCTCTGGCGCAAGCTCCCCGGAGCCAAGTCGGCGGGGCGGGTGCAGTCGGTGGCGCTGCGCCTGATCGTCGACCGCGAGCGTGAGATCGAGGCGTTCAAGGCGCAGGAGTACTGGTCGGTCGCCGCGCTCATGGCGCACGACGGCACCGACTTCACCGCCAAGCTGGTCACGTTCGAGGGCCAGAAGCTCGACCGTCTGAGCCTTTCGGACGAAGGCACGGCGATGCGCGCCAAGGCGGCGGTCGAGGCGGGCGCGTTCAAGGTCGAGCAAGTCGAGACCAAGCCGCACCGCCGCAATCCGCAGCCGCCGTTCACCACCTCCACCTTGCAGCAGGAAGCCGCGCGCAAGCTCGGGTTCTCGGCCAGCCAGACGATGCGCGTGGCGCAGGCGCTCTATGAGGCGGGCGCGATCACCTACATGCGTACCGACGGCGTGCAGATGGACCCGAGCGCGATCTCGGCCTGCCGCACCGCGATTGCGGAGCGCTATTCGGGCCATTACCTGCCCGAGAAGCCCCGTCACTACGAAACCAAGGCCAAGAACGCGCAGGAAGCCCACGAGGCGATCCGGCCGACCGAATTCAACCGCGACCGTTTCGGTTCGGGCGACGAGGCGCGGCTCTATGACCTGATCTTCAAGCGCGCGATGGCGAGCCAGATGGCCTCGGCGGCGCTGGAGCGCACCACCGTGACCTTGCGCGACGGCACCGGCCGCAACGAACTGCGCGCCACCGGCCAGGTGGTGAAGTTCCCCGGCTTCCTCGCGGTCTACGAGGAAGGGCGCGACCAGAAGGACGACGATGACGAATCCGGCCTGCTGCCGTTCATGAAGGCGGGCGACATGCCGGCCAAGAAGCAGGTCATGGCCGAGCAGCACTTCACCCAGCCGCCGCCGCGCTTTTCGGAAGCGAGCCTGGTCAAGCGGCTGGAGGAGCTGGGCATCGGCCGGCCCTCCACTTACGCGGCGACGATCCAGGTGCTGAAGGACCGCAACTATGTGCGGACCGAAAAGAACCGTTTCTTCGCGGAAGAGACCGGGCGCCTGCTCACCTCGTTCCTCGAACGCTTCTTCGAACGCTACGTCGCCTACGATTTCACCGCCGGCATGGAGGAGGAACTCGACGACGTCTCCGGCGGCCGGCAGGAGTGGAAGGCGCTGCTCGAGGCCTTCTGGCGCGACTTCAAGCCCAAGAGCGACGAGGTCATGGAAAAGAAGCCCTCGGAAGTGACCGAGTCGCTCGACGAGTTCCTGTCCGACTACCTCTTCCCGCCCAGTGATGACGGCTCCGACCCGCGCCTGTGCCCCAAGTGCGGGGAAGGGCGCCTCAGCCTGCGCGGCGGACGCTACGGCGCCTTCGTCGCCTGCTCGAACTACCCGGAGTGCAAGTACACCCGCAAGTTCGCGCAGCCGGGCGGCGCGGGCGACGGCGGCGAGGACGAGGGGCTGGGCAAGGACCCGGTGACCGGCCTGGAGATCATGCGCAGGACCGGCAAGTACGGTCCCTATATCCAGCTTGGCGAAGGCAAGGAGGCCAAGCGCGCCTCGATCCCCAAGGACATCGACGAACTGACGCTGGAATGGGCGATCAAGCTGCTCAGCCTGCCGCGCGTGATCGGCCCGCATCCGGAGACGGGCAATGAAATTACCGCGAGCATAGGTCGCTACGGCCCCTACCTCATGCATGACGGCAAATATGCCAAGCTGCGTTCGACCGCCGAGGTCTTCGACACCGGCATGAACGCGGCGGTTTCGCTGCTGGCCGACGCGGCCAACCGGGGCGGCGCCGGCGCGCGGACCCGGGCAGAGCCGATCAAGGTGCTCGGCGCGCATCCGACCAGCGGCGGCGAGATCAAGGTCATGGCCGGCCGCTATGGTCCCTACGTCACCGACGGGACCACCAACGCCACCCTCCCGCGCGACCAGAAGCCCGAGGACCTGACCGCCGAGCGGGCGATCGTCCTGATCGACGAGAAGGCGGCGAAGGGCCCGGCCAAAGGCAAGAAGAAGGCGGCGCCGAAGAAGGCCGCCGCGAAGAAAGCTCCCGCGAAGAAGGCCCCGGCGAAGAAGGCGAAAACCAGGGAGGCGGCCGAATGAGCGAGAAGATCGCCAAGCACAAGCAGCCCTGGAAGCCCGATGAACTGCAAAAGCTCCAGGTGCTGGCGGGCAAGGGCAAGGGCCTGAAGGAAATCGCCAGGGCGCTCAACCGCACCGAGGAATCGACCAGGGACGCCGCGCGCCAGCACGGCATGGTGATCGCCAAGGCGCGCTGAACCTAGACCTGCTGAACCTAGACCTGGGCCTCAGCGGCGCGGGCGGTAGAGCCCGAACTTGCGGGTGCCCAGGGTGATCCCGGCATAGCGCTCGTACCCCCGCGCGAGGGTCCGGCGCATGAATGCCCTGGTCCGAAGGTTCGGCAGGTTGGGGCGCCCGCTTTCGGCCATCACCACCACGCCCGGCCGCGAAGCCATGATCCGGCGTACTTCCGCAACCGGGTCGACGCCGAGCGCGCCGGCCTCGTTCATCGCGTCGAGATGGCTGGGAAACGCGAAGCGGGTGGGAATGCAGGCTCCGGTCGTGCGATAGAGCGCGCTATCCCCTTCGTAGACGTAGAGGCAGCGATGCGGGGCATGCTTGGGATGTTTGAGCTCGCGTTGGACCAAGGCCGTGGCTTGGGAGAATTCGGCGGCGGTGCCGCGTTCGCGGAGCTGGAAGGCCGGCGCGGCCACCGCGCCGATCAGCCCGAAGCCCAGCAGCACGTTCGCATGCCAGCGCCCTCCCGGCCTGCCGTGCCCCAGAACCGGGGCGCAAAGCACGCAGAGAGGCACCAGCACCGGACCCAGGTAATGATCGTACCAGGGCGCTATCAGCAGGAAGCCGCCCAGCGCGAACCCCGCCCAGATTCGCAAGGGCATCAGCG
This sequence comes from Novosphingobium sp. CF614, assembly GCF_900113255.1. GTDB lineage: Bacteria > Pseudomonadota > Alphaproteobacteria > Sphingomonadales > Sphingomonadaceae > Novosphingobium. The sequence goes on from NZ_FOOR01000008.1 coordinate 23,763, forward strand.
CGTCCGGTACTTCGCCCCCCCGCAGCGACAGTCTTCGCGGGGCGAGCAGGATCGCCAGCGCGAAAGGCAGCATCGCCAGCGTTTCCTTCGCCAGCTGCGCGAAAGCGTCGGCCCAGTCGGTGCGGCGGCCGAAGATCGAGAGGAAGTTCGCCTGTACGAAGGCTTCGCCGTGGCCCGCCAGCACGTAACCCGCCAGCACCGCCAGGGTCGGGGCGAGGGCCAGGCCTGCCCACAGCGCGGCCGTCGCCGCGAGGCGCGGCGGGCTCCAGCCGTCGGCGCGGCCGCGCGCGAGCAGCAGCAGGCCCAGCCCGGCGCCTTCGAACAGTGCGGTGTACTTGATCTGCATCGCCAGCCCGATCAGCAGCATCACCCCGCACCCGCGCAGGGCCAGCCGCCGGTCGCGCTGGCGCTGGCCGGCGCGGACGACCGCGAGTGCCGCCAGCGCGACCGGCAGGTTGTAGAACACCGGCGACTGGCCGAGCGCGACGTTGAAGGTCGGCTGGTACAGCAGGTAGGCCAGGCCGGCGAGGCGCGCGCCGCGTTCGGGCGCGACCAGGCGCGCGGTCCGGGCGATCACCAGCGCCGTCAGCACCGAGCACGCGGTCCCCAGCGCCTGGTAGACCAGCACCGGGTCCAGGGGCACCAGGAACACGGCGCGATAGATCAGGAACAACCCGTAGGGCTTGCGGTCCCAGAGATCGACGTAGGGCAGGGCCCCCTGGGCCATGCGCTGCCCGACCAGCAGGTAGAACTGCTCGTCGACCTGTACCGCCGGCTTGCCGTACATCGCCAGCCGCACCAGGATCGCGGCGGCCAGGTAGCATGCCGCCAGGCTGCACGCCGGCAGCAACCGGGCCGGGCCACGGCCTCCGCGATGCGTCGCGGACGGGCGGGTTATCCGGGCGACCAGACGCCCCGCGGCTGCAATCATCGCGTCAAATCCCGATTGTCCGGGGAAATGCCCCGGATAAGGCGCACCGGATAAGGCCCTCCGATCAGGCACTGCCGCCGCGAATGGGCATTATGGCGGGGATGTTACCGGATTTTGACGCCGCCGGATGGCCCTGGCCGCAGTTGGCGCCGGGTCGGGGCAACGGCCCGTCCCGAGCGGAAAACCTCTCGCCGCCCGGCGTGACCGGCTTGCACCGACGACGCGCGATGGTTATCTGGCGTGCATGGCTATTCGTGAAATCCTGGAAGTTCCCGACCCGCGTCTCAAGCAGGTGTCCAAGCCCGTCGAAAGCTTCGACGATGATCTCAAGACGCTGGTCGAGGATATGTTCGAGACGATGTACGATGCCCCCGGCATCGGCCTTGCCGCCATCCAGGTCGGCGTGCCGCTGCGCGTGCTGGTGATCGATCTGCAGCCCGAGGATGAGGACGCGGAGCCCGAAGTCTGCACCGCGCATGGCGGCCACCATCACACCCACCGACCGACGAAGCGGGAACCGCGGATCTTCGTCAACCCGGAGATCGTCCATCCTTCGGAGGATGTGGCGGTCTATCAGGAAGGTTGCCTTTCGGTTCCCGAGATCTACGCCGATGTCGAGCGCCCGGCCGCTATCCGCGCGCGCTGGCAGGATCTGGAAGGCAATGTCCATGAGGAGGAGATGGAGGGCCTGCTGGCCACCTGCCTCCAGCACGAGATCGACCACCTCGAGGGCATCCTGTTCATCGACCACCTTTCGCGCCTGAAGCGCCAGATGGCGCTCAAAAAGCTGGAGAAGCTGCGCAAGGCGGCGTGAAGCGCGGGTTCGGCATGAGGTGGGGATAAGTTTCCAACAGGGCTGGTGTTCTTGAAACGTTCCGGTTAGACTGCCCGGATGGAAATCGCCGCCGCTGCCATTGCCGCGCTCGTCATCGGTCTCGCTTTCGGCTGGTTTTTCGGCTCGCGTCCGGCTGTCCAGTGGCGCGAGCAAGCCGAATCCCGCGAACGCGAGGCGCGCGAACTGGACGCGAAGTACTTGCGCGCCTTCGCCGATCTGGAAGCCTCGCGCGAACGTGCCAGCCGTGCGGATGCCCTGGCGGAATCGCTCGAACGCGCGCGGGCCGACCATGGCGAGGCCATGGAGCGGCTGCGGAGCGAAGGCGCGGCGGTGCTGGAACGCCTGCGGACGGAACATGCGCGGCAGGTGGAGGCGATGCGCGGGGAACAGCGCGAACTCGCGTCCGAACTGGCCACCTTGCGTGAGAAGTCGGCCAATTTCGAGGAGCAGAAGCGCCTGCTGATCGCCGCGCAGGACATGCTGCGCAAGGAATTCGAGAATGCCGGCGCCAAAGTTCTCGAAGGGGCGCAGGAGGCTTTCCTGCGCCGCGCGGGCGCCCGTTTCGAGGAGAGCGAGAAGGCCAATGCCGAACGCATCCGCTCGTTGCTCGCGCCGGTGGGAGAACGGCTGAAATGCTACGAGGAGCAAGTGGCCGCGCTGGAGGCCAAGCGAGTCGATTCGTTCGGCCAGCTCACCGGGCTGATCCAGTCGATGCGGGAAGGGCAGGAGAAAGTGCGGGAGGAAGCCCAGCGGCTCGGCAATTCGCTGCGCAATGCCCCCAAGGCGCGCGGCCGCTGGGGCGAACAGCAGCTCAGGAACGTGCTCGAACAGTGCGGCTTGTCCGAACATACCGATTTCGTGACCGAACATTCGATCGAGACCGAGGACGGGCGGCTCAGGCCCGATGCCGTGGTCAACATTCCCGGCCAGAAGCGGCTGGTGATCGATGCCAAGGTCTCGCTCAACGCCTATCAGGAGGCGTTCGAGGCGCAGGACGAGGTCACCCGGGACGCGGCGCTGCGCCAGCACGTCGCCTCGATGCGGAACCACGTCCAGACGCTTGGCGCCAAGAGCTACCAGAGCCAGTTCGAGGATGCGCCGGACTATGTGGTGATGTTCGTGCCGGGCGAGCATTTCGTCGCCGCCGCGCTCGAACAGGATCCGGAGCTGTGGGATTTCGCCTTCCGCAACCGGGTGCTGCTGGCAACGCCCACCAATCTGGTCGCGATCGCGCGAACCGTGGCGCAAGTCTGGCGCCAGGACGGCCTTGCCCGCGAGGCGCGCGAGATCGGCCGGATGGGCGGCGAACTCTATGACCGGCTTGCCGTCGCCGCCGATCACATGAAGCGCGTCGGCGCCGGACTGGAGACGGCGGTCAGCAATTACAACAAGTTCGTCGGCAGTTTCGAGCGCAACGTGCTCAGTTCCGGACGGCGCCTGCGCGAAAAGCACATCGAGATCGGCAAGCGCGAGATCGACGAAGTGCCGCGTATCGAGTCCGTCCCCCGCTATGGCACCGAAGCGCTTGGCGAAGCGGACGAGGATGCGAAAGCGCTGCCGGAAGCGGCCGAATAGGCCGGTTCATGACTGATACCCGATCGACGTGGCTTGGCATCAGCCGCCCTTGCGGCTTTCCTCCACGCCTTCGACGCGCACCAGTTCGGCGGTGTGCCCGCTCGATTGCAGGGTCATGCGATTGCCTTCGACGCTCATGCGCGGGGTGGCGACCAGCAGCGCGCCGATCGCTCTTTCCTGGTTCCATGCCGATTCGCTGCAAGCCATCTCGGTCTGCGCCAGGGGGCCGGCGAAAAGGCGGTTCTCATCCATCCGCCAGGGGCCGCCGAGGTGGTTGCAGCCGACCTGCACGCCGATCTTTCGCTTGTCGAAGGTAAGTTCGGCGCCGGACGATTGCGGGCGCTCGCCATCGATCCGCTCGAAGCGCCAGCTGGTTTCGGCAAGATGCGATCGATCGCCTCGATCCGAGCATCCGGCGAGAAGAGCCGGCGCAAAGAGGAGGAGGCAGAGTCGTCGCATAGCCTCCCGACATTGCCACGCAACGTATGAGAATCCGATGAACGGCAGGGTCGGTGTTGGTGGATATAGGTGGCGTATAACTTGGATACTTCGGCGCCAGGCATGGCGTTGACGGAGAGACCCCACCTCCCCTGAAGGGGAGCGCAGAAGAGTCGCAATCAACGCATGTTAGTATTGGCCGGCCGCCACCGACCTTTCCAGATCCTCCCCGGAACGGGGAGGGGGACCGCCCGCGAAGCGGGTGGTGGAGGGGGCGAAAGCATGCCGACCAACCCTTGGTAGCGAGCGGCCAACTGGCGACTCCTCCGTCAACCTCTTGGGTAATGCCAAATCGCATTGATCGGAACTCTTGTTCCTCTTCCTTTCGTCCTTGCGAACCGCCGCAGGCGGTGCGGCAATCCAGAGTGTTTTTGCACTGCCCTGGATTGCTTCGGCGGCTTCGCCACCTCGCGGGCGAGGAGGGAGACGACGGGTCTTGCTCCGACAGACTTGGTATAACCCCAACCAGGTTCGCCGCCGTGCACCATCCCGCCCGTTTTCACGTGCCGGAGCCGCCCGATCCCCCTGCTGCCGCCACGCCGAGATGGGCCAGTGCCTCATAGGCGAGAACCGCCCCGGCGACGGCCGCGTTGAGGCTGTCGGCGCGGCCGAGCATCGGGATCGTCACGCGCAAGTCGCAGGCCTGCTCGTAGGCGGCGGGAAGGCCCTGCGATTCGTTGCCCACCATCAGGAAGCAGGGCGCCGCATAGGGGGCGCGGCGGTAGTCGGTGGAATCGCGCAGCGAGGCGGCGACCAGCTGGCCTTCTCCGGCGCGCAGCCAGGCGATGAATTCGTCCCAGCGCGCCATGGCCAGTTTCTGCGTGAAGATCGCGCCCATGCTGGCGCGCACCGCCTCAACCGAAAAGGGATCGGCGCAATCGTCGATCAGGATCAGTCCGCCCGCGCCCACCGCGTCGCCGGTGCGCAGCATGGTGCCGAGATTCCCCGGATCGCGCAGCGCCTGCGCCACCAGCCAGATCGGCGCGGCGGCGCGGTCCAGCGCGGCCAGCCGGGTATCGAATTCGGCGAAGACGCCCGCGACGGCCTGCGGATTGTCCTTGCCGGTGACCTTGGCGAGGATCTCCTCGTCCATTTCGACGATCTCGCCGCCGGCCCGCTCCACCGCCTGTTCGAGCGAATCGAGCAGCGGATGCGGCTCGCGGCCTTTCGCCATCACCAGCATCTGCGGCACTTTGCCGCATTCGCGGGCATCGGTCAGCAGCCGCAGGCCTTCGGCCAGGAAGCGCTTCTCCCGCTTGCGGTGCTTCTTGTCCCGCAGCGAGCGCAGGAACTTGACCAGCGGATTGGAAAAGCCGGTGATGGTACGGCGTGAAGGCACGCTGCTCAGCCCCGCGCCGTCACTCTTCGCCGAAACCGTCCCTGACCAGGGTCGCCAGCATCGCCAGCGCGGCTTCGGCGCCGTCGCCCGAGCAGCTGATCTCGATGGTATCGCCCTTGGCGGCGCCCAGCATCATCAGGCCCAGGATCGAGCCGCCCGAGGCGGAGGTGCCGTCCCTGGTCACGGTGACCGAGACGGTCGGCGGCAGTTCGGCGACGTGGTTGACGAACTTGGCGCTGGCGCGTGCGTGAAGCCCGCGCTTGTTCACGATCTGCATCGAATCGCGGCAATCGATCATGCATCCTGTCCCAGGTATTCGCTTGCTATCGTTATGTAATTGCGCCCCGCGTCGCGCGCGGCGGCCACCGCTTCGCGCACCGGCATGCATTCGCGCGCCTTGGCCAGGCGGATCAGCATGGGCAGGTTGATCCCGGCGATGACTTCCACCTTGCCCGCCTGCATCAACGAAATTGCGAGATTGGACGGGGTGCCGCCGAACAGGTCGGTCAGGATGATGACGCCGGCGCCGCTGTCCACCGTGGCGATGGCCTCGGCGATTTCGCCGCGGCGGCGCTCCATGTCGTCGTTCGGGCCGATGCAGACGGTGGCGACGTCCGCCTGATCGCCGACGACGTGTTCCATCGCGTGGACGAATTCCTCGGCAAGATTGCCGTGGGTAACCAGGATCATGCCGATCATGCTGGGAAAGCGCTCCGAATTTCCTGCGACAGCACCCGGGGTTTGTATTCATCGTTCACGCCGCAGACCTCCTTCCAGAAGATCGGCTGCTCGCGAGCCCAGGTTGCGGTGCAACAATGTGGGCGAAAATCCGCACTCGCGCAAGGCTGCAGCGATCTGTTCGGCCGTGAAAACCGAGCGGTGCCTGCCTCCGGTACAGCCGAACGCGATGTGGACATAGGCCTTGCCCTGCGCGCGATAACGCGGAAGCAGCAGCAGCAGCAGATCGCGAATGCGCGCGAACGCCTCCTCGAACGCCGGATCCTTGCGGATATAGTCGCCCACCGCCGGATCCTGTCCGGTCTGCGGGCGCAGTTCGGGATCCCAGTGCGGATTGTCGAGGAAGCGCATGTCGAAGACCAGATCGGCGACCGGCGGCATCCCGCGCGAGAAGCCGAAGCTGGAGACGGTGATCGTCATGTCCTCGCCCGCGCTGGAGGCGAAATTTTCGCGAATCATCCGTTGCAGGTCGTTCGAGGTGAATTCGGTGGTGTCGATCAGCAGGTTGGCCCAGCGCCGCAGCGGCGCCAGCAGTTCGCGTTCGGCGCGAATACCGGTCGAGACCGGCGCATCCGAGGCGAGCGGGTGGCGGCGCCTGGTCTCGTTGTAGCGGCGCTCCAGTTCCTTGCTCGAACAGTCGAGGAACAGGGTATTGAGTTCGATGTCGTCGCGATCGTCCAGCGCCTTGACCTGGCCGATGATGCGCGCCGGATCGAAGCCGCGCGTGCGCGAATCGAACCCGATCGCCAGCGGGGTGCGGGCCTCCCTGCCACTTTCGGGGGCGCTTTCGATAAGGCCGTCGAGCAGGCGGATCGGGAAGTTGTCGACGATTTCCCAGCCCAGGTCCTCCAGCACGCGCAGCGCCGTCGTCTTGCCGGCGCCGAGCATGCCGGTGACCAGCAATACGCGTTGCTTCCCAGGCGATCCGCCCTTGTTCCCTGACTCATCCCGCATCGCCGGCCTGTTTGCGCCCGCGCGCTTCGAAAGAAAAGAGGGGGGAATGGAAACCGGGGGTTTCAGGAACGCCTTGTCACTAAGGCAGTGTCACTAAGGCAGGCCGTAATGCCGCAAGGCCAGTTCCGCCTTGATCGCCGGCGGATGATCCTGCGGCCGGATACGCACCAGCGGCAGGGCGATGCCGGCGATTTCCACGGTCTCGGCCTGGTCGATATAGCGCGGCGCGTCGGCGTCGAGCGCGATCACCAGCGCGGCGGACACCTGATCGCGGCAGGGAAACGGCAGCAGGCCAAGGTTGCGCACTTCCAGCAGGCCGCGGATCCGCGGATGGGGGCGGGCGATCAGATGCCCGTCCCGCGGCGTCACGATCACGCCGTCATCCCCCACCAGTTCGGCGCCCCGATCGATCAGGGCCAGTGCCAGGCTGGACTTGCCCGCGCCCGGCGGCCCCTCGATCAGCACCCCGCGCGAACCGATCGCCACGCAGGTCGCCTGCCGGACGAGGGGGGGCGTCGCGGTCATCGGTCGGATTGCCAGGCCGGCAGCGAGACCATGAGCCGGGCGCCGGGCGCCCGGTCGGTACGGTCGGTCGCGACCAGCTTGCCGAAGTGCGCCTCGACGATGGTGCGCGTGATCGCAAGGCCGAGCCCGGAATGTTTGCCGAACTCCTCGCGCGAAGGGCGCAGCGAGTGGAAGCGCTCGAATATGCGCTCGCGCGCCGCTTCGGGAATGCCCGGTCCATGATCGGAGACGGCGATCTTCACGCGCTCGTCGGCGCGCGACAGCGTGATCTCGATCGGACTGCCGCCGGGCGAGAACGAGACGGCATTGTCGAGCAGGTTGTGCAGCACCCGTTCCAGGCGGGCCGCGTCGCCGGGCACCACGAGGTCGCCGCCGTCGTCCTTGCCGCCATCCGGGTTTTCGCGCACGATCACGACCGGGCAGCCGCCGTTGACTCCGCGCTGGTCGCGCTCGGCGACAAGCGCGTGGACGAGGCGCGCCATGTCGACCGGCTCGAACGTGGTGCGGCTGAGCTGCGCGTCGATGCGGCTGGCGTCGGCGATCTCGGTGACCAGGAAGTCGATCCGGCGCACGTCGTCCTTGGCGATGCCGATCAGCTGGCGGCGCAAGTCCGGCTCGTCGACGCGATCGAGGCTTTCCAGCGCGCTGCGCAGGGACGTGAGCGGGTTCTTGAGTTCGTGGGCGACATCGGCGGCGAAGCTTTCCACCGCGTCGATGCGCTGGCGCAAGGCGCCGCTCATGTCGGAAATGGCGCGGGCCAGCAGGCCGATCTCGTCGCGCCGGTCCGGCAGGCGGGGCACGATCACGCTGCGATCGCGCCCCAGGCGCACCCGCACCGCCGCGCGCACCAGCTTGCGCAGCGGCTCGACGATGGTGCGCGCCAGGAACAGCGAGAGCAGGATCGAGACGCCCAGCGCGCCGCCGATGACGATCGCCAGGGTCTGGCGCGCCATCCGCACGTTCTCGGTGATGTCGCGGGCATTGCGCGTCACCAGCAGCGCCGCGCCCTCGCTGCCGACCGGCGTGGCGGCGATGATGATGGGAGTCCGGTCGGGCGCGGCCTGGTGGCTGATCCAGGTTCGCCTTTCGGCAATCGCCGATGCCAGTTCCGGCCAGGCCTTGGCGGTGGCGTCGGGCGGATCGCGATAGGCGGGAATTTCCGGCGCGCCGAGCACCAGGTCCATGCCGCGATCGAGTATCCGGGCGGCGTCCTGATACCAGGGCTCCGTCGCGGGATCCACCAGCGTGTAGGAGGGCGGCCCCAGTTCGAAGCTGTCGGCGACGAGCCGGCCGCGCGGATCGAACAGCCGCAGCCGCAGGTCCTGCTTCGATCCGATGCGGGCGATCAATTCGCGCCGCCGCTGTCCGCTCTCGCCGGACAGCGCGTCCGCGGTGATCTCGGCCTCCGACTTGGCGAGGCGGTAGCGTTCCGCCAGCAGTTCGCGGCGGTAGCTGTCGATATAGAACAGGCTTCCCGCTATCAGCGCGAGCGCGATGATGTTGACCGCGAGGATGCGCGCCGTCAGCGAAACCCGCCAGGGCAGCCCCAGCCTTGTCGTCAGGCGCAGGCCGCGGTCGTCGCGAACGGCGGGCCTTGTGCTTTCAGCCATCGGCGAAGGAATAGCCGGCGCCGTAAAGCGTATCGATCGCGCCGAAATCGGGGTCTACCGCGCGGAACTTGCGGCGCAGGCGCTTGATGTGGCTGTCGATCGTGCGATCGTCGACATAGACGTCCTCGCTGTAGGCTGCGTCCATCAGCTGGTTGCGGCTCTTCACCACGCCGGGGCGCAGCGCCATGGCTTCCAGGATCAGGAACTCGGTCACCGTCAGCGAAACCGGCTCGCCGTTCCAGGTGACCTGGTGACGCGCCGGATCGAGCCGCAGGCGGCCGCGCACCACCGGTTCGGGCAGTTCGCTGGGCGCGTTGTCCCCGGGAGGAGTCCTGGCCAGTTCGCTGCGCCGCAGGATCGCCCGGATGCGCGCGACCAGCAGGCGCTGGCTGAACGGCTTGGTGATATAGTCGTCCGCCCCCATCGCCAGTCCCAGGGCTTCGTCGGGTTCCTCGTCCCTGGAAGTCAGGAAGATGACCGGCAGGCTGCACTGTTCGCGCAGGGCCTGCAGCAGGTGAAGGCCGTCCATGCGGGGCATCTTGATGTCGAAGATCGCCAGGTCCGGCGGGTTTTCGAGCAGCGCCTTGAGCGCCGTTTCGCCGTCGGCATAGACGCGCGTGGCGAACCCTTCGGCCTGGAGGCCGATGGAGACGGTGGCCAGGATGTTGCGATCATCGTCGACCAGTGCGATCGATTGCTGCCGCGCCGTGACGGGCATCGCGGCCCCTCCGGGGGAGGTGCTGGGCATCGGGGCATCGGCCATGGGCGCGCGCACATTCTCTTCGCAACTGGAAAGGTTGGTGCCTAGCGCTTGCCGCCCGGCCTGACAATCACTCGGAAATCGAGATCAAATCTTTCACGTTCGATCGCAGGACTGTTCCAATTGGTCGTAATTTGACGGAAAAGGGTGTGTCGACTATGCGCGACCCGATTCTTGCAAGAATTGCACATTCGGCCTCCGGGGGGTTCCCGGCGGCGCGCTCTATTGGAGGAGATGACATTGACCGCTTCCCTTAGCTATTCCCTCGAAGGCCAGGGCATAGAAACGAAGGCGCAGATCTTCGCCAACCTCGGCACCGCACCGCTGGTCGAGCATGCTGTCAGGAACGGGGAGGGGATGCTTTCGGCGGACGGTCCTTTCGTCGTGGCCACCGGTAAACACACCGGACGCTCCGCCAAGGACAAGTTCATCGTCCGGGACGCCGAGACCGAAGGCACGGTGTGGTGGGGCAAGACCAACGTGCCGATGACGCCGGAGCACTTCGCCGCGCTGAAGGAGGATTTCCTCAAGGCCGTGGCGGAAAAGGACAAGCTCTATGTCGCCGACCTGTTCGGCGGTTCGCAGCCGGAACATCGCGTCAAAGTGCGCGTCATCAACGAGTTCGCGTGGCACAACCTGTTCATCCGCACCCTGCTGGTGCGCCCCACGGCCGACGAGCTGGAGGGTTTCGCGCCGGAATACACCATCATCGACCTGCCCAGCTTCCGCGCCGACCCGGCGCGCCACGGCAGCCGCACCGAGACGATCATCGCCGTCAATTTCACCGAGAAGCTGATCCTGATCGGCGGCACCGCCTATGCCGGTGAAATGAAGAAGTCGGTGTTCGGCATCCTCAACTACCTGCTGCCGCCCAAGGGCGTGATGCCGATGCACTGTTCGGCCAATATCGGCCCCGATGGCGATACCGCGGTGTTCTTCGGCCTGTCGGGCACCGGCAAGACCACGCTTTCAGCCGACGCCAGCCGCACCCTGATCGGTGACGACGAGCATGGCTGGTCGGACACCGCCGTCTTCAACTTCGAGGGTGGGTGCTACGCCAAGATGATCCGCCTTTCGGCGGAAGCCGAGCCGGAGATCTTCGCCACCACCAAGCGCTTCGGCACGGTGCTGGAAAACGTCGTGATCGACGGTGAAACCCGGCAGATCGACCTGGACGACAACTCTCTGGCCGAGAACAGCCGCGGTTCTTATCCGATCGACTTCATTCCCAACTGCTCGGAAGAGAACCTCGGCCCGGTCCCGCAGAACATCATTTTCCTGACCGCCGACGCCTATGGCGTGCTGCCGCCGATCGCGCGGCTCACCCCGGACCAGGCGATGTACCACTTCCTGTCCGGCTATACCGCGCGCGTCGCGGGCACGGAGATCGGCGTGACGGAGCCGGAAGCGACTTTCTCGACCTGCTTCGGCGCGCCGTTCATGCCGCGCCATCCCTCCGTCTACGGCAACCTGCTCAAGGAGCGTATCGCCAAGGGCGGCGTGAAGTGCTGGCTGGTCAACACCGGCTGGTCGGGCGGCAAGGCGACGATGGAAGGCATCAAGCGCATGCCGATCAAGGCCACCCGCGCGCTGCTCAACGCCGCGCTCGACGGCAGCCTCAACAGCGCCGAATTCAAGGAAGACCCGAACTTCGGCTTCGAGGTTCCGATCGCTGTTCCCGGCGTCGACAGCAAGCTGCTCGATCCGCGCGGCGCCTGGGCCGATCCGGCCGAGTATGACAAGACCGCGCAGACGCTGGTCAAGGCCTTCATCGAGAATTTCGAGCAGTTCGAGGATCACGTCGACGACGGCGTCCGCGCCGCGGCGCCCGTCTCGGCCTGAGGCCGCGCCAATCGACGGAAACGGGCTCCGGGACTTCGGTTCCGGGGCCTTTTTCGTGGGACGATACCATTCCATGCCGCCGCGCCTGTGACCGAGCCGGCTCTATCCTCGACCCGAGCTGGCAGCCGCGCGTTCATTTCACCCGGAGACGCGGAGAAGAATGAAGAGAGGATTCGCGCAAAGGCGCAAAGGCGCGAAGATGTCGTGTTCACGGCGAAGCCGCCTTCCCTTCAACCGGCGGCGATTGGCGCTGCATCGGCATGATGGAAGACGCCTGCGGCGCCAAACGACCTCTTCGAGCCTTTGCGCCTTTGCGCCTTTGCGCGAATCCTCTTCTTCTTCTTCATTCGAGTTTCCGCGTCTCCGCATGAATTCCCTTCGCCGAGAAGGAGGCACGATGAGGAGACGGGCCTTTGCCTTGTCACGATTCCGGTGCATGTTCCCGCTTCCTCATAGGAGAACCGGTCATGGGACTTTTCGACGGCATCCTCAGCCAGGTCAGCGGGCACGCGGACGTGGGCAATCTCGCAAGCCGGCTCGGCATCGATCCGGCGATGGCGGAAAAAGCGATCGCGGCGCTCGGGATGGCGCATCAGCAGCCGGGCGATACCGCGCAGCTCGCCGCGCAGAAGACCGGCCTGGACATGGGCACGATCCAGCAAGTGATCGCGGCGATCGGCGGGGAAGGCTCGCTGACGGAGTTCGCCAACCAGATCGCCGCCGATCCCGCGAAGATCTCCGCCTTCTTCGACAAGGACGGTGACGGCAACGCGATCGACGACCTCACCGACATGGCGAAGGGCCTGTTCGGGAAGAGCTGATCCGCCCCGTATCGCGTTGTCCCGGACTTGATCCGGGACCGCTGGCCCCGTTTACAACCGGCCTCGCGCAGGGCGGGGCTTCCCCGCGCCGAATGGTCGCGCCGAACGCCTGCCAGCGGTCCCAGGGATGACCGGGCGTTCCTCAGGCCTTGCGCGCGCCCTCGATATAAGCGCTGATATTCTCCGCCAGCACGTCCAGCGGCACGTTGCCGCCGTCGACCACGGCCTGGTCGAAATCGCGCAGGTCATAGGCCGGGCCCAGGGCCTGCCGGGCGCGCGTGCGCTGGCGGTTGATCTGGTTGTGACCCATCTTGTAGCCGCAGGCCTGCCCGGGCCATGAGCAGTAGCGGTCCACTTCGTTGGTCACTTCCTCGCGCTTGTTGCCGTTCTTCTCCATGAAGAAGCGCACCGCGTCGTCGCGGCTCCACCCACGCGCGTGAAGGCCGGTGTCGACCACCATGCGGCAGGCGCGAAAGGCGATCGACTGCAGGTATCCCAGCCGCCCCACCGGATCGTGGTCGTAGGCGCCCAGCTCGTCGGCGAGCTGCTCGCCGTAGAGCGCCCAGCCTTCGGAATAGGCGTTGAAAGCCAGGATCGAGCGGATCAGCGGCAGGCGGTTGGCATATTCGCCCTGCCAGACGTGGCCCGGGATCGATTCGTGGTGGACCAGCGTGGGCATGTCGTACTTGCGGTGCAGGTCGGTGGTCCGCAGGTTGATCCACATCTTGCCCGGGATCGATCCGTCCTTCGATCCGGCGCCGCCATAAGCGGTCGGCGCGCCGGGCTCCTCGGACAGCGGCAGGCGGCGGACTTCGACATTGCCGGGCACCAGCGTGCGGAAGGCGCGCGGCATCTGCGCGCGGATCCAGTCGATGCGCTTGCGGATGAAGGCCAGGATCTCGGCGCGTCCGGGATCGTCGGCGGAGAACATGAAGCGCCGGTCCTTGCCCAGCACCGCCATGCGCTGGCCCACCGTGCCGCGCGTGTAGCCGAGGCTGCGCAGGATCGGGTCCATGCGGCCATGAAGCTCGGCAAGCTGTTCCAGGCCGAGCTGGTGGATCTCCTCGGCCGGCACCGGCGTGGTGGTGCTGGCGCGCAGGGCCCAGGCGTAGAACTCGGTGCCGTGCGGGCGCTCGCGCATGCCGGGCGCACCGGTCGCCAGGCCGCGCTGGCGGGTGAGCTCGGCCAGCTGCCGTTCGAGCGCGGGCACGATCTTCCCGGAGACGACCTGCTTCGCCTGGCGTCCCCAGTCGCCGGGGATCGCGGCGGTGCGGCTGACCAGCGATTCCACCATGCCGCCGCCTTCGCCCTGGGCATCGGCAATCGAGCTGGTGATCTGCGCGATCGTGCGGTCCAGCAGGAAATCCGGCGCGATCAGGCCCTTGCCGGCGGCATCGCGCATCCGTTCCAGCTCGCCGTCAAGCTGCGCGTCCAACTGGCCCAGGCGCGCGAGATAGGCGTCGGCATCTTCGGCGCCGCGCACCGGGTGGTCGGCATCGAGGAACTTGGGCGTATCGAGATAGGCGCCCACGTTCTGGATCACCACGTAAGGCGTGTTGCGCCAACCGCCCACGGCAACGTCGCCATAAGGCTGCGCGAAGCCGTCCAGCGCCGTCGTGTAAGCGCTCTTGACGACGGCGAAGCTGGTGCGGGTGGCATGATCGAAGCCGGAAGTGTCAAGCGCCGTGATCCGCGCCAGGTCTTCGCGCAGCGTCGCGGCAAGCGCGTCGCGGCCGGCCCGCGAGCGGTCCTCCAGCCGATAGCGCAGCCCGGCGTGCTCGCCGGTGTCGACGCCAAGGCCGGTCGCGCCCTCGGGCGAATGTTCCAGAAGGCGCCAGGCGATTCGATCGAGCGCGGCGGCGCCGTCGGCAGCGACGGACGGCGTTGCCGCGTGGACAGGCGCGGCCCAGGCCGAGGACCCGGCGAGGGACCGCGACAGGGCGAAGCCCGCGGCTCCCGCGGCCAGGGCATGGATGGCATGGCGCCGGGAAAGGGGGCGGCGCGGGTCGAAATGGGAGTCCTGGGGCGTGTCCTGCATGTTCCGACGATGGCCGGGCGCGCCGATCAAGTCAAACCGGCTCGCGAAGCCGATATCCGAAGCCGGTATTCGCGGAAAACCGGTTCCCACTTTCCCCCGCGATGCTCTAGGAGCCGGGCATGGACATCGTGCTTTCACTGCTCGTGCTGACCTCGATCGCCCTCGCCCTGGGCTCCATCGCGCTTTTCCGGCGCGGCGGCCCCTACCGCAGGCAGGCGGTGCTGATGCTGGTGCTGGCGGCGGTCATGGCGATCAACCTGGTGATCTGGACCCTGCCGACGCCCGAGGGGAAGTCGCTTTCGAGCGAGGCGCAAAAGCAGCGGGCGCCGCGATAGGTGGGGACTTGCAAACCGGATCGAGGCTTGGACCGAGGGTTCGCGCCGGGCCAATGAAAACCCCGCCTCCGTGTCGGAAGCGGGGTTGCTTCATGCCGGGGCATCCGCCCCGCGAAGGCTCAAGAGCCGTGCGGGCCCTGCTTGGGGTTCGGCAGGCAAGCTTGCCGGACCCCTGGCATCACGCGGGGTAAGTCCAGCTCGTGCCGCGGTCGAAGTTGTCCGAGGCGAACTTCCAGTTGATGAGGTTGTCCAGCACCGTCTTCACATAGGCCGGACGCTTGTTCATCTGGTCGATGTAGTAGGCGTGCTCCCACACGTCGATGGTGACCAGCGGGTTGACGTCGGTGGTGATCGGGGTGCCGGCGTCGTGGGTCGAGATGACCTTGAGCTTGCCGCCGTCGACGACCAGCCAGGCCCAGCCGGAAGCGAAGTGGTTGACCGCCTCGTTGCTCAGCGCTTCCAGCAGCGCGTCCATCGAGCCGAAATCGCTCTTGATGGCGGCGGCCAGGCTCTCGCTCGGCTCGGTCTTTTCCGGGCTCAGCGAGTGCCAGTAGAAACCGTGGTTCCAGGTCTGCGCGGCGTTGTTGAACAGCGGGCCCGAAGCCGACCTGGCGATTTCCTCCACCGACTTGCCGGCATTCTCGGTGCCTTCGATCGCGGCGTTCAGCTTGTCGACGTAGGTCTTGTGATGGGCGCCGTGATGGATTTCGAGCGTCTTGCTGGAGACATGCGGTTCAAGCGCATCCTGCGCGTAAGGCAGCGGCATCAGGGCAATGGTCATGGCAAGTCTTCCTGTTTCAGGTTATCGAACGCTTGGTGAAAGCGCCGACGCGGCACGAAGGCCGTCGGCGCCCCGGGAACACGGGGGCCTATTTCTGTCGTCCCCCGTGACAATTCAAGCGTGTATTAGTGGCATTTCGATTTCGGGGCCGGGTTTTTCCGGATAGTTCCCTCAAGAACCCGAAGGGCCGCTCGATCGAGAGCGGCCCCCTTGTGGTCAAGGCGTGGTCAACGGGTGGTCTTCGGTCTTCCCGGGCCAGGTGCCGCGATCCCGTCTGGCATGACGCGATCAGGCTCAGCGAATCGAGCCGCGCCGGAACAGATTGACGAGCGCCAGCAGGATGACCGCGCCGAGGAACGAAGCCAGCAGCGACAGGATGTCGAACGAGCCGCTGGTGATGGGCGCCCCGCCGATCAGCGGGGTAATGATGAAACCGGCGATCAACGCGCCAACGATACCGACGACGATGTTCAGGAAGATCCCTTGCTGCGCATCGGTGCGCATGAGGATCGAAGCGAGCCAGCCGATGATGCCACCGACGAGCAGGATGAGCAGCAGTGTCATTGTTCCTTCTCCGAAACGTGCATGTTGCCCGAGATAACGGACCACCCACCCTATGGTTCCGCATCCCGTCTTGTTTCTCGGAAGGTTGAATGGTGCGCCCTGCTAGTGGTCGGGCTGGACCTGTCCGGTAGACTCAGGCCGCGATCATCTTTTCCTCTTTGAAGCTGGTGCCGGGGGTAAGATGCGATGAAGAGCCAGGTGGTGGCGCTTTCGATGGTCCGTTCGAAGTCTTTGGCGAGACGGCGGTTCCTGTTCAGCCATGCGATGGTACGCTCGACGAGCCAGCGGCGCGGCAGCAGTTTGAAGCCCTTGGCGGCGTCGGATCGTTTGATGATTTCCAACGACGATGTGCCGATTTTGGTGAGTGCGGAGCGGAGCTTGTCCCCAGCGTAGCCGCCGTCGGCAAAGATGTGGCGCAGCCAGGGGAAGCTGTGGCGAATGCTGGCGAGGACATCGGGAGCGCGGTCGCGATCCTGGATATCGGCAGTATGTACGATGGCTCCGACCAGCAGACCTTGCGTGTCGGTGAGGATATGACGTTTGCGGCCTTTGATCTTCTTGCCAGCGTCGAAACCCCGTGGACCGCCGCTTTCCGTCGTTTTCACGCTTTGGCTATCGATGACGCCCGCGCTGGGAGAGCGCCTCCCGACCGATCGCTTCGCGGGCCATCAGCAGCAGGGCGTGGTTGATCGATTTCCACAGGCCCATCGCGCTCCAGCGGTAGAAATAATGCTGCACCGTGGTCATGGGCGGGAACAGCCCCGGCGGCAACATCCGCCACGGCAACCCGCCCCGCAGCAGATACAGGATCGCCTCCACAATCTGGCGGTAATCCCAAACCGGCGGACGGCCAAGTTTCCCGCGCGGCGGCAGCAGCGGTTCCAAAATCGCCCACTCAGCATCCGTCAAATCGCTGGGCAAAAGCAGCTCGGCTCTGGCATACTGCCGCCGGGTGATATCGGTCCACATGTGTCATTCCGCCGTTGTCTCGCAAACACGACTGAATCACATATCACTGATATCACCCAAATTCCTTTTCGGTCAGCCTCTCATACGAGGATATCGTCGATCACTGTTGCTACGCTTGGAACAAGCTCGTCGATCAGCCTTGGCGCATCATGACCTTGGGGCGCCGCAACTGGGCCCACAGGTTCTGATCAGCAAGTCTTGGTATTAGCGGGCCTCGCTGCCGAAGCGGACCTTCAACTGCATGCCGTACATGCGCGGCTGGCCGGTGATCTTGGAGAGGAATCCCCGGCTCAGCAGGTCGTTCACGAAGACGTAGTACTTCTCTTTCGTGACGTTGTTGACGAACAGGCCCAGATCGATCGGCTTTCCACCGATGTCCTTCCAATCGAAATTGAGGTTGAAGGTGTCGAAGCTGTCGACGCCCGAAGTCTGCCGCGTCGTCGACATGTAGGAATCGGTGTATTGCCATGACACCGCCGCGCTTATCTCGCCGAGTTCTTCGGGGATCGGCAGGGTATAGCGCGCCGACGCCGCGCCTTTCCACTTGGGCGCGATCGGCGAAGGATCGCCGTTGCCAGCGGTGGGGACGGGGTTCGGGAAGCCGGGAGGGCCCTGCGGCGGCACGAAGACGTCCTTGAGCTCGGTATGGAGGTAGGTGACCGCGCCCGACAGGCGCAGGCGGTGGAACAGGTCGATGCCGGTATCGAGCTCGACGCCGTAACCGACGCTCTTCGCCGAGTTGACGATTCCCGAAAACGTGCGCCCGTTGGCGTCGGCCCAGGTCACCACGAACTGCTGGTTATTGAAATCGTTGTAGAACGCCGCGGCGTTGACGTAGCCCGGCGCCGATCCGTGCCAGTTCAGCTTGGCGCCGGCCTCATAGCTGTCGAGCTTTTCAGGGCCGAACGACTTGTAGGGGAACAGCGCCCTGGGGTTGACCAGGCCCTGCCGGTAGCCGCGTGCGTACTTGGCGTAGAGCATCGCGTCGGTGCCCGGCTTGTAGCTGAGGTTGATAAGCCAGGTCGGCGCGCTGGACTTCGCCTTGGTCAGTCCCGTGCAGGTTGGCAGCGTCGTATCGGCTGATGAACAGGATGTCGAAAGCGCCGGGGTAAGCCGATAGGTGAAGTTCCTGTCGATCGACGCGGAGCGATCCTCGGTATAGCGGATGCCGGCGGTGACGCTCCACTTGTCGGTGAACTCGTAAGTCGTCTGCGAGAAGATGCCCAGGCCCTTCAAGGTGAGCTTGCGGACCGACTCGGTGATGGAGCCGGTGGCGCGGTAGGGGCTGACGCAAGTTGAAACCTGATCGCCGCTGCAGGACACGAATACCGACGTGAACGCTCCGGTCGGCGCGCCAAGGTTGAAGCTCTTCTCGTAGTAGCCGCCCAGGATCCAATGCAGACGGCCGTCCATGAAATTGCCCTGCAACTGCAATTCCTCGGTGAAGGTCGCCTGGTTGTTGTTGTCGACGCCATGAGCGGGGTTCACCAGCGCGAAGCCGAGCCGCAGGCCGGTGAAGTTGCCATTGGTCCCGTTGGCGCCGGCGACCGGATCGTCGGCGCGGATCACCCAGCTTGCGCCCTGCGCGTCGGCGCGGAATCGATTGGCCAACTCACCGTAGGTCACTATGTTCTTGACCGTCAGGCTGTCGCTGACGTTCCATGTCGTGGTGTTGATCGCCTGCCATTGGCGGGCGTAGCTGAGCGGCTCGGCGGTGGCACTCTCCACCGCATAGAAATCGCCGGTGGCGTTGAGCCTGTCGACTTGGTCGCACGAGAGCTTGCCGGCCGGGATATTGCCCAGGGTCGCGGTCGAGAGGCAATCGGTAACCCGCGCCAGCGTGCCGGCGGTCTTGGAACGCGAGTAGGTGAGCACCGTATAGTTCTCAAGGTTGTCGGTCAGCGGCGCCAGGAAGCTGAGGCGCGCGGCGACATAGTCGGTATCGGCCAGGCGGCTGGGGCCGACGCCGATGTTCTTCTGGTAGCCGTCGCGCTTCATGCGGTCGAAACCCAGGCGCAGGCCGCCTTCGCCGACGGGGATGTTGAGCACGGCCTGCAGGCGGGTCATGTCGTAGTTGCCGTAGGATCCCATGACATAGCCGCCGAATTCGGATTCGGGGCGCTTGGGCACGAGCAGGATCGCACCGCCGGTGGTGTTGCGGCCGAACAGCGTGCCTTGCGGGCCCTTCAGGACCTGAATGTTCTGGAGGTCGAAGAACGAGCCTGGTCCAGCGCCCTCGCCGGTGGTCTGCGCGGTCGATCCACGCAGTGCGCCCGCCTCTGCGAAATAGACCGCGACCGATGCCGCCGTGAAAGTATCCTGCGTGAAGCCGCGAATGGAGAACGATGTGTTTTCTGTGCCGAAGCGCGGGTTGGTGCTGAGCGACGGCGTGAACGCCGCGACGTCGTTGATGGTCGTGACGTTGCGGGCATCGAGCTGTTCCTGGTTGTAGACCGCGATCGAGATCGGAACGTCCTGCAGGCGTTCCTCGACCCGGCGGGCGGTAACGATGATGTCGCCGGTGTTGTCGATAGAATCCGCATCGGCCTGTGCGACCGCCGCGGGAGCGTAGACCAGGGCCGATAGAATCGCCGAGCCGCAAAAAAGAGTCGATCGGATCGTTCGTGCGTTCATTATCCCCTCCACCTTGTGTTTTGCTTTTTTGCTTTTTTGCTTCGTGCCAGTCCCCGACTTTCGCCGGCTGGTTCTTCTCGGCTTCCCACTTGACGACTTCGTCCGTGGCAGGCTTTTCCATCTCGTCTTCGCCATAACCCAGCTCGGCCAGGATCGAAAGGGTCTGTTCGCCGAATGTGGAACAGGGCGCCCCACGCGCTGGTGTGACCGGGAACTTCGGCATCGGCGCATGGCGATAGCGCTTGCCGAACGCCGGGTGTCCGCTGGGCATGAAAAGCGCATATACGCCAATGATCCGCTTGGATGGCTCGGGCTTGGTCCAACAGGGCGCTGGCCAACCGACGCACCTAACGGCGTTCGAGTATTCTATAATTTTCGAAATATGGATTGACCGTCGCTACGGCTCACTATTATTCGACATCCTTGGAAGGATGGAATCGACCATGAAGGAACCGAATCCGCAAGACTCGGCCATCGAGGCGCTCGGCGCGCTCGCGCATGACACGCGCCTTTCCGTGTTTCGCATGCTGGTGAAGGCGGGGCCTGACGGCCTTGTCGCCGGCGCAATCGCACAGGCCGCGAATGTGCCGCCCTCCACGATGTCTCATCACCTGGGCATTCTCGAACGTGCGGGCTTGGTGGAATCCGAGCGGGAAAGCCGGCTTGTCCACTACCGCGCCGATTACGACGGCATGCGCCGGTTGCTCACCTTTCTGATGCAGGATTGCTGCCAGGGTGCCCCCGAAATGTGCGGTGAACTCCTTGGCGAGCTCGACTGCAAGGCCTGGAGCTGAACGCCTGGAGCTGAACTATGTCCGACAAGATTTACAATGTGCTCTTCCTGTGCACGGGAAACAGTGCCCGCTCGATCCTTGGCGAGGCCATTTTGAACAACGTCGGTGAAGGCCGCTTCCGGGCCTGGAGCGCGGGCAGCCAGCCCAAGGGCGAGGTCCACCCGATGGCGCTCTCGGTGCTCGATGGCCTTGGTTTCGACACGGCGGGGATGCGCTCGAAAAGTTGGGAAGAGTTCGCCGAGCCGGGGGCGCCGCAGTTCGATTTCATATTCACCGTCTGCGATAACGCCGCGGGCGAAACCTGCCCGGTCTGGATCGGTCATCCGATGACCGCGCATTGGGGTATCGAGGATCCGGCGGCAGTGGAAGGCAAGGGCCAGCGCGATGCGTTCATGCAGGCCTTGCGGTATTTGCAGAACCGGATCTCGCTGTTTGTGGCTCTCCCGCTCGCCAGTCTCGACGAGATGGCGACGCGCCGAAAGCTCCAGGAAATCGGCCAGCGCGAAGGCGCCAGCGCCAAGGCAAGAGCGGGCGAATGACCAGCTGGAAAGACCTCGGCGATATCGTCATCCATCCCAATCCCGGATGCGGTATGTCGCGCAACGCGCCGGCCATGTTCCGCGATGCGGGGATCGAGCCACATGCCATGTCTGAAGGCCCCGCCGGCAACCGCGGGAACGCCTGGGCGAAGGAAACCGGACGGTGACTGCCCTGGTAGCCAAGCGCGAACGCCTGTCGTTCCTCGACCGTTATCTCACCTTGTGGATATTCCTCGCCATGGCACTGGGTGTCGCGCTGGGGACGAGCTTTGAAGGGCTGCCCAAGGCGATCGACAGCCTGTCCTGGGGCTCGACCAACATTCCTATCGCCATAGGCCTGATCCTGATGATGTATCCGCCGCTCGCCCGCGTGCGATACGAGGAACTGCCACGCGTGTTCGAGGACAAGCGCGTGCTGGCGATCTCTCTCATCCAGAACTGGATCATCGGCCCGGTGCTGATGTTTGCGCTGGCCGTCTTATTCCTCAGCGACAAGCCGGAATATATGACCGGCCTCATCCTGATCGGGCTGGCCCGCTGCATCGCCATGGTCGTTGTCTGGAACCAGCTCGCCAAGGGTGACAACCAGTACGTCGCGGCGCTGGTCGCGTTCAATTCGATCTTCCAGATCCTGTTCTTCAGCGTCTATGCGTGGTTCTTCCTCGCTTTCTTGCCACCATTGTTCGGGCTTGAAGGAAGCGTGATCCATGTCAGCTTCTGGACCATCGCGGAGGCTGTGCTGATCTATCTCGGTATTCCGTTCCTGGCCGGCTTCCTGACCCGCAAATGGCTGGTGAAGGCCATGGGCAACGAATGGTATGAAACCCGCTTCCTGCCGAGGATCGGACCGGTAACGCTGGTCGCGCTGTTGTTCACCATCGTCGCCATGTTCAGTCTCAAGGGCAATGAGATCGTGACGCTGCCGGGCGATACCATTCGCATCGCCATCCCGCTGACGATCTATTTCCTGATCCAGTTCAGCATCAGCTTCTCCATGGGCAAGCTGGTAGAGGCCGATTATCCGCGCACAACGGCGGTGGCGTTCACGGCCGCTGGCAACAATTTCGAACTGGCGATCGCGGTTGCCATCGCCGCCTTCGGGCTTGCCTCGCCGGTTGCCTTCGCGGCGGTCATCGGTCCGCTGGTCGAAGTGCCGGTACTGATCCTGCTGGTCAACGTCGCCTTCTGGTTCGGGCGGCGCTGGTTCCCCGGCAGCTTAGCCTCGTAGAGTTGGCTGCGATGCGTGGGAGAGGCCCGGCGCCTTCCCCTAACCGCGAGACAGATGCTGATCGACCCATCCGATGATGGCGCGCTGGTCGATGGCGCCAGCATTGCGTGCGACTTCCCGGCCGCCTGAAAACAGGATGAGCGTTGGAATCGACCGGATCGCGAACCGGGCGGCAACAGCCTGCTCCGCTTCAGTATCCACTTTCAGCAAACGCACCCTGGGCTCGAGACTTTTGGCGGCGGCGGCAAAGGCCGGGGCCATCGCTTTGCAAGGCCCGCACCAGCTTGCCCAGAAATCGACGAGCACAGGCAGGGAACCGATCTGCACGTGGCGATCGAAGGCCATGCCATTTACAGCAACGGGTGCATGCTGAAACAGCATCTGACTGCAGCGCCCGCATTTCGGGCTTTCCAAGATGCGGGCGGCAGGAACGCGATTTGCCGTTGCGCACGAGGGGCAAATGATGACGGCAGGATCAGCCGAGGCTGCATTCATCTCACTATTCCTTGTAATTGACAAGGCTTGCCCGCTTGCAAGGGAAGACCGGAACTCGTTCCCGCCGGGCACGCCGCAAGCCATGCGATGCGTCGTTGTAAGATTCTCATACTTGCCGCACCCACTTTCTCGCTTACATCTGTAATGTAATCGTGTAGGGAATAATGCCAAGGTGCGTGAAACGGAATTTCCCGGAATGGACGAAATGTCGGTCGATAGGGGCCATGCCCCGCAGTTTCTGCAGATCGGCGATCGGGCCCCGAATTTCCAGGCGCGAACGACGATGGGGGTGGTCAATCTCTCCGACTTTCGCGGTCGCTGGCTGATCCTGTTCTCGCATCCTGCCGATTTTACCCCGGTCTGCACCAGCGAATTCGTCGCCCTGTCGAAGGCGACCGACCGATTCAAGGCGCTCGACTGCGCGCTGCTCGCCGTCTCGGTCGACAGTCTCTATTCGCATCTGGGTTGGATCCGCGCGATCCGCGAGGGGTTCGGCGTCACGGTGAGTTTCCCGATCGTCGAGGATCCGTCGCTGATTATCGGCCGTGCCTACGGCATGATCTCGGATCGTTCGCCCGACGCGGCGACGATGCGATCGACCTATTTCATCGATCCCGACGGGATCATCCGCGCGATGATCTGCTATCCCGCGACGGTCGGACGCTCGGTCGATGAGATGCTCCGGGTGTTGGCCGCCCTGCAGGTTGTCGATGCCGATCATGTCGTGACCCCGGAAGGCTGGCATCCCGGCGACGCGGTGCTGTTGCCACCCCACCAGGACCAGGCCTCCCTGCTGGCCGAGGCGGATGATCCGGTGTGGTTTCATCGCAGCAAACCGCAGGCACGGAAGGCGTAGGCGATGGTCGACACGTTGCCCGGCCCCGATCTCGAAGCGCTCGCCGAAGTGATGCGGACGTTGGGCCATGATACCCGCCTCCGGCTGATCGCCACGCTGCTCGCGCAAGGCGAGAAGTCGGTCGGCGAAATCGAGGCCGTGACTGGCATTGGGCAACCGGGCCTGTCGCAGCAACTCGGCGTGCTGCGCAAGGCCGAACTGGTTCAGACCCGCCGTGCTGCGAAGCAGGTCTATTACAGCGTGGCGCCGGATGCGTTCATCGCGGCGGCGACTTTTCTCGCCGCGCTGGCCGGCACCGGGCCTGTCGATAAGCCAGCGCAGGTCGATCGCAAGGCATCGCCGGCCCGCGGATCTGCCGCCATGTTTGCGAAAATTCTCTAGCCCGGCAGCGCCAGATGCTGGTCGGCCAGGGACAGCATGGCTGTCCTGTGGGTGACGAGGACGAGCCCGGCTCCGGTCTCGTTCAGCCATTCGTCGAGGTTCGTCCGCATCCGCGCCTCGGTCTGCGGATCGAGCCCCTCGCTCGGCTCGTCGAGGAGCAGCCACGGGCGATCGGCCAATAGTGCCCTTGCCAGCGAGAGGCGCTTGCGCTGCCCTCCCGACAGACGGATTCCGCCATCTCCGACCCAGGTTGCAAGTCCCTCGGGCAGGGCACGCACGTCGTCCGCCAGGCATGCCACCTCAAGCGCCTGCCATAGTGCTTCATCCGTCAGGCCGATGCGGGCGATACGCAGATTATCGGCGATCGTTCCGGCAAGCATCTGGGCGTTCTGAGGCGAGAAGCCGAACAACGCGCGCCGTGTATCGGGAGGCAAGTGCGCGATCGAGTGGCCATCAATCTCGACATTGCCGCCAGTGGTACGTTGGCCTGCGAGGTATTCGAGCAGGCTGGTCTTGCCCGAACCCGATCGGCCCGTGATGGACAGGCGATCCCCGCGTTTCAGGGTGGCCATCTGGTTGTTGCCGGTGATCCTGATCTGATCCCCGGCAAGCAGCGGGCCGGGGACGCCCGACATGGGCGGCGTGCTGACCAGCGCCGCGAGGCGAGCAAGCCCGGCGGCAATAACAGCTTCGCGCCCGCTTGAGCGGACGCTGGCACCCAGGGTTTCGATCGCGCCGGCCGCAGCCAGTGCGGCGAGAAGGGTTATCGGCAGCGCCGCCGTGGAGAGACCGAGCATCGCCGCCATCGCCAACCCGCCCGCTCCCGTGACGATCGCCGCGAGCACCGCTTCAGCGCGCGCAAACGCCGTTCGTTTGGCATCGAGGCCGGCGGCCCGTTCCAGCAATTGCGTTTCGACCGAACGCCCAAGCGCATAAGCGGCGATCTCTGGCGACGCGGCGGCATATTCGACGAACAACTGCTTGAGTGCGGCAATATCCTGCTGGATGCGCAGCGCGCGCGCCGGCAGCCAGCGGCGGGCAAGCAGCCGCGTCAGGACGAGCACGGCGACGACGATGGCGGCGAGCGCATACATCGCCATCGGGCCGGCTGGCATGGCCAGTGCCAGCGCCGTGGCCGTGCCAACCAATGCCGCGACGTCGCCGGGTGCGCGCACGAACCTGTCCTCAAGGGCAGCAACGTCCTCCAGAAGCAGCGCGGCGAGGTCGCCAGCACCACGCTCAACGTTCGCGATCGGCTTGGCGATCAACGTTTCGAACAGCCGAATACGGAAGAGCGCGAGCGCGGACAGCGCGGCCTTGTGGCCATAAAGCCGCTCACCATAGCGCGTCACGGTGCGCCCGATCGCGAGCAGTCGGATCGCCGCGCTCGGCAACAGATAGTTGAACGCCTGAACGGCGGCGATCCCTGCTGCGCCGGCGAGTGCGGCGCCGGTGATGAACCAGCCCGCCAATCCCAGCAGCAGAATGCCGGCGATCGCAGCGCATGCCGCACAGAGCATCGCCAGTCGCGTCGCGCCGCGATAGGGCCGGGAGACCTCGTCCAGCAGTGCTTCGAGCCTGCGGTCGGTCATGCGATCGCCACATGGTGATCGGCCAATGCCGCGATTTCGGGATCGTGGGTGACCAGCAGGACGGTGCGTCCCCTGGCGGCCGTTTGGACAAGGGCGATCAGGTCCGATGCCGAGGCTGCATCCAGGTCGGCGGTGGGCTCGTCGAGCAGCCAGAGCGGTGCGTCGCGCAGCACCGCACGCGCCATGCCGACGCGCCTGCGCTCACCCCCTGACAGTCCCGAGCCATGCGGGTCGATAAGCATATCCAGGCCGGCGGCACGAGCCGAGAGTAGCGCCGCCAGGCTGACCTTGTGTGCGGCATCTTCCACCTCGGCGTCGGATGCACCAGGCCGGGCGAGCCGTATGTTGTCGCCAAGTGTCCCGGGCAGGAAGGTCGTCGCCTGGCCTGCCCAGCTCACTTGCCCTTGCAGCCGCGTTGCCGCCAGCGGCAGGTTGTCTATCAGGATTTCGCCCGTGGTGACGGGGGCCAGTCCGAGTAGCGCGTTGAGCAGGCTCGACTTGCCGGCCCCTGACGGGCCCGAAAGCACGGTCAGTTCGCCGGCTGGCACGTCGAACGTGAAGGGGCCAAGCTTCCGATCGCCATAATCGATCTCGACGGCGCTGAAACAGAGTCGCGGGGGACTATCCTGGTTGACGGCCGGAGCCATGTGGGATCCGGGCGAGGGTGCCAGGCATGAGAGCCGATCGAGTGCGGCTTCGCCGATCTGCTTGTCATGATAGGCTGCCGCCAAGCGGCGCATCGGCAGATAGAATTCGGGCGCGAGCACGAGGACGAAGAGCGCTCGGCCGAGTGTCAGCGTTTCAGGTGCGGGAAATGGCAGCAGCCCGAGCAGGCTGAACCCGCAATAGACCGCCACCAGCGCCACCGAGAGCGCGGCGAAGAATTCCACCACGGCGCTCGACAGGAAGGCGACCCGCAGGACCGCAAGGGTGCGCCGGGCGACCTCCTGGGTGGCCCCGGACAATTGCCGGACCACGCGTTCCTGTGCGCCAAAGCCGATCACGATCGGCAGCGCGCGCACGCGGTCGATGAACAATCCCGAGAGCTTGCTCAAGGCGTCAAGCTGGCGCGCCGCGGCGCGTGCGGCGGCGGTGCCCGCCAGTGCCATGCCGAGCCCGAACGGGACAAGCGTGGCCAGCAGGATCGTGGCCGCGACCCAGCTGGCCAGCGCTGCCGCGGCGGCCACCGCCAGGGGCGTGGCGACCGCAGCAAATCGTAGTGGTCGAAAGCGGGCGTGGTAGCCGTCGAGATCCTCGATCCGGTCGGTGGCGTCGGCGGTCCGTTCGCCGAGCATCGCGCGCGAACCGGCCGGGGCGCGCAGGACGGCGCCAATGGCGCGCGTGCGCCAGGTGTGTTTTTCGCGCGCCGCGTCTCGCTGGCCAGCGGTGGTCGCCAGCACTTGCACTTGGGCCCGGCACAGGCAGGCGGCGACGAGCAGAAGCGGCGCGAGCAGCCTTTCGCCGCCGAACGGGCCTTCGGTGAGGCAGGTGACGGCAAGCGCCAGGGCTGCCGCCACGGCAATCGCCAGCACGCCGTCGAGCAGCCAAAACAGGAAAGCGCGGTTGGAAGTCATCGGGTCCGTAGCGAAACTCGCTTGCTCATATACATAGTTACGCCTAACGGCTAACCATAATCGCGCGATGATGGACCGAGTCGTCCAACGTACCGACTGAACAGGAGTGCCCACCCATGGTGGATATGGCCGTCATCGAGCTTTCGCGCCTGCAGTTTGCCCTGACGGCGCTCTACCATTTCCTGTTCGTGCCGTTGACCCTTGGCCTGTCGTTCATGCTCGTCATCATGGAGAGCATCTATGTGATGACCGACCGGCCGATCTGGCGGGTGGTAACACGCTTCTGGGCCAAGCTGTTCGCGATCAACTTCGTGCTGGGCGTCGCGACCGGCATCACCATGGAATTCGAGTTCGGGACCAATTGGTCCTATTTCTCGCACTACGTCGGCGACATCTTCGGCGCGCCGCTCGCGATCGAAGGGCTGATGGCCTTCTTCCTCGAGGCCACTTTTGTGGGTCTCATGTTCTTCGGCTGGGACAAGCTGAGCAAGCGCCAGCATCTCTTCACGACATTCATGGTGGCGCTCGGCTCGAACCTGTCGGCGCTGTGGATTCTCGTCGCCAACGGCTGGATGCAGCATCCCACGGGGTCGCACTTCAATCCCGAGACGATGCGCATGGAAGTCACCGATTTCATGGCGGTGCTGTTCAATCCGGTGGCGCAGGCCAAATTCGTTCACACCGTCAGTGCGGGCTATGTTTGCGCCTCGGTGTTCGTGCTCGGCGTCTCGTCCTGGTATATCCTCAAGGGCAAGTGGGTCGCGGTTGCCAAGCGCTCCTTCACGGTCGCAGCGGCTTTCGGCCTCGCCTCTTCGCTATCGGTCGTCGTGCTGGGCGATGAATCGGGCTATGCACTTACAGACAACCAGAAAATGAAACTCGCCTCCCTGGAGGCCATGTGGCACACCGAGCCCGCACCCGCCGGCATCGCCATCTTCGGCATTCCCAGCATGGAAGGGCGCGAGACGCGTTACGAGATCAAGATTCCCTATGTGCTGGGACTGATCTCCACGCGCAGCCTCACCGGCGAAGTTTCCGGCATCAACGAACTGGTGGTCAAGGCCGAGACCCGGATCGAGAGCGGCATCAAGGCCTATGACGCGGTCGAGAAGCTGAAGGTCGATCGCACCGACCTGGTCGCGCGCGCGCAGTTCGAGCAGCACAAGCTCGACCTTGGCTATGCCATGCTGCTCAAGCGCTTCATGCCCGACCCGCGCTCGGCGACGCCCGCCGATATCCAGAAAGCGGCGTGGACGACGGTCCCCAATGTCCCGGTCATGTTCTGGCTGTTCCGCGTGATGGCCGGCCTCGGCTTCTTCTTTATCGCCTTCTTCGGCGCGGCGTTCTACATTGCCTCGATCCGGCGCTTCGGTTCCAGCGACGGATTTTTCCGGCTGTTCATGCGAACGGCGGTCTGGATCATTCCGCTGCCCTGGCTGGCCATCGAATTCGGCTGGGTGCTTGCCGAGATCGGCCGCCAGCCCTGGGCTATCGAAGGTGTGCTGCCGACGTTCCTGGGCGCCTCGAGCCTGACGGTTCCGCAAATTTGGACGACGATCATCGGCTTCACCCTGCTCTACGGCGCGCTTGCGGTGATCGAGGTCCGACTGATGCTGGCAGCGATCCGGCATGGTCCGATCGAGCATCATGACGGGCCGGACGCCCCGCTTCACCACGGCTATGCCCCACTGCCCGCCGAATAAGGAGACCGACCGTGGCCCCTCCCATCGACTACGAAACCCTGCGCGTGATCTGGTGGGCGCTGATGGGCGTCCTGCTGATCGGCTTTGCCCTGACCGACGGGTTCGATCTCGGCGTCGCCTCGCTGCTACCCTTCGTCGCGAAGACTGACGAAGAGCGGCGGATGGTTATAAACTCGGTCGGCGCGACCTGGGAAGGCAACCAGGTCTGGTTCATTCTCGGCGGAGGCGCGATCTTCGCCGCCTGGCCCTTCGTCTATGCCGTCAGCTTCTCAGGCTTCTACCTTGCGATGTTCCTCGTCCTTGCAGCGCTCATCCTGCGGCCCGTGGGCTTCAAATACCGCTCCAAGAAGCCCGATCCGGCATGGCGCAGCCGCTGGGACTGGGCGCTGTTCGTCGGCGGTTTCGTGCCGGCGCTGGTGTTCGGCGTCGCGGTCGGCAATGTCCTGGCCGGCGTTCCCTTCCGGCTCGACGGCGACTTGCGCTCCTTCTACGAGGGCACGCTGCTCGGACTGTTCCATCATTTCTCGCTGCTCGCAGGTCTGCTGTCGGTAGCCATGCTGGTCCTGCACGGATCGGCCTGGCTCGCGATCAAGATCGAACGCGGCGCGGTCCATGATCGGGCCAAAAGCTTCGGACAGATCGCGGCGGTTCTGGCGATCCTGCTGTTCGCCGCAGGCGGCGTGATGGTCGCGACCATGAACATGGGTTTCCGAACCGAAGGCGCGGTAGACCCCATGGGGCCGTCCAATCCGCATTTGTCCACCCTCGTGGCGGCTCGCGGCGCGTGGCTGGCCAACTACGGCGCGCACCCCTGGATGCTACTGGCGCCGGTGCTGGGCTTCCTTGGTCCGGTCATGGCGCTGATCGGGATTAGGTCGAAGCGTGAAGTGCTGGCCTTTGGCGGCTCGTCGTTCGCCGCCATCGGGATCATCTCGACGGTCGGGCTTTCGATGTTCCCGTTCATCCTGCCGAGCTCGATCGACCCGGGCTCCAGCCTCACGGTCTGGAACGCCTCTTCGAGTCACCTGACGCTGTTCATCATGCTGCTGGTGACGCTGGTGTTCCTGCCGATCGTGCTGCTCTACACGGCCTGGGTCTACAAGGTGCTGTTCGGCCGCGTGACCACGCAGGACGTGCGCACCAATCCCGATTACTATTGAACGAGGTTCTTGACCAATGTGGTATTTCACCTGGGTATTGGGTCTTGGCTTGGCCGTCGGGTTCGGCATCCTCAACGGTATCTGGCATGAGTTCCATTCGGATCCCGGCGAAGACCTGACGCAATAGAGGCCAGCTCAAACACCGACGCGCCGTCACGACGCCGGGCCGAGGTCGGGTGACGATGCGCGATCCGCGGCGAGCGGGCCGTCTTCTTTGCCGAACTGACTGCACAGAAAGGTCATCAGCGCTTGCACCCTGGCATCGGCGAGCCGGTAGAAGATCGTGGTGTTCTCGCGCCGGGTCTGGACGAAGCCGGCTTCACGCATCCGCCCCAGATGCTGCGAAACGCTCGATTGCGACAAACCGCATAAGCCGACCAGTTCGCCGACCGACGCTTCACCCTCACGCAGGCGGCAGAGCAGCAGCAGGCGCTGCTCGTTGGCGACGACCTTGAGGAATGCGGCGACCTCGGTCGCGCGCTCGCACAGAATTTCCGCCGTATCGTCCATCATCATTTGCTTGCAGGTCTCCCGTCATCACGCAGCACCACGTAGATGGCCGGGATAACCAGCACGGTGAGCAAGGTCGAGGAGGCAAGACCGAACAGAAGCGAGATGGCGAGGCCCTGGAAGATCGGATCGGTAAGGATCACGGCAGCACCGATCATCGCGGCCGCCGCCGTCAGCACGATCGGCTTGAAGCGGATCGTACCCGCTTCGATCAACACGTCGCGCAGCGGCTTGTCGGGCGTGGACGTGTGCCGGATGAAATCGACCAGCAGGATCGAGTTGCGCACGATGATGCCGGCCAGCGCGATGAAGCCGATCATCGAGGTGGCGGTGAACGGCGCGCGGAACAGCATATGGCCGATGACGATGCCGACCAGGGTCAGCGGGACCGGCGTCAGGATGACGAGCGGCAGCCTGAAACTGCGGAACTGGGCGACGACGAGGATATAGATGGCGAGCAGCGCGACCATGAACGCCGCGCCCATGTCCCGGAAGGTCACCCAGGTGATCTCCCATTCGCCGTCCCAGAGCAGGCTGGTTGCGTTTTCATCGGTGGGCTGGCCGCTGAGACGGATGACGGGCTTTTGCAGACCCCTGGCGGCCCAGTCATAGCTTTCGATCGCGCGATCGACCGCGAGCATGCCGTAGATCGGCGCCTCATAATCGCCCGCCAGTTCGGCCGTCACCATATCGGCGAAGTGGCCGTCGCGCCGGAAGATGGCCGGGCTGCTCTGCTCCTGCTGTGCCTCGACGATCGCGCCCAGTTCGACCAGTTTCGGTCCCGCCGGGGTCTGCGACACCGCTACCGGCGTGCTGGCCAGCGTCTGCGTCCAGCTTCGCGCGGATTGGGGGAGGGCGATGGTGATGGGCAGCGGCGTGCGCTCGTCCCCGCGCGGGGCGTAGCCGACGGTCTTGCTACCCAGCAGTGCACCGATCGAATCGTTGATGTCGCGCGCTGAGAGACCGTAATAATCGATCCGGTCGCGCTGCGGGATCAGGCGGAGCTTGGGGCGGGGCTGGCCGAAGCTGTTGTCGACATCGACGATATAGGGGATCGACTTGAAGATTTTCTCGAGTTCGGTCGCCGTCGCGCGCCGGCTCTGCGCGTCGGGGCCGTAGATTTCGGCGAGCAGGGTTGCGAGCACCGGCGGTCCCGGTGGCGTTTCGACGACCTTGATCGAGGTTCCTTCGGGGAGCTTCAGCGCCTTGAGCTTCTGGCGCAAGGCAAGCGCGATCTGGTGGCTCGAGCGGTCGCGGTCACCCTTGGGCAGCAAGGTCACCATGACATCGCCCATCTCCGGGCGACCGCGCAGGAAATAATGGCGCACGAGGCCGTTGAAGTTGAACGGCGCGGAGGTGCCGAGATAGGCCTCCATCGCGGTCGCTTCGGGGAGTTCGCGGGTCAGGCGGGTGACGTCTTCGAGGACACGGCCGGTGCCTTCAAGGCTGGTGCCCTCGGGCATGTCGACCACGACTTGCACCTCGGACTTGTTGTCGAAGGGCAGCAGCTTGACCGTCACCGCCTTGAAGTAGAACATCGAACAGGCAAGCAAGGTGGCGATGCCGACTGCGATCAAAAAATTCCGCGCCGACTTGCGATCGTCGATGATCCGGTGCGCGACGCGCGCATAGAGGCCGCCGAGCTTGCCGCCGCTCTCGTCATGGCCGCTCTTGCCATTGTCAGGCGCGGTATCGGCGGACAGCGCCTTGCGCGCGAACCGGATCATCAGCCACGGCGCGATCACGACCGCGACGAAGAAGGAAAAGACCATCGCGGCCGACGCATTGACCGGGATTGGCGCCATATACGGTCCCATGAGGCCTGACACGAACAGCATCGGCAGCAGCGCCGCGACCACGGTAAGCGTGGCGACCACCGTGGGGTTGCCGACCTCGGCGACCGCCTCGATCGCGGCCTGGGTCCGGGTGCGCCCATGACTGCCAACGTCGGGCATCGCCCAATGGCGGGCGATATTCTCGATCATCACGATCGCGTCATCAACGAGAATGCCGATCGAGAAGATCAGCGCGAACAGGCTGACGCGGTTGATCGTGTAGCCCATGAGGTTCGAGGCGAACATGGTCAGCAGGATCGTGGTCGGGATCACGACGGCGGTGACGCCGGCCTCGCGCCAGCCGATCGCAAAGCCGATCAGGATGACGATCGAGATCGTCGCGAGCGCGAGGTGGTAGAGAAGTTCATTGGCCTTCTCGTTCGCGGTCGCGCCGTAATTGCGCGTGACCGCGACATCGACCCCATCGGGAACGAGGCTGCCTTTGAGGCTTTCCAGGCGTGCAAGCACCGCCTCGGAGACAACCACGGCATTGGCGCCCGAACGCTTGGCGATCGCGATGCTGACGGCTGGCGCGTTCGACCAGCGTCCCTCGTTGCGTGCCCAGCGCCATGCCCGCGCCTGATCCTCGCGCGGACCCTGCGTGACCGCGGCGACATCGCGCAGATAGACCGGTGCCCCGGTCACCGAGCGGACGGTGAGCATGCCGACCTCCTGCGCCGAAGACAGAGTCTGGCCTGCGGTGACCGCAACGGCTCGCCCGCCCTCGCGGACGCTGCCCGCCGGGAAGCTGCGATTGGCCTGGGCCGCCGCATCGATAACGCCGCCGAGCGGTACGCCATATTGGCTGAGCTTGCCGGGATCAGGCGCGATACGAATTTCTTCGGGCCGCCCGCCGGTCAGGAAGGTGAGGCCGACATTATCGACCTTGGCGATCTCGGTCCGCAGCCGGGCGGCGAGCGCATAGAGCGCTTGGTCGTCATATCGCCCGGCCGCGCCGGGCTTGGGCGACAGCGTCAGGACGATGGCGGGGACATCATTGATCCCGCGCACCGTGACCTTGGGGTCAGGGATGCCGACCGGTATGCGGTCCCAATTGGCGCGCAGCTTTTCGTCGATCCGGGTCGCGGCGTCCTCGGGGTTCGATCCGACCAGGAAGCGCGCGGTCACCATCACGCCATCGTCTTCGGCCTGGGTATAGACATGCTCGACCCCGTCGACGCTTTTGACGATGGTCTCGAGCGGGATGCCGACCAGTTGGACGGCATCAGGCGCCGACAGGCCCGGCGCCGAGACCTGGATGTCGACCATCGGCACGCTGATCTGCGGCTCTTCCTCGCGCGGGATCGTGAAGAGCGCGAGCAGGCCGATGGCGATGGCCGCCAGCAGGAACAGCGGGGTCAGCGGCGAGGTGATCGTCGCGCGGGTGAGGCGTCCCGAGAGGCCGAGATTCACTTGCGGCTTCCCGGAGCGAAGAGGGTGTCGCCCGCGGTTATGCCGCCGAGAATTTCTACCTTGTCGGGCTCGACAGTCGGCGCGGTCTGGACCGCCACCGCGCTGACGCGCCGATCAGGTGTCACGACATCGACATAGTCGATGCCATAGCGCGTCGAAATGAAGCGGCGCGGGACGATGATGGCGCGTCGCCGGCCAACCTCGATCATGACGCCAACCCGGCGTCCGACCAGTTGAGTGGTAAGGCTGGGCACAGTCGCATCGACCTGCATTCGCCCCCCGGCGACTGCAGGATAGATCTGGGTGACCTCCCCCTGGCGCGACCCGTCGGGCAAATCTTCCTGGGCGACCGCGACATGCGCGCCGACATGCACCGCGTCGGCCAGCGATTCCGGCAGATCAAGCCGAAGGACCGGCGGGCCAGCGGTCACGGTCGCGATCGACATGCCCGGCGCGACGACCGAGCCTGCGGGGATATCGGCGCGTAAAACACGGCCGGTGGCCGGCGCGAGGACCGCGCCCTGTCCAGCGACGCTCGCGCGCGCATTCTGCTGGGCGCGGGCAGCCGCGACCTGGGCATCGGCGGCGCGCGCCATGGCGACCGACTGATCCAGGCGAGCCTTGGCATAGACATTGTGATTGTAGAGATCCTGGACGCGCGCGAGGTCGCCCCGCGCGCGCGCGGCTTCGGCTTGCGCGGCGGCAACCTGCGCGCCTGCCGCGCTCGTCTCATAGCCAAGGCGCGTATCGACGATTGACCCGATGCGCTGGCCCTTGGTCACCATGTCGCCGGCGCGGATGCTGAGACTGACCAAGGTGCCGGGAATGCGGGCAAGCGCCTGGGCCTGGTCGCGCGTCGTTATCTCGGCTCCGACCGCCTTCATGTCGGCGGTCTCTGCGAGCGCGACGGTCAGCCGTTCGCCGGCGGGCAAGGCCGCCGCCTTTTCCTCGCTCGGCGCGCTGCCGCCGCAGGCCGTCAGCGTCAACGCCGCACCAGCGACCATCCATGCCCATTTTGTCATTGCCGATGGCTCCCCCGTTGCATGGCCTTAGCCGCGTTCGACCGGCAGGCCGGCGGCCTTCCAGGCGCCGATACCGCCCGCGAGATGCGTATCGATGCTCGACTGCGCGCTGGCGCAGCGGTCGAGCGCGAGGCCCGACCGCTTGCCGCCAGCGCATTGGAGCACGATCGTTCGGCCCGCTGCATCCGGAACATTACGCGGTGCGAATTTCGAAAGCGGGGCGTTTACTGCACCCTTGATATGCTCGGCGGCGAATTCGTCGGGTTCCCGCACGTCGACGAGGAGCGCCGAACCATCGGCCAGCATTGCTTTGAGGGTCTGCGCATCGATCTCCCGGTGCGCCTTGGCCTTGCCGAATCCGAACATGGTGGGTCTCCATCGCTGAGCTATCAATTTGTATATTGCATATATCATGTAATCATTATATTCAGTCAAGCGAGATATTCGCGGTGAGAGGAACGAGCATCATGAACAAACCGAAGATCGTGGTGCTGGGCGCGGGCTTGGGCGGCACCATCGCAGCCTATGAAATCCAGGCGGCTGCCAAGGGCCGGGCCGAGGTGATGATGGTGTCCGAATCGGACACCTATTCCTTTATACCTTCCAACCCCTGGGTCGCGGTTCGCTGGCGCGAGCCCGAAGCCATCCAGGTGCACCTGCCGCCCATCTTCGCCAGGAAGAAGATCGGCTTCACCTCGGTTGGCGCGAAGCGCCTGCATGCGACTGAAAAGCGCCTCGAACTCAATGATGGCAGCGATGTCAATTATGATTATCTTGTAATTGCAACTGGACCTGATTTGGCATTTGACGAAATCGAAGGGCTTGGGCCGCATGGCGGTCATACCGTTTCGATCTGCCAGACCGCGCATGCCTCGGCCGCAGCCGAAGCCTTCGACCGCTTCGTTGAAAATCCCGGGCCGATCGTGGTCGGCGCGGTGCAGGGGGCGTCGTGCTACGGCCCGGCCTACGAGTTCGCGCTGATCCTCGATACCGAGCTCCGCCGCCGCAAGATCCGCGACAAGGTGCCGATGACTTTCGTCACCGCCGAGCCCTATATCGGTCATCTCGGCCTCGACGGCGTCGGCGACACCAAGGGCCTGCTCGAAAGCACGCTGCGCGAGCGGCACATCAAATGGGTCACCAATGCCAGCGTCGCCAGGGTCGAGGCGGGCACGATGCATGTCGAGGAAATCGCCGAGGGCGGCGCTGTCGCCCGGACCCACGACCTGCCGTTCGCCTTCTCGATGATGCTCCCGGCCTTCCGGGGCGTTCCCGCCGTGCGCGACATCGCCGGCCTCACCAATCCGCGCGGCTTCATCCTGATCGACAAGCATCAGCGCAACCCGGCCTTCCCGGAAATCTTTGCGCTCGGTGTCTGCGTCGCGATCCCGCCCACCGGGCCGACGCCGGTGCCGGTCGGCGTGCCGAAGACGGGCTTCATGATCGAAAGCATGGTGACCGCGATCGCGGCCAATCTCGATGCGATACTCGACGGCAGGGAACCCACGACCGAAGCGACCTGGAACGCGGTTTGCCTGGCTGACTTCGGCGATGGCGGCGTCGCCTTCGTCGCACAGCCGCAAATTCCGCCGCGCAACGTCAATTGGTCGGCCAGCGGCAAGTGGGTCCATCTCGCGAAGATCGGCTTCGAGAAATACTTCCTCCGCAAGGTGCGCAGGGGCGAGAGCGAACCCTTCTACGAGAAGCTCGCGCTCCACGTCATGGGCATCAAGAAGCTGCGGATGTGACCGCCTCGTTCGACACGGAAAGGAAAAACACAATGACTCTCGATCGCGCCGTCATGATTTTCGCAGGCTGTGTCGTCCTCTTGGGGATCGTGCTGTCCTTCACCGTCCATCCCTGGTGGATCGGCCTCAGTGCCTTTGCCGGGGTCAATATGATCCAGGCCGGCTTCACTGGCTTCTGTCCGGCAGCGATAGTTTTCAAGGCGATGGGCGTCCGTCCGGGCACCGCGTTCAAATGACGAGCAAGCGCCGCATTGCGCGCCTGATGCTATGGCTTGCCGCTCCGCTGGCGCTGAGCACCGTGGGGCACGCGACGACGCTTGAAGAAGCGCTTGCCGCGGCCATCGCGCATGCGCCCGAGATTGCCGCGGCCGACGCGGATGCGGATGCGGCCAGAGCGCGGCTCGATCAGGCGAAGGCCGGCCGACTGCCGACCGCGACGCTCAGCGGTACGATCGGCTATGGCCGCCTCGATCCGCAGGGCTTCTTCGGCCTCGGCGCGGCCAACGTGACGCCCCGCGCCGCCCAGATGACGGTCGAGCAGCCCCTTTTCACCGGGGGCAGGGTCGGCGCCGGGATCGATCAGGCCCGCGCCGGCATCGCCGGCGCCGAGGCGGGGCAGGCAGGCACGCGCAGCCGGCTCGTGATGGCGGTGACCCAGGCCTATGGCGACGTGCTGACCACTGCCCGCATGGTCGATCTCTACGGCCGCCTCGTTACCCAGACGACCGAGATCGAGCGTCAGGCCCGCCTCAAGTTTCGCGTGGGCGAGAGCCCCAGTACCGATGTCTCCCAGGCGGGTGCCCGTCTTGCCGAGGCGCGCGCCGGGCTTGCCCGCGCACGGGGCATGCAAGTCTCGGCACAGGCGCATTTTCGGAACCTGACCGGCCTTGAACCGGCAGATCTCCAGCCGCTCCCGTCCAATCCCGTGCTTCCCGCCACGCTCGACGAGGCGATGGACGCGGCAACCCGCAACAATCCCGCGCTGGCACAGTCCGAGGCCAGCCTGCGCGCGGCTCAGGCCGCGGCGCGCGGCGCGCGGGCCGAGCGCCTGCCCACGGTCGGCGCCTTCGCGGAGGGGGCCACCGTCCGCGACCAGTCCTTCCCCGACTACCGGGCGGACAGCGCGACCATTGGCATCCGTGCACGCTGGGAATTGTTCAGCGGCGGCCGAGCGTCGGGCAAGGTCGCCGAGACGGATAGCAGTGTCCGGGCAGCCGATGCGCGGGTGCGGGCCATGCGGATGCAGGTCGAAGAGCAGGTCATCTCTGCCTTTCAGGATGTTCGCACGGCGCAACTGGTCGAACAGGCGGCAACCGATCAGGCAAGCGCCGCGGCGCAAGCGCTCGACAGCGTGCGACACGAGGTTCGGGTCGGCATGAAGCCGCAGCTCGACCTGCTCGATGCCGAGCGCGAATCGATTGCTGCCGAGGCAGGCGCCTTGCAGGCCGGCACAGATCGCATCGTTGCGGCCTACCGCCTGCTCAGCCTGATGGGCCGTTACTGAAGATGGAGGAGACGGCGATGCTTTAATCTTCGCCACCAAGCCGGCCTTGGCCGTTCAGATGATACAGCGTGCGCTGGCAGCCGAAGTGCCGTTCTCCTGGGTTGCCGCAGACGCGGTGCATGGTGTCGGCGATGTTGAACAGGCGCTGCGCCGAGCCTGCAGAGGCTATGTTCTCGGTTCCGAGGCGATCGTCGAGGCGCGCGCTGGTCGTCGCGCAGGGCAAAGTGCGTGCGATGACATGGGGGTTCCCGCTGGCACTCAAGGGCCCCATTTTATCCCCGCGTTGACAGCAATGCTCAGCTCAAATTTGTGCCCCTCCCGGGTCACTTCTCAGCGGCGATCAACACACCGGCGTTCTTCATCGCAGGCAGCCCGACCCTTAGCATCCAAGCGGCGGCAAATCCGAGCAAACATAGCACCCAACCAAATTTACTGATAAACCGAGTCAAAGAATGAAATGAACGCAAATGGTGTCCAGGTAATCGATCTATATCTTTGATAACAAAATGACCTGAGGTGATCGCACTTAGCCATTTAGCCGAATATGCGCCAGTGAACCGCGAATTCGCGAGCCCAGACCTGAGAAAACCGAATGATATCGGGCCAAATCTCCTTCGTCCAACACCATCCCACGAATCCACATAATACCAAATGCCGTTCAGGCTAGCGATACTCGTAAAATGTTTTGGATCAGACGTGCCAAGTGTTGCAAATCTGAATCCAAATCTTTTCAAAAGCACCTGAGCCACGATGGCTTGCTGACTACATCCAGCCCAAGGTTGTTTCAAAATGTCATCAGGCTCCACTTTCTGTGCCACATCTGACCGAAGAAACGAGGCGAGCCATAGAACCCAATCATCAGATACAGAATAGTATGAATAGGAATGATAGAACCGTTTTCGCAGCAGCATCTCAATCGCATATGCAGTCGCGACGGGGGTAGCATTATTCCCGGCCCATCGCCTTACCTCCGCTTCTGCGGTGTCAATATTGTCAATGCGGGCCAAAGCCTGATCGAACAATTCCGGGGCAGACATAACCGTATCAGCCGGTTTAGGGACAAACTTCACCGAGACAGATATCGTCGCCAATATTGCCGCTCCAACGAGAAATGCTCGTTCGATAGCTGTGAATGTCGTCCCCATGTGATTCCTCCACGATCTTTGTTTGCCGACTCCAAAAATCCAAAAAGGGTAATGGATCGGCAATTAAGTCTTTAGCCCATCATATTCACCGGTGCGGTGCTGAGGGGTTGGCGGGAGTAGCGTAAGCGATTGCTTTGAAGTAGGAAAATGGGTGTCGAAGCCAGTCCTGCAACGAGGCAATAAATGCCACAGCCTACACCCGCCGGATGCGAAGATAGCGCGCCCGGTTTTGGTTTCCAGCAGTGCAGCGCAAGAAAGTCACAGCCGCCTTCGACGGTGGCCGGCTCACGTCTGACGGCGGTGTTTTGTTGCTGGCGCAAGCTGAGCGCGAGATGGGAATCTGCCAGCAGCTTGCCGCCTGCATGGCCGATCGGCGTGACCCATCACGGGTGATCCATGCGCTGGACGACATTCTGCGTGCGCGCATCTTTGCGATCGCCTGCGGCTACGAGGACGCCGATGACCTCGATGCGCCTGCGTGCGCGACGATCCGGGGTTTCGCCTGGCGCTGGGCAAGCTGCCGGGATCGGGCGTGGGGCTTGCCAGTCAGCCGACGATGAGCCGGTGGGAGAACGCACCGACCACGCGCGAGCTGGCGAAGCTGATGGCCGCGATGGTCGACATCTATTGCGCGAGCTATCCGGCCCCGCCCAAGGCAGTGACCCTGGACATCGACGAGCTGAAGGCCAGCGAAGCTACACCTGTGACGTGGTTCACGGCTACCAGCAGCTCTCCTTCTGGAACGGGCATCACGGCGAGCGCTGCTTCCTGCCGATCCATGTGTACGATACGGCAACCGGCCGGCCGGTGGCGATGCTGTTGCGCACCGGCAAGACGCCGTCGGGTGCAGAGGCGACCGGGCATATCCGGCGCCTGGTGCGCCATATCCAAAGGCACTGGCCAGACACACACATCACGATCCGCGGTGACGGGCACTACGGCCGGCCTGAGGTCATGGCCTGGTGCGAGGCGCACGGCGTCGACTACGTGCTTGGTCTGCCGACCAACGCCGTGCTGCGCGCCGATCACGAAATCGTCACCGCTGCCGATGCCTGCGCGACGAAGCGGGCGATCAGGAAGGACCCGGTGCTGCGCAATTATGCCCAAACCCGCTACGGCGCAAAAAGCTGGAAGTGCCAGCGCCGCGTCGTCGCCCGGATCGAGGCCAGCACGCTGGGCATGGACATCCGCTATGTCGTGACCTCGCTGACCGATGGTTCTGCCGAGCACATCTACGATACGCTCTAC
Organism: Novosphingobium sp. CF614; assembly: GCF_900113255.1. Taxonomy (GTDB): domain Bacteria; phylum Pseudomonadota; class Alphaproteobacteria; order Sphingomonadales; family Sphingomonadaceae; genus Novosphingobium. The sequence goes on from NZ_FOOR01000008.1 coordinate 64,259, forward strand.
TGTGCCCGTGGTCAGGCCGAGAACCTGATCAAGCGCCACAAGACCCAGCTCGCCAGTGATCGCACTTCGTGCCGATCGGCCAACGCCAATCAGATGCGGCTCATCCTGCACACCGCCGCCTATTGGCTGCTGTGGCGCATCCAGCAGGAAATCCCCAAGGCAACCGCGCTGGCCGCCGCCGAGTTCGCGACGTTGCGCCTGCGGTTGCTCAAGGTTGCCGCCCGCGTCATCGAAACCGCTTCCCGCATCAGGGTAGCCTTCGCGTCAGCCTGCCCCGATGCCGAAACCTTCCGCACCGTCGCCGCCGCTCTCAAACCAGCCCCGACTTAACCGGCGCGGCCGTGCCGCCGAACGTCCAAACCCCGTCCTCCAACCCCGCAAGCCATCAAACATCCGCGGTGAAAAAGACGCAGCGGAGGCACTCGGCTCGCTCACCCGCCTGCTGCCGCCAACAACTGATCTTCCCCGGCAACAACTTCGTCACGAATAAGAGCGGTTAGTTGGCTGTTCATAGTCGGGATCACACTGGTGATTATGGTGTGTTTCGCTTGATCGGTAGGTCCGTTCGCCACCCTCTTTTCGATCACGCGACTGGCCTCCGCCGCGTGCCGAGAGTGGTCATGGCGGCCAAATCCATGGCCAGGCCGCCGTCCGGCATCCAGCATCCCGTCTGACAACGCTTCAGGCGGGTTTCAATCGCGCAGCGATTCGATTTCCCGAGCGAGGTCCTTGCCGCGCCGTTCGTCGGTGGCGATGCGTTCGAGTACGGCGATGCGCTTGCGCATTTCCTCTACCTCGCGTTCCAGTTCGTGTTCGCGGGCGGTGTGGTCGTAGCCCTGGCGTCCGCCGGACTTGTCGCCCAGCGCGCGGTACTTCTGCATTCGCAGCCAGGTGAAGCACCCGATCGCGAAGAGAACGACGACGGCGTTCCAGAAACTCATTGGGTGGTGGCCTCTGTCGGTTCGATGTCGCGCAGCGCCTCGATCTGCATGGCGATGTCGCTGCTGCGGCCATCTGTAATGATACGTTCGAGCACGCGCACGCGATTTTCGAGCTGGGCGCTATGCGCCGCGTACTGCGCCGCCTTTTCGGCGGTCTGGCCGACCATGATCTCCAGCTTGCGCTCCCGGTACGCGAGGTGGCGCTTGTAGGCCCCGGCGAGGATCGACACGACGGTGATGAGCGCGACCATCAGCGCCGTGAACGCCATGACGTCTCCCGGGCTCATTGGCGTGTCTCGCTGGGCGCGCGCTGGGCCTCGACCTCGCGCTGGTCGCGCAGGGCCTCGATCTGGAGCGCGGTGTCATAGCCGCCGTCGGTGATGATCCGCTCAAGCACGCGCACGCGTTCCTCGAGTTCGCGCGAGTGCGACGCGTACTGCGCGGCCTTCTCTGCAGTGGCTTGGGCGTGCAGCTCGGCCATGCGGCGCTGGTGCCGGGTCCAGATCGCGAAGCCGCCGATGATGAACGGCGCGAGCGGGATCAGCAGCGCGAGAGTTCCATGGTCCATTTCGGTCCCCCTGTGGTTTTCGCTTCAGCGGAGGCTGTTCAACGCAGACTGTCGATTTCCGCGGCCAGGCGCGAGCTGCTGCTGGAATAGTGCGCTTCCATGTCGGCGATGCGCCGGTCCAGGTCCGACAGGTCCGAACGCAGGCGGCTGGAGCGCGAGCGGCCGAAGCCCTGGCGGGCGCGGCGGCGCTCCATCCGGCGCAGCAGGCGCTCTTCCTCGGCCTCGCTGTAGAGGGCCATGGGGCGGCTGTCGGCAAGCACGGCGACGGCGATGTAGATCGGGATCGTCAGGTAGAAGCCGAACAGCGTGAGCAGAACCGCGCCCAGGCGAATCCAGAACGTATCCACCCCGGTATAGTCGGCGATGCCCGAACATACGCCGGCCAGTTTGGCGTTCGACTTGTCGAGATAGAATTGTCCGCGTGACACTGGTTTTCCCTTCCCTTGAAGATACAACGTCCCGGTCATGGCCCGTCGCCCTTGAAGGGCGGGGCGCGCTTCCGGGATGCAAGCGCGCTTGCGTTATTCGGACGGATCGCCGGCCTCGCGTAGCGCACCCTGGCCGCCTGGACCCATCGCGCGCTTCATCTCGGCCAGTTCCGCATCGATCTTGTCGCCGTCGGCGAGGGCGGCGATTTCCTCGGCGAGCGTGGGCTGGCGCCGGTCGGAGAGGCTCATCGCCTCGGCCCGGCCTTCTGCGTAGTCCACGCGCCGCTCAAGCTGGTCGAACCGGGCCATCGCTTCGTCCACGCGCTCGCTCGAGAGCAAGGTGCGCAGCTTGACTCTATTCTCGGCGCTCTGCAAGCGAGCGGCGATCGACGACTGGCGGCTGCGGGCTTCGCGCAGGCGGCTTTGCAGCTTCTCGATGTCTTCCTCGTAGGCGCGCAGGGCGTCGTCGAGCACGGCGATCTCGGTGCGCAGCTGGTCTGCCATCTCGGCGGCCTTTTTCCTTTCGAGCAGGGCGGCGCGGGCGAGATCCTCACGGTCCTTGCTGAGCGCGAGCTGGGCCTTGTCGCTCCAGTCGGCCTGGAGCTTGTCGAGCTTGCCGACGTGGCGGCGCAGCTCCTTCTGGTCGGCGATGGTGCGCGCGCTGCTGGTGCGGACTTCCACCAGGGTCTCCTCCATCTCGAGGATAATCAGGCGGATCATCTTCGCCGGGTCTTCCGCCTTGTCGAGCAAGTCGTTGAAGTTGGCGGCGATGATGTCGCGGGTGCGCGAGAAGATACCCATCCTGATGTTTCCTTTTATGGATGTCGGGCGAAAATGCGACTGGCCGGGGCGATAATCGCTATCGTCGGCGGGGTTGTAGAAACGGGTGCCGGCGCGGGGAACAAAAGCCCCGAAGGGCTTGTCGCTCCGCGTGCCTTGGCCGGGATTTTGCAGGATTTCGATTTCCGCGTCGAGCCTGCTCATGCAAGCGAGGCTCCGCAGGCCGGCGTTGCGGCATAGGCCTTGGTGGCGCCGAACTGGTCGGCCATGACCGCCAGATTGAACGCGCCCATCGCCAGCAGGCTGATGATGATGGCCCAATCCAGCTTCGTGCGGGCCAGTGTCGAGCGGATGGACCGTGCGGCTGGTGCGGTATCGGCGTTGCGCGATTGCATGGGGTGTTCCCTCGAAATTCCTGAACTCACTTGATGCCTCGGCTTTCAGCAAGGGGTGTGCCAAATGCCTGGGGTGGCGGATTTTCGCGGAATTCGCATTTTTGCCCGGGATCTGCAGCGAAGATGAATTGCCAATCAATGGGAATTCACGCTAATATTTTGGAATGGAGCGTGACGTTCAGTTCATTGGCCAGTCGATGGCTTTTCTTGACGCCGTGGAACGGGCGAGCCGCGCCGCCCCGATCCGTCGTCCGGTACTCGTGATCGGAGAGCGCGGGACCGGCAAGGAACTGATCGCCCAGCGGCTCCACCGCCTCTCGCCGCGCTGGGGCGAGCCGCTGGTGACGCTCAATTGCGCCGCGCTGCCCGAGACGCTGATCGAGGCCGAGCTGTTCGGGCACGAAGCGGGCGCCTTCACCGGCGCCACCCGCGCCCGCGCCGGGCGTTTCGAAGAAGCGGATCGGGGGACCCTGTTCCTGGATGAGCTGGGCAACCTGTCGATGGCGGCCCAGGAACGGCTGCTGCGCGCGATCGAATACGGCGAAGTCGTGCGCATCGGCGCCTCGCGGCCGGTGACGGTGGATGTGCGCATCGTCGCCGCCACCAATGCCGACTTGCCGCGCATGGCAGAGGAAGGCACCTTCCGGGCCGATCTGCTCGACCGGCTCAGTTTCGAGGTGATTACCCTGCCGCCGCTGCGCGCGCGTGAGGGCGATGTGTTCGAACTGGCCGACTACTACGGCCGGCGCATGGCGGCCGAGCTGGAGTGGGACGGTTGGCCGGGATTCGCCGAATCGGCACTGGAAGTGCTGGAAGCGCATCGCTGGCCGGGTAACGTGCGCGAGCTGCGCAACGTCGTCGAGCGCGCGGTCTACCGCTGGGGGCGGGAGGACCAGCCGATCGCGGAGATCGTTTTCGATCCTTTCGAAAGCCCGTGGCAGGAGCCGCCGCGCCAGGTGTCGCCGTCTGCCGATCCGGCCGTCGGTACGGCGGCGTCGTTACCGCGCGGGGCTGCGGTTCCGATCCCGGAGGACTTGCGCATGGCGGTGGAGGCTTACGAGCGCGGACTGTTGCGCGATGCGCTCGATCGTCATCGCTGGAACCAGCGCCGGGCTGCCGCGGCGACGGGGCTCACTTACGATCAGCTGCGCCATTGCATGAAGAAGCATGGCCTGCACGAAAATGTCACGAGTGCCGCTTAGTCGCCGCGCAGGATGTACCGGTCGCGCGCGGCGTTCTGATTGTTGCCTGCCCGTTTGGCCCGGCCGGCCTGTTGCTGTATCCACTAGCGGAATGAAAACGAGTCACCGCCACCGTGTCCGAACAAATCCCCCCGATTGAACTCCTGGAAAGCCTGACGCTCAAGCAGGCCGAGGTGCTCGATCTGTTGGTGATGCACCGCACCACCAAGGAAATTGCGCGGGAACTGGGCATCGCGCCGAATACGGTGGACCAGCGGATCAATGCCGTGCGCGAAAAGTGGGGAACCGCCAATCGCAAGGACACCGCGCGCCGCTATGCCCAGCTGCTGGAACAATGTGGCAAAACCACATGTGGATTATCCCGTGTCGACCTTGATAGCCAGGATATCGAGGATGGCGATCAGGACCTGCCGGCCGATCCAGTCTTCGTCCTTTCCGATACCGCCTCGATGCGGCGGCATCCGGATTGGTTCGATGGCGAGAATGTCAGACCGACAGGCCTGGAGGCCTTTGATGCGAGGTTTGGAAGAGGCGGACGGGTGGCCGCGATCTTCGTCCTGGCGCTTATCATGGCAATGACGCTGGCCTCGGTGCTGGCGATTGCGAACGCGCTGGGCAAGTTAATATAACTGGTAAACCGCACCCGCGCAAAAAATCGCCTTCGATCGGGAACGAGCGCTCCAGCGCAGTCGGAGACGAAGACATGAATTCTGAAATTGCCAGCATGCGGATCGCGCGCAGTATCAAATCGGTTGAGGACGGCATGGACGAACTGCTTGCGAAATCCGGGGAATTGCTCACCGAAATGGCCCGCGCGCGCCTGGCCACGGAGAATGCCGCGGTCCACGGACAGCGCCCGCTGGCGCGTGTCGCCGCGATGCAGAAAAGCCTGGTGGAGGCGCGCTCCGAACTCGTGCGGGCGCACAGCGATCTTTCGAAGCTGGCCGAAACCATGGACATTGCCGCTGAATGCCCCGAAACGGCGCTTCTTGACGGCAACATGGCGCGGGCGCGCGGCGTTGTCTGAACCGGCCATGCGAACGCAAGGGGACTGAGGTGGAACACCCGGAACAATTCGTGTTTTTCCTGGTTCTGACCCTCAGCATTGTGCTCTCCATCTGGAAAGGCGGCGCGCCCGAAAGGGCGGGCGGTTTCCTCATTTTCGGCATGTGCGTGTGGCAGGTCGGGGCAGTGCGCGTTCTTCCAAGTCATTTCACGTCGGTCGATCCAATATCGCTGTCGACGGACGTGACGGGGACCATCGGATTCGGATTTCTCGCTTTGCAGGCCCGGAGGATCTGGCCCATATGGGCGACATCGTTGCAAATCCTGAGTTTGAGCGCGCACTTCGCGAGGTGGGCCGATATCGGCATCCCTCCATTCGTCTATGCCGTGATGCGCGGCGCGCCAACGTTCGGGGCGATGATCGCCATGCTGGCGGGAACGGTGCTGCACCTGCGCCGGGTGCGGCGCCATGGCTGCGATCCCTCCTGGCAGAACTGGTCCCGGGCAGTTGTTGCGTCCGGCCGGTCTCGGCCTCGTTACTCGAAATTCTCGTAAAGCACCTGGGACGGCTGCGCCGCGAGGTCATGCTCCAGATGCTGTTCGACGGGACCGGAGATCTCTGTGGCCATCTGGCTCGGTGCGATGGTGGGCCGCGCTCGATTTCGGCGCGCTATCGGCTCTTGTTCGAACATGCCTTCACGCTCGATGCGAGCGGTTTCGTGCTGGTCCACAATCATCCGTCCGGCATTCCGTGGCCGAGCGCGCGGGACGTCGCCTCGACGCGCGCGCTGGCGGCCATGGCGCGGGCGACGGAGCTTGAATTCCTGGATCATGTCGTGGTCGGCGGCCGGTCCGCGGTGAGCATGCGAAGGGCTGGCTTGATGCTGTAGATCGCGAAATTCCCGCGCCCGCACAGGCCGGCACAGGGTTTGTACGGGCGCCGGGAACCTTGCCCGCGAGCCTGCCTCGACTCGGGCTTGGGCAGGGTGGAGGCCCCCGGGGGAGTGGCGGCCTGTCGTGCGCCGGGAAAAGTACCCGGCGCACGCAGGTTCCATGGAGAAGGGCGAGCGGAATGGCGCGCCATCGGGCCTCTTGCCTTTTTGGGGCAATGAGCTTATCTGGCCCCTATCCCGACATTGGTGAAACAAGGTTCGGGCTGGCGCCGGAAGGGGCTGGCGCGAAACCGCGTTGCATCGATGCGGCGTCAATGCATCGTTTTTAACCGGAGTTTCCCGCGTGGCCGATATCGCCCGCATCACGCAAGTCATCGAGCCCGAGGTCAAGGCCCTCGGCTTCGATCTCGTGCGCGTGCGAATCTTCGGCAAGAGCGAAGTCGGCGACGACGAGATCGCGCTGCAGGTCATGGCCGAGAACCCGGCGACCGGCCAACTGGTGCTTGATGACTGCGTGAAGCTCTCGCACCGCATTTCCGACCGCATGGATGCGATCGAGGAAGCCGGCGAAGTGCTGATCGACGAGGCCTATCGGCTCGAGGTCAGCTCGCCAGGGATCGACCGTCCGCTGACCCGTCCCAAGGATTTCGTCAACTGGGCGGGGCATGAGGCCAAGGTGAACCTGACGGCGCCGGTTGACGGCAACCGCAAGGCGCTCCATGGCGAGCTCGCCGGCCTGGAAGGCGAGACCGTGCTGTTCGACGACCGCAAGTCCGGCCGCATAGCCTTTTCGCTTGCCGACGTTCATTCCGCGCGGCTGGTCCTGACCGACAAGCTGATTGCCGCAACCCGCCCGCTGGATACCAGCGGCGCCGACGAGATTCTCGAGGAACAGGAAGACTAAGCCATGGCCAGTGCGATTTCCGCCAACCGTGCCGAGCTGCTTGCGATCGCCAACTCGGTCGCATCGGAAAAGATGATCGACAAGTCGATCGTCATAGAGGCGATGGAAGAAGCCATCCAGAAGTCGGCCCGCAACCGTTACGGCGCGGAGAACGACATTCGCGCCAAGCTCGATCCGCGCACTGGCGACTTGCGCCTGTGGCGTGTCGTCGAAGTGGTCGAGGAGGTTGAGGACTACTTCAAGCAGATCGATCTCAAGCAGGCCGAAAAGCTCCAGTCGGGCGCCAAGCTGGGTGACTTCATCGTCGATCCGCTGCCGCCGGTCGACCTTGGCCGCATCGATGCGCAGTCGGCCAAGCAGGTGATCTTCCAAAAAGTCCGCGATGCCGAGCGTGACCGCCAGTACGAGGAATTCAAGGATCGCGCCGGCGAGATCATCACCGGCGTCATCAAGTCGGTCGAGTTCGGCCATGTCATCGTCAACCTTGGCCGCGCCGAGGGCGTGATCCGCCGCGACCAGCAGATCCCGCGCGAGGCCGCGCGTGTCGGCGAGCGCGTGCGGGCCATCGTGCTGAAGGTGGAGCGCCAGAACCGCGGCCCGCAGATATTCCTCTCCCGCGCGCATCCCGAGTTCATGAAGAAGCTCTTCGCGCAGGAAGTGCCCGAGATCTACGACGGCATCATCGAGATCAAGGCTGCGGCCCGCGATCCCGGTTCGCGCGCCAAGATCGGTGTAATCAGCCACGATCACTCGATCGATCCGGTCGGCGCCTGCGTCGGCATGAAGGGCAGCCGCGTCCAGGCCGTGGTGCAGGAACTGCAAGGCGAGAAGATCGACATCATTCCCTGGAGCGAGGATACCGCGACTTTCGTCGTCAACGCGCTCCAGCCCGCGACCGTCAGCCGCGTCGTCATCGACGAGGAGGAAAGCCGCATCGAGGTCGTCGTGCCCGATGACCAGCTCAGCCTCGCGATCGGCCGCCGCGGCCAGAACGTGCGTCTCGCCAGCCAGCTTACCGGCTCGCAGATCGACATCATGACCGAGCAGGAATCCTCGGAGAAGCGCCAGAAGGAATTCACCGAGCGTTCCAAGATGTTCGAGGAAGAGCTGGATGTCGACGAGACTCTCTCGCAGTTGCTGGTTGCCGAAGGCTTCAGCGAGCTGGAGGAAGTCGCCTATATCGAGCTTTCCGAACTCGCCGCGATCGAGGGCTTCGACGAGGAACTGGCCGAGGAACTCCAGAGCCGCGCCCACGAAGCGCTCGAGCGCCGCGAGGAAGCCAGCCGCGAGGCACGCCGCGCCCTTGACGTCGAGGATGCCATCGCCGAGCTGCCGCACCTGACCGAGGCCATGCTGGTCACGCTCGGCAAGGCTGGGATCAAGACGCTTGACGATCTGGCCGATCTTGCCACCGACGAGCTCATTGCCAAGAAACGCACCGAGCAGCGCCGCCGCGACGGTTCGGTGAACCGCCGCGCGCGCGACGAGGACAAGGGTGGCGTGCTTGGCGAATACGGCCTGACCGAAGAGCAGGGCAACGAGATCATCATGGCCGCTCGCGCCCACTGGTTCGACGACGAACCCGCAACCGAGGAGGCCGCCGATGCGGAGTCCTCGCAATGAGCGCGTAAGCTCCGACATCGATAGCGCCAGCCCGGAAAGGACCTGCATCCTTTCCGGCGAGAAGGCTGTGCGGGGCGAGTTCCTGCGCCTGGCGATTTCACCCGATGGCTTCGTGCTTCCGGATGTCCATGCGCGCGCGCCCGGGCGCGGCGGGTGGATCGGGGTATCGCGGGCGGATCTTGAAAAAGCGCTTGCCAAGGGCAAGCTCAAGGGAGCGCTGGCGCGCGCCTTCAAGGGGGCGCCGCTTTCCATTCCCGACGACCTGCCGGACCGGATCGAACAGGCGCTGATGCGCGCGTTGACCGAGCGGCTGGGCCTCGAACTGAAATCGGGCAAGCTGCTGATGGGATCGGATCGCATCGCGCAGAACGCGCGTGAGGGCCGGGTTGCATGGCTCGCCCATGCCGCCGATGCGAGCGAGGACGGTTCACGCAAGCTGGACCAGGCCTGGCGGGTCGGAAGTGACGCCGAGGGAAGCGGCCTTAAAGGCACACGCTTGCCACTGGACCGGGAGACGCTGTCTGTGGCATTGGGCCGCGACAACGTCGTTCACCTGGCGCTGACCGATCGCGGCGCGGCCAATCGAGTCGCATCGCTGCTGCGGCGCCTCCTGCATTTTCAGGGGCGAGCCCAGGAGCAGGCCCAGGTGGGGCCTGCGTCCGATAAGGGCGCAGCCGGCATGGATGATGATAACGGGCAGGCGCCTGACGCCGTGCTCGTGACGATACCCGATCACGGTCGGGTAGAAGCGAATAGAGATTGAAGGGCACGACGAGACTTATGAGCGAGACCGACAACAAACCGACCCTGGGCCGCAAGCCGCTTGGGCTTAAGCGCTCGGTGGAAGCGGGTGAGGTCAAGCAGACCTTCAGCCACGGCCGCACCAATAAGGTCGTGGTCGAGGTGAAGCGGCGCAAGCTGATCGGCAAGCCCGGTTCGGAAGGCGTCGTCGAAGCCAAGGTGGAGGGTCCGGTCGCCGCGCCCGCGCCGCAGAAGGTCGCGCCTCCGCCGGCTCCGCCGAAGAAGCCGATCGTGCCTGCCGGAGAAACCCGCCAGGAAATGCAGTCGCGCCTGCTGCGTGAAGCCGAGGAAGCCCGGCTGAACACGCTTGAGGAAGCCAACCGCCGCGAGCAGGAAGAGAAGCTGCGCGCCATCGAGGCGGAGAAGCGCCGCGCCGAGGAAAACCGCGCCCTCGAAAGCAGGAAGGCGCAGGAGGAAGCGACCGCATCCACGAGCGTCGAAACCGAAGCCGCCGAGCTCCCGGTGGTGGAGGACGCCCAGCCCGCACCAGTGCCCGAGTCGCCTGCGGCCGTCGATGCCCAGGCCGACGCCCTGGTAGCCGAGCCCGCTGCCTCGGCCGCTACGCCCGCCCCGGCCCCGCGCCGCTTCACCCCGGTTCATCGTCCGGAAACCACGGCGCGCAAGGCGGAGCCCGCCGCCAACGGCGCCGCCAAGAAGGCCGAGCCAGCCAAGAAGGGTGCTCCGGCTCCGCGCGGCCCAGAGCGTGACCGCAAGGGCGATCGCCGCCAGTCGGGCAAGCTGACCGTCAACCGCGCGCTCAACGAGGACGAGGGCGCCCGCGCCCGCTCGCTCGCCGCGCTCAAGCGTGCCCGCGAGAAGGAACGCCGCGCGCACTTCGGCGGCTATCAGCAGCAGCGTGAGAAGCAGGTCCGCGACGTCGTGGTTCCCGAGGCGATCACTGTCCAGGAACTCGCCAACCGCATGGCGGAAAAGGGCGCCGACCTGGTGAAGGCGCTGTTCAACATGGGCATGATGGTCACCGTCAACCAGACGATTGACCAGGACACCGCGGAACTGCTGGTCACCGAGTTCGGCCACAACATCAAGCGCGTTTCTGAAAGCGATGTCGATCTCGATAGCTCCGCCGACGTCGATGCCGTGGAGACTCTGAAGATTCGTCCGCCGGTCGTGACCATCATGGGTCACGTCGATCACGGCAAGACCAGCCTGCTCGACGCCCTGCGCGGGACCGACGTGGTACGCGGCGAGGCGGGCGGCATCACCCAGCACATGGGCGCCTACCAGATCAAGACCAAGGGGGGTGATCTCATCACCTTCCTTGATACGCCCGGCCACGCCGCCTTCACCCAGATGCGCATGCGCGGCGCCAATGTCACCGACATCGTGGTGCTGGTGGTGGCGGCCGACGACGGCATCATGCCGCAGACGGTGGAGGCCATCAACCATACCAAGGCCGCCGGCGTGCCGATGATCGTGGCGATCAACAAGTGCGACAAGCACGAGGCCAACCCGCAGAAGATACGCGAGCGTCTGCTCGAGCATGAAATCGTCGTCGAGGAAATGTCCGGCGACGTGCAGGACGTCGAGGTTTCGGCCAAGACCGGCACGGGCCTTGATAACCTGATCGAGAAGATCCTGCTCCAGGCCGAGCTGCTCGAACTGCGCGCCAACCCCGATCGCGATGCCGAGGCGACGGTGATCGAAGCCAAGCTGGACAAGGGCAAGGGGCCGCTGGCGACCGTGCTGGTCAATCGCGGCACGCTCAAGGTCGGGGACATCTTCGTGGTCGGCACCGAGAGCGGGCGCGTGCGCGCGATGCTCGACGACAAGGGCCGCCAGATCAAGCAGGCGCCGCCGTCGCTGCCGGTCGAGGTGCTGGGCCTGGGCGGCGTGCCGATGGCGGGTGACCAACTGACCGTGGTCGAAAGCGAACAGCGGGCCCGCGAAGTCTCGGCCTATCGCCAGGAACAGGCGACCGCCAAGCGCACTGCGATGGCGCCGGCCAGCCTCGACACGATGTTCTCGGCGCTCGCCGCCAAGCAGAACGTCATCGAATACCCGATCGTCGTCAAGGCGGACGTGCAGGGTTCGGTCGAAGCGATCAACAATGCGCTCCACACACTCTCGAACGACGAGATCAAGGTGCGCATCCTGCACTCCGGCGTCGGTGCGATCACCGAGACCGACGTGACGCTGGCCTCGGCCAGCGGCGCGCCGATCGTCGGCTTCAACGTCCGCCCGAACGCCAAGGCGCGCGAGCAGATCGAGAAGAGCAAGACGCCGATGATGTACTATGACGTCATCTACGAACTGACCGCCGAGATCGCCAAGCAGATGGCCGGCATCTGGGGGCCCGAGCGGATCGAAACCGTGGTCGGCCGCGCCGAGGTCAAGCAGGTGTTCCCGGCCGGCAAGAAGGACAAGGCCGCCGGTCTGCTGGTGCTCGAAGGCTATATCCGCAAGGGCATCAACGCGCGCCTCACCCGCCACGACGTCATCGTCTCGCGCACCACGATCGCCTCGCTGCGCCGCTTCAAGGACGACGTGGACGAAGTCCGCGCGGGCCTGGAATGCGGCGTGGTGCTGGCCGACACCAACGACATCAAGCCCGGCGACCACCTGGAAGTGTTCGAGGTGACGGAGCGCGAACGGACGTTGTAACAGGGCGGGCTTGACCGAATTTTAATCCAGCGATCGATCGTGATCGCCTAAGCCTTTCCGGTCGCTGCTTGCGACGGAAAGGCGGTGATATGATGTGAAAATTGAGACTGTGGCAATCCTGGTGATCGGCACGGCGACTTTGTTGGTCGCTCTGCTGCAACTGGTGGTCAAGCTCATCGAGTTGAACCGCAAGTAACGGGTGAGGAGGCTGGCGCTGGAACGCCAGCCTCCGATAATAAGCGAGCCCGGGCGCTGGAACACCCGGGCTCAGGCAGCGATGTGAAAGCATCGACTGTGGTGTTTATTGTATATCCACAGGTGGCGAATTTATCAAGATACCCTACCGCGAACTGCTTTCGGTCGATCGGGCCGGCCTCAAGGTGGGCGATCGTTCATGGGTCTTGCAAGAAATGGAACTCTGGTCCTTGTTCCCATCCGTCGCGTCGTTCCTATCGCAGCTTGCAACGGGAAGGCTTTTAACGTGGAAATCGTCACGGTCATGATAGTCTTCTTGTATCAATTGGCGAATTTTCCGGAATGACCCGCTACATCGCCCTCTTCGGCTCGATCAACGTCGGCGGTAACCGGTTGTCGATGGCCGATCTGCGCTATGCCTTCGAGCGTGAGGAGTTCCTCAACGTCGAAACGGTGATCGCCAGCGGCAACGTGCTGTTCGACTATGACGATCGCCCGACCGAAGGACTTGAAGACCTCTTCGCCCACATGATGCGTGATCGCTTCGATATCGACAGCTTCGTCGCGGTGCGCAGCCGCGATGAAGTGCGTGCGGCGGTGGAGGACAATCCCTTCACAGGCATCGGCGCCGACAATCAGGTCCATACCCATTTCCTTGAATGCCAGCCGAGCCAGGAGCGCTTCGAGAAACTGCTTGCCGATCATGCCGGGCGCGGCGGGGAAAAGCTCGCGCTGGGGGATCGGGCGCTCTATATCGATTATGTCGATGGCGCGGGGAATTCGAAGCTTACCGCCGCGTTCATCGAGCGCCGGCTGGGATGCCGCGGCACCGCGCGCAATGTGCGCTCGCTGGCGCGGATCCTCGCCAAGATGGGCTGAAACGGAAATTCACGATGGTACGCCAGCAATTCACCCCCGAACAGCACTCGGTCCGCCTGCTCAAGGTGGGCGAACAGGTCCGTCACGTGCTCAGCGAAATCCTCGCCCGCCAGCAAGTGCATGACCATACGCTGACGGCGCATTCGGTCTCGATCACCGAAGTGCGCATGACGCCGGATCTCCGGCAGGCGGCGGTCTATGTGAAGCCGCTGCTCGGTGAGGACGAGGAGGCGGTGCTCAAGGCGCTGCGTACCAACACCGCCTTTTTCCAGCGCGAGGTGGCCCAGCGGCTCAAGCTCAAGTTCGCCGCCAAGATCCAGTTTCGCGCCGACGAGACCTTCGACGAGGCAAGCCGGATCGACGCCCTGCTCAACGATCCCCGGGTCAAGCGCGATCTGGAGGGCTGAGCGCGTTTCCGGGCGCGCTAGGCGTTGTTCGGCGGAGCGGAAATCCGCCGCACCGTACCTTGGCTGACTTCCCACACGGCGGCTTCGCTCATGATTGCCGCGAACGGGGCGGGCTCGGTGCCGGTCAGCCAGATCTGGGCGGAGCCGGCGCGCAGGCGGTCGAACAGGGCATCGCGGCGCAGTGGATCGAGATGGGCGGCAACTTCGTCCAGCAGCAGCAGGCGTGGACGGTCCTCGCCGCTGCTTTCCAGGCACCGCGAATGGGCAAGCGTGATCGCGATCAGCATCGCTTTCTGCTCGCCTGTCGAGCATTCGGCCGCAGGCTGGCCCTTGCCGGCCATCGTGACCGCCAGTTCATCGCGGTGAGGGCCGGTGAGGGTGCGCTGGGCGGCGCGGTCGCGCGCGCGGCCCTCGCGCAAGGCCGCGGCCAGTGCATCGTTCCCTATCGGACCGCCCGGCAGATAGGCGAGCGAGGGGCGGGCGAAAGGCGAATCCGGCAAAGCGGCCAGCGTCGTTTCCAGCCGGTCGACAAGTTCCGCGCGCGCCGCGCCAACAGTGGCGCCGGCCTCGGCGATCTGCGCCTCGATCGCGTCCAGCCAGCGCGGATCGGGCATGCGTTCGTCCGCAAGCAGGCGGTTGCGTTCGCGCAGCGCGGTGTCCAGCCGGTTTACATGGCCGGCATGGCCGGGCCGCATGGCCAGCACCAGCCGATCGAGAAAACGCCGCCGCGCGCCCGCGCCCTCGACGAACAGGTGATCCATCGCCGGCGTGAGCCAGCCGATCGAGAGCCATTCCGCGAGCCGCACCGCCGGTGCTTCGGCGCCATTGACCTGCACGATGCGCCGTCCCGGTCGCTCGGGCGCTACTCCAGTGCCGATGCGCACCGGCTCGCCGCCGGACACGGCCAGCCGCGCGCTTATCGCGAAGCCGCCGGCCTCGGGGCCTTGTCCTGGCATGTCCGCCAGCTGCGCGCGCCTCAGGCCGCGTCCCGGGGCCAGCAGGCTGATCGCTTCCAGCACGTTGGTCTTGCCGGCGCCGTTTTCCCCCACCAGCAGGTTGAACCGCGCCGTGCCTTCGACCGCGGTCTCGCGGTGGTTGCGGAAACGGGACAGGAGGATGCGGTCGAGCATGGTTGCGGCGGGACTAGCCGCTTCGCACCGTCAATGCCACCTTGGTGTCAGACCGAACGCGCCTTGGCGAAAGGCGAGAAGTCCACGTTGTCGTCATAGACGTCGACGCCTTCGCGGCGCTTGAGCCAGTTGACCACCGCGTAGGTCACCGGCGTCAGCGCTGCTTCCCAGGCAACTTTCATCGCCCAGTTCGTGCCCATCACGATCAGCACCGAATGCGTGGACCACACGCCGAGGAAAGCGACGGGATAGAAGATCATGCTGTCGACCGCCTGGCCGAACACCGTCGAGCCAATCGTGCGGGTCCACAGATACTTGCCCCCGGTCCAGAGCTTCATCTTGGCCAGCACGAAGGAATTGACGAACTCGCCCGCCCAGAACGCCAGCAGCGATGCCGCCACGATGCGCCAGGTGCTGCCGAACACCGAAACGTAAGTGGACTGGCAGACCGTGCCGGCGTCGGTCGCGGCGACGATCGAGGCGAATTGCGGGTCGCCGCTCTGCGCGCAGCCCCAGTCCGTTGCTGGCGGCATGGCGACCACCACGAAGCTCATGAACGCCATGAAGATCAGCGCGAAAAACCCCGCCCAGACGCAGCGGCGGGCATTGGCGTAGCCGTAGACTTCGGTCATCACGTCGCCCAGCACGTAGCTCACCGGGAAGAACAGGATGCCGGCGCCGAACGTGACCCCCTCCACATCGGCGAGCTTGGCCGCGCCGATCAGGTTCGACAGCAGCAGGATCACGACGAAGGCGACCATCACATAGTCGAAATAGCGGAAGTGGCGCCGGGCGCCGGTGACGCCGTCGATGCGGGAAAGATGCGCGTCGTTCATGACTTATGCGTAACCCGCCTTCGCCTTCGCGCAAAGCACAAGTTGCGAACCATTGGCGGTTTGCGCGGGGGCCGAAGCGCGGCTATGGGAAGCACGCGCGCGCCCGTAGCTCAGCTGGATAGAGCACGAGCCTTCTAAGCTTGGGGTCGCAGGTTCGAACCCTGCCGGGCGCGCCATGCATATTCCGGGGAGAATGGAACGGTGCCGGGCGATCTCTATTCACGTTTTGTGCAAAGCTTCGAGCGGTTCGCGAACAGGATTCTCGTCGAGGACGGTGCGCGCGCCTGGACTTATGGGGAGATCGGGCGCTTGGCCGGCCGCCTTGCCGCGCGGCTGCAGGCGCTGGGCGTCGCGCCGGGCGAGCGGGTGCTGGTGCAGACCGACAAGAACGTCGAGACCCTGATCCTGTACTTCGCGACGATCCGGGCCGGCGCCATCTACCTGCCGCTCAACATCGATTATACGGAAGCCGAGCTGGATTACTTCGCGGCGGACGCGACGCCGGTGCTGGCGGTATGCCGGGAATCCTCGGCCGAGGTGTTCGGCCGGATCGGCGGCGGTGGAATGCAGGTCTCCACGCTGGCGGCGCTCTTTGCCGACCTGCCCGAGGCCGAGGCTCCGCCGGTGCCACGCGCGAGCGACGACGTGGCGGCGATCCTCTATACTTCCGGCACCACCGGCAAGCCCAAGGGGGCGATGCTCAGCCAGGACAACCTTGCTTCCAATGGCGAGATGCTGATCGAGTTCTGGCGCTTCACGCCTGAGGACCGGCTGATCCACGCGCTGCCGATCTTCCATGTCCACGGCCTGTTCGTCGCGGTTCACTGCGTGTTGTTCTCTGGCGCCTCAATGGTGTTTCTACCCAGGTTCGAGAGCGCCAGGGTGATCGAGCTGATGGCGAAGAGCACCGTGCTCATGGGCGTTCCCACTTATTATGTCCGGCTGCTCGCCGATCCCGCCTTCACGCGCGAGAGTGCGGGGCACATGCGGTTGTTCATCTCCGGCTCGGCGCCGCTTTCGGCCGATATCCACCGCGCTTTCGAGGAGCGCTGCGGACACCGCGTGCTGGAACGCTATGGCATGACCGAGACCGGGATGCTCACTTCCAACCCCTATGACGGCGAGCGCCGTGCGGGCTTCGTCGGCCCGCCGCTGCCCGGCGTCGGCTTGCGCATCGCCGAGTTCGAGACCGGCCGGGTCCTGCCGCAGGGCGAAGTCGGCATCGTCGAGGTCGCGGGCCGCAATATCTTCAAGGGTTACTGGCAGATGCCGGAAAAGACAGCGAGCGAGTTCCGTCCGGACGGCTGGTTCATCACCGGCGACATGGGCGTGATCGATGCCCGGGGCTATGTCCAGTTGGTGGGGCGGGAGAAGGATCTGATTATCTCGGGCGGGCTCAATGTCTATCCGGCCGAGGTCGAGGCGCTGCTCGATGATCGACCGGACGTGGCCGAAGCGGCGGTGATCGGCGTGCCGCACCCGGATTTCGGCGAGGCGGTGGTGGCGGTGGTGCAGCCGGCCGGGCCTTTCGATCCCGAAGCGGTGCGAGAGGCGATGCGCAAGGAACTGGCCGCGTTCAAGGTGCCCAAGGCGATCTTCACCATGGACGCTCTGCCGCGCAACACCATGGGCAAGATTCAGAAGAAGCTGCTGCGAGAGCAGTATGCGGGATTGTTTGCACCGGCTTGAGAGGCCCTTGAAAAGCACCCAAGCCGCCCCAAAGGGGGGGAGAGACGGCTACAGGATCACTCGCGCGGTGCCCTGGTGATCCGCACCTGGCGATGGTCGGCGCTGGGTGCATACACCATTGATAAACCAGTTGCGGTCATAATTTCCTTCATGACTCGCCCCATGCTTCCCAGGCGTTCTGCTCGACGGTCCGTGTCGATGGCCGTGCAATGCCGCACGCAGAGCGGGCTGCGCGACAATGGGGAGATCTCCGATATTTCGACGGAGGGCTGCTGCGTGCGGATGCGCGGCATCTATTTCCGGGTCGGCACCCGCGTGGTGCTGCGGCCGCAAGGCATGGAGGGGATGACCGGCATCGTCCGGTGGATCAGCGGTGATCTTGCCGGGGTGGAGTTCGACCGCCCGATCTATGGCCCGATCCTCGATCATATCGCCGCCGCCCATGCCGCGATCATGCCCCAGCGGCGCGCCTGACGCGCAGGCCTGACATCGGGGCCCTTCACCGCGCCGGCGCGACTATCCCCCGACATTCGCCGAAACCGATCGGCACCGCGCCCTGCGCCACAAAGCGACCGGAAAGCGAGAGTTCGTCTCCGTCCGCCAGGAATGCGCGAGTCTCTCCGGTAGGCAGCTCCACCGGCTGCTTGCCGTTGCCGGCGATCTCCATCAGGCTGCCTTGCGATCCCTGTTCCGGCCCCGAGATGGTGCCGGTGCCCAGCAGGTCCCCGGTCTGCATCTGGCAGCCGTTGGAGGCATGGTGCGCCACGATCTGCGCGATGGTCCAGTACATGTTGCTCGCCGGGCCATGGCTCAGCCGCAGCGGCGCGATGCCCTTTTCGCGCATGGCCGCGCTGCTGAGGTGGACTTCGAGCTCCAGTGAGAGCGCGCCTTCGCGCTGGTCGGCTTCGTCCCACAGATAGGGCAGGGGGCGCGGATCGCCCGCGGGACGCGGCGGTTGGGGGCGGCGGAACGGCGCCAGTGCTTCCATGGTGACGATCCAGGGCGATACCGTGGTCAGGAAGTTCTTGGCGAGGAACGGTCCGAGCGGCTGGTATTCCCAGGCCTGCACATCGCGCGCGGACCAGTCGTTGAGCAAGGTGAGCCCGGCGACGTGATCGAGCGCCTCGGCGATCGGGATCGTCGCCCCCAGCTCGCTGCCGGTGGCCAGCCAGATGCCCAGCTCCAGCTCGTAGTCGAGCCGCGCGGCCGGTCCGAACGAAGGGGCGTCGGCATCGGCGGCCTTGGTCTGCCCCCGCGGACGGATCACCGCGGCGCCGCTCGGCCGGATCGTGGAGGCGCGGCCGTGGTAGCCGATGGGAACGTGTTTGTAATTGGGCAGCAGCGGATTGTCCGGGCGGAACAGGCTGCCGATGTTGGTGGCATGATGAATGCCGACGTAGAAGTCGGTATAGTCGCCTATCTGCGCGGGCAGGTGCATCGCGGCCTCGACCATGGGCACCAGCAGCGCCTCCACCCGCGCGCGCTCGGGCGCATCCTTGGCCAACAGGGCCGAGACCTGCCGACGCAGCGCGCGGCGTGGGCCGGCCCCAAGCGCGAGCATCGAATTGAGCGAGGGACCCGCCGCCGCGCCCGCCGCTTCCAGCGCTTCGCCATCCAGCAGGCTGGACTCCGCCAGCGCTGCCAGATCAAGGATCATCCCGCCGATCGCGACCCCGCCGCGCGGCATATCGCCGCTGCGAGAGAACGTGCCCAGCGGCAGGTTCTGGATCGGAAAGTCGGCATGCCCGTTAGCGCCCGGAACCCAGGATTCGCGGGCCGGATCATGGGTTTCGTCGAGCGTCGCGGTGGACGCGGCGGTGATGGAATTGATCGTGATGGTCATGGGAAAGTCTCTAGTCGTCCGTCCTTGGAAAGGCCAATTCGATCAACGGCCGTTCGCGGTGCGCGCGGCCCGGGGGGGGGGGCAAGCGGGGGGCAAGGGCGCTATTGCACCGTTTCGTCCTCGGCGGCGGGAACCAGCTCGATCGGGTCCGACAGGCGGATGCCGTCGAGCAGGTCGGCGGTGGCATCGCGCACCCGCAGCATCAGCGCGCGGGTGCGGCAGTCCTTTTCCTCCAGGCAATTCTTGCAGGTCTCGTGCGCGAAGCGGCTGGCGCAAGGCACCAGCGCCAGCGATCCGCGCATCACCCGGATCAGGTCGCCGTAAGTGATGTCGATCGGCGAGACGCCCAGCCAATAGCCGCCGTCCTTGCCGCGCTGCGAGGCGACAATGCCGAAGCGGGCGAGTTCGGAGAGGATGACGGTAAGGAACTTGGCCGGAATATTCTGGGCCTCGGCGATCTCGGTCAGCGGCACCGGTCCCTGGCCGTGCTTGTCCGCAAGGTGCTGCATGGCCCGGATCGCATAGCGGGTTTTCTGCGAAAGCATGGAACGGGAACAATCTCGAGAAAAACCGATCCTTGCGCTCGTTGGTCCGGAGTCGTCAAGCCGCCTTGCCGTCGACACGGGCATGGGCACCCGCCGCGGCCCGCTGTTCGTTTCCGAATTGCGGGCATGAGGATTGAGGTTTAGGCATCTTGCCGGGCAGCCGACCGATGATCGGGGCTGCCATGTCTTGCCTGCTTGGAGAATTGAATGCTCGCTCGGCTAAGACGACGATATCTCGACGTTCTCGGGAGTATCTATATTTACAACGAACATCGTGGTTATACCGCGATCGACAGGGTGCTGGATGCGGTTCGCAAGCGCTCCCCGGACGATTTGGAACTGCTTGCCCGGATAGAACGGCACCGTGCCGACGAACGGAAGCATTACGTGATGTTTCAGCGCTGGTTCGAACGTCGCGGGGTCATGCCGCTCGCGGTGGACCGCACGTTCGGCCATATCGACCGTTTCGTCGAAATCGTGTTCGGCGTGCCCATCGCCCGTCTCGACACGCAGGAAGTGGTCAATCGTGACGATTTGTTCGAACGGCTGTGCCGGGTGATTTCATTGACTGAAAAGCGCGGGTACAGGCAGGTGGAAGTGCTGCTGTCGAACCGCTTCGTCCGCAGCGATCCCGTCCTGACCCGGATCTTCGAAATCATCCGCAAGGACGAGCCGAGCCACTGGACCCCTTACGATGATTGGGTAAGCGCGCATGCAAGGCGGGGACCGAGCCGGTGGGAACGCGCGATCGATAGTTTCATTCACGTGGAACTGTTGTTCGTGAAGCTGCCGTTCCTGTTTCTCAATCCCTGGATCAGGCGCCGCGAGGACTGGGCCGACGCCCTGGAATGGGCGGATGACGCGAACAAGGCATTGTTGCCGGAACTGGCGGCGCGATGAACAGGGAATCGGGGCGGGACTTCAAGGTCTCCCAAGCCGTTGGCGGCACCCCGCGACAAGGTCTTGCCGCCAGGCTCCTTTCCGTCCGGGTGGGGGCCATGCTCATGCGGAACACCGTCGTGAGTTGTTTCGTCTTCGTGATCGGCCTGGTGACGCTCTGGATGCTGGTGAGCCTGGCAGGCGTGGACGAAGTGATCGCCGCGGGCATCGGCTTCGTCATCGCCAACACGCTCCATTACGCGCTGGGCAGATCCTGGATATTTCGCGGCTCCGAACGGGGTCTGCGAACGGGATATGTCCTGTTTCTCATCAACGCGGGCGTCGGCCTGTTCGTGACCATGGGTCTTTACGCGCTGATGCTCAGGTTCACGGCGATGAACTATCTCGTCGCCCGTATCGTCGTATCCGTGTTCGCCGGGCTGGTGGTGTTCGTCCTGAATGCGGTCCTGAATTTCCGGCAGGTTTAGGATGTGTTGCTATTCGACATCCGCACAGGCGATACCAGACCGCATTGGATCGCCCCGCCGCCCCGCAACGGCGAAGGGAGAAGATCAGTCTCGCTCCAGGCGGCTCGGGGCCGCGGCCTGAATCATGCGGATCGCGCTGTTCTCCGGCAATTACAATTATCTGCGCGAAGGCGCGAACCAAGCGCTCAACATGCTGGTTGGCTACCTGGAGGAACGCGCCGGATTTACGGTTCGCGTCTACTCGCCGGTGACCGATACTCCGGCGTTCGAGCCTGCCGGAACGCTTGTCCCGGTTCCGTCGATTACGCTTCCGGTCCGCAGCGAATTCCGTCTCGCCCTGGGCCTGAACCGCGCGCTGCGCGAGGATATCACGCGCTTCCGGCCCGATGCCATCCATGTCTCGACGCCGGATATCCTGGGATGCCGCGCGCAGACTTTCGCGAAGGAAGCCGGCGTGCCGATCGTCGCGAGCATGCATACCCGTTTTGAGACCTACCTTGACTATTATGGCCTGGGTTGGGCAAGGCCGGTGCTCGATGCCCATCTGCGGCGCTTTTATCGGCGGTGCGACCATGTCCTCGCGCCGACCATGGCGCTGGTGGACGAACTGAAGGAAATGCGCGGCGACGATCGCGCTTCCGTGTGGAGCAGGGGTATCGACGGAGACCTGTTCAATCCCTCCCGGCGCGACATGGACTGGCGGCGCGCGCAAGGCATCGGCGATGAAGAGGTGGTGGTGCTGTTCTTCGGCCGCCTCGTCATCGAAAAGGGGATCGCGACGTTCGTCGCGGTGGTGAAGGCCCTCCAGGAACGCGGATTGCCCGTCCGGCCGCTCGTCGTCGGCGCGGGGCCCGCCGCCGGGCTTTTCGATCCGCTGGCGAACGTGGTCTTTACCGGCCATCTGATGAATGCGCCGCTGGCGCGCGCGGTCGCGAGCGCCGATGTCCTGCTGAGCCCGAGCACGACCGAGACCTTCGGCAATGTCCTTGTCGAAGCCATGGCCAGCGGACTGCCCGTGGTCAGCGCCGACGCCCAGAACAGCCGGAGCATCCTGAGCCACGGCGAAGATGGATTCCTCTGCCCGCCAGACGACATCGCGGCTTATGTGGAAGCGATCGGCCAACTCGCCCTGTCCGCCCACCTGCGCCGCGCCATGTCCGCTGCCGCCCGGCGCGAATCCATGCGCTATTCCTGGGACGCCGCCTCGGAATCGGCGGCGCAAGCCTACCGATCGCTGACCTGCCGAGGGTGCTGAGGATGGTGCCGGGGTTTGGGGGGCGGATTCGGGTAATGCTCAAGCACGGGCCCCAATGCCTCCTTGAGCGGCCCCAGGAATGCCTCGTAACGCTGCCAGCGTTCCATTCCTTCGCGCGTGATCGGTGAGCGGACCTGCTCTGAACTGGGGGTATATACCGCGCGCGGGTTCTCGAAGAAGCGCAGGCAGGCTGGTTCGAAAGGTAGCTCCAGGTAGTCGAGCAGGCGTCTTATTTCCGCTTCGGTGTTTTCGACCAGATCTTCGTAAGTAACGTGATGGATACGCCCCGGAAGCACAGAGTCAAAATGTGCCATCTGGCGGACATAGGCGGTATAGAATTTGCCGATGTGCGACAGATCGTAAGAGAAGTTGATGCCCCAATTGAAGTGCTGCGAAAAGTTGGCGAAGCCGCAGCCGAGTGGGTGACGTCGAATATCGATGATCTTGGCGTTAGGCAGCATCGCCGCGATAAGGCCGGTGAATATCCAGTTGCTCGGCATCTTGTCGGTAAAGAACGGCCGGTCAGTGTGGCGGAAGCGCTGCGTGGCATCGATATAGTGATCGCCTAGCTCCCGCATCTTCGTGGAATCGAGCGTGGGCAGGACATCGAGCCAGCCGCCGGTTCCTCCGGTCGGCGCCAGCGACAACGCAATGCGTTCTATGTCATGGAGTTCCTCGGTGCCCTCGATTTGCGGATGACTGGCCAGGATCTGCTCCACCAACGTGGAACCCGAGCGGGGAAGGCTGACGATGAAGATCGGATCGGGCGCCGGGCTGCCCCAGCCTCCACGTGCGGTGAAGAAGGTCGGCGTGCAGACCTGTGTGGACTTGTGCACGTGCTCGGTCACCTTGTCCGGATCGTGTGGGACCTGCTGGAGCCGTAACCTTGCGCCTTGGCTGTAGGCTTCAAAGGCTGCCGCGACATCGTCGTTGTCGTCACACGCTTTGCCCAGGGCGTAGAGGAGATGAATGTGATCGTCCTTGCTCGCGGCTCCATCGTGTTCTTCGATCACCTTTCGGAGTTTCTCGACATCGTCCGGCGTGAAGCGCACGGTCTTGAGATTGGCGAGGCCCCACCACGACTGGGGATGAGAGGGTGCGATGGTCAAGGCGTGGCGATAGGCCGTTATGGCATCTGCTTGGCGGCCGACTGTCTTGAGCATGTGGGCATGGTTGGCCCAGCTGCGCGCATCCTGTGGATGGCGTTCGTGAATTTCCTCGAAAGCCCGGTCGGCTTCGTCGAAGCGGCGCAACTGTACCAGGATCGCGGCACGTAGGGCCAGTGCCGAAAGGTGGGCCGGCTGCTGCGTGAGCAAGCCGGTTAGTGCTTCAATCGCCTCGGTGTAACGCCCTTGGTCACGCAAGAGCCTGGCTAGTGCGAGCCGGGCCTCGCCATAGGCGGGTGCCAGCAGGATAGCCCGGCCGAACAGATTTTCCGCTTCCTTGCGGGCATGAACTTTCGCCGCGATCTCTCCAAGCATCAGGGCACCTGCGGGATCTTCAGGATCGGACCGGAGGTGCGCCCGGATCAGGGGTTCCGCGGCATCGAGGTTTCCGGCCATGAAGGCGGTCTGCGCCTTGACGAATTGGGGGCGCTGCAACCCTAGCGTTATCGCCTCAAGCTCGATTATGCCGGCCCGTTGTAGCTCCCCGTGGTGCCGCAACATGCGTGCCAGCGCGCGCCGGGCGGGGAGGCAGTCAGGTTCTTCCGCTATGAGTGCCTCGAGTTCTGCGCGGGCGGCCTCAGGCTCAGTTTCGAAGCGGGCGGCCGCGGCGTGAAGGCGGGAAACGATATCGGGGTCTGATTGACCCGGCAGTAGCGCCATATCGGCCTCCATCGCGGGTGTGATGTACTTGTGGTGCTTTTCCGCACTCCCGGGCTTGAACGCAAGAAGGGGCAGCACCCTTGATGCTGCCCCTATCCCGTATTCCGTCGACGATTCGGGAGCGTGTCCTACTTAAACGTGCGCGTGACGTTCATGAACACCGAGCGGCCGACCATATCGTAGTTGCTGGAATTGAAGCGGTTGCCGATGCGGGTGTATTGGCACGCGGAAACCGGGCACGAGGAGATGATCGGCGGCTTGGCGTTGAACAGATTGTTTACGCCCAGCGTGACCTCGCCCAGGTCCTCGATTTTCCACTGGATTGATACCTCGTGTTCCCAATAGGCTTCGGCGACAAGATCATAATCTACCGCCCCTAGGAACGGAGAAGGGATGCCCTCACCATCGGCCGAAGAATCCTGCTTGCCGACATACTTGATTCCCCAACGCACGATGGTCTTCTCGCCAGGAAATTCGTACTTGAGGTTAAGATTCCCAACCCACTTCGGACCAGCGCCGAAGCCCTGGACGCCGAGTGTGCCGTTATAATCCGTCTTTTCGTCCTCTGCGAAAAGTTGATAATATTGATGGATGTTGCGGGTCGCTTCGGCCCGAGCGACGAAAGTGCCGCCAGCGATCGGTGCGCTGAACCGCATGTCGAAATCGACGCCCGATGCCGACTGCAACGAAACGTTCAGGTACGGATTCAGGAATGAGGACAATGTTCCCTGCTGCGGATCGCCTGCCGGACGGCGTGCGTCGATGAGGTCGCAATATTGGTTGTTCGGGAAGTCCTCCGCCTCGTAGCAGCGATTGAGAATGAGATTGTTGAGAGTCGTAACCTCACCCTTTACCCGGACGTTCCAGTAATCGACCGCGAATGAGAAATCGATGGGGCCGGATGGCACGGTCAACACTGTGCCGAAGCCCCACGAGCGCGACTTTTCGGCATCAAGCAGTCCCGCGCCGCCGCGGGTCGTTACCTGCGGCCCGGATGTCGCTACGTAGTTTACGGCATTGGCACCCAGGATCGGCTGCAAGACTGCAAGGCAATTCTTGTAAACCGTGTCGGTCGGGCTGTAGGCGGTGCCGAACCCAGAGCATGGATCGACACTCCCGCTATAGAAGCCAGTCTGGTCTGCGACGTACTGCTCATAAAGATTGGGTGCCCGAAATGAAGTCCCATAGTTTCCACGCAATCGAATCCAGTCATTTAACGCCCATTGGGCGTTGGCGTGGTATGTGAAGTCTGATCCATATGATTTATAATGTGTATATCGTCCGGATAGGTTAAGTTCTAGAAGTTTAAAAAATGGAATTTCGCTCAGAATAGGAATGTTTACTTCACCATATATCTCGTCGACGGTATCACTTCCTTTAGTAATTTGAGCAGAGCTGTAGTTGTAGAGGTTGGCGTTCTGCGCATCGATCGAGGGTGTGTCATTGATTTTGTCATGGCGATGTTCGTATCCGACCGCCGCGCGAACCATGCCGCCGGGTATCTGGAACAGTGAACCGTCCATGTTGAGCGAGATTGTCGTCTGGTCAAACTTTGTGTGACCGACATCAGGCTGATAAAGATAGTTGTATACATTCGCCGGAATCTGGCCGTTAACCAGAATGTCGACATCGTACATGTTGAGTGGAACACAGGTTGAGCCGGAGATGAAATTGCCCGAACCATCGACGTTCGAGGCGCAAGTATAACCGTTCCCGGCGCCAGCCTGATAGGAAGTGGCATAAGTAATCAGATCGGCTGGTGTGCCGGCCGGAGCCAGTATCGTTTTGAGCGCATTGCTAAGACGCTCTGGCGTGGTCTGCGTGATGCTGTAACGCGACTTTGTGTGTGAATATTGGAAGTTCGCATCATAACGCCAATCGCCAAGGCCGGTGCTGCCCCGCAGGCCGCCGTTCCAACGTAGGAAGTCCACGCGCTGCGAACTCTTGCGAAGTGTGTTGGGCAGGATGAAGGGCGTATAATAATTGATGCCTTGATCGGACAGGGCGGTCGGAAAGAATGGACTCGTCGGGTAGCCATATTCCGAAAGCGGCGTACCATCATAGCTGCCACCGTAAACTTCGACACCAGGATCGAGGTTGGCTTGGTTTATGCTGATCTGACCAGAGAAGTCCTGATGCGATTCACGGCGGGTGAACAGCGCTTCGGTATAGATCTCTGCGTCACCCAGCATGCCCAGTTCGTAGGCACCGCTCAAGTAACCGGTGTAAGTACGGATTGGTGACAGGATGTGGTCCCGCAACTGCGTTGGGCTGGGGCCGACCCGGAAAAGGCCATTGACCAGTCGGGTGTTTCCGTCCTTGTCGTAAGTGATGCGGCCTGCGGAACCGTTGTTGAAATTGAAAAAGATGCCGTAGCCGCTGGCGGTGCCGGAGTTGCCACCGGTCGTGTAGGGAAAGCACATCAACTGACCCGTTGCAGGATCGATGGCGCCGACTTCGGCTCCGCTTGTAGGGTCAAAATAGAGATCGCGCGGGCAACTGAAGATGCCGCGATCGCTTACACGCATCCCCGTTTGTTCACGATATTCGAACGATGCGGTGATATGTCCGCGGTCGAACACTTTGCCGGCCACGACCGAGCCCCGGTAGGTTCGACCGCCACCGCCATGCGTGACAGGCTGATCGGTGAAGGCATCCAGCGTGATGCCTTCGACCTTTGGATCGGTGATGACGTTGATGACGCCTGCGATGGCATCCGAACCGTAGACTGACGATGCGCCTTCGCGCAACACTTCGACGCGCTGAATGACGGCGCTTGGCAATACGTTGAGGTCGGCGGCGACAAGTTGCGGCCCCACGCCTGCAGGGGCTAGGCGACGGCCGTTGAGCAAAACCAAGGTGCGTGAGGAAGACAGGCCGCGCAGGCCGACCGTGTTGGCGGCCGGACCGCCTTCCGAAACGTAGCCGAGGAATGAGCCGTTTATTTGCGATGTGCCCGATGTCACCGTAGCGCTTTGCAATACTTCTGCAGTGGAGCGTGTACCGGCGAGGACACTGTCCTCGCGAGTGAAGATGTTCACCTGCCCCGGCGTATTGAAATTATCGCGGCGGATGCGCGAACCGGTGACGATGATCGTGCCGTCACTCTGAACCGGCACGTTTTCCGAGACAATCGACGGGGGAGCGGAGTCCTCCGGAGCGGTCGCGGCCGTCGTTTCCTGTGCGTTGGCCGAAGCAGTCGTTCCGATTGCCATTGAGGCGACGGACAGGCACGTGGCGCTGCACAGCGCCGCCTTCTTGATCGATGTTTTCACGTTGGTGTGTCCCTTGTTGCATTCGGACGACCCGTCAGGCGCGTGACCAATCCTGGCAGAGCCTCCTTGTGTGCAGGCTCGCGCTTCTTTCGTGCGCTTTGCTGCAATGGCCTCAGTTTGTTGTCCTACCTGAACCGCTGTTCAACCCTTTTTGCAGCATCGTTGTGATTGGGACTTTACTTGTGGCTGAAATGTCACAATCTTTTGGCATTCGCATTTCTTGTCATTGTTGATATTGACAGCCGGATAACTCGTTTGTGCAACAGAAGTGTTGCTCCAGCGCAAGATCTGCTCCGAAGATTACTTTTGCGTAAGGTTTATTGAAAAATTCTTACCAGTCGGGGTGCCTGCAAACGTTTGAACTGTTCGTGCGGCGATTCAGTTGATGCGGCGCATTTTGACGGCGCGTTGACCTTGGACTGATACCAGGTAGGTTCCCAGCGCTCCCCGGCTGATCCTTACCGCATTGCCGATTTTGGGCGAGAGCACGAAGTCGCGTGTGTCGTTCTGCTCCCAGGTGCTGCCATCCTCAAGTTCGAGGCGCCAGCCGGCGGCTGAGCGGCGCACGCCCGCGACGGTCGTCTCGATCTGCTCGATCTCTTCGGCCCGATCGTCCTCGCCGCCGAAGCCCATGAGTTTGCCGATCGGCGCGGCAAAGCCGAACAGGCCGCGCCGGGCGGCCTTGACCGCGTTCTTGTCGGAGATGACGATCTCGTGCTTGCTGGCGGCCTCACTGAACGCCGCGATCTGGCGATCGTAGCAGGCAAGGCGCTCGCCGGCATCCGTCACGGCCCGGCAGGCCATCAACTGCTGGTAGAGTTCCGGTGGCGGCGGGGTGTTCGCCTTGTCGTCTCCCGCCAGGGCGGGCCCCGATACGCCCGATACGAGGGCCGCTGCAGTCAGCGCCGCGACATAGCTCTTGCCCAAAACACGCCCTTCCTTGCCAAGCGGGAGCAATGCGTAGCAAGCCGCATGACGCCGGGGCAAGCGTCTCGCGCGTCTCGCCAACGGGATTTGTCGCGGCACGAGTGAGGCGGCCGGTGCGCTTAGTGCATTTTCCTGCAAGGAACAAGCTGGCCAGGGCGTTCCAATCTTGTGCCAGATTGCCGCTCCGCTGCGGGCCTTAGCAGCAATACTAGCACCGCATGCGGCGAACCTGAAATGATGTTGCGCCCGGGACACGGCTGCGCGCAGGAAGTTACCTCACGGAAACAGGGCCATTTTTCCCTGCTCGAATGCATGGTGCACCGGCTTGTTGCCCATTTGCCACAAGTCCTGACGAATGTTGCAAAGCCTGGTCAAACATCTTTGACCAAGTCCGCCTTTGCGCGATGAAAGGATATCTTCCGGCGCTGCTCGTGCAGCTCACGGGCTGGGGGCATTGTCGGGGTATCCAAGGCGCACCGGGTCACACCGCGCCTTAGAAAAAGGGACACGCTTGTGAAGAACCAGACTCTAACCGCTCTCAAGGCGGGTGCAGCACCGTTGGTGCTGGGCTTCGCCCTGTTCAGCAGCGCAGCATATGCGCAGGACACCGCCGCCGAGGAAGAGGCCGCTCCGTCCGATACGATCGTCGTGACCGGGACGCGCATTGTCGCACCGAACCAGCAGTCGATCGCGCCGATCACCACCGTGACATCGGCCGACATCCAACTGTCGGGCACGACTCGCACCGAAGACCTGCTCAATTCGCTGCCGCAGGTCGTCGCGGCGCAGAGCTCGACGCTCGCCAACGGTGCCACGGGCACCGCGCAGGTCGACCTTCGCGGCCTTGGTCCGTCGCGCACCATGGTGCTGATTAACGGACGCCGGCTGATGACTGGCGATCCGAACACCACCAGTTCGGCAGCCGATCTCAACTTCATTCCAGCCGCGCTGGTAAAGCGCGTCGACGTGCTGACCGGCGGCGCTTCGGCGACTTACGGCGCGGACGCCGTGGCGGGTGTCGTCAACTTCGTGATGGACACGGAATTCGAAGGCTTCAAGATCGACGCCAACTACGGCGTCTACAATCATAGCAATCGAAACAAGTTCATCACGCCGCTGCTCGATGCGCGCCAGTCGCAGGGCTTTTCGGGCTTCGACTATCCGACCGGCAACGTTACCGATGGCGGGCAGTATGATCTCACCGCTGCGTTCGGCGCTGGCTTTGACGATGGTCGTGGTCATATCACCGCCTATGTCGGCTATCGCAAGGCCCGGCCGATTCTGCAGAGCAAGCGCGATTACTCGTCCTGCACGATTTCGGCCAACGCCGCTGGCGCTTTCAGCTGCGGCGGCTCGCTTACCAATGCGATCGGTACTGGGATCTACTATGATGGTACTGGTACGAGCGAGGAAGGGGGCTTCACCGGCACGACCTCGACCGTTGGCGGTTTGGGCGCGGGCACTTTCACCCGCGGGCTCATCAATCGTTACAACTACGCGCCGCTGAACTACTTCCAGCGTCCGGACGAGCGCTACACGGCTGGCGTCTTCGCCGACTACGAGATCAACGAAGCGATCCACCCGTACATGGAATTCATGTTCATGGACGACCGGACGCTGGCGCAGATCGCGCCTTCGGGGGACTTCGGCAACACGCTGACCATCAATTGCGACAATGCGCTTATGTCGGACGCGCAGCGTTCGCTGATCTGTGCCGATCGCAACCTGGTCGTCGATTATCTCGGAACCTTCCCGCTGGTATCGAGCCTTTACGAGTCGCTCAATGGCACGGACGCCCCCAGCCCGATGACTTTCATCGATCCGACCACGGGCGGGAGCTACAACAAGGCGTTCTTCCAGTTGTTGCGCCGTAACATCGAAGGCGGTCCGCGTGTTTCCGACCTTCAGCACACCGCATTCCGCACCGTCATCGGTTCGCGTGGTGAACTGGGGAAGGCGTGGTCCTATGATGCGTACTACCAGTACGGCCGAACCAACTATTCGCAGGTCTATTCCAACGAGTTCTCGACCGCCCGCCTGAACAACGCCCTGGACGTGGTCACCGATCCCAGCACGGGCAACGCGGTATGCCGCGTCGCTCTGACTGGCGTTGACCCGAACTGCGTTCCTTACGACATCTTCGGGGGAACGATATCGCAAGCGGCGGTCGACTACCTGAGCGCGACCGGCTTCCTGAAGGGGCAGACCTCGCAGCAGATCGCGAGCGCTACCTTCAGCGGTCTGCTTGGTGAATACGACATCAAGTCGCCGCTGGCGTCGGATGGCATCAGTGTCGCGCTTGGTGTGGAATTCCGCCGCGATGCACTGGAATTGAAGGCCGACAACGCCTTCAACACCGGTGACCTTACCGGTCAGGGCGCGCCCACGAAGGATACCGCAGGCAGCTACAAGGTCGCTGAGTTCTTCGGCGAAATTGATATCCCGCTGATCCAGGACGGCTTCGTTCAAAACTTGTCGTTCAATGGTGGCTATCGCTATTCGCACTACAAGATCTCGAACGGCCGCACGTTCAACACGGATACCTTCAAGCTCGGTATCGATCTGGCTCCGGTCTCGGACATCCGTCTGCGTGCGAGCTACAACCGCGCGGTTCGCGTGCCGAACATTCAGGAATTGTTCGCGCCGCAGATCGTTGCGCTTGATGGTGTGACCGACCCTTGTGCCGGCTTCACCATCACGGAGGCCGATGTGGGCTGTATCGCTCAGGGTCTGGCGGTTGGCCAGAAGGTCACAGCCAATCCGGCCGAGCAGTACAACGGCGTGATCGGCGGCAACCCGGATCTCAATCCGGAAAAGGCGACCACCAAGGCCCTTGGTGTCGTAATCCAGCCGCGCTGGATCCCCAGGCTGTCGCTGAGTGTCGACTGGTTCGACATCAAGGTGAAGAATGCCATCCAGGGTTACGGTGCGGATGCGATCCTGACTTCGTGCGTCGATGATGTGAACCTTGATGCCTGTGCCCTGGTAAAGCGCAATGCGGCCGGCTCTCTGTGGCTGAGTTCGGACGGCTACGTGATCGATACCCCTGTCAACGTCGGTGGTGTCGAGACCCGGGGCATCGAGTTCAACGGCAGCTGGGCTACCGAAATCGGTACGAACGGAACTTTGTCGCTGAGCCTGGTCGGTACGCTGCTTGACCGTTACGTCGTCGATGATGGCCTCAACGCCGCGTATGAATGCGCCGGCGTCTATGGGCCGACCTGCGGGGGTTCGGCCGCTACGCCGCTGCCCAAGTGGCGTCACAAGGCCCGCGTGACGTACAAGATGGCCAGTGGCATTGGTGCGTCGCTGCAGTGGCGTCACCTTTCGGAGGTGAAGTTCGAAGGGGGCGATACCAATAGTCTCGACGAAAAGATCGCTTCGCAGGACTACTTCGATCTGACGCTGACTTATGACATCGGCGATCACTTCACCTGGCGCCTGGGTGCGACGAACATTCTGGACAAGCAGCCTCCGCTGGTGTCGCAGAGCGCCTGCTCCAGCGTGATCTGTAACGGCAATACCTATCCGGGCACCTACGATTCGCTCGGCCGTTACATCTTCACCGGCGTGACGTTGAACTTCTAATCGCGATAAAAAGCGACTAGCCTTGGCGGCGGTCTTCTACGAGGAAGGCCGCCGCCTTATTGTTTTCGGTCGGTTTGAGATCGACCGTCCATGTCTTCTGGATCGTGCATGGCAGCAACTACCTCTCAGGAGCATATCCAGCATATCGCGTCGTTGGCGCGGACCGGCCGGTTCGACGAGGCGGCGGTCATGGCGGCGGCCACTTTCGCGGCACATGGCGATGACCCGGTACTGGCTGCGCTGGCGGGCGCCGTGGAATCGCGCCGTGGCCGCTTCGATCGCGCCATTACCTACCTGCGGGTGGCGCATCGGCATCGTCCCCAGGATCTGACCGTCCGGGCCAACCTTGCCGAGGCGTTGTTCCATATGGGGCGTTCGACCGAAGCACTGGCCCTTTGCGACGATGGTTCGGCCGCTGCCGAACCTAGTCTACGGCTCGCTCGTCTCGGTGCCCACCTCGCGCAGGAGGCCGAGGAGTTCGAACGGGCGGTGCGCTTCTATCGCATGGTCCTGACCAAGTATCCTGAAGACTGGAGCCTGTGGAACAACCTCGGCAATGCGCTGAGTGCTTTGGGCCGGCATGGCGAGGCCGCAAACATGCTCCAAAAGGCGCTCAAGCTGGCGCCGGATGCAGCGCCGATCCGGATCAATCTGGGCAATGCGTTGATAGAAGCCGAACGCTTCGAGGAAGGTGAGAAGATCCTGCGGGATGCCGCCAAGGCCGATCCTGCCGACGTTGTGCCAGTGCTGGCGCTGGCGACCTTCTATCGCCGCGCGGGGGCGGACGATCGATCTTATGAGATGCTCGCGGAAGCCGCGCGCCGCGCGCCCGGAGATGCGGGCGTGCTTTCCGACTACGGCCAGGAAGCGTCCAAGCGCAACGACTATGCCGTGGCCGAACCGGCTTTCGAGGCGGCGCTGGCGATCGAACCCACCCTTTGGCCTTCGCTGGTCGGGCTTGCCGCACTTTATGAGCGCACCAACCGCGAGGCCGAACTGGAACCGCTGCGCGCGCGCGCGGTGGCCGCCGGCGGCGATGCGGCAACGCTTTCCTTTATCGATGCGCTGCGCTTCAAGCGCGCCAATCGTATCGAGGAAGCTTTCGTCGCGCTCGAGGCGGCCGGCGACGTAGTGGTCGCCAACCGCAAGCACCAGCTACGCGGCATCCTGCTCGACCGGATGGGACGACACGACGAAGCCTTCGCGGAATTCACGGAGATGAATCAACGCCATCTCGCCGAGCCCTCAAACCCGGCGGCCCGTGCAACCGCCTATCGCGAAATGGTTGAGGACGGGATCGCCATGTTGACGCAGGAATGGGTCTCCCGCTGGACTGCTTCGCCGCCGCAGGGTCGGGCAGCGCCGGTCATCCTGCTCGGTTTCCCTCGTTCCGGCACCACCCTGCTCGACACCATGCTGATGTCGGCCCCGGGCACGCTGGTGCTGGAGGAAGAACATTTCATTGCCGAAATCGAAAGAGATCTTGGCGGTATGGAGGCGCTGCCCGGTCTTGGTCCCCAGGTGATCGCCGAAGCGCGCGCGCGTTACTTCGAGCAGGTTGGAGCGCTTGGCGAACTGCGTTCCGATACGGTCGTGATCGACAAGCATCCGCTTCACCTCAACAAAGTGCCGGTGATCCGTCGCCTGTTCCCGGATGCCAAGTTCATTCTCGCGCTGCGGCATCCGTGCGACGTGCTGCTCAGTTGCTTCATCACCAATTTTCGCACCAATCACGCGATGAGCAATTTCCTCGAGCTGGAGACGGCGGCGCAATTGTATGATCTGAGCTTTTCCTACTGGACCAAGGCGCGCGAGGTCTTTGATCTTCCGGTGCGCACGGTGGTCTACGAAAGGCTGGTGGCCGATCAGGCGCGCGAATTGGCGCCACTGTTCGATTGGCTTGACCTGCCCTGGGTGGGTGAGGGTTTCGATCACCGTGAGACTGCCCGCGCGCGCGGCGTGGTGCGCACCGCCAGCTACTCGCAGGTGACCGAGCCGATCTACACCCGTGCCGCCGGCCGCTGGCATCGGTATGAAAAGCATCTTGCGCCCGTGTTCGAACGGCTGCGGCCGTGGGCCGAGCGCTTTGGCTATTCGCTGGATGACGATCGCGTACCGCCTTGGGGCGAGCCTTCGGGGCTCTCCGCCGAACCGGCATGAGCGCCGGCATCCGGCAATGACGTTGTCGTCCGGCATGGCCGAGATTGACCAGCTGGTCGCGGCCGGTAGCCTGTCGGCGGCCGCTCGGCAGCTGGAAGTGCTGCTCGATTCCGAAGAGCGGTTGGGCGGAGCGGCGGTGGTGCCGTGGCTCAAGCTGGCGGGGTTGCGCCGGGCTTTGCGCCAGCCGCGCCGCGCGCTGGAGGCTGTGGACCAGGCATTGGGGATAGCGCCGCTCGATTTCGCGGCGCTGATGATGCGCGCCGGCCTGCTCGAACGACTGCAGGATCCAGGCGCCGGCGAGGCCTGGGCCGAGGCGATCGCGCAGAAACCCGATGTTTCGCTGCCGCCGCCTTTGGCCGCCGCGCTCGCTGCCGGCGAAGCCTTTCACGCAGCCTGGCAGGAGGCGCGCGAACAGCGGCTGAAGGAAGCGGTTGCCGCCGTCGGCACGCGGGCCGACGAAGACCAGGCCTGGCGCATCGCCCGTTTTCGTGAAAACATCCTGCGCAAGACCCGCGTCTACCGTTCGGAGCCAACGCACTTTCACTATCCAGGCCTCGTCGAGCGCGAATTCCATCCGCGGCACACGATGCCATGGCTGGCTGAACTGGAGGCCGGGTTTGAAGCGATTCGCGCGGAAATGCTCGCGTTGATGCAGCCCGGACACGCTCAATTCGAACCCTATATCCAGTACGAGGAACGAGAGGCGCTGGCGCAATGGAAACCGCTCAACAAAAATCGTGACTGGTCGGCGATCCATCTTCTCAAACAAGGTATAGAGGTTGCGCACAATGCCGCGCAGGCGCCGCGAACCCTGGAGACCCTGTCGCGCCTGCCGCAGCCGCGCGTGTCCGGCGCTTCGCCCAACGCGATGTTCTCGCTGCTGGCCTCGCGCACCGCGATCCCTCCTCATGTCGGTGTCGACAACACGCGGCTGGTTTGTCACTTGCCGCTGGTCGTGCCCCACGGATGCTGGTTCCGCGTTGGCGCCGAGACGCGCCTGTGGCGCGAGGGTGAGGCCTTCGCTTTCGACGATACCATCGAGCATGAGGCGATGAACCCAAGCGACGACTTGCGCATCGTATTCATTTTCGATGTCTGGCACCCCGGGCTTTCGGAAGTCGAGCGCGCGGCGGTGGCAGCCATGATCGCGTGCGAAGGCGCTGCCGCGGCGCAAGGCTGAAAGGCGGGAATGGCGGAAGATGCTCAAATGCTTGCCGATCTGGCCCAACACGCGCTGGCCAGCGGCGCGGAGGAATTGGCCGAGCCGCGCCTTGCCGCCTGGCTGAAAACGCATCCGAAGGACGTCACGCTGCTTCACTGGATGGCCATGCTGCGCCGCGCATTGGATCGGCGTGGCGAGGCCATCGCGGCACTCAATGAGGCCCGGCGATACGCACCGGGAAATCCGGGCGCTGCCCATGCACTGGCACACGTCTCGCTTGAAGCCGGCTATCCTGCATCGGCCTTGTTCGAGCAGGCGATCGGCCTGGCCCCCGGCAAGGCGGAAATCCGCCTGGGGCTAGCCTCGGCGCGCTTTGCCGAAGGGGAGGGGGAGCGCGGACTGACCGAACTCGACGCGATGCTGGCCGCCAACCCGGGGTGGATGGAAGGTCATCGCCGGTACGCTCAGCTTGCCGCTCTCTCCGGGCATGGCGACCGCGCATTATCGACGATCGAACGCGCGCTCGAACGCTTTCCGCAGGGGGATGCCTTGCGCAAGCTGGGCATGGATCTCCTGCTCGAAGCCGAACGGTATCCTGATGCATTGGCGGCGGCAGAGCGGGCTATCGCGATTCGCGGTGCTCTTGCGTTTTTCGTACTGCCGCGTGCGGCGGCGCTTGACGAATTGGGACGAAGCGAAGAAGCCGCCGCGCTGTTTGCCGTACTGGGGGCTCCCCAAGAGATCGGCCATGCGGTCTGGCGCGTCCGGCACTGGCTGCGCACCGGCGATTTGCGACGTGCCGTGGGGGAAGCCGAACCCTGGCTCGCGCCGCGCGGTGCGGAGGGTATGTGGCCCTACGCGGCATTGGCCTGGCGGCTCGCCGGCGATCCCCGGGCGGATTGGCTCGACGGGCGACCCGGCATTTGCAAAGTCATCGATCTCGATTCACGGCAAATCGGGCTCGATCGGCTGCGGGCTTTGCTGCAGCGGCTACATCGCGGCTCGGGCAGATTCCTGGACCAATCCGTGCGCGGCGGCACGCAGACGGAGGGCGCCCTGTTGGCGCGCATGGATCCCGAGATCGCGTGCGTGCGCGAAGTGTTGCGCCGTGAGGTCGCGCAATTCGTTTCCGCACTTCCTGCGCCAGAGGCCGCGCATCCGATGCTCTCGCAAGCTCGTGCCGCGCGTCCGCGCTTTGCCGGCAGCTGGTCGGTGCGGTTGACCGACGCCGGCTTCCATACCGCGCATCATCACCCGCAAGGCTGGGTCAGTTCGGCATTGTATCTTTCGGTTCCGGGTGGCCTTGAAGGCAAGGAAGGGCAGCTTGACCTTGGCGCGGCGCCGGCTGGGCTGGGGGTCGACCTCGAGCCGCGCCATTCGGTGGAACCGCGTGAGGGGCGGCTGGTCCTGTTCCCGTCGTGGATGTGGCATGGAACGCGGCCATTTCGTTCCGGGGAAAGGATGACGATTGCTTTCGATATCGCGCATACTTGAAGAAAGCGCCAATTCGTCATAGCCTGTGATATTACTCAAATCAGGTACTTGAGCTATGTGCTCGTGCCGCGGAGGTGCTGATGCACATTATTTCCCGTATCGTTGTTGCCGCGACCGTTCTGATCGCCTTCCCTGCCCTTGCCGAGCCTGCTTCCGAAGCTGCCACCACCGCCGTGCCGAAAGTTGATGTGGCGTCTGCCGACTCCGGGCCGGCCGAAAAGAAAGCCGATCCCATGATCTGCGAACGCGTGCAGGAGATCGGTTCGCTTCTGCGTTCGAAGAAAGTCTGCATGCTCAAGAGCCAGTGGGATGAACAGCGCCGCAGCGATCGTTCCAATATCGAGCGTTCACAAGTCCAGCGCGGGTTGCAGCCGGCAAGCTGAACCGGTCTCTTGTGGAGCCGGGAGGCCGGCGCCCATTGCGCGGACATGACGCCGGGCAAGATTTCGTCCTGACCGATTGACCTCCCCGGAAGTGCTGTTTAACCGATCGATTAAATCGGATCGCGTCCGCACGCCCGATCCGGGCGACGGGTGCGGGCGGTTCGTTCGGAAAGGAACCCAGGAATGAATCTCGATAGCAGCGTTGCCGCCGTCGTTACCGGCGGTGCCTCGGGGCTTGGCGCGGCCACTGCGCGGGCGCTGGCGGCGAAGGGGGTGCGGGTTGCGATCTTCGATCTCAATCGCGAGGCGGGCGAGGTGCTGGCCGCGGAGATCGGCGGCGTGTTCTGCGACGTGAACGTGACCGACGAGGCCAGCGTCATCGCCGGTTTCGAGAAAGCGCGCGCGGCCCATGGGCAGGAGCGGGTGCTGGTGAACTGCGCCGGCATCGCGCCTGCCGCCAAGACCGTCGGCAAGAACCGCGAGACCGGCGAGCCCAAGGCGCACGACATGGCGCTGTTCGAAAAGGCCATCGCCATCAATCTGGTCGGTACTTTCCGCTGCATCAGCAAGTCGGCGGCCGGCATGGCCACGCTCGATCCGGTGGACGCGGCGGGATCGCGCGAGGATGGATTGAGGGGCGCGATCGTCAATACCGCCTCGGTCGCCGCGCAGGACGGGCAGATCGGCCAAGCGGCCTACGCCGCCTCCAAGGGCGGCGTGCTGGCGATGACGCTGCCGGTCGCGCGCGATCTGATGAATGACGGCGTGCGGGTCAACACCATCCTGCCCGGCATTTTCGAGACGCCGATGATAGCCGGCATGCCGGAACCGGTGCAGCAGGCCTTGGCCGCGATGGTCCCGTTTCCCAAGCGCCTGGGCAAGCCCGAGGAATATGCCAGGCTCGCGCTGTTCCTGATCGAGCATGACTACATGAACGGCGAATCCGTCCGCCTCGACGGCGCCATCCGCATGGGGCCGAAGTAGCGCTTGCGCGAAAGGGCGGGACAGTGAAGAGCCGGAACATGGCGGACGCAGATCTTTCGGCCCCACCGGGCGCCCGCGCGCTGCTGCTGGACACGGCAGGCGCGATCATGCGCGAGGGTGACGTGGTCGACATCTCGCTGTCCGAACTCAGCCTGCGTTCCGGACTCAATTCGGCCCTGGTCAAGTACTACTTCGGCAACAAGGCGGGGCTGCTCAAGGCGCTGCTCGATCGGGACTGGCAGGCCATCGTCACCAGCGTCGACGCGCTGCTGGCCAAGGACGGCTGGGAGCCGGAGGCGAAGCTGCGGCGCCATTTGTGGAAGGTCGTCGATACGTTCTACGAGGTGCCCTACCTCAACCGGCTGACCATGCGCATGGTGCGCGAGAGCGACGATGCCGAGGCGCGCCGGATCGCCGACTGCTATCTCTCGCCGATCTACCGCGCCTACGAGCAGTTGATCGGTGACGGCGTGAAGGCCGGCGTGTTCCGTGAAATCGATCCACAGCTGTTCTACTTCACGGTGACCGGGGCGGTCGACCGGTTCTTCTCCGCGCGGCTGGTGCTCAAGCACTGTTTCGACCAGGACACGCTGACCGAGACCTTGCGCGATCGCTACCGCGAACACACCATCGACATCATCATGGCAGGTATCCTTGCGCGCTGAAAAGAGCACATCCTGGCACATCGGCGTGATCGGCGGATCGGGCCTTGCCGGCGGCATCGACCTGGAAGAGGCGCAGGAGATTCCGGTCTCCAGCCCGTTTGGCGATCCGTCGGGTCCGGTCGTCACCGGGCGGCTGGGCGGCGTGCGCCTTACTTTCATCGCGCGGCACGGGGCCGGGCACCGCATTCCGCCGGGCCAGGTGAACTACCGCGCTAACATCGACGTGCTCAAGCGCTGCGGCGTTACCGACGTGCTGGCGCTGAGCGCGGTCGGGTCGCTGTGCGAGGCGATGGCGCCGGGGCAGTTCGTCGCCGTCGACCAGTTCATCGATCGCACCGCCGGGCGGGCGGGCAGCTTCTTCGGACCCGGCCTGGTCGCCCACGTCAGCCTGGCCGATCCGGTCTGCGAGCGCCTTTCCGGGCTGGCGGCATCGGCGGCGCGGCTGGCCGGCGCGGAAGTTCATGCCGGCGGCTGCTATGTCGCGATCGAAGGCCCGCAATTCTCGACACGCGCCGAAAGCCGTCTGTACCGCGCCTGGGGCGCCGACGTCATCGGTATGACCGCGATGCCCGAGGCGCGGCTCGCGCGCGAAGCGGAACTGCCCTACGCGTTGCTCGGCATGGTCACCGACTACGACTGCTGGCGCGCGGAGGAGGCCGGGGTGGAAGTGTCCCACGTCCTCGAGGTCATGCACGCCAATGCGCGGATCGCGCGCGACACGCTGCACAGGCTGGCCTCCAGCCTGCCGTCCCTGCGCGCGCCGAGCCCGATCGACACGGCGCTTGAACATGCCTTCGTCACCGAGCCCGCGGCGCGCGATCCGCAGCTGGTCGCGCGGCTGGATGCGGTCGCCTGCCGCATCTTCGGCGAGCGGGACTGAAGCCGGGCGGAAGGTGCCGTCGAAGCCGCCTTCCTACTTCATCGCCACCTGGCCGGGCTGGGACAGCATCGTCTTGGCACCGTCGCCGACCAGGAAATAGGCGCCCCAGTAGTACGGGTGCGAATAGCGCCGCGTATCGATCATCTGGTTCTGCGCGATCCTTAGCGAGTTCGACATCGCGCCGGTGCGTCCGATGCCATAGAAAGTCGCCATCAGATCATCCGATTCCTTGAGTACCGGCACTGCCCAGAACGTCGCCATCACGGCGCGGGCGCGCGCGGCGATGAACGAGCGGACAAGGCCGTCCAGAGCGGGTGAAGAGTTTTCCAGGCCCGCTTTCAGTGCCGTTTGGGCGCTTGTGCCCGCCGCTGTGTCGCAGGCCGAGAGCACCACGAGGTTGGCGTCGAGTTCCAGCCTGGCCACTTCGTCGAACGACAGCAGCCCGTCCGACAGCACCTGGCCATCGGAAGCGGGAGCGGCAAGCGTCGTCAGCAGCGCGGGCGGGAGATGGAGCTTGCACTGCGGCAGGTCCACTTGCGTTTCAGGCAGGCCGTGCGTTGCGAAGTGCAGGATCTGGTAGCGGCCGAGCTCGGTCGAGGCGGGGCCGTTCAGCAGGCTTACGTCGGTAAAGGCGGCACCGGTGATTTCCGGCGGGTCGGCGACTCCAAGGGCCGTGGCCGCGACCGAAATCTCGTGCGCGCTGATCGGCTTGATCTGGCCGAGATAGCCGGCCCAGGTGGCATAAGTCACGGAGCAATCGAACGGCATCTTGCTTTGCGCGGCGGCCGGTCCCGCCGGTTCGGGCGCGGCGCTTTCGCCGATGCCGAGGAATTTCCCCGGTGCACGAGACGGAGCCACGTCGCTGCGCACGCGCAGGAAGGCGCGCGGTGAGAGTGCCACGGCAGTTTCGGTCCGGTGGGCGACGAAGCTGACCTGGCTGTAGTCCCCCTTGAGACGCTGCTTCTCATAGGTATCGGCGGACGCGGGGTCGGTCACCAGGACGGCGAACGGCAGCTGGCGCAGCTTGCCGGCGGGATTGTAGATGATCCGGCTGGCATGCGCGACCGCGTCGGCGGCGGGGCCGGTGATCGCCTGGAACAGCTGCGAGGCCTTGGTGACCTGGAACAAGCTGATGGTGCGGGTCGCCTCGTCCATGCGGGCGCTGGTCAGCACGCCATCGGCAAGGGCATCGGTCTTCGCCAGGCCGCCCGCGACTTCGTAGATCCAGGTCTGGTCCCTGGTGATGACAATGCCGAACATCGTGCTGTAGAGCTGCGACAGCTTGAGATAGGCTTCGCCGGGCATCAGCGCCGCGCGTACTTGCGCGATCGTCGCAGGCTCGTCTTCCAGCGCACCTATGCCGTTGCTGGCGATGAGCTGGCTGTTGATCGTATCGCGCTCCGCGTCGGCGGCCTGGCGTTCCTGCTCCAGCTTCTCGAACTCGGGTCCGCTCGTCACGCCAAGGCCCGAAATCTCGGTGCGCAGGCGGATGAGCTGGCGTTCGAGCAGGCCCCGGCGGCGCAGCAGGTCGGCGACGCCGGCATCGGCCGAGACGACCTTCTGCAATTGCGCGTATTCGCGCGCGATCGCCGGCTCGCCGATCATCTGCATCGCGTGGAAGTACTCTTCGTCGCGGGCCTCGGTCTGCCGCACCTTGGTGAGCAGCACGAAGTAGCGTTCGAGCGCCGCGAGCGAGACGTAGCCGGTGCCTTGCAGGTTGGGCAGCGATTGCATCGCCTGGCGGTAGTTCGCCAGAACCCTGTCCGAATCGAGCGCCGGATCGCGCGAGGCCACGCTGGCGCGTTCGAGCCGGGTCTCTACCAGCAGCGGGGCGTTCTGGAACGTGTCGCTCACCGGCTGGCCGCCCGCGAACAGGCAGCCGCCGCCTGGAAGGCCACCGCTGAGCGCGTTGATCGCGCAGTCGAAATGGGCAAGGGCCCTGCCGATGTTGCCGCGGCGCACGTCGATGCGCGCTTGCTGGCGCTCGATCACGGTGCGCAGCCAGACGATGCGTTCGGGCGTGATTCGAGTCACCAGCACGCGGCCGGCCTCGGCCGCCTTCCGCAGCGCCGCGTCGGCGGCGTCGACCTGGTTCGACCCCAGATAGGCGACGCTCAGCGCCAGATTGCGCTGGGCCTCCAGCAGCGATCTCGTCAGGAGGCTTTCGTCGCCCAGCTGGGATTGCAGGCTGTCGGCGCTGGCCGTCGCCTCCTCGTTGAGGCGGCTCAGCGTGAGGGGGTCCGCCAGGCCGCCGGCCCTGGTGTTTTCGCGGGCGAGCGCCGCGATGGCTTCGGGCCAGCGGTGCTGGTTGATGAGGTCGATCCCGCGATATGTCGCCAGCTGCTGTTCCTGCTGGTCGCCGCGCGGCAAGTTCTGCGCGGTGCGCAGCAGATCCTTCGCCACGGCGAAATGTCCTTCGGCCAGTTCGAACTGGCTGAGGTTCGATTCGGCCAGTCCGGCGGCAAGGCGCAGGTCTATGCGGGTCGAAACGTCGGCGGTGGCGAAGGCGCGAAGGGCATCGTTGAGCGTGCGCGAGGCATCGAGCAGGCGGCCGGTCTGGAGTGCCGCCACACCGTCGGCAAGCGCGGCCTCGGGCGTGATGGCCCGGCCCTCTCCCACTGCCGGAAAGGCCTGTCCCGCCGGTATCGCGGCAAGGTCTATCGATGATTTCGCGGCCGTATCGCTGTTGGGCAGCGCGGCGCCCAAGGCGAGGACCCGGAGCGCCGCCTCGAGCGCGCCGACCGAGGGATCGAGCGCGGCGCCCTGCCAGGCCACGCCCGCAAGGCTGAAGCGCACGTCCACGGCGACCTTGCCCAGCGTCGCGTCGATACAGCGCCGCACTTCGGCCGGGCCGATGCCCGCGAGATCGACCGACACCGCCGCGCCGCAATTGTCGAGCGATGTCGGCTTGTTGGCGGCGCTGAGATAACCTTGGGCATCGGCGGCGGCAATGCCCCGGCAACTTATCAAATAGGGCTGATCGGAATCGTAGCGAACCGGACCTTCGCCGGCGTTCCACAGGCGTGAAGCCGAGCAGGAATCGCCATTGGCATTGGTGCCGAGGTCAAATCGTTCGGGCGCGGAGCCCGCCGCCAGGGCAGGGCTCGCGGCGAGCATCGCAGCCAGAATCGATAGCGAGGATGCCAAGGCGAGGGTGGTCTTCAGGCCGCGCACCATGGGGATCGACTTCATGCTCATTGGCCCTCGGTCTTGTTGCAGGCGGTGTCTTCCGGCCTGCACTCGATGGTGTCGATGCCGACCGGGGAGTCGGCGATGTTGACGATCAGGCCGTCATTGCCGCGTCCGATCAGGGGACTGACGGCTATCGTCGAATCGTCGGTCGCGCTGAACAGGGCGGCCTTGCGTTCATCGTAGAAATTGAAGGCCGGCTGGGGCACGTCGGTGGAAAGGCAACCCTTCTCCGGCGCGCCGATCACGCAGCCGTTGAGGCGCGAACTGCCGCGGTTGATGCGGACCTGGTTCGGATTGCCGTCCGGGTTGAAGATCTGGACGGCATCGTTGGTCAGGACGGCGGCGGTGGTGCCGATGAAGCCGTTGACGGTGCCGAACATGGAGAAGCCGTTGGGGGTGTCCCCGCCGGTGCTTATCAGGCGCAGCGCCAGCTGCGTTGGGTCGGGCGTGCCGCCGGCCGCCGAGTTGATCGCCACACCCCGGTTGCCGGTCGGAAGGGTGTTCTGGAACAACGCGAAGTTTTGGTAGGCGACGGTCACTTGCCGGGCGGTGAGGAAGGTATCGACGGTTTGCGCGGCCGGATCGAAATAGAGCAGCGACGCGCGATCGCCCACGATCTGGGCGATCTCCTGGTCGGTCTTGGTGAGATAGAGATCCACCATCGCGCCGGTGCCGAACAGGATCTTCTGGCCGCGCAGTTCGATGATGGCCGAACCGGCAAGGATTTGCGGCTTGTCGTGCTGGTCGATGCGGGCGGTGATGATCTGCGCGAGATTCTCGGCGGCGGCATCGTCTCCGAGGTCGTCCAGCGTTCCGCCGATCTGCACGGTGCGGGCGGCGGCGGTGTCGGCCACGGTCATCGGGCCGGTGAATTCGACATTGCCCGTGCTCAGGAACCGGACGTCATGCGAACCCGTATCGGCCCCGATCGTCATGGTCGCCAGTTCGAGGTCGCGGCTGCCGGAGTCGATGACGACCGAGCCGGCATCGAGGCGGGCGAGTTCGCCATTGTCGACGGAGAAGGCGGCGACATTGGTCTTCGGGTTGTTCCCGACCACCGTCGGCATGCCGCCGTTGTTGCGCAGCGTGATGCTTCCGGTGTCGCTGGCGACAAGGGCGCCGTTGATGGTCACGTCCTTCGCCTCGACGGTGATGCTTGCGCCGCTGCCATTCGCCGTGGCGGCGGCGAGCGTTGCGTTCTGGGCCGCCGTCAGCAGAATGTTCCCGGCCGTGGTGGTCAGCGCGGTGGTCGAAGCGATCGTCCCGCCCGCGTCGATATCGATCAGAGTGCCGGCCTGGCCGGTCCCGACCGAGGCGTTGCCGCCCGCATCGACCTTGAGAATGCCGCCGGCGGTCGCCGTGGCCAGCGCGGCGTTGCGGCCCGCCGAGGCGTTGATGTCGGTGCCCGCCGTCGTGGTGGCGAGTGCAACATCGCGTCCGGCGGTGGCATTGACAGTGCCGCCGGCCGAACCGGAGCCGATCAGCAC
The DNA here is from genome assembly GCF_900113255.1 of Novosphingobium sp. CF614. Taxonomy (GTDB): domain Bacteria; phylum Pseudomonadota; class Alphaproteobacteria; order Sphingomonadales; family Sphingomonadaceae; genus Novosphingobium. The sequence continues at coordinate 108,590 of NZ_FOOR01000008.1, forward strand.
GTCGTTGCCGGCATCGGCACCGAGATCGGTCCCCGCCGAAGCCGCACCAAGGGCGACGTCGCCTGCCGCCTTCGCATTGACGGCGAGCCCTGCGGTGATCGAGTTGCCGCTGATCGAGCCCGAGGTCGAAGTCAGGTCGGCGTTGCCGCCGCCCGCCGTGACGGCGGCGAGGGTGACATTGCCCGCCGCATCGAGCCGCACGTCGCCTGCGGTGGTGGCCAGCGAAGTCGCCGAGGTGATCGTGCTGCCGGCATCGATATCGATCAGCGAACCTGCCGCGCCCGTACCGATCGCGGCATCGCCCGTCGCATCGACGTTGAGGATCCCGCCGGCGGTCGCCGTGGTCAGCGCGGCGTTGCGGCCGGCATTTGCGTTGATGTCGGTGCCGGCGGTCGCGGAGGTGAAGATGGCGTCGCGCCCGGCGGCGGCATTGATGATTCCGCCGGCCGAGCCTGCGCCGACCAGCACGTCGTTGCCGGCGTCGACGTTCAGCACCGTGCCCGCCGAAGCGGAGCCAAGCGCCACGTCGCCTGCCGCCGTCGTATCGACGGCAAGGCCTGCCGTGACCGAATTGCCGCCGATCGAGCCCGAGGCCGAAGTGAGCTTGGCGTTGCCGCCGCCCGCCGTGACGGCGCCCACGGTGATGTCGTCCACGGCATCGAGCAGCACGTCGCCCGCCGTGGTGGCCAGCGAAGTCGCCGAGGTGATCGTGCCGCCCGCGCTGACATCGATCAGCGATCCGGCCGCGCCGGTGCCGACGGAAGCGTTGCGTACCGCATCGACCTTGAGAGTGTCGCCAGCCGTCGCCGTCGCGAGCGAAGCGTCATGGCCCGCGCTGGCGTTGATCGTGCCGCCCGCGGAACCCGTGCCGACCTGCACGTCATTGCCTGCATTGAGCGTGAGGTCGGTCCCCGCCGACGCCGAACCGAACGCCACGTTCCCCGGCGCATTCGCGTTGACGGCAAGGGCCGCCTGTACCGCGCTGCCGCTGATCGAACCGGTTGTCGAAGTCAGGTTGGCATTGCCGCCGCCGGCGACGATTGAGCCAACGGTTATGTTTCCCGCCGCATCGAGCAGCACGTCGCCCGCCGTCGTCGTGAGTGATGTGGCGGAGGTGATGGCGCCGCCCGCGTCGATATCGATCAGCGTGGCGGCAGCGCCAGTGCCGACAGCCGCGTTGCCCGATGCACTGACCTTGAGCACACCGCCGGCCGCTGCGCTGGTCAGCGCCGCGTCGGTTGCCGCCGCGACATCGACGTCGATGCCGGCATTGATATCGCCGCCGGTGACCGAACCAGCGGTCGAGGTCAGGGTGGCATTGCCGCCACCAGCCGTCACGGCCGCGACGGTGATATTACCCGCTGCATCGAGCAGCACGTCTCCGGCCGTGGTCGTAAGCGAGGTCGCCGAGGTAATGGCGCCGCCCGCATCGACATCGATCAGCGAACCGGCTTGGCCGGTGCCGACAGCGGCATTGCCGCCGGCATCGACATTGAGAATGCCCCCGGCGGTTGCTGCCGTGAACGCCGCGTTGCGACCGGCGTTGGCGTTGATGTCCATGCCGGCCGTTCCGGAGGTGAAGGCAATGTCGCGTCCCGCGATGGCGTTTATCGTTCCCCCCGCCGTGCCGATGCCGACCAACAGGTCGTTGCCGGCGTTCGCATTGAAATTGGTCCCCGCCGAGGCGGAGCCGAGCGTCACGTCGCCCGGCGCGGCGGCATTGACGGCAAGGTCCGCCTGGACCGCGCTGCCGCTGATCGAACTGGTCGTCGAAGTCAGGTTGGCATTGCCGCCGCCGGCGGTGATCGAGCCAACGGTTATGTTCCCCGCCGCATCGAGCAGCACGTCGCCCGCCGTCGTCGTGAGCGAGGTCGCGGAGGTGATCGTGCCGCCCGCGTCGATGTCGATCAGCGTGGCGGCGGCGCCGGTGCCGACCGAGGCATTGTTGCCCGCGTCGACATCGAGCACGCCGCCGGCCGTTGCGCTGGTCAGGGCCGCGTCGGTAGCGGCCAGGACATTGACGTCGATCCCGGCACCGACATTGGCGCCAGTGACCGAACCGGCGGTCGAAGTGAGGTTGGCGTTGCCGCCGCCTGCCGTGACGGTGCCGACAGTGATGTTGCCCACCGCATCGAGCAGCACGTCGCCCGCCGTCGTCGTGAGCGAGGTGGCCGAGGTGATGGCCCCGCCCGCGTCGATATCGATCAGCGTGGCGGCAGCGCCGGTGCCGACCGAGGCATTGTTGCCTGCGTCGACATCGAGCAGGCCGCCGGCCGTGGCGCTGGCCAGGGCCGCGTCGGTAGCGGCCCAGACATTGACGTTGATCCCGGCACTGACATTGCCGCCGGTGACCGAACCGGCGGCCGAAGTGAGGTTGGCGTTGCCGCCGCCGGCGGTGATCGAGTCAACGGTTATGTTGCCCACCGCATCGAGCAGCACGTTACCCGCCGTGGTCGTCAGCGAGGTCGCGGAGGTGATCGTGCCGCCCGCGGCGATGTCGATCAGCGTGGCGGCGGTGCCAGTGCCGACCGAGGCATTGTTGCCGACACCGACATTGAGCGCGCCGCCGGCGGTCGCCGTGGCCAATGTGACATTGGTTGCGGCAGTGGCGTTCACGTCGAGATCGGCGGAGACGTTCGTGCCGTTGATCGCGCCGGCAGTCGCGGTGAGGTTGGCGTTGCCGCCCCCCGCCGCAACAGCGTTGAACGAAATCGCGTTATTGGCGTCGAGCACCACGTTGCCGCCGCTGGTCGTCAGCGAGGTGGCTGAATTGATCGATTCGCCCGCGCTGATATCGATCACGGTGCCGGCGATCCCGATGTCGACCCGCGCATTGCCGGTCGCATCGATATCGAGGGTGCCGCCGGTCGCCGTGGCGCTGGCGAAATTGATATCGACGGCGGCGCCGGCAAGGATGTCGTCGCTGGCGGTCAGGCTGGCGGCGTTCACCGAGCCGAAGCCCAGGAGCGAGATCGAGCCGTTCGCGGCTGTCACCGTGGCGAGGTCGATGTCGCCGTTGGTGAAGATATCAACGTTGCCCGGTCCGTCGTTGGCCAATGTGCCGGTTGAAGTCACGCCCGCGCCGGCGGACATGAGCCGCAGCGTCGATCCCACCAGCGCCGGGTCTTCCGCGCCGGCCAGGCTTACCGCGCCGGCGATGCCCGGCGTCGCGCCGAATGTGACGGCGCTGGTATCGGCGCCGGTTCCCAGGATCGTGCCGTTCGTCAGCGAGATATCGCCGTTCGCGAGGGCGTCTATGTCGTCTCCGGCGGTGGCGTCGGTCACGGCGATCGTGCCCACCGCGCGGATGGCGATGTCGGTGCCGGCGATCAGCGCGCCTGTCTGCGTCGAGCGGCCGGAGGACAGGCCGATCGAGCCCGCGACCGGTGCATTGGGCGGATCGGTGAGTGCGGTGGAGGCGCTGTCCAGGGCAATGTCCCGGCCCGCCGAGACCAGGATGTCTCCGCGATTGGTGGCGAGCGCGCCGGTCGTCACGTCGCTGGCCACGCCGCCTGCCAGGATCGTCAGCGCCGCGCCGGAGTTCTGGATGTCGATGTCGCCGGTCGTCACCGAGGCCGCGGTGGAATTGATCGTCAGGGCATTGGCGATCGTCAGGTTGCCGGTGGTGATCGCGCCGGTCGAGGTCAGGGCCGTATTGCCGAAGGTGAACAGGTTGGCGGCGGTGACGTCGCCCAGTGTGATCGCCGGCGAACTGGTCACGACGACATCGCCCGTGCCGGCGTCCACCGTAGTGGCGGATGCGAAATTCACTTCCCCGGCGTCGGCCTGCAAGGTCGCGTCGGCGCCGCCGCCCGATTGCAGGGTGAGGGTGCCGAGGCCGGTCACGTCGCCCGTGACGGCGTGTGCCGTCACTGCCCGGCCCGCGCTCTGGGTGAAGGTCTGGCCTACGTCCCCCAGCGTGACGCTGGAGCCTTGAGTAAGGTAGTCCCGGCCCGCCAGGGCATCGGCGCCGACGGTCATGGTGCCTCCGGCGCCAAGGTCGATGTCGCGCCCGGCGGTGAGCGTGTCGGTGAACGAGGCATTGCCGCCGACGAGGGCGAGGATGTCCTGCCCGGTGGCCGTCACCGCGCCGGTGACTTGCGCATTGCCGCTCACCGTCAGCGAGACATCGGTGCCGGCGGTCAGATCCCCGCCCAGGGTCGCGTCGTCCCCGGTGGTGACGGTGATGGCGTTGTCCGCGTCGATCGCGCCGGTGAGGTTGGCGAGGCCGGTCGTCGTAATCAGGACGTTACCGGTAGCGTCGAAGGCGCTCGCCCCGGTCAGGTCGGCCGCCGAATTGACCACGATGTCGGCAGCGATGCCGGCGGCGGTGAGATTGCCGTCCGTGACGATCGAAGGCGCCGCGTTCAAGCCGTTGTTGATGGTGATCGTGTCGGCGCCGTGGCTGGTGCTCGCGGTGGCGAGGGTCACGGTGCCGCCGTTGGCGGTGGCGGTGAGGGTCGCGGCGGCATCGACATTGAGCAGGGCCGCCGTCAGATTGGCCTGAAGCCCGCCCGCGACGATGACCGATTGTCCCGTCAGGTCATCGTTGACAGTGACCGCGCCGCCAAGCGCGGTGCCGGCGTTGACGGTGAAGCTGAGCGGGTTGCCGAGGCCCGAACCGAAGGTGACGTCGGTCCCGGCGATGAGGACGATCGAACCGTCGGCGGTGGTCAGCGCGCTGTCGGCCGTGATGTTCTGGCCGACCGCGACGATCGAGCCGGAGACGTTGAGACCGGCGCTGCCGAGGACGATCGGGCTCGTGCTGGTTCCGGAGAAGCCGAAGGGCGTGGACGTCGCGGCCCCGGCGACCGCGAAGTTGGCGCGGAACGTGGCATCGACGGTATCCGTGAAATCGAGCGTCGAGAGCATCAGGCTCCCGCCGCTGTAGGTGGCATTCGATCCGAAAGTGATGCCTTCCTGATTGATGAGCCATACGCTGATCGAATTGCCGCCGCCGAGGCTGGCGACGATCGAACCGTCGATCTGCGAGGCGCCGCCGCCGGTCAGCACGCGGTTGACCGCGACCAGGCCGGTCAGCGAGGTGTCGTCGGTGGTATAGGTAACGGTCCGGCCGGCGCTGATGTTGTAGGACGCGAAATCGATGATCCGGCTGGCATCGTTGAGATCGATGGTCATGTTGGGCCCGGCGACCGAGATGTCGGCGCCATTGGCGGCGGCGGGAAGCGGGGGGTTGCCCGGCAACTCGGGCAGGTTCTGGGCAAGCGCGGGCGACGCAAGGAGAACCGAGCCGACCAGCGCGCTGGAAGCGAGCAGGCCCAGCCTGCGGTTGCGACGGGCAGGGCGAGCGAACCTGGAACGGCCCGTGCTACGAATGTCGGCAGTCATCGTACCTCTCCCCATCAGAACAGCTTGGCCGTGAGCGAGATCAGGAGGCGATCCGCGGGCTTCTTGGCATCGGTACTGAGCACTTTGTCGAGCGGGTGCGCATAAGTCAGGTCGATCACCAGGCGCTGCGGCAGGATGAAGCGCAGCCCGCCGCCGACCGAGCGCAGCGTGCGCTTGGGCTCGTTGGTGCCGGGATCGAGGTTTTCCAGATGGACCCAGTCGTAGAAGCCGCTGGCCTGCACGCTGAAGTTGGCGATCGGCAGCTTGATGCGTGGCTCGATCGTGAAACCGTAGGCGCGGTCGCCGCCGTTCGCGCCGGGATCGTAGCCGCGCCCGCGCGTATAGTTGCCGACGGAGAATTCCTCCAGGTTGAGCAGCGGATCGTTCGCCCACTGCCCGAAACCGCCAAGATCGAGCTCGAACATTGGATGCGGCTTGATCGCGAGGTCCAGGTTGCCCTTCACCACGGTCGCGGTCGGGTTGCCGAACAGGCGGCTGGGAGCGGCCTGGCCGCTGATGAGACCCTCCTTGGTGGCGCCGAAAATGTCGAGGCCCTTGCGCAGTTCGAGCGATCCGGCGGCGCGGACGAGTTCGCTGTTGCCGTCCAGGAAGCTCAGGTCGTAGTCGATGCGCGCATAGAGCACGCGCAGCTTGTCGGACGTGAAGGGCAGCGTGGTGTCGCTGGCGTGGATGTCCGACTTCTGGTCGAGGAATTCGAAGCCGGTGGTCGCCGAGATCGTCTGGCGCACGGTGCGCCTGATCGGCATGGTCAGGTCGAGGCCGGCGATGGTCGAGCGCGAGCGCAGATCGAGATTCTCGATATCGGGCCGCGACCAGGCAAGGCTTCCGCGCAGGCCCATGCGCAGCCCGTTGTCGGCAAGCGTGAAGTCATGGCCGGCCTGGAGGACGCGCACTTCCTTCCAGTCGAACGCGTTCGAGAAGGCGAGATACGTGCGATCGGCCATCCCGGTCAGGCCATAAGCCTCGCCGCGAACCGAGCCGATCCAGCGGCCGAGTTCATGGGAGCCGTAGTTCTGGACGTTGGCCAGCAGGGCGAAGCGCCGCGTTTCGACGGTGAGGGTGCCGATCACGTCGCCCGGCGTGCCGTTCGCGGCGCTGAGGGCAAGCTGTACGTCAAGGCCGGGGGTGTCCCCGGTCAGCAGCAGGATGCGCTCGGCATCGTGGCGGTTGAGCGGTTCGAGCGCCCGGATCTGGGCGACACGTTCTTCCAGCAGCGAGCGAAACGGCCCCGGATCGCCGACGATGCGCACTTCGACGATGCGGGCGGTGACGACCTGGACGTGCAGCACGCCATTGCTGATCTGCTGCCCCGGAATCTGGGCAAGGGCGACGTAGCCCGCTTCGCCCAGGCGCGCGTTGATGCGGTCTCGCACCTGGCAGACGACGGCGATCGGCTGCTCGCCGTGCAGATCGGCATCGACACCCGCCAGCAGGCTCTGCAATTCCGGCGCCAGCGCGCTGCCGTCCGGCTTTTCCAGCGAGAGCGAGGTCAGGTTCACGCGGACATCGGACTGTTCCAGGGCGCAGGGGGGATGCGCCATCGCCTTGCTGGTATCGATCCGCGCGCGTGACGGTTCGGGACGCTGGTTCTCAGGGAGGTTCTGCTCGATCTGGCCACGGGTCGGCAGATCGGGCGGGGGAGGAGGGGTTTCCTGGGCCAGGGCCGCACCGCCAGTGCACATGCTGGCAGCCGCCAGAATCGACTTGCCCCAACCGTTCCTCATTAACCCCTCCCTCCGCCAGGGCGGAATCGTAACCAGCACATTTGTGTGATTGCGCTGGCCCCCCGCGTTTATTCGAAGATTCTTTAAGCGAGTCAACTGAGTTAACCTGTCATACTGCAATGCGACAAGAACTCCGGCATCTATTCCATCATCAATGTCAGGCCTGTATTTTCCCATTTATATCAAATCACATTGATCGGAATTCTTGTTTCCCTTCCCTTCGTCATTGCGAGCTGCCGAAGGCGGCGAGGGGGGAGATGAGTCTCGCTTCAAGAGATTTGTGTGGCTCGGCCGTCGGTCGACGGGTCCTCATGGGCGGGAGGCGGCCGGGACAAGGCAGCGGCAGGACAGTGGCAGGGCAGCGGCAGGGCATGGCGCGGCGCCGGTTTCGCGGCTATGGGGCCCCATGCTCCGCCTGACCGACCTTGCATTGCCGCTCGACCACACGCCTGCCGACCTCGAGCGGGCGGTCTGCGAAAGGCTGGGGATAGCCGCCGGCGATCTCCATCGGCTGGCGGTGGCGCGGCGCGGAAACGATGCACGCCGCAAGAGCGCGATCAAGCTGGTCTATTCGCTCGACGTGCTGGTCCGCGACGAGGCGGACGTGCTGGCGCGTTTCGCCGGCGATCCGCACGTGCGGTCCACGCCTGATACCAGCTACAAGTTCGTCACCCGCGCGCCGGAAGGCTATGAAGGCCCGCGTCCGGTGGTGATCGGTGCCGGTCCCTGCGGCCTGCTCGCCGCGCTGGTGCTGGCGCAGATGGGGTTCAAGCCGATCATCGTCGAACGCGGCAAGGCCGTGCGCGAGCGGACCAAGGATACCTGGGGCCTGTGGCGCCGCTCGGTGCTCAATCCCGAAAGCAACGTGCAGTTCGGTGAGGGCGGGGCGGGGACCTTTTCCGACGGCAAGCTCTACAGCCGCATCAAGGACCCGCGCCACCTGGGGCGCAAGGTGCTCACGGAATTCGTCAAGGCCGGCGCGCCGGACGATATCCTGACCGAGGCGCACCCGCACATCGGCACTTTCCGCCTCGTCACCATGGTCATCTCGATGCGCGAGACGATCGAGCGGCTTGGCGGCGAATACCGTTTTGGCACGCGCGTCGAGGATTTCGAGATCGAGACAGGCGAGGACGGCGAGCGCCGGCTAAGGGGGCTGCATCTTTCGACCGGCGAATTCCTGGCCGCCAGCCATGTCATCATGGCGGTCGGCCATTCGGCGCGGGATACCTTCCAGGTGCTGTACGATCGGAACGTCCACATCGAGGCCAAGCCCTTCGCCATCGGCGTGCGCATCGAACACCCGCAAAGCTGGATCGACAAGGCGCGATACGGCGCCAGCGCGGGAAATGGCATCCTGGGCGCGGCGGCCTATTCGCTCTCGCACAAATGCGGCAACGGCCGGGTGGTCTATTCGTTCTGCATGTGCCCGGGCGGGCGCGTGGTGGCCGCTGCCTCGGAAGAAGGGCGCGTCGTCACCAATGGCATGAGCCAGTATTCGCGCGCCGAATTCAATGCCAATTCCGGCCTCGTGGTCGATATCACGCCGGAACGGGACTACCCCGGACACCCGCTCGCCGGCATCGCCTTTCAGCGCAAGTTCGAGGAGCTGGCCTACCGGGCGGGCGGATCGAACTACAAGGCGCCGGGGCAGAAGCTGGGCGATTTCCTGGCGGACCGACCCTCCAGCGAATTCGGCGAGGTGATCCCGAGCTATCAGCCCGGCGTGCATCTTACCGATCTCAGGCAGTGCCTGCCCGATTTCGTTGTCGAGGCGATCCGCGAGGCACTCCCCGCGTTCGGGCGGCAGGTTCCTGGCTACGATCACCCCGACGTGGTCATGACCGGTGTCGAGACGCGCACGTCATCGCCGGTTCGCATCACGCGCGGCCGCGATTTTCAGAGCCTCAACACGCGGGGGCTCTATCCGGCCGGGGAAGGCGCGGGCTATGCCGGCGGTATCCTGTCCGCCGCCGTCGACGGCATCCGCGTGGCCGAGGCGCTGGCGCTGGAACTCGTGCCGGCGTGACCCACCGTTCCGCGACCGCCCACGGGGATCGCCCGCCATTCCGGCGAACGCCGGGATCGGGACGGCGCGCATGACGCCGCCCGCCGAATACGACGCCGTGATCCTGGGCGCGGGCGCGGCCGGCCTGTTTTGCGCGGCGACCGTCGGACAGCGAGGCGGGCGGGTGCTGCTGCTCGATCATGCCGGCGAACCCGGCAAGAAGATCCTGATCTCGGGCGGCGGGCGCTGCAATTTCACCAACGTGCACACGGCGCCCGATCGGTATCTTTCGGCGAACCCGCACTTCGCCAAATCGGCGCTCAGCCGGTACACGCCCACCGATTTCCTCGCGCTGGTGGAAAGCCACGGCATCGCCTGGCACGAGAAGACGCTGGGCCAGCTGTTCTGCAACGACAGCGCCAGGCAGATCGTGGCGATGCTGCTGGAAGAGTGCGCGAAGGGCGGCGTTGAACTGCATTGTGGCGAGGCGGTCCGCGCGGTGGAGCATGCCGACGGACGCTACCGCGTCGCGTTCGGCGAGCGCATGGTGCGGACGCCCGCCCTCGTCGTCGCCACGGGTGGCCCCTCGATCCCGAAGATGGGCGCGACCGGCTTTGCCTATGACCTTGCCCGCCAGTTCGGTCTCAAGGTGGTGCAGCCGCGCCCGGCATTGGTGCCCCTGACCCTGCCCGGCGAGGAGGCCCTGTTTCGGGAGCTCGCCGGCGTCTCCACCGAAGTGATCGCGCGATGCGGCGGGGCCGCTTTCCGCGAGGCGGCGCTGTTCACCCATCGCGGCCTGTCCGGCCCGGCGATCCTGCAGGCCTCCAGCTACTGGCGGCGCGGGCAGACCGTGACGACGCAGTTTCTGCCCGGTCGCGAGGAAGGGTGGCTCCGGGGCGCGAAGCGGGAAAGGCCGCGCAGTACCTTGCGCAAGGTCCTTGCCGAAGGCCTGCCCGATCGCCTTGCCGAAGCCCTGTGCGAGCGGCTGGGCCTTTCGGGGGACCTCGGCAACTTGGCTGACAAGGCGCTGGAGAAGGTGGAGCAGAAGCTGGCGCGCTGGCCGTTCGTGCCCGACGGCTCAGAGGGTTTCGCCAAGGCCGAAGTCACCGCCGGGGGCATCGATACCGGCGGGCTTTCCTCCAAGACCATGGAAGCGCGCAACGTGCCGGGCCTCTACCTGATCGGCGAGGCGGTGGACGTCACCGGCTGGCTGGGCGGCTACAACTTCCAATGGGCCTGGGCGAGCGCCCGCGCGGCCGGGCTGGCGATCCCGTTCAAACCGAGTCTCCAGGACTGAGACTCGTCTTCTCCCTTCAGCGCCTCGCGGGCGACGAAGGAAAGGTAAGCAAGGGTTCCGCGCGATGAGACCTGGTATCAGTCCCGGTACAACCCCGGATAGGCCTTCCTGAACGCCGCCAGCTTGGGCATGTCGTAGCGCTGGATGTAGGAAGCCTGCGGGTTCCGGCGCATGTAGTCCTGATGATAGCTCTCGGCCGGATAGAAGCCGCCGCTTTCCAGCCTGGTGGCGATCGGTCCGGCGAAGACCCTGGCCTTGTCCAGCCGCGCGATGTAGGCCGCCGCCGCCGCGCGCTGGGCGGCGTTCTGCGGAAAGATCGCCGAGCGATAGCTGGGGCCGGTATCCGGGAACTGCCTGTCTACCTGGGTCGGATCGTGCGCGACCGCGAAGTAGATTTCCAGCAGCGTGCCGTAGCTGACCTTTGCCGGATCATAGACGATCCGCACCGCCTCGGCATGACCGGTTGTTTCGGTGGAGACCTTGGCGTAGCTGGCGGAGGCCTTCGTTCCTCCGGCATAGCCCGAGGTGACGGACTTCACGCCTTTCACGTGCTCGAACAGGCCTTCCATGCCCCAGAAGCAGCCGCCCGCCAGCACCGCCACCTGATCCCCGGTGGCCGCCGCCTGTTCCGCCGGCGGGCCGGGGAAACGCGCGGGAACCGCAGGCTTGCCGGCGGACAGTGCGCCGCCGCCAACGACGAGCGCGACGGCGCACGCCGCGCCGAGGGCAAGGAGGGCAATCGGGCGGATCATCATGGCAGGCTCTCCGGCTTTTCTTGCCTGCGGTTTTCGGCCAGGACCGCGGGAAGGTTACACCTTCGAGCCCGGAGAGTCATCAGGATCGCCTCCCGCGCGGGCCCTGCGCGCGGGTGCGGGCTCAGCGGGGCCGGGTGGTTCCCCGCACGATGAGTTGCGGGGGCATCACCAGGCTTTCGGCCGGCTCGCCTTCGATCCGCGCCTTGAGCCTTTCGATCATGGCCTTGGCGCCGATGGCGATTTCCTGGCGGACGGTGGTGAGGGGCGGGATCGTCAGCGCCGCCAGCGGAAGGTCGCCGAAGCCGACCACCTGGACATCCTCCGGCACGCGGCGCCCGTGCTCGTGGAGGCGGTAGAGCACGTTTATCGCGATCAGGTCCGAAGCGGCGACGATGCCGTCGATATCGTGATCGCATTCGGCCATGGCCGCCTTGATCTGCGGGCCCATTCGATCGCTGGCGAGATCGATGGGGACATGGATCAGGGGAATGCCGGCTTCCGCGGCGGCGGCGGCCGCGCCCATGTGGCGCTCGTCGATCTCGATGCCGGTGGTATCGCCCAGGAAAGCCAGCTTGCGGGCTCCCGAGGCGATCAGGTGCCCTGCCGCGACGCGTCCGCCGGCGATGTTGTTGGTCCCCACGGCGCAGTGGTTCTGACCTTCCCGGAAGGTGCCCCAGGCGACAATCGGCCGATAGCCGGCGGAAACCGCCTCGACCACGCCGAACTGGTCGGACTGGCCGATCAGCAGGACGCCATCGACCATGCCGGAACTTGTCATGCGTTCCAGCCAGTCGCTGGTCCCGTCCGGGATCGCGCGGCTGAGCATGACGTCATACCCGCTTTCGGCCAGCTCGTCGGCCAGGCAGCCGAGCAGCGTGAGAAAGAACGGATCGGAAATCTGCTGGCGCTCTTCCTGGGCCAGCGGAACGACCACGCCGATGACACCGGTCCGCCGCGAACGCAGCTTGCTTGCCATCTGGTTGGGGCGAAAGCCGTGCCGCCGGGCAAGGGCCTGGATTCGTTCGCGCGTCTCGGTGTTCACCAGCGCCTTGCCGGCAAGCGCGCGCGAGACGGTGCCCGCCGAAACGCCGGCCAGGCGTGCCAGGTCCGCCAGCGTGCGCACCTCCACATCCGCTCCGGAACTATCCGGAACGTGGTTTTCCTGAGTGTCGCCCGCCGTCCCTGTCACCATCGGCGATGCTCTTAACATATTGAAACGCTGGGCGGAAGTTACTTGTATTGTTAGTTGCCGAATTGTTCGGCATCGCAGCATGCATCGCCAAGAGGGGCTGCGAGCCTATCCACTGCAAGCGCGCCCCGCGGCTTCGTTCCAACCCGCCGAACGGCTGGCGGATCATGTATTTGCAGCGGCCGGCATTGCTGGTGGTTATGCTAATATTGCGGAGACGGAAAATTATGTTACAGGGCTGCGAAAGCTGGAGGCATCGTGCCGAGCGCTTCGGGTCGCAAGCGCCGGCCTCGTATCGTTGCCATTTCCTGTTTGTGGCCTAGGGAAATACCTTTGGTGCCATGGATGCCGTATCGTTCGATCGGCCCTATATCGTGGTCCGGCCGGAACTGCGCCGCAGAAGCGCCGCCGGTTGGAGCTTGAGGATTGCGGAGAAAGCAATGAGCGCAGGTGAATTGACCGCCCCCCTGAAAACCAGGGCTTCCCGCAAGAAGCGCAACGGCGCGCAGCCGGAGGCCGCGCTGCATGCATCGCTGCAAGGCGCCATCGCGGAACGCGTCCGCGATTCGCTGCTGCCGGGCGACGGCCCGGCCGACGGGGCATGGATCGAGGAATCGGCCCGTTTCCTGCTCGCGGCCGCGCAGTCGCGCAAACCGGGCGAGCCGGCGATCGAGCTGGCCTCGGCCAGCGAAGGGCGCCGCCTGCTGCGCATCGCGCTTATCAATGACGACATGCCGTTTCTGGTCGATTCGATTGCCGCGGCCGTCGCCGAGGCAGGGCTGGTGATCGATCGGCTCGCTCATCCCGTGCTCTCGGTCGAGCGCGATGCCGAGGGCAAGCTTGTCGCGATTCCCGAATCCGGCGTGCCCGGCAGCAGCCGCGAATCGATGATCTACATCGAAACCGCCCGCGTCGATGCGCGCCAGCGCCGCGAACTGGTGCGCTCGCTGGAGGCGACGCTGGCCGACGTGCGCGGCGCCGTGGCCGATTGGCCGCGCATGGTGGAGGCGCTGCGCGCCGATGCCGAGACCGTGGCCGATCGGGAGGGCGCCGAACTGCTGCGCTGGTTCGCGGGCGGCATGCTCACCCAGCTCGGCCACGTGACCCGCAAGCGCGACGGCAGCAAGTCGCAGCGGCTTGGGGTCTGCCGGCGCGGTGCGGGGGAATTGCTGTCCGACGCCAGCTATGACCGCGCCTTCGCGGTGTTCGATGCCGAACTGGCCGATGGCGAGGTGCGTGCGCCGATGGTGATAAAGGCCAACCAGATGGCCACTGTCCACCGCCGCGTGCCGCTGGACCTGTTCCTCATTCCGGTCATCGAGAAGGGCGCCGTCACCGCGCTTTCGGTGCATGCCGGGATCTGGACGAGCGCCGCGCTGGCCGCGCCGCCGGACCGGGTGCCGAGACTGCGCTGGCTGCTGGCGGGTTTGGCCAGCAAGCTGGGGCTCGATCCGGCCGGGCATACCGGCAAGGCGCTGGCCCATGCGCTCACCAGCCTGCCGCATGATCTCGTGCTCGGCCTTGGCGCCCAGGACGTGGAGCGATTGGCGACGACCATGACCGGGCTGGTCGATCGGCCGCGACCCCGCCTGCTCATCACCCGCGCGCCGCTGATGCGCCACCTCTTCGCCTTCGTCTGGCTGCCGCGCGACCTGGTCGCCACCGAGATGCGCAAGCGCATCCAGGCGATGATCGAGGAGGCCGCGCAGGCGCCCTCGCTCGACTGGAGCCTCAGCGTCGAGGCGGGCAACCTGGCGATGCTGCGCTTCACCGTCGATATCCGCGACGGCGTGCACGAGCCCGACGAGGAGGAACTCGACCGCCGCCTGCAGGTGATGCTGCGCGGCTGGCCGGAAGCGGTCGAGGCGGCGCTGGCCCAGACGCTCGAGCCGGCGCGGGCGGCGGCGGTCGCCGGCCGCTATGCCGACGCCTTTCCATTGGCCTACCGCAGCGACTACGGCCCCATGGAAGCGGCGATCGACATCGGCCACATGCGCAAGATCGTGGTTGGCGAGGCCGCCGACGGGGAACGGCTGCAAGGCCATCGCGACGCCCGGATCTATGCCCACGAAAGCGACGCGCCAGGAAGCCTGCGGCTCAAGATATACGAGGCCCACGGCAGCCTGCCGCTGTCCGACGCGGTTCCGGCGCTGGAGAACTTCGGCTTCCGGGTGCTTGCGGAAGTTCCCACGCCGCTTGAGCAGGGGCGGATCGGGACGATCCACGATTTCACCCTGGCCCTGCCGGTCGGGCGCCGCGCCGGTGACGTGCTGCGCCTTGCCCCGATGATCGAGGATGCCCTGTGCGGCGTGCTCAACGGGTCGAGCGAGAACGATGCGTTCAACCGCCTGGTGCCGGGCCTTGGCCTGTCCAAGCGCGAGGCGAACTGGTTGCGGGCCTGGTATCGCTACTTGCGCCAGGCCGGCATGCATTATGGCATCCCCACGGTGGTCGATGCCTTGCAGGGCGCGCCGACGGTGACGCTGGGCCTGATCGATCTGTTCCGCGCCATCCACGATCCCGGCTTCTCCGCCGATCGCGCCAGCGCGCGCGGGCGGGCCGAGGAAGCGATCCGCACCGGCCTTGCCGGGGTGGGCGCGATCAACGACGATCGCTTGCTGCGCGCCTATCGCGACCTTGTCGGCGCCATCTTGCGCACCAACGCCTTCGCCGGGGCAGGCCAGGTCGCGCTCGCCTTCAAGTTCGATTCCGCGCAAGTGCCGGGCCTGCCGAAGCCGGTGCCATGGCGCGAGATCTTCGTCTATTCACGCCGGGTAGAGGGCATTCACTTGCGCGCCGGGCCCATCGCGCGCGGCGGCTTGCGCTGGTCGGACCGGCGCGACGACTTCCGCACCGAGATCCTGGGCCTGATGAAGGCGCAGCGCGTCAAGAACGCGGTGATCGTGCCGACCGGGGCCAAGGGCGGGTTCTATCCGAAGCAGCTTCCCGATCCGGCGCACGACCGCGCCGGCTGGGCGGCAGAGGGCCAGGCCGCCTACCAGGTCTTCGTCGACACGCTGCTTTCGATCACCGACAACATCGTCGGTGACAAGGTGGTGCATCCGGCCGGCATCGTCGTGCTCGATGGTGACGACCCGTACTTCGTGGTCGCCGCCGACAAGGGCACGGCGAAGTTCTCGGATGTCGCCAACGCGATCGCCGCAAGCCGCGATTTCTGGCTCGACGATGCCTTCGCCAGCGGCGGCTCGAACGGATACGATCACAAGGCCATGGGCATCACCGCGCGCGGGGCCTGGCTTTCGGTGCGGCGCCACTTCCTGGAACTGGGCGTGGATATCCAGACCGAGCCGGTGCGCGTGGTCGGCTGCGGGGACATGTCGGGCGATGTGTTTGGCAACGGCATGCTGCTTTCGCAGGCGCTCAAGCTCGTGGCCGCCTTCGATCATCGCCATATCTTCATCGATCCGGACCCGGATCCGGCGCGGAGCTGGGCGGAACGGAAGCGCTTGTTCGAACTGTCGCATTCGAGCTGGGACGATTACGACAAGGGGCTGATCTCCAAGGGCGGCGGGGTCTTCCCGCGCACGCTGAAGTCGATCCCGCTGACACCCGAGATCCGCGAGGCGCTGGGCATCGAAGCGGCGGAGATCGATCCGGATTCGCTGATCTCGGCGATTCTGTGGGCTCCGGTCGACCTGCTCTGGTTCGGCGGCATCGGCACTTACGTGAAGGCGTCGAGCGAGAACAACGCCACGGTCGGTGATCCCACCAACGATGCGCTGCGCGTCAGTGCCAACGAACTGCGCGCCAAGGTGATCGGCGAAGGCGCGAACCTGGGCGTGACGCAGGCCGGACGCATCGAGTTCGCGCTCAAGGGCCGCGACGGACTGGGCGGACGCATCAACGCCGACTTCATCGACAACTCGGCGGGCGTGGATTGCTCGGACAACGAGGTCAACATCAAGATCGCGCTTGCCGCCGCGCGCCGCGCCGGCAAGCTTTCGGAGAAGAAGCGCGTCGAACTGCTGCGCGCTATGACGGACGAGGTTTCCGCGCTGGTGCTGGAGGACAACCGGCTCCAGGCCCTCGCGCTGTCGATCGCCGAGCGCGGCGGGGCGGAGGCCATGCCTTCGCTGGTGCGCCTGATCGAGATGATGGAGGAAGGCGGGCATCTCGACCGCCGCACCGAGGGCCTTGCCGACAACGAGGCGCTCGCCCGCCGCGCGCAGGACGGTCGCGGGCTGACCCGGCCGGAGCTGGCGGTGCTGCTCTCGAGCGGCAAGCTGCTGTTGCAGGACGCGATCGAGAAGAGCGAGCTTCCGTCCGATCCGGGCCTTGCCGAAATGCTGCTTTCCGCCTTCCCGCGGGCGATGCAGGAGAAGTTCCCGCGCTTCATCAAGGGCCATCGCCTGGCCCGCGAGATCATCGCGACGAAGCTTGCCAACCGGATGGTGAACCGGCTGGGGATCGTCCATCCTTTCGAACTGGCGGAAGAGGAGGGCGCCAGCCTTGCGCAAGTCGCCGCCGCCTTCTCGCTGGCCGAGCGGCTGTTCTCGCTGGACGCGCTGTGGGACCGGCTGGAAACGGCGCCGATGCCGGAAGCCGCGCGCGTGACGCTGTTCGATCGGGTCGCGATCGCGGTGCGCGGCCACATGGCGGACCTGCTGCGCGCCGGTGCCGGTCAGGTCGCCCCCTCCCAACTGGCCGCGCGCCTGCATGACGGGATCGCGGCGCTTTCGACCGATACCGTGGAACTGCTTGGCGAGAGGACGCTGGCGCATTCGCTCAAGCTGCGCGCCGGCCTGCTCGAACTGGGCGCGCCGGAGGCGGTAGCGGCGGACGTGGGGAACTTGTTCGACCTCGACGGCGCGGTCGGCATCGCCCAGCTCGCGGGCGATACCGGGATCGGCCCGCGGCAACTGGTGGCCGCCTTCACCCGGATCGGCGCCGGGCTCGGCCTCGACTGGGCGCAGGCGAGCGCCGCGATCATGAGTCCGTCCGATCCCTGGGAGCGGTTGCTGGTGGCGGGCCTGGCGCGCGATTTCCAGCAGATGCGGCTGGATTTCCTCAAGGGCCTGGCCCACACCAGGCTGGGCCGGAAGGATCCGCTCGCCGCCGCCGAGGACTGGGGACGCAGCCACATGGCCTCGATCCAGGCCTTCCGCGCCATGGTGCGCCGGGCCGAGCATGCGGTGGCGATCACGCCGGCGATGCTCGCCCAGATCGCCAGCCAGGCACGGAACCTGCTGGGGCGGTAGCGGTGTGATCGCAACCTGCCGAACCCTCGCCCCCCGCAGGGAAGAGAACCCGGGCCGGGCTTCGGATTTCACGCCAGCGGCAGTGCCCGCGCTTCCTTGATCGTCTCCAGCACGATGATCGACTTGACGTCGCGCACGCCGGGGATGCGCACCAGCGACTTGAGCGTGATCTGCGAAAGATGTTCGACGTCGCGGGCGATCACGTGGACGAGGTAGTCCATGTCTCCGGTCACGGCGTGGCAGGCGATGACATAGCGGTTGTCCTGGATCGCCTGTTCGAAGCGGGAGATGTTCTCGTCGCTGTGCCCGTCAAGGTTGATGAGCACGTAGGCATCGAGTTCGAACCCGAGCCTGCGCGGATCCAGCACCGGCTGGTAGCCGAGGATGACGCCTTCGTCCTCCAGCCGCTTGATCCGGCGGCTGACCGGCGTGGCCGAGAGCGCGGCGCGTTCCGCCACTTGCGCGACGGGCATGCGCGCGTCTTCCTGCAGGGACTGGATGATCTTGCGGTCGAATTCGTCAAGCTGCACGGATCGTCTCCCTCTTCCCTTATTATTGGTGGATTCCGCTAATAGCATACGCATTTTCTGTTACAATCGCACGGAAATGAACCGCGCGCCGTGGTATTGTGCGAACCATGAAAGTGCCGTGCACGCAAACCAGCACCAGCGGCCTTCGCGGAGAGTACGAAGGCGCCGCCGCCGACTATAGCGTCGGGCAGGACTGGCACGCCTATACCCCGGAGATGCACGAGCGCTGGCGGCGGCTCCACGCCCGCCAGTCGGCGCTGGTCGAGCGTCATGCCTGCCGTTCGTTCCGGGATGGGCTGGCCCGGCTCGATTGCGCCGGCGGCATCCCGCGTTTCGAGGACGCGAACGCGATCCTGCGCCCGGCCACCGGCTGGCGGCTGGTCGCGGTGCCCGGCTTCATCCCCGATGACGTGTTCTTCGATCACCTTGCCCATCGCCGCTTCCCGGTAACCCGCTGGATTCGCGAGGAGCACGAGCTCGACTACCTGGTCGAGCCCGACGTGTTCCATGATTTCTTCGGCCATGTGCCGATGCTGCTGGACCCGGCCATCGCCGATTTCCTGGAGCTTTACGGAAAGGCCGGCGCGCGGGCGATGGCGATGGGCGCGCTGGAGATGCTGGCGCGCCTGTACTGGTACACCATCGAGTTCGGCCTGGTGCGCGAGGACGATGTCCTCAAGGTCTTCGGCGCCGGGATCATGTCCTCGGCCAGCGAGACGCTGCATTCGATCGGTGACGGGCAGGTGCCGCGCCTGCCCTTCGAACCGGTGCGCATCATGCGCACCGGCTACATGATCGATCGTTTCCAGCAGATCTATTTCGTGCTCGAAAGCCTGCCCCAGCTGATCGGCGAGCTGGTCGGCCGCGATTTCGGGCCCATCTACGAACAATGGCGCGCGGCGCCCGCGCTGCCGGCCGGCCAGTGCCTGCCCGGAGAAACCCTCATCCCTTTTCCCGGAGCCAGGACATGACCGACCTGTTCGACAATCCCATCGGTCTCGACGGTTTCGAATTCGTCGAGTTCTCCGCTCCCGACAAGGGCGTGCTCGAGCCGGTGTTCCAGGGCATGGGGTTCACCAGGATCGCGCGGCACCGCTCGAAGGACGTGGAGCTGTGGCGGCAGGGGCAGATCAACTTCATCACCAATTACCAGCCGCACAGCCCGGCCTGGTTCTTCAGCCGCGAGCATGGCCCCAGCGCCTGCGGCATGGGCTTTCGCGTGCGGGACGCGCGGCTGGCCTACGCCGAACTGCTGGCGCGCTCGGCCGAGCCGGTGCAGGTCGCCACGGGCCCGATGGAACTGCACCTGCCGGGTATCCGCGGCATCGGCAATTCGATCATCTACCTGATCGATCGCTATGAGCGAAGCGGCGACGGTGCCCTCACCATCTACGACATCGATTTCGAGTACCTGCCCGGCGTGGACAGGCATCCGGCCGGCGCCGGGCTTGAGCTGATCGACCACCTCACGCACAATGTCTATGGCGGCCGCATGGCCTACTGGGCGGACTACTACGGGAAGCTCTTCAACTTTCGCGAAATCCGCTACTTCGACATCAAGGGCGAATATACCGGCCTCACATCGAAGGCGCTGACCGCGCCCGACGGCAAGATCCGCATTCCCCTCAACGAGGAAGGCGCCGACGGAAACGGGGGCGGAAAGGGGCAGATCGAGGAATTCCTGCGCCGCTTCAATGGCGAGGGCATCCAGCACATCGCGCTGGGCTGCGACAGTCTCGTGAAGACCTGGGATCGCCTCAAGGCGCTGGGCGTGCCGTTCATGGCCGCGCCGCCCGCGACGTACTACGAGATGCTCGACACCCGCCTGCCGGGCCACGGCCAGCCGGTGGGCGAACTGAAGGCGCGCGGCATCCTGCTCGACGGCACCACCGAAGACGCCCGCCCGCGCCTGCTGCTGCAGATCTTCGCCGAGCCGCAGGTCGGCCCGGTCTTCTTCGAATTCATCGAACGCCAGGGTGACGAAGGTTTCGGCGAGGGGAACTTCAAGGCCCTGTTCGAATCGATCGAACGCGACCAGGTGCGTCGCGGCGTGCTCAAGCTGGAGACCCCGGGATGACGAGAGCGGCAGCCCCCAGGCTCGGCGGCATTCACCATGTCGCCTATCGGTGCAGGGACGCGAAGGAGACGGTCGCGTTCTACCGCGAGGTGCTGGGCATGGACTTCATGCTCGCCATCGCCGAGGACGCGGTGCCTTCCACCGGCGAACCCGATCCTTACATGCATGTATTCATGGATGCGGGCGGCGGCAATGTGCTGGCTTTCTTCGAGCTACCCAACGCGGCCGCGATGGGCCGCGACGAGGCCACGCCCGCATGGGTGCAGCACATCGCCTTCAAGGTCGAGAGCGAGGACAGCCTGATGGCGGCCAAGGCCCGCGCCGAGGCCTGCGGCCTGGAGGTGGTGGGCCCGACGCATCACGGCGTGTTCAAGTCGATCTATTTCTTCGATCCCAACGGTCACCGGCTTGAACTGGCGTGGCAATTCGGTACGCCCGACCAGATGCGGCGCCTGCATGACGTGGCGGACGACATGCTTGAGGAATGGTCCCGCACCAGGAAGGCGCCGCGCCACGCGGCCTGGTTGCACGAACAGATCGCTGCCGAGACCGGAAGAGGAAGCTGAACGTGCGTCTCCACGCCTATTACCGCAGTTCCACCAGCTACCGGGTCCGCATCGCGCTCAATCTCAAGGGGCTGGATTACCGGATCGTGCCGGTCAACCTCCTCGGAGCCGAACAGCGGGGAGAGGCATTCCGCAGGCTCAATCCCTTCGCCGGGGTGCCGGCGCTGGAAGTGGACGGGCGCGTCTATGCCCAGTCGATGGCGATCCTGGAATGGCTCGACGAACGCTATCCGGACCGGCCGCTGCTTCCGCGCGGCGCGGAGGACCGCTTCACCGCGCGCGAGCTGGCCATGGCGATCGCCACCGAACTCCACGCGCCGCTCAACCTGCCGGTGCTGCAATACCTCAAGCGCGAGCTGGGCCATTCGCAGGACGAGATCGACACCTGGTATCGTCACTGGCTGGCCAGGACGCTGGTTCCGCTCGAGGCCAGGCTTGCCGCCCTGGGCACCGGCGATTTCCTGTTCGGCGCGCCGGGCCTGTTCGAATGCGTGCTGATCCCCCAGCTCTACAACGCGCGGCGCTTCGCATTCGATGTCTCGGCCTTGCCCCACGCCGCGCGGATCGAAGCCGCATGCCTCGCGCATCCCGCCTTCGTGGCGGCCCATCCGGACAACCAGCCCGATTGCCCGATCGAGGTATGATGCCGTACCGCGATGAAGCGAGAAGATGAGCGCCTTAACTAAGAATTAGTTATACAAGGTTTAGGCAGTCTCATGACTTCCAGACGCCCGACCGAGCGCAGACAGGCCAAGCACGTCGCCCTGACGCTGGAACACTCGTTTCTCTTTCACATCCCCCCTCGGATCGCCTTGGCAGTCATCGTCGCGCTGCTGTGCGCGGTGGCGACGATCGAGCATTTCGTGCCCAGGGAGATCTGGTTCGGGCCGGTCTATCTCGGCGTGCTGGCGCTGGCCGCGTGGTCGCGGAGCACCGGCACGGCGGTGGCGATCGGGCTGTTCGTGCTCGTGCTGAAACTGGTGACGGGCAATCTCGCCTTCTACCCGGGGGACGCCGGACTGGTGGTCCCCAACCTGGTCGTCAGGATCGCCGGCATCATGGTCGTCATGGCATTCATCGGGATGGCGCGAAAATCGTGCGAGAAGGAGTGGCGCTTCGCCCGGACGGATCTGCTGACCGGGGCATTGAACCGCCAGGCCTTTTTCGAGATCGTCAGGGGCGACCAGCGCCTTGGCGGCTGGTCGGCGATAATCTACGCGGATCTGGACGGCCTCAAGCGCTTGAACGACGAGGAAGGGCACGACCAGGGCGACCAGTGCCTGAAGATCTTCGCGCAAACCGTGAGGAACACCATCCGCAAGGGCGATGTCCTTGCCCGCATGGGCGGCGACGAATTCGTCATCTTCATGAAGCTGAAGGACCAGGAAGCAGGAGCGACCGTCGCCAGGAGACTGCACAAGGCGCTGAACGCCGATGTCGTGGAAAACTGCTGCCGCCTCAAGTGCAGCCTGGGGGTCCTGCTGCTTCCGGAAGGTTCGAAATCCATCGACGTGGAATTGAGGGCCGCTGACGAGCTTATGTACAAGGCCAAGAAATCCCAGTCCGGCGTGCTCGTTTCGACGGCGTTCGAGTATGACGGGAAACTGGCCCTGCTGCCTTCCACCTTGATATTCGCTCCCTCCGGGCACGAATCCGCGGTCCGCAAGGCCGACCGGGCCGCCGCCGCCGGGGCGATCCCGCCGGGCAGGGCGCTTCCCAAGCCGGAATCGCCGATCGCGGCGTAGGGCTAGACCATCATGCGAAAAATCTGAAGCTACAGCCCGAGCGGGTACGGTTCAGATCAACCGCACGTCGCTTTGGCCCGCGATGAATGGAACCATCCGGCCCCTTCCCTGAAGGGGAGAAGAGTACCAATCACCGCTTGTCGGTATCGGGCCCCATCAGAAGAAGTCCCGATCCAGTTCCCGCAAGTCCAGCCGCGCGCACAGCGCGGCGCGCGCGGCGATGCAGTCGCGCCAGAGCGCCGGCGAGGCGAGGTCTTCCACGGCGATCTGCTCCGGCCAGTGCGCCCGCACCAGCGCCTCGATGCCGTCGAGCTTCTCCGGCGTGGCGATGAAGCGGGGATCCACCGTGGCGGGATCGGCCACCACGCGCAGCCGCAGGCAGGCGGGGCCGCCGCCGTTGGCCATGGATTCGCGCAAGTCGTGGACGAAGAGGTGGCGGATCGGGCCGTTGCCGGCGACGTGGGCTTCCAGCCACGCCCAGACCGCCGGCGTCTCCTGCGCCTCGCCGGGCAGGACCAGCGCCATCTCGCCCGATGGCAGCGTCACCAGCTGGGCGTTGAACAGATACGAGGCGATCGCATCGGCCAGGCTGACGGCGCTGGCCGGCACTTCCACGATTTCCACTTCGGGCAGCCTGTCGCGCAAGCCGGCGTAAAGGCCTTCGCGGTCGGCGAAAGCCTGTTCGTGCGTGAACAACACCCGCTCGTTGGCCACCGCGACGACATCGTTGTGGAAAGCGCCGGCGGCGATGGCTTCCCCAGACTGCCGGGCAAGCATGGTGCGGGCCGGGTCGAGGCCGTGGATGCGGGCGACGGCCGCGCTTGCCTCGCGGTGCTGGCGCGCGGGGAAAGGGCCGCCCGCCTCGCCGTAGACGAAGACTTCGACGCCGGGCGAGGCGTGGTCCGCGCAAAGCCGCATGTGATTGGCCGCGCCCTCGTCCCCGAACGGGGGCGGCACCGGGGCGTGGACCGCGAAGTGCGCCGTATCGGCAAAGGCGAGCTGAAGCTGGCACAGCGTTTCGCGCCACTCATGGCTGCGATGGGGCATCGTCACCAGGTTGGCGGCGGTAAGGTGGCAGCGGCCGTCCGCCGTGTCCGGCGCGGGCGAGACGGTCGCCGCATTGGCCGCCCACATCGAGGATGCGGACAAGGCATTGGCGCGCAAGGCCGGGCCCGCCTCCGCCAGGCTGGCGCCGAGCCGGTGCAGCCAGCCTTCGTCGGGGCGGCGCTGGGGCAGGAACATCCCCTGCGCCAGCCCGCGCTCGAGATTGGCGCGCATCTTGGAAAGCCCCTGCAAGGCCGCGTCGCGCGGGCGAGAGACTTTGCCGAAGTTGCGGGCGGAGGCGAGATTGCCCAGGCTCAGCCCGGCGTAGTTGTGGCTGGGACCGACGATTCCGTCGAAGTTGATTTCAGTGAGCATGGAGCGATCTAGCGCGATTTTCCCGCTGGCGTCATCCGGTGAATGGAGGGGGGCGCGAATGGAGGGGGCCGCCGCTCCGGTCCCGGAATGCCCGTCGTCCCGGGCTCTCCCCGGGACGACGGGCAGGGCCCGCGAACGATTCGGAAAAAAGTTTGACGATGGGAAAGAGCGGCGGGCCGATACCGGGTTCCATGGAGCGCGCTGCACGATACCGAATCCCGCCGCGATCGTATCGAACGCGGGAAGTGTAGGAAAATTGTTTCGGCGCGGATGAACCCGGTCACCAGATGCCTTGCGATCCCGGACTGGCTGTGGCAGCAAAAACCGAACGGGACCGGGCAACCTCCCGTTCAGGCGTTCCCCGCCCAAGCGTTGCGTGATCGTGGTGGCGCCTTGCGCCATGGGGGAACGTGTGACCGAACCGATACTGCATGAACCAGGCTTGCACGAACCGAGCTTGCACGAATTGACGCGCGTCTTCGGGCGTATCGGTTTCCTGAGCTTCGGCGGGCCGGCCGTGCAGATCGCGCTGATGCACAAGGAACTGGTCGATGACCGCGGCTGGATCAGCGAGGAACGCTTTCTCCAGGCGCTGAACTTCTGCCACCTGCTGCCCGGCCCCGAAGCGCAGCAGCTGGCGACCTATATCGGCTGGCACCTGCATGGCACGAAAGGCGGGCTGATCGGCGGCGGCCTGTTCGTGCTTCCCGGCGCCCTGGTCATGCTGTGCCTGTCGATCCTCTATGTCCATGCGGCGCATCTGGGGTGGTTCACGGCGCTGTTCGTGGGGATCAAGGCCGCCGTGCTGGCGCTGGTGGCGCAGGCCCTGCTGCGGATCGGCAAGCGGGCGCTCGACAGCTCTTTCAAGTGCCTGCTCGCGGTCCTCTCGTTCGTCGGGCTGTTCTTCCTCGACCTGCCGTTTCCGCTCGTCGTGCTGGGCGCCGGCGCCCTCGGCATGGCGGTCGCGGCTTTCGCGCCCCGGTGGCTGGCGCTGAAGGCGGGACCGGCGGCCCGGCCCGCCCCATCAGGCCGATCCCTGCTGGGCCAGGCATTCAGGACGGCGCTGGTCTGGGGCGCGATCTGGGGCCTGCCGCTGGCGGGAATCGCGGCCTGGCTGGGCCCCGATCACATGCTGTTCGGGATCGGCGCCTTTTTCTCCAAGCTGGGGGCGGTCACCTTCGGCGGCGCCTATGCCATCCTTGCCTATATGGCGCAGGAGGCCGTCCGCACGCATCACTGGCTGAGCGCGGGCGAGATGGCGGACGGACTGGGACTGGCGGAAACGACGCCCGGGCCGCTGGTCATGGTGACCCAGTTCGTGGGCTTCCTTGCCGCCTATCGCGCGCCGGGGCCGTTCTCGCCGATGGTCGCGGGCATCCTGGGCGCGGCAGTCACCACATGGACGACGTTCGCGCCCAGTTTCCTCGGCATCTTCGTCTGCGCGCCCTGGATCGAGCGGCTTGAACATGCCCGCCGGCTGCAAGGCGGACTGGCGGCGCTGACGGCGGCGGTGGTCGGGGTGATCGCCAACCTCGCCATCTGGTTCGCCGTCCACGTGATCTTCGCGCGGGTGGAAGCGGTGAAGCACGGCTTCGTCACGCTTCAGACGCCGGACTGGCGAAGCATCGATCCGCTTGCCCTGGCGCTCTGCATCCTGGCTTTCCTGCTGCTGTTCCGCACCCGGATCGGTGTCCTGGGCACGCTTTGCGCATGCGGCGCAGCGGCAGTGACCGTCCGCGTCCTGCTGCCGCAGGCGGCGGCTTTCTTCGCGGGGTGAGCGGGACCATGCCAGGTCTCTTGGAGGGAGACCCATCTTCTCCCTTCGCTCCTCGCAAGGACGAAGATGGGGGTATGAGTTCTTGACAATGCAGGGTGATATTACTTGGTATCACCCCGGCGCGAAGGTGACCGTGTCCCCCGCGCCCACGCCCAGCAGCCTGGCCGCCGCCGCATCCAGCGTCACGCCGCCTTCGGTCGCGGCGATTCGGCCCAGGCAGGCGCGGAAGGTCGCGAGGTGGCCGGTGGCGATGATGTGGCTCGGTTCGCCGCCGGGCTCGCCGCTCACCGCCGCGACCGGTTCGGTGCGGGCCTGGCGCACGGTGCGGATCTGGTCGGTGGCGGCGATCATGGTCGGGCCGCCGTCGAAGATGTCGATGTAGTTCTGGAAGGAAAAGCCTTCGCTTTCCAGCATGCGCATGGCCGGCCGGCCGGAGTAGTGGGGTTGGCCCATGACCTGGCGCGCCGCTTCGGACAGCAGCGCGGTGTAGATCGGGTGCTTGGGCATGAGATCGGCGATGAACTGGTTGCCGTGCTTGGCGTTGAACTCGTCGGCGTCGCGGAAGGACATGTCGAAGAAGCGGCCCGCGAGGCCATCCCAGAACGGGGAGTTTCCGGCATCGTCGATGGCGCCGCGCAGTTCGGCCAGGGTCACCTCGCCGAAGCGGGAGCGGTGCATCTTGATGAACAGGTAGCGGCTGCGCGCCAGCAGCTTGCCGACGCCGGCCGAACGCTCGGCGGCGTCGAGGTAGAGCCCGCCCACTTCGCTGGCGCCGTCGAGATCGGTGGTGAGCGTGAGCATCTCGGCGCGGAAGGTGCGGTCAAGCTCCTTCGAATGCTGGGTGATCCGGCCGATGCGGTAGGAGTAGAACGGCAGTTCGGTGCCCACTTGCGAAAAGGCCTGGCAAGTGCCGCGCACTTTGCCGGTCTCGGTGTCCTCCAGAATGAACACGAACAGGTCGTTGCCGATCGCATCTTCGTCGCGGGCAAGGCTTTTCGCGGCGCGTTCGAGCTTGGCCTTCAGCGTCGGCTTGTCGGGCGGCAGGTTGGTGAAGCCGCCGCCGGTGCCCTTGGCCATGCGGTAAAGCGCGTCGAGGTCCTTTTCGCGCGCGGTGCGCAGGATGAAGGTCATGCGGGTACTCCGTGGCGGTCCAGGCGGTGCATGACCAGCGCGGTCAGCCGCGCGCGGGCATCGAGCGAGCCGGTCAGCAGGAACTCGCCGGGCGAATGGATCGCCCCGCCCAGCGCGCCCATGGTGTCGAGCACCGGCACGCCGCAGGCGGCTATGTTGTTGCCGTCGCACACGCCGCCGGTGTCCTTCCAGGTCATCGCCTGGCCAAGATCGGCGGCAGCGCGCGAGACCAGGGCGTAGAGCGCCTCGGTGCCCGGCCCGACCGGCTTGGGCGGGCGCGAGACATGGCCGTGGAGCTGGATCGAAACGTCGTGGGCGGCCGCGACTTCGGCGATCGCGGCATCGATCGCCGCGCGCGCCGCCTCGGCCAGCCCGGGCGTGCGCGGGCGCATGTTGAAGTGCAGGATCGCCAGGTCGGGCACGGTGTTGTTGGGCGCGCCGCCCTCGATCCGCGCCGGGTTGACCGACAGCCCCTCGCGCCGCGCCGCCGCGAGGCGCAGGGCGAGGTCGCCGGCGGCGACCACGGCGTTGCGCCCTTCCTCGGGATTGCGCCCGGCGTGGGCGGACCTGCCGCGGATCACCGCCGCGTAATTGCCCGAACCGGGCCGCGCGCGCGCCATGCCGCCGTCGGGCAGGGCGGGCTCGTAAGTCAGCGCCGCGATCTTGCCGCGCGCCAGCTCGGCGATCAGCGCGGCGGAGGACAGCGATCCGGTTTCCTCGTCGCTGTTGATGAGCACATCGTAGCCGAGCGTTGGGCCGAGCGTTGGCCCGCCTTGCTCGTAGGCGGCAAGGCCGGCGAGCATCAGCGCGAGGCCGCCCTTCATGTCGGCGGTGCCGGGGCCGCGCAGGGTTTCCGCGTCCAGCCAGTCGCAGGCCTGGAAGGGGTGGTTCCTGGCATAGACGGTGTCCATGTGCCCGGTCAGGATCACGCGGCGCCCGGCCTCGGGCCGAACCGAAAGCACCAGGTGGCGGCCGTGCGCGACGGCGTGCGGCCGCCCCTCGGCATCGACTTTCTCGACCGGGGCGGGCTCTGCCAGGCGGATCTCGCCGGGAAGCGCCGCGAAGGCATCGGCGAGCCGCCCGGCCATGGCGGCAAGCCCTTCCAGGTTGCCGGTGCCGCTGTTGATCGCCGCCCAGTCCAGCGTGCGCGCCAGGATCGGGCCGCGCTCGATCGCCGCCAGCAGATCGTGCTCCTCGCCGCTGAGGCCGCTCATCCGCGCAGCTTGCCGGCCAGCGCCGCGGCATTGCCCTGCGCGCTCGCCGCCTCGAAGCTGGCGACGGGATAGGCGCAGTAGTCGGCGGCGTAATAGGCGCTGGGGCGGTGATTGCCGCTTTCGCCGAGGCCGCCGAACGGCATCGAGCCGGCCGCGCCGGTGGTCGGCCGGTTGCGATTGACGACGCCGGCGCGGCATTCGCCCAGGAACCGGTCCCACAGCGCGTCGTCGCCGCTGACGAGGCCGGCGGAAAGGCCGAAGCGGGTGTTGTTGGCGGCCCGGATCGCGGCGTCGAAATCGGGGACCCGGCAGACTTGCAGGACGGGGGCGAAGATTTCCTCATCGGGCACGAAAGCGCCGGTCACGTCGAGCATGGCCGGCGTGACGAAGGCGGCGCTGCGCCCCTCGATACCGGTGAAGGGGCGGATGATCCGGGCACCGCGTTCGACCAGCCCGTCGAAACGGGCCCTGGCTCCGGCCGCCGCCGCTTCGGAAACCAGCGGGCCCATGTAGGGTTCGGGCGTGTCGTTCCAGGCGCCGATCAGCAGCCTCTCCGCCGCCTTCGCCACCGCCTCCACCAGGGCCGTGCCGAAGGCATTGTCCGGCACGATCAGCCGCCGCGCGCAGGAACAGCGCTGGCCGGTGGTGACGAAGGCCGATTGCACGACCACCGAGGCGGCCTCCTCCACGTCGCCATCCCAGGCGACCAGCGGATTGTTGCCGCCCAGCTCCAGCGCCAGGATCACGTCCGGACGATCGGCGAACGCCCGCCGGAAATGCGCGCCCGCGCCCGCCGAGCCGGTGAACAGCAGCCCGTCGATAGGGCCGGAAACCAGGGCCTCGCCGGTCTCGCGCGGGCCCTGCAGGATCTGGAACACGCCGGCGGGCAGGCCCGCCTCGGCCCAGGCATCGGCCATCGCCGCGCCGGTCGCCGGGGTCATCTCGCTGGGCTTGAACACCACCGTATTGCCCGCGAGCAGGGCGGGCACGATGTGGCCGTTGGGCAAGTGCCCCGGAAAGTTGAAAGGCCCCAGCACCGCCATGACCCCGTGCGGCCGGTGGCGCAGCACCGCCTGCCCGAACGGCATGCCAGACCGCTTCTCGCCCGCGCGCTCGGCCTGCGCGGCGATCGAGAGGCCGACCTTGCCGATCATCGAGGCAAGCTCCGCGCGGGTTTCCCACAAGGGCTTGCCGGTCTCGCGTGAGATCACCTCGGCGATCGCATCCTTGCGCGCTTCGAGCACCGCCTGGTAGCGCCGCGCCGCCTCGACGCGGGCTGCCACGGGAAGCGCCGCCCAGCCCGGAAAGGCCTTGCGCGCGTGCAGCAGCGCGGCCGATACCGCCGCGGCGTTCGCGATCCCGCCTTCCCAGACGAGATCGCCGCTGGCCGGATCGAACGATCGCAGCGTGGTCATCGGTCCCTCGTCACCGCGAAGATGCCGGTGGCGTTGCCGCTGTCGAAAGTGAGGTCGAGCCTGCCGCTTTCCGGTTCCACGTCGCGGGTGATGAACTCATAGAACGATCCGGGCACTTCCATCGCCGTCTCGCCGCCATCGGCCAGGCGGAACGGGCGGCGGACCTTGTCGGCCAGGATCGCGGTCTGCCGCACTCGGCCGTTTCGCGATATTTCCACCGTGGGCTTGAGCGGATAGCCCGCCGCCTTGAGCTTCCCGGCCAGCGCGGTCACGTCGGGCACCCGGGTGGTGGCGTGGTTGAAGGCATTGCCCTCGGTCGCGATCCAGGCGCCTTCCTTGCTGTGTTCGAGCAGCGCGCGGTAATCTTCCAGCGCGGGGACTGGATGCTGGCGATCGAAAGCGCGCAGGGCGCCCTGCACGATCGTTTCCGCCTCGCCCAGCGAACACGCGCCTTCGCGGGCGAGCGTATCGAGCGCCTTCCACTCGGCGTCGCCGAGCGGATCGCGCGACTGGCCGAAGATGCGCGCGGCCGCCGCCCGCGCCGTTTCCGGCAGTTCACCGACGTGCAGTTCGGAGACGAAGAACTGCGGCACTGTCTCTGGAAAGTCGCGGTGCACGAAGGCATGGCCGGTCATCGTGAGCGCCGGCAGCGGGTAGACTCCGCCCACCTCGTAGCCGAGCGGCGCCAGGAAGCGCGCGAAGGCATCGCGGCCCGCGGGCAGATCGCCGCAATCGCCGGCGATCGTGCGCAGCGCGCCATGGTCGAACACGATCGATTCGCCGGCCGCGCGCGCGCTTTCGACATAGCGGGCGGCGGTGGGCACCCGGTCCATCAGGTCGACGAACAGCGCCGCGTTCAGCGCCATCGCCACTTGCGCACGGCTCGGGCGGTCGGTGGCGCCGCGAAGCGCCGGATCGATGGCGAGCGTCGCCAGCACCCAGCCGGCGCGCGGTTCGCCGACCACCGAGGCCAGCAGCCGGTGGAGGATTTCGTTCTGGTTGGCGGCGTTGCCGGAGGCAGGGCCCATGGGATCCCCGTTGTTTATTTATTGCGTGGGCTTGCAATATAAGAAACGAAAATCGGGAAGTCCATGGCGCCTATCCATGCGCGCCGAACTCGTTGGCGAGGGCGGTGGTGATCCTGAGGCCAAGGGCATGGGACCGGGCGATGGGATCGATGTAGTCCTTGTGGATCTGGGCGTATCCGGTCGCGCGCGAATCGGGATAGTCGCTGGGTTCGGCCACCGAGAAGTCGCCGATCGAGGGGAAATGGACCGGGAAGGCGCGCCGCAATTGGGCCAGTCCCTCGTCCACGCGCAAGGTGAACACCATTTCCACCACATCGTCGCGGCTGATGTCGTTGGCGCGGCTGAAGGGCGGGACCATCACCGTGCGCAGGAACATGTGCTTGAACAGCGCGATCCTGAGCGAATGGAGGACGCCCAGGCTGCGGCGGGTGTGCTCGCGGTCGGCCAGCGGGGTTTCGTCCGGCAGCAGGTCCAGCAGCTTGTGCAGCTTCATCGCATCGACGCGCAGGCGCGAGGCAAGGCGGCGGAACACGCCGGCGCGGTCGTCCTTGGTGAGGTATTCCGCCAGCTTGAGGCAGGCTTCGGAGATGTGCTGCTCGTCACCGCGATAGGGCCGGCTGGCCCAGTACGCGGAATTGAACAGCTCGCCATAGGCCGCCACGGTCTTGATCGAGGCGAGCGCGTTGGCGGCGCGCACCAGCCGGATCAGCTGGCCCCCGCGCGCGCTGGCGCGCAGCATGTCGGCGATTTCCTCGCGGTTGCCGTCCGATGCGGTGCCGACCCCGGCGATCACGTTCACCGGATAGCCCAGCTGCTGGAGGATCGCGTTGTGCGGGATCGCGCGGATCTGGCGCAGGCTCATCGTGCGGTCGGCGGCAAGGTCCGACTGGCGCCGCGACTTGCGGCTGCCGGTGTCGTTGAGCAGGCCAAGGCCGAAAGCGGTGATCGCCCGGCTGTAGGTCGCGCTTTCGAGGTGGGCGTGCTGGATGCGGCGGATCGCGCGGTAGAAATCGAGGCTGAGGTCGGTCCGGCGATAGAATATGTCGGTCGGGGCCTTGGTGTCGGCGCCCCACAGCGGCTTTTCGGCCATGCGGGTAAGCGTCGCCAGCGCCAGCTCGTCGGAACCGAACCACAAGTAGCCGTCGCCGCCCTGGAAGCTGACTTCGGGTTCCAGCCGGATTCCCGCGCGCAGGAAGCGGCGGCGGGTCCAGGGCGAAAGCTGCCAGTCGAAGCGGTCGTCGATGCTGGAGGGATGGCACCCGCGGCCCATCGATTCGCCGCCGGTGTTGAAGATCAGCGCGGCGACGTCCACCAGCCCGTTGGCGGCCATGGTCTCGGCCAGGCGGCCCTGCAGGCGCTCGATCGCGAGGGCGGCCGGGATCTGGCCGACGAAGCGGCCGGCATCGGAAAAGCCGGTCTGGATCGAGACGCGGCCGCGCTTGTGCGCATAGTCGCGATAGGCGGGCTCGGAGAGCACGGCGTCGAGGAAGCGGCCGCCGTGCTCCAGGGCGCTCTCGGTCTCGAACAAGGGGGAAACGTCGACCTTGTCCTCGATCCCGAACATGCGCGCGAAGTAGAGCGCGGCGAGCATCGTGGTCGGCTCCTCGCACTCGGCGATGAGCATGCGGATCGGCGCATCGGCGTCGACATGGCCAAGGATCTGCGCCATCGCCAGGAACTGGCGCACGGCGGTGCTGTTCTCGATGGCGAGGGCCGCGAAGTTCGAGCGCAGCGGCTTCACTTCGGCCAGCAGCTCGCGCATCCGCACCAGCGCCGCCTGGCTGGCGAGGCTGAGCTTGCCTTCGGGGTCGATGCGGCGGCGGATCGCGTTCTGGAGCTGCGAGGAATTCACCCGGAAGTGGATCCAGCCCATGCCCAGGCCATCCGCGCGCATCGCGGCGGCGGTGACGAGCAGCCGGCGCGCCACGTCCTGGCCGCCGTGGCGGGCTTCTTCCTCAAGCTCGGCGATCACGCCCGAGAGGCTGACCAGCTTGTCCGGATGATCGGCGGTAAGCGCGTTGGCGGCGGCGGAAAGCGCCTCGGGCGCGGAGAGATCCTCGCCGAAGCGGGCCGCCATGTCGCTGGTATGGGCCGCCGCGCGTTCCAGCCTCGCGGCGATTTCGGGTTCGATATCCTCCAGGCTTTCGGCATAGCCGGCCAGGCGCCGGGCCTTTTCCAGCAGGCGGTAGCGGATCGAGGTGGACCAGCCGATATCGGTGCGCCCGTCCATGTCGTAGCCGACCCAGGTGGCGAAGCGTACCGGCATCGGGTGCAGGCTTTTCCACCGCTTGGGCCAGCGGGCGGCGGCGATGTCGAACAGGCGCGCGCAGATGCGGTCGCGCGCCTTGTGGCCGCGCGCGATCGCGGCCATGGCCTTCTCGTGCTCGTAATCGAGCGTGATCGCGTCGCGCCTGTGGGAGGCGGCGCAGACGGTGGTCTCGCTCAGGTCGCCGCTGGACGCGGCCTGCGTCACCGCCTCGCTCTGCGCCGATGTCAGCAGGAAGGTCGGGTGCGCGGTGAAGACGACGTGCGCGGCCGGGCGCTGCCAGCGCACCGCGAAGGCGGTGAAATCGTCCGCATCGGCTTCCGGACCGGCGGCGGCGTCGAGCCGGGCGTCGTTTTCCGCCGGGAGCACCGTCTCGATCATGCGGCCGAGCCGCGCGGCGCGGGCGCGCAGCCCCTCGCACTCCATTTCGGCGACCAGCGCCTCGATGTGGTCAAGGCTCATCTCGCCGTTCTCCAGCTTGCGCGAGAGTTCGAGACCGAGCTGGAAGACCGGGTTGTAGAGCGGCGTCTGCGCGGTCAGCTTGTGCAGTTCCTGCAGCCGGATCTCCAGGTCCGCGACGGTGGAGAGCGCCTGGCCGGTCATTGGCCCCGTCATCGCGCCCGTCATCGGGCCAGCCCGGCGGCGGCGCGCGCCATCGCCTCGATCCCGGCGACGTCCGGCTCGCCTTTGGGCACCATCCAGCTTCCGCCGACGCACAGCACCGCGTCGAGCGCCAGCCATTCGGGCGCGTTGTCGATGGTGACGCCGCCGGTGGGGCAGAACCTGGCGGCCGCCAGCGGCGCCGAGATCGCCCTGAGCGCGGGGGGGCCTCCCGCCGCCATGGCGGGAAAGAACTTGAGCCGGTCGAAGCCGAGTTCGAGCGCCAGCATCACGTCGCTGGCATTGGCGGTGCCGGGCAGGAACGGAATCCCCGCCTTGAGCGCCGCTTCGCCCAGCCTGGGCGTGAGGCCGGGCGAGACGATGAATTCGGCGCCGGCATCGATCGCGCGCGCGAGGTCGTCCGGGGTAAGCACCGTGCCCGCGCCCACCACGGCGCCGGGCACCTGCTTCATCGCCTTGATCGCCGCGATCGCGCATGGCGTGCGCAGCGTCACTTCCAGCGCGGGCAGGCCGCCCGCCACCAGGGCTTCGGCGATCGGCAGGGCATGTTCGATGTCCTCGACCACCAGCACCGGAATGACCGGCGCCAGAAGCATGACCTTTTCGACGGCGGCGGATGGGCTGGTCATTGCTGCGGATGCTCCCTTGCGAAGGCTACGGCCGCGCCGAACAGGCCCGGCTGCGGATGCGTGATGAGTTTGACGGGCATGGCCGCCATGATGTTGGAGAAACGGCCCTTGGCGCGGAACCGGTCGGCAAAGCCCGATTTCAGGATGGTCTCGCGGATGCGGTAGCCCAGCCCCCCGGCGACGACGACGCCGCAAGCGCCTTGCGCCAGGGCGTAGTCGCCGGCCACCGAGCCCAGCGAAAGGCAGAAGCGATCGACCGCGGCGGCGGCGAGGCTGTCTTCACCGCTGGTCCCGGCGGTCCAGATTTCCACGTCGCTGCGCTGGGCGAAAGTCCGGTGCTCCAGCGCGGCCAGGGTCTCGTAGATATCGACGATCGCCGGGCCGGAAACCACGCGTTCCACCGAGACGCGGTTGTGGCGCTTGCGGAGGCGGGCGAGAATCGCGTCGTCGATCTGGTCGAGCGGCGCGAAGTCGGTGTGTCCGCCCTCGGTCCCCTGGACATGATAGCTGCCTGGTTCCGTGATCGGCCGCCCGTCGCGCCAGAGGTGGGCGACGCCCAGGCCGGTGCCGGGGCCGATCACGCAGATCGTGCCGCTGGGCGGCAGCGGGATGCCGGGTGGGCCGGCCAGGTCGATGAATTCGTGCGGCTCGGCGCGGGCCACCGCATAGGCGACGGCCGCGAAGTCGTTGACGATGGTGTGGCGCCTCGCCCCCAGCTTCTCCTCGATCAGGGCCGGGCGGATGATCCAGGGATTGTTGGTGAAGCGAATCACTTCCCCGCCGACCGTCCCCGCGACCGACATCGCCACCGCCGGGGGCAGGGTGCCGCCGCTCCGGTCGCGAAAGGCCTCCCAGGCGGTCTGGAAGCTGGCATGGTCGGACGTGTGCAGCGTGGTCGGCTGATCCATCGCGATGGTGCCGTCCGCAGCCACGCGCGCCAGCGCAAAGCGCGCATGGGTGCCGCCGATGTCGACGGCGACGAGTTCAGTCATCGCCATCGCCTCGTCGGGATACGGGGGTCACGCGGAGGCGCGGGGACGCGGAGAAGAGATAAGGCACGCAGAGACG
The DNA here is from genome assembly GCF_900113255.1 of Novosphingobium sp. CF614. GTDB lineage: Bacteria > Pseudomonadota > Alphaproteobacteria > Sphingomonadales > Sphingomonadaceae > Novosphingobium. Next base: position 143,638 of record NZ_FOOR01000008.1, read on the forward strand.
CAGAGGCGCAGAGGCGTCTTTCCGCGCCGCAGGCGCTTGCAGTTGGCATATTTGGCGCCAAACGCATCGTGGAGAAGGAAAGCGGCTTCGCCGCGATCGCGAAATCTCCGCGCCTCTGCGTCTCTGCGTGCATAAAACCTTCGATGCCCCTCCGCGTCTCCGCGTGAAAATGCGTCATCATAGCCCTGCGACCTCCAGCATGGCCGAGCCGCCCTGTTCGGCGCCGCCGGCGTTCAGGCGGAACATCGCGAACAGTTCGCGGCCCATGCCCATTTCGGCGGGCGGCGGCGGGACGGGCAGGCGGGCGGAGAGGTCCGCCGTGGTGGAAAGCGAACCTTCGCGGGCGCAGAGCTTGACCATGTCGCCATCGCGCAGCAGCGCGAGCGGCCCCCAGTTCCCGTCCTTGGCCAGCGCCTCCGGGGTGACGTGGATCGCGGCGGGGACCTTGCCGCTCGCCCCCGACATGCGGCCATCGGTGACGAGCGCGACCTTGTGGCCGCGGTCCTGCAGCACGCCCAGCGGCGGGGTGAGCTTGTGCAGTTCGGGCATGCCGTTGGCGCGCGGGCCCTGGAAGCGCACCACGACGACCACGTCCCGATCGAGTTCGCCGGCCTTGAACGCCTGCGTCACCGCTTCCTGCGTTTCGAACACGCGGCACGGCGCCTCGATGGTCCAGCGCTCCTCGTCGACGGCGCTGGTCTTGAACGTGCCGCGCCCTAGATTGCCCGAGACCAGGCGCATGCCGCCGTCGGGCTGGAACGGATCGGAGACGTGCCGCAGCATCGCCTCGTCGCCGCTCCGGGCCGGGGCGGGGGTCCAGGCCAGGGCATCGTCCATCAGCACCGGCTCGCAGGCATAGGCGCCCATCCCGCCTTCGGCGACGGTGAGCACGTCGGCATGGGCCAGGCCGCTGCCCAGCAGCTCGCGCACGATCCAGGCCATGCCGCCGGCGGCGTGGAAGTGGTTCACGTCGCCCGAACCGTTGGGATAGACGCGCGCGATCAGCGGGACCACGCCGGAAAGCGCATCGAAATCCTCCCAGTCGATCACGATCCCGGCCGCGCGCGCCATGGCGGGCAGGTGGATCGCATGGTTGGTCGAGCCGCCGGTCGCCAGCAAGCCGACCAGGGCATTGACGATCGCCTTCTCGTCCACGACTTCGGCCATCGGGCGATAGTCGTTGCCCTTCCTGGTCATCCCGGCGAGCCGGTGGACGGCGGCGCGGGTCAGCGCCTGGCGCAACGGCGTATTCGGCGGCACGAAGGCGGCGCCGGGAATGTGCAGGCCCATCATCTCCATCATCATCTGGTTGGAATTGGCGGTGCCATAGAAGGTGCAGGTGCCGGCCGAATGGTAGCTGGCGCTCTCGCTCGCCAGCAGTTCCTCGCGCCCGACCTTGCCTTCGGCGTAGAGCTGGCGCGTCTTTTGCTTTTCCTTGTTGGAAATGCCGCTGGGCATCGGGCCCGAGGGCACGAAGACGGCGGGCAAGTGGCCGAAGCGCAAGGCGCCGATGACCAGGCCGGGCACGATCTTGTCGCAGATGCCCAGCATCGCCATGCCGTCGAACATCGCGTGGCTGAGCGCGACGGCGGTGGAAAGGGCGATGGCATCGCGGCTGAACAGCGAAAGTTCCATGCCGTCGAAGCCTTGCGTCACGCCGTCGCACATCGCCGGCACGCCGCCCGCGACTTGCGCGGTGGCGCCGACCTCGCGGGCGAAGAGCTTCATCTGCTCGGGATAGCGCCCATAAGGCTGATGGGCGCTCAGCATGTCGTTGTAGGCGGTGACGATGCCAAGGTTCACGGTGCCGCCGGCGGCGATCGCCGGCTTGTCCTCGCCCGCGGCGGCGAAGCCGTGCGCGAGGTTCGAGCAGGACAGGAAGCCGCGATCGGAATGCCGGTCCCGCTCGCGCGCGACCAGGGCCAGATAGCGGGCGCGGCTTGGCCGCGACCGCTCGATGATGCGATTCGTGACATGCGCGACCACGGGGTTGAGGTTGCTCATGGGATTACTCCTGATGTCCTGTCCGGCCTGTGTTCGCCCTGTGCGCCTGTGTTCGCCTTGTGCGATCGTGCGCGTCGGGCCGCCGGTACCAATTCAAATCCTGCGCCGTGCGGCGGGCTCTTACTCGTGCCAGGTCACCCCGTCGCGCTCGGCGAGGGCGATGGCGGCCGAGGGGCCCCAGCTTCCGGCGGTATAAGTCCGGGGTTCGAGCTGCTGTTCCTCCCACCCGGCGCGGATCGCGTCGATCCAGTCCCACTGCGCCTCCACTTCGTCGCGGCGCACGAACAGGGTCTGGTCGCCTTCGATGAGGTCCAGCAGCAGGCGCTCGTAGGCGATGCGCCGCTGCGGGCCGGCGAAGGCATCGGGCATGGTGATCGCCAGCGGGATCGAACGCAGGCCGATGCCTTCGCGATCGAGGCCCGGGACCTTGGCCATCAGCGACAGGGTGATGTTCTCGCTCGGCTGGATGCCGATGACGAGCCGGTTGGGCACCATCTTGGCCCCGCGTCCGGTGAAGATCGAATGCGGCACGCTGCGGAACTGGACGACGATCTCGGTGGTGCGGCGCGGCAGGCGCTTGCCGGTGCGCAAGTAGAACGGCACGCCTTGCCAGCGCCAGTTGTCGATATGCGCCTTGATCGCGACGAATGTCTCGGTATCGGAATCCTTGCCCAGCTCGTCGTCGTAGCCGGGCACCGCCTGGCCGCCGATGGCGCCGGCGCGGTACTGGCCGGTCACCGTCTCGCCGACCCGCACCTTGCGCAGGGACCGCAGGACCTTCACCTTCTCGTCGCGCACGTTGGTGGCGTCATAGGACACCGGCGGCTCCATCGCCACCAGCGCCAGCAGCTGGAGCATATGGTTCTGCACCATGTCGCGCAGCGCCCCGGCATCGTCGTAGAAGGCGACGCGCCCTTCGAGGCCGACGGTCTCCGCCACGGTGATCTGCACATGGTCGATGTGGGCGGCGTTCCACAGCGGTTCGAACATCAGGTTGGCGAAGCGCAGCGCCAGCAGGTTCTGGACGGTTTCCTTGCCGAGATAATGATCGATCCGGTAGATGCGCGGTTCGGGGAAGGCCGTCGCCACGGCATCGTTGATAACCCTGCTCGAAGCAAGGTCGATGCCGAGCGGCTTTTCCAGGCCGATGCGCACGTTGCTGCCGGCAAGCCCGCTCTGCCCCAGCCCGTGGATGGTCGGCTCGAACAGGCTGGGCGCGGTCGACAGGAAGATCGACAGGCCTTCCTGGGGCGTTCCCACCTTGTCGGCGAGCGCCTGGAATCCTTCGATCCGGTTCGCATCGAGCGCCTGGTAGCTCAGCCGGTTGAGAAACGTGGCCATGCCGCCGCGCCGGTCGACGGGCAGGAACTGTTCGAGCGACTGGCGCGCGAGATTGCGGAATCCCTGATCGTCGAGTTCCGAACGCGCGGTGCCGATGATCTCGATCTTGGGATCGAGCAATCCCTCCACGTCCAGCGCGCACAGCGAGGGAAGCAGCATCCTGCGGGATAGATCGCCCGTGGCACCGAAGAGAAGAAGCCGATCGGAGATGAAATTCGTCACGTATACCCTTCCATCGGGATCAAGCTTCCTTGCGACCATGGTTGATGTCCTGGGCTTTCGCGCCCACGCAGGTGCAGCATAACGAGTGTGCTATGCGAACGCTAGCGCATAAGAGCATGACAAAAGAGCATGACGGGGCACGCCAGGTCGATGGCCAAGCCGCTCCATATCCGATCGGTCCCCGCGAAACGAGTGGGTCATGAATTCGGTTGCTCAAATGCCGTTGCCACGGGATTGTCCTTTCAGGCGGCTAGGCGATGGCGAGGGAGGCGGTTGACCGGCGCATGCAGAGAGGCAGTTCGCGTATGACGATGGAAGGCGTTCATCTTCTTGAGCAACTTCAGACCCCGGCGCTCATGGTGTCGCGCGGGCAGGTGCAGTTCGCCAACAGCGCGGCCAAGGGATTGCTGGGCGCCCATATCGTTGGCGAGGACGTGCGCATCGCGATTCGAGACCCCAAGGCGGTGGCCGCGATCCTGAGCGAAGACGGCGGCTCGGCGCGCGTGTCGGGCCTGTCCACCGGCGGCTCCGTCTGGGAAGTGGACTGCCGGACGATCGGGCCGAACGAGCGCCTGGTCAGCCTTTACGACCTTTCCGAGCGAGTCAGCGTGGCCAAGTCCCACGCCGATTTCGTGGCCAATGCCAGCCACGAACTGCGCACGCCGCTGGCCAACGTGATCGGCTACGTGGAGACCCTGATGAACCCCAAGGCCGGCGGCGACGAGGCGGTGCGCAACCGGTTCCTGGGCACGATCCGCCATGAGGCGCAGCGCATGCAGGCGCTGATTTCGGACCTGATGTCGCTGTCCCGGATCGAGGCGGTCAAGCATGAAGTGCCGTCGGACCGGGTGGACGTGGTCGCGCTCGCGCACGAAGTCGCCGGCGAGTTCCGCAGCGGAGCGCGGGTTTCGGTGACCGCGAACCGGGCAGATGCCGTGATCGCCGGGGATCGCGGCCAGCTTTCGCAAGTGCTGCGCAACCTTATCGACAACGCGCTCAAGTACGGCAGGGCGGGCGGACCGGTGGAGATCGCGGTGGAAGCGGCGCGCACCGGCTGGGTGCTGGTTACCGTGCGCGACGAGGGCGAGGGGATCTCGCCGGAGCATCTTCCGCGCATCACCGAGCGCTTCTACCGCGCCGATACCAGCCGCAGCCGCGCCGCCGGCGGCACCGGCCTGGGGCTGTCGATCGTCAAGCACATCGTGGAGCGTCATCGCGGCCGCTTCGACATCGAGAGCCGGCCGGGTTCCGGCACTACCGCATCCCTTATGCTCCCGCTCAAGGAAACTTAGTTCCTTGCCGCTATCGCCGATTGCCCGATCCCATCGTACAGTCCAATCGCACGGATTGTCATCGAACAGCAACATATCGGTCATACGCGCGTCAGCGGAATGTAATCAAAGGTTCATGGAGAAACCGAGAAGTGAGGAACAACCTTCGCGTTTCCGCGATCGCGCTGGCCGTATCCGCCGGCTGGACGCTCCCGACTCAGGCGAGCGCCGCCGATGCCGCTTCGGTCCAGCAAGAGCTTGCGGCGATGCGGGCGCAGATGCAGGCCATGGCACGGCGCATCGATTCCCTTGAAGCCGAGTTGGCCGCCGCCAACGCCAAGGCCGCCGCCGCCGATCAGAACGCCCAGGCTGCGGCCCAGGCCGCCACTGCCGCGCAGCAGGCCGCCGACAAGGCTTCACCGGTGCAGATCGCCTGGAAAGGCGCTCCCGAACTCAAGGGCGCAAATGGCTGGAGCTTCAAGCCGCGCGCCCGCATGCAACTGGATATCGACAGCGTCAACGGTCCGTCGGGCCTGTCGTCGAGCCAGCAGGCGCACCTGGGCACCAGCGTCGAGTTCCGCCGCATCTACCTGGGCTTCGATGGCACCATGCCGGGCGGCTTCGGTTACCGCGCCGAAATCAACGTTGCCGATTCGAACGTCGTCATCAACGACATGTACCTGACTTACAAAGCCGGCAAGGACATGACGCTGATCCTGGGCAACCAGAAGCCGAACTGGGGCCTGGAGGAAATGACATCCGACCTGTTCACCAGCTTCCAGGAACGTTCCGGCTTTTCGCAGGCTTTCGGGTTCGAGCGCCGGGTCGGCTTCAACATGCTGTACGACGGCAAGACCGTGGCGGCGCAGCTGGGCGTGTTCGCGGATGACCCCAATTCGCTGGGGAGCGACACGGACAAATCGTGGAGCGTCGACGGGCGCCTCGTCGCCATGCCGAAGCTGGGCGGGGGCACGCTGCATCTAGGCGGTTCGGCCCATTGGCGCGATCTCAACGCCTCGATCCCGACCGTCACCTACCAGACGCGTCCGCTGCTTCACGGCGCCGACTTGCGCTTCGTCAGCGCGGCGATAGCCGGCGCCACGCGGGAGCGCGGCCTGGGCCTTGAAGCCGCATATATCAAGGGCCGTTTCCACGCGACGGCGGAGCGTTTCTGGCAGACGGTGCGCCGCACCGGCTTCCAGGATCCCACGTTCGACGGCGGCTATGCCGAAGTCGGCTACCTGCTGACCGACGACCAGACCGCGTACAAGGGCGGCATGTATGACCGCATCAGGCCGAAGAACGGCTTCGACAAGGGCGGGATCGGCGCGATCCAGGTCAATGCCCGCTACGACTGGCTGGACCTGGCCGACGCCGGCATCGCCGGAGGCCGCCAGCAGACGGCCGGCATCTCGGCGCTGTGGGTCCCGATGGATTATGTGCGCTTCATCCTCGATTACGGCCACATCTGGGTGAAGGATTCGCCCGTGACCGCCAATGGCGACGGCAACTACGGCGCCGACGCCTTCGGCATGCGCGCGCAGCTGGATTTCTAGGGCGGGGAACCCGAAGCCCGCACCGCTCTTCGACAAGTTCAAGAGTGAGCGGACCTTGATTCGGATTTGGGGTCCCTTGCTCCAGACCAGGCATTCCCGCCGGAAAGCGCGCGGGCTGGGCCTCCCGTCGCGGCGTGTCGCCGGCAAATCGCTCAAGCCAAAGTTATTTCAGCAAATTCAGGGTCCGAGGCGCAATGTCACGTATTAGTCATAGAAGTGTCATTGTACCCCAATAGGGGCGTTCCAGAACTAGGCCCAAGGGGTAATCATCATGCGTTCGACCAAGACCATCATTGTTGCCGCGGCGTCCGCGCTCGCGCTGAGCGCCTGCGGCGGTTCGGGGGGCTCCACTTCCGGCGCCCGCGACCACGTGACCGCCGTCGGCTCCTCCACCGTCTACCCCTTCGCCACCGCCGTCGCGGAAGCCTATGCCAAGACCGGCCAGAAATCCCCGGTGATCGAATCGACCGGCACCGGCGCGGGCATGAAGCTGTTCTGCGCCGGCGTCGGCGCCGCGCATCCCGACATCGAGGACGCCTCGCGCCGGATGAAGAAGTCCGAGTACGAAGAGTGCCAGAAGAACGGCGTGACGGAGATCGTCGAAGTCCAGGTGGGCATCGACGGCATCGCCTTCGCCGAGGCGAAGAACGGCCCTGGCATGAAGCTGACCCCCGCCGATGTCTACAAGGCGCTTGCCGCCAACCCGTTCGGCAAGCCCAATACCGCCAAGACCTGGAAGGACGTCAATCCTTCGCTGCCCGACGAACCGATCCTCGTCTACGGCCCGCCTTCGACCTCGGGCACGCGCGATGCGCTCAAGGAACTGATTCTCGAGGCCGGCTGCAAGACCGACGAGGCGACCAAGGCGCTCAAGGACAGCGACAAGGACAAGTACGAGGCGATCTGCCACGACATTCGCGAGGACGGGCCCTATGTCGACGCGGGCGAGAACGACAACCTGATCGTCCAGAAGATTTCGCAGAACCCCAAGGCGCTCGGAATATTCGGCTATTCGTTCCTGGAGGAGAATCCGGACAGCCTGGTGGGCGTCCCGATGTCCGGCATCGTGCCGACTTACGAGACGATCTCGAACTTCTCGTATCCCGGCGCGCGGCCGCTCTACATCTACGTCAAGAAGCAGCACCTCGCGCCGATCAAGGGGCTGGAAGGCTACGTCAAGGAATGGGTCAAGTCGTGGGGCAGCGACGGCGTGCTCAAGGCCAAGGGCATGGTCATCGCGCCTGACGAGGTGCGCAAGAAGAATGCCGACATCGTCGCCAACATGACCCCGCTCGATCCCGGCGAACTGAAGTAAGACCCAGCGAGCTGAAGTAAGGAAAGTAACGGCCAGTCATGATTCTCACGGGAGTTCTCCTGGTCGTGCTCGGCCTGGGCCTGGTCGGCTGGTTCGCCGCGCGGGCCCGGGCCCGGCTGCTCTATGCCGGCCGGGGATCGATGCACTCGATGCCCGGCTACCATGGCTGGCACATGGCGCTGTGGGTCCTGGTTCCGGCGCTGCTGGCGTGGACGGCGTGGTCGGCGATCATGCCGGGGCTTGTCGAGGGAGTGGTCATGGCCGATCCCGCCGCCGCCGACCTGCCCGCCGACGAGATGCACCGCGCGGCCATCCTGGCCGAAGCGAGTACGCTGGCCGCCGATCCTTCCGCGACCGCCTTCGACCGGCAGTCGCAAGCGCTTGCCGAACCGATGCGGGCCGCACAGACACGCTTCGCCGCGATCGGCGCGCTGCTGGTGCTGATTATCGCGCTGGCCGGCGGTGGTTACGGCTTCACCCGCGTTCGCGCCGGATTCCCGGCCCGCACCCATGTGGAGCGCGCGATACTGGGCCTGCTGCTGGCGGCCTCGCTGATGGCGATCCTGACGACCTTCGGCATCGTCGCCTCGCTGCTGTTCGAGGCGGGGCTGTTCTTCAAGGACGTCTCGCCGATCGCTTTCCTGACCGGGACCCACTGGGCGCCGGGCAATGCCCGCGGCACGGATATCGACGGTGCCTTCGGTGCCGTCCCGCTGTTCTGGGGCACGATCTACATCGGCGCGATCATCGCCATGCTGGTCGCCATCCCGCTTGGCCTGATGAGCGCGATATACCTCACGCAGTACGCCTCCGGCGCGGTGCGCAAGTGGTTCAAGCCGATGCTGGAGATTCTCGCCGGCGTTCCCACCGTCGTCTACGGCTACTTCGCCGCGCTCACGGTGGCGCCGATCATCCGCGACTTCGCGGAAAGCATGGGCATGCCCAACCCATCCACCGAGAGCGCGCTTGCCGCCGGCCTCGTCATGGGCGTGATGATTATCCCGTTCGTCTCCTCGATGGCGGACGACGCGCTTGCCGCGGTTCCGCGCGCGATGAGCGACGGCTCGCTGGCGCTGGGCGCGACCAAGTCGGAAACGATCAAGAAAGTACTGCTGCCGGCCGCGCTGCCCGGCATCGTCGCCGGCGTGATGCTGGCGATCAGCCGCGCCATCGGCGAGACGATGATCGTCGTCATGGCCGCCGGCGCCTCCGCCCAGCTTTCGGCCAATCCGTTCGCCTCGATGACCACGGTCACCTATCAGATCGTCCAGATGCTGACCGGCGACCAGGAATTCAACAGTCCCAAGACGCTCTCCGCCTTCGCGCTGGGCCTGGTGCTGTTCGTGGTGACGCTCATTCTCAACATCATCGCCCTGCGCGTCGTGAAACGGTTCCGCGAAGCTTATGAGTAACCTCAACTGGAACTCGCCCGAGATCGTGAAACGGCTGGCGCGGCGCCACGCCGCGGAGCGCCGCTTCAAGCTGCTGGGACTGGGCGCGATCGCGCTTTCCCTCGGCTTCCTCGCGCTGCTGCTGGTCATGATGATGAGGAACGGCGTGGGCGGGCTCGACTGGCGGTTCCTGTCCGGCTCGGATTCGACCGATCCCAGCGTCGCGGGCATCTGGGGGGCGGCCAAGGGTTCGCTGCTGACGATGCTGGTGACGCTGCTGCTGTCGTTCCCGATGGGCGTGCTGGCGGCGATATATCTCGAGGAATTCGCGCCCCGCGCGCGCTGGATCGAATGGGTGGAAGTCTCGATCAACAACCTCGCGGCGGTGCCCTCGATCATCTTCGGCCTGCTGGGCCTTGCGGTTTTCATCAACACGCTGAACATGCCGCGTTCCTCGCCGCTGGTCGGCGGCCTGACGCTGGCGCTGATGACGATGCCGGTGATCGTCATTTCCGGCCGCAACGCGATCAAGGCGGTGCCGCCCTCGATCCGCAACGCCGCGCTGGCGGTGGGGGCGAGCAAGGTGCAGACGGTGTTCCACCATGTGCTGCCGCTGGCGCTGCCGGGCATCCTTACCGGCACCATCATCGGCATGGCCCGCGCGCTGGGAGAGACGGCGCCGCTGCTGATGATCGGCATGCGTGCTTTCGTCGTTACGCCGCCTTCGGGGATCACCGATCCCTCCAGCGTGCTGCCGATGCAGATATTCCTGTGGTCGGACGAGATCGACAAGGCCTTCGTCCGCAACACATCCGCCGCCATCATCGTCCTGCTGGTCTTCCTGCTGGCGATGAATGGCCTTGCGATTTACCTTCGAAACAAATTCGAAGTCCGCTGGTAGGGACATGACCGAAACCAAGCTCACAGCCCGCAACGTCGACGTCTGGTATGGCCCGAAAAAGGCGATAGACAACGTGTCGATCGATATCGACAACGGTCTCGTCACGGCTTTCATCGGCCCGTCCGGCTGCGGCAAGTCCACCTTCCTGCGCTCGCTCAACCGGATGAACGACACCATCGCCGGCGCCCGCGTGACCGGCGAGATACTGCTCGACGGAGAGGATATCTACGCGTCCTCGATGGACCCGGTCGCCCTGCGCGCGCGGGTGGGCATGGTGTTCCAGAAGCCGAACCCGTTCCCCAAGTCGATCTACGAGAACATCGCCTATGGTCCGCGCATCCATGGACTGGCCGCTTCCAAGGCGGACATGGAGGGTATCGTCGAAAGCGCGCTCAACAAGGCGGGCCTGTGGGACGAAGTCAGGGACCGCCTGGCCGATCCCGGCACCGCGCTCTCGGGCGGCCAGCAGCAGCGCCTGTGCATCGCCCGCGCCATCGCCGTCAGCCCGGAGGTCATCCTGATGGACGAGCCGTGCTCGGCGCTCGATCCGATCGCCACCGCCAGGATCGAGGAACTGATCGACGAGCTCAAGGAAAACTACGCGATCGTCATCGTCACGCATTCGATGCAGCAGGCGGCGCGCGTTTCGCAGCGCACCGCTTTTTTCCACCTTGGCAACCTTGTGGAGTATGGTGAGACCAGCACGATCTTCACCAATCCTCGCGAGGAAAAGACCAAGGACTACATCACCGGCCGCTACGGCTGAAGCCGTCGGTCCAAAGGGAATACGCCCCAAAGGGAACACGCCATGGTAGATCATACCGTCAAGGCCTTCGACTCCGAGATCGGCCAGCTTCGCGGGCTTGTCGCCGAAATGGGCGGGCTTGCCGAAGTCGCCATTCGCGACGCCATCACCGCGCTCGTCCAGCATGACGAGGATCTCGCCGGCCAGGTCGTCGCCGCCGATGCCCGGCTCGATGCGCTCGAGGCCGAGGTGGACCGGCTCGCGGTGCGCACGATCGCGCTGAGGGCGCCGATGGCCGACGATCTGCGCGACGTTATCGCCGCGCTCAAGATCTCGGGCGTCATCGAACGCATCGGCGACTATGCCAAGAACATCGCCAAGCGCGTGAACGCGCTCGAGGGGCGCAACAAGATCGAGCCGGTGACGCTTGTGCCCGCCATGGCCGAGATCGCCGAAAGCATGGTGCGCGACGTTCTCAACGCCTACGGCTCGCGCGATGCGACGCTGGCGGTGGAAGTGATCCGCCGCGATCAGAAGCTGGATCAGTTCTACAACACCTTGTTCCGCTCGCTGCTGACCCACATGATGGAGAACCCGGCGACGATCACCAGCGCCGCGCAGCTGCTGTTCATCGCCCGCAACCTGGAACGCATCGGCGATCATGCGACCAACGTCGCCGAAATGGTCTATTACGCCGCGACCGGGGAATATTGCACCGAACGCGATTCCCAGACCGACGACACCATGGGGATGATGACATGAACCCGTCGGTCCTCGTCGTCGAAGACGATATCGCGCTGTGCGAGCTGCTGACCTGGAATCTCAGCGCCGAGGGTTATGAGGTGCGCTCCACCGGCGACGGCGAGGAGGCGCTGCTGATGGTGCGCGAGCAGATGCCCGATGCGATCATCCTGGACTGGATGATCGAACAGGTCCCCGGCATCGAGGTCTGCCGCCAGTTGCGCAAGGACAAGGAAACTGCGCAGGTGCCGATCCTCATGCTGACCGCGCGCGGTGAGGAGGAGGACATGATCCGCGGCTTCAAGACCGGCGCCGACGATTATGTCACCAAGCCCTTCTCCCCGCGCGAACTGCTGGCCCGTATCGAGGCGCTGCTGCGCCGGGCGCGGCCCTCGCTTGCCGGCAACGTGCTGCAATGGGGCGACATCGAACTGGACGCGGCCTCGCACCGCGTGCGCCGGGGCGGCGAGGCGCTGCACCTTGGCCCCACCGAATTCCGCCTGCTGCGCTACTTCATGGAACGGCCCAACCGCGTCGTTTCGCGCCAGCAGATCCTGGATGGCGTCTGGGGCATGGATTCGGACATCGACGAACGCACGGTCGACGTTCACATTCGCCGTCTGCGCAAGGCGATCAACCGCCCCGGCGAAACCGACCCGATCCGCACCGTGCGCGCGGCGGGCTATGCCATGGACGTGACCGAGCCGGCTTGAGGCGGAGCGGCGATCCAGGGGCGGTTCGTGCTGCCCTGGATTGCTTCACCCGCTTCGCGGGCTCGCAAAGACGAAGCGAAAGCAGGTGAGTTCTTGTCAACGCGGGTTGGCATCAGGCGGCGGTTTTGAGCTTTCGATCCTGGCCGTTGAGCGCGGATGCGATGGCGTGCGTGAATTGGTCGGTCGCCCGCTGCCAGGAATAGAGCCGGCCCAGCGCGGAAGCCGCGCCGGGTTCCACTTTTAGCGCGGCCGCTATCGCGCGCTCCAGGCTGGTGTCGATGGCGCCGGCGGGCTGGAGCTGTCGATCCTCCACGCCGTGGCCGTCGCGGCCCAGGATGTCGATCGGGCCGGTCACCGGGTGCGCCGCGACCGGCGTGCCGCAGGCCAGCGCTTCGATGATGACGAGCCCGAAGGTGTCGGTCAGGCTGGGGAAGACGAAGCAGTCGGCGGCGCGGTAGGCGCTGGCAAGCTCCTCGCCCGCCAGGGCGCCCAGGAACAGGATATGCGGATAGCGGCGCCTGAGGCTTTCCAGCGCGGGACCATCGCCCACCACCACCTTGCTGCCCGGCACCCGGGCCGACAGGAACGCTTCAAGGTTTTTCTCGGGCGCGACGCGGCCGACGTTGAGCAGCACCGGGCCGGGCAAGGCGGCCATCACCGGGTGGCGCGGGCCTTCCGGGCGGAACAGCGCGTGGTCGATGCCGCGGCTCCAGGAACGGGTGTGGTCGATGCCGCGCCCCGAGAGTTCCTCCGCCAGGCTGCGGGTGGAGACCAGCACGGCGCTGCTGGGCGCATGGAAGCGCTGCAGGATCGGCCAGAAATACTCGGCGCTCAGCCCGGTGCGCACGGCGGCATATTCGGGAAAGCGGGTGTGGAAGGCCGAAGTGAACGGCACCCCGCGCGAAAGGCACCAGCCGCGCGCGGCCCAGCCGATCGGGCCTTCCGTGGCGATATGGACGATTTCCGGCGCGGCCCTGTCGAGCATCCGGCGCACGCCGAAACGCGGCGCCATGGCGAGCCGGATCGAGGCATAGCCCGGCATCGGCACGGTCAGGAAACGGTCGGGCGTGATTTTCTCGACGCAGTAGCCGCGCGTCTCGAGTTCATCGAGGGTGGCGGAAAGCGAGCGGACGACGCCGTTTACCTGGGGCAGCCAGGCATCGGTCGCCAGGGCCAGCTTCACGCGCCGGCCCCGGCGGGAACCCCTGCCTGGGCGACCTCGCTTGCCTGGCCGCCGGTCTCGGCGATCCAGTCGATCACCGCGATCTGCCCGTTGAGGTCTTCGGCCAGGGCGGTGCAGCTTTCGACCCAATCGCCATCGTTATAATACGTGATGCCGCCGAACTGGCGGATTTCGGCGCAGTGGATATGCCCGCACACGACCCCGTCGAAGCCGCGTCCGATCGCCTCGTTGGCAACCGCTTCCTCATAGCTGCATACGTACTGGACCGCGTTCTTGACCTTTTTCTTCATATAGGCCGAGAGCGACCAGTAAGGCATCTTCAGGCGGCGGCGCACGGAATTGAAGGCGATATTGGCGCGCAGCAGCATGCCATAGGCCTTGTCCCCCAGGAACGCGAGCCACCGCGCATAGAGCACCACGCCGTCGAAGGCGTCCCCATGCGTGACCAGCAGGCGGCGGCCGTCCAGCGTTTCGTGCACGGCTTCCAGGGCAAGCTCGACGCCGCCGAACGTCAGGCCGGCATAGTCGCGCAGGATCTCGTCGTGGTTGCCGGCGATGAACACCACGCGGGTCCCCCGGTGCGCCATCTTCAGGATGCGGCGGACCACCTCGTTGTGGGCATCGGGCCAGTACCAGCCCTTGCGCAGCCGCCAGCCGTCGACGATGTCGCCCACCAGGTAGAGCGTCCTGCATTCGACCGAGCGCAGGAAATCGACCAGGAGGGCGGCGTTGCAACCGCGCGTGCCCAGGTGCACGTCGGAAATCCAGATCGTGCGGTACTTGCGCTTGGGGCGGAAGCCCTTGGGATCGGGAAGCTCCAGCCAGGCCGGGATACGGCCTTCGGTGCGGGTGTGCTGCTCGAAATATGTGTCCAATTCGGTCCGCATCGCTCAGTCGCCCCCGTTTCCGGCGCCCCCGTTCTCAACGTCCAAGCCTATGGCATCGCGGCGTTGCGTGGAGGTGACGGTTGCGGGTCAGTTCCGTGACAATTCACAAGGCTGTCCGGCACGGTCTTCCCTGTTTCACGCAGTCGTCACCGATATGTCACCCGCTCGTCATAATCGAGGGGCAGACAGCCGCCGTACCAACCAGGCAGGGGGCGATGCGGCGGATCGACATTTTGCTGGCGAGCGAGCTGTCCGGAGGGCTGTCGGCCTTTCGGCATGACGAATTCGACGTCATCCTCCATCGCTGGACCGACTTCACCGAACTCCCGCTGATCGAAGGCGCGCTCTGGATCTTCATCGACTGGGTGCTGCCCGAGATGTCGGGGCTCGAATTGTGCCGGCGGCTGCGCGCCGATCCGCTTACCGCCCATGCCCACGTCACCATGGTGCTCGAAGAGGACAACCTGGAGGATCGCAAGCGCGCGCTGCGCATGGGCGCGGACGATTACATGGCCGGCCCGCTGACCCGCACCGCGCTGCTGGACCGCGTGCTCGGCTCCAGCCTGGGCGAGCAGGACAACGGCGGCATTCGGGTGGTGATGCAGGGTGATCTGATGGTCGACGTGGCGGCTTTTCAGGCGCGGTGGCAGGGCAAGCCGATCCCGCTGATGCCCAACGAGCTGCGCCTGCTGCGCTATTTCATCGAGCACCCTGGCCGCGTGTTCAGCCGCACCCAACTGATCGCAGCGCTCGGCAAGCAGGAACCGCCAGTGGACGAGCGCACCGTGGACGTATGGATCGGCCGCCTGCGCCGCGCCCTCAAGAGCGCGGGCGCGGGCAATCCGCTGCGAACGGTGCGCTCGCTGGGGTATGTCTTCGATATCATGTGAGCGAATGCCGCGATCGAAGCGGCATCGCGAAGTCCGGAGAATGCCGGCTCAACCATTCGCGCCCGGGGTTTGGAGCAATACCAAGTTTCCTGGAGCGAGACCTTTCATCGTTGCGAGGCGGCGAAGCAATCCATGGCAGCACCGGAACGCCCTGGATTGCCGCACCGCCTTCGGCGGCTCGCAATGACGAAACGGGGGAAGAACCGAGGGGAACAGGAGTTCCGATCAACGGAATTGAGTATCGCACCAAACGGTGATGATTGGAGCCTACGAAGCCATCTCTCCTTCAGGAGAAGAAGGTTGGGAGAGGGGATGGCACGGCGCCGCCCCTCTCTTCTCGATTTCGCGTCTTGTATTGGATTTCGGGTTCTTCGCGCCAGCCTTCGCGAGGCATGCTCAACGCATTTCCGGCGTTACGCGGCTTCCTTCTTGCGGCTGGCTTTCTTGCGCTCGTTCGGATCGAGGATCGCCTTGCGCAGGCGGATCGACTGCGGGGTGACTTCGACCATCTCGTCGTCGTCGATATAGGCGATGGCCTGTTCCAGCGTCATGACCTTGGGCGGGGTCAGGCGGATGGCGTCGTCCTTGCCGGTCGAACGGAAGTTCGTGAGCTGCTTGGACTTCATCGGGTTGACTTCGAGGTCGTCGGGCTTGGCGTTCTCGCCGATAATCATGCCCTCGTAGAGCTTCTCCTGGGGCTTCACGAAGAGAATGCCGCGCTCTTCCAGCGAATTGAGGGCATAGCCCACCGCCTCGCCGGTGCCGTTGGAGATCAGCACGCCATTCTGGCGGCCTTCGATGACGCCCTTGTAGGCGTCATACTTCTCGAACAGGCGGTTCATGATGCCGGTGCCGCGCGTGTCCGAAAGGAACTCGCCGTGGTAGCCGATGAGCCCGCGCGAGGGTGCCGAGAACGTGATGCGGGTCTTGCCCAGGCCCGAGGGGCGCATGTCGGTGAGTTCGGCCTTGCGGCGCTGCATCTTCTCGACCACCGTGCCCGAATACTCGTCGTCGACGTCGATGACGACGGTTTCGTAAGGCTCGGTGCGCTGGCCGCTTTCATCGGTGCGGAACAGCACGCGCGGGCGGCTGATGCCGAGTTCGAAGCCCTCGCGGCGCATCGTCTCGATCACCACGCCGAGCTGAAGCTCGCCGCGGCCGGCCACTTCGAAGCTGTCCTTGTCTTCCGATTCGGTGACGCGGATGGCGACGTTGGTCTCCGCTTCGCGCATCAGGCGGTCGCGGATCATGCGGCTCGTCACTTTGTCGCCTTCGCGGCCGGCAAGCGGGCTGTCGTTGACCGAAAAGCGCATCGCCAGCGTTGGCGGGTCGATCGGCTGGGCCTTGATCGGCACGTTGACGGAGGGGTCGGCGATGGTGTTGGCCACGGTCGCCTTCTCGAGCCCGGCGAGCGCGATGATGTCACCGGCGCGGGCTTCCTCGATCGGCACGCGGTCAAGGCCGCGGAAGGTCAGGACCTTGGACGCGCGGCCGACCTCGATGACCTTGCCGTTGGCATCGATGGCGCGGATCGGGTCGTTGACCTTAAGCTTGCCGGACTGGACGCGGCCGGTGAGCACGCGGCCCATGAAGTTGTCGCGATCGAGCAAGGTGGCGAGGAAGCTGAACGGCGCGTCGACATCGAGGTCGGGCGCGGGCACGTGATCGATGATGAGCCGGAACAGGGGCTCCAGCGTGCCTTCGCGCGCGTCGATATCCTCGCTGGCATAGCCGTTGCGGCCGGAGGCGTAGAGCACAGGGAAGTCGAGCTGCTCGTCATGGGCTTCAAGCGCCACGAAGAGGTCGAACACCTCGTCGAGCACTTCGCTGGCGCGGCCGTCGGGACGGTCGATCTTGTTGACGACCACGATGGGGCGAAGGCCCAGGCCCAGCGCCTTGCCGGTGACGAACTTGGTCTGCGGCATCGCGCCTTCGGCCGAATCGACCAGCAGGATCACGCCATCGACCATCGAGAGGATGCGTTCCACCTCGGCGCCGAAGTCGGCGTGGCCGGGGGTATCGACAATGTTGATGCGATAGCCGTTCCATTCGATCGAGGTCGGCTTGGCAAGGATGGTGATCCCGCGCTCCTTTTCCAGATCGTTGGAATCCATCGCGCGTTCTTCCACGCGCTGGTTGTCCCGAAAAGTGCCGGACTGGCGGAAAAGCTGGTCGACAAGCGTGGTCTTGCCATGGTCGACGTGCGCAATGATTGCGATATTGCGCAGGGGAAGCGGGGCGGACATCGGTGGGCCTTGCATCAAAGAGGGGTGTGTCGCGGGCATGTTGCACCGCAATATCGCCGGGCCCTTAGCCGATCCGGGCTATTCCGGCAAGCATGCACCTCAAATTGACAGGACCATCGCCCTCTGTGGCGCAACTGTCACAGCGGTGCGGATTGTCCGCAGATATTCGCGCGGATCGATTGTCCGGGGTCAAGGAAGACTCTAAAAAACCGTCCACGAACATGGTGAGCCCGGTGGATGAACGACGCGGGCAGCCGGACTAAGGAAGGGTCGCGGGATTTTGAAGGAGGGTATGTCAGCAGCCCCGGGCGTGCGGCCGGTTCACGCATCGGCGGGGCGCATCGCCATGCGCCGGCTTCTCATGATCGGCGCCGCGCTTTTCTGGGCTCCGGGCGCGCTGGCCCAGGGCGCCGCGCCGGCTGCCGCACCGCCTGCGGGCGAGGAATCTTCCAGCACCATCATCGTCACGGCCACCAAGCGCGAGCAGACCTTGCAAGACGTGCCGGTCGCGGTCAGCGTCACGACCGGCGCGACGATCGAGCAAGCGCAGATACGTGATCTCAAGGATCTGCAGTCGGTGGTGCCTTCGCTGCGGGTCAACCAGCTGCAAAACCTGGCGAATACCAATTTCTACATCCGCGGGTTCGGCAACGGTGCCAACAACGCAGGCATAGAGCCCTCGGTGGGGCTGTTCATCGATGGCGTCTATCGCTCGCGCTCGGCCTCGATGATCGCGGATTTTCCCGATGTCGAGCGAATCGAGGTGTTGCGGGGGCCGCAGTCTACGCTGTTCGGCAAGAACGCCTCGGCCGGCGTCATCTCGATCGTGACGCGCAAGCCGCAGTTCGAATTCGGCGGCAATGTCGAGGCGAGCTATGGCAATTACGATGCCATCGTCGTGAAGGGCATGGTCACCGGCCCGATCAGCGAGACCCTGGCGGCCAGCATCGCCGGCGGCTTCAACACGCGCGGCGGCATCGTCAGGGACCTCGCCACCGGCGAGCGCACCAACGATCGCGACCGCTGGTTCGCGCGCGGGCAGCTGCTGTTCGATAATCACGAAGGCCTCGAGGTCCGCTTGATCGGCGACTATGGCAAGATCGACGAGAACTGCTGCGCGGCGGTGAATTTGCGCCAGGCGCTGCCGACGGCGGCGATCTTCGCGCTGGGCGGGGCGGTCACGCAGCCGGGCCAGAAGTACGACAACATCACCTACAACAATTTCGAATCGTCGAACGAGATCAAGAACTGGGGCTTCTCCGCCCAGGTCGACCATGACCTGGGCGCCGCCAAGCTGACCTCGATCACCGCCTACCGCCGTACCGATGCGCTGGCCAACCAGGATTCCGATTTCTCCAGCGCCGACCTGCTGGGGCGCAACTGGCAGGACCTGCGGATCAAGACCTTCACCCAGGAACTGCGCGCCAGCTTCGACATCGGCGAGAAGCTCCACGGCCTCGTCGGCGGCTACTACTTCGACGAGAAGATCGACCAGGACAACCAGGTCTACTGGGGCGAGGACGCGCGCGGCTATGCCGACCTGCTGGTGCAGAGCCTGACCGGCGGCGGCTACAACATCGGCCACAAGAACGCGCGGGACCTGGAACTCATCCTCGGCTCGCTGGAGGGCAATCCGGCCAAGTACCTGGACAAATTCTTCGTCCCCGGCACCGGGCTTACCGAAAACTACACCCTCGGGAACAAGGCTTACTCGTTCTTCGGCCAGCTCGATTTCGAGGTCGCCACCGGCCTCACCCTGACCGGCGGGATCAACTATACCCACGACAGCAAGCGTTTCGCCACCGCCACCACTTCGAACGACACTTTCGCCGGTGTCGATCTGGTGGCGAATGGGCGGACGGCGATCCTCGTGCAGGGCTTGCAAGGCTTCGGCGTCAATCCGTCCGATCCGGCGGCCGTCGCCGCTTTCGCGACCAATCCGGCGACCGCGCCATACTACCAGGCGGTGGTGGCCTATGCCGATGCCAACAAGGCCAACCCGGCGGTGAACACGCTGCTGGGCCTGAAGGCGCTGCAGTATTTCCCGCCGTTCATGAACGTGCCCAACGCGGTCGAACCCGGCAAGGTGAGCGACGGCGATTTCAGCTATACCGCGCGCCTGGCCTGGGACGTGACGCCCACGGTCAACGTCTACGCCGCCTGGGCGACCGGCTACAAGGCCGCCTCGATCAACCTTTCGCGCGACAGCCGGCCAACCCCGGCCGACCTTGCGGCTTTGCGCGCGCGGGGCCTGGCGGTGACCAACCTGGCCTCGGGCAGCCGCTATGCCGATCCGGAGGATTCGACGGTCTACGAGCTCGGTTTCAAGGGCAACTGGGGGATCGTTTCGGCGAATGTCGCGGTGTTCAAGCAGGTCATCAAGAACTTCCAGTCGAACATCTTCACCGGTTCGGGCTTCTTCCTTGCCAACGCGGGCAAGCAATCGGCTTTCGGCGTCGAGTTTGAGGGTTCGGCCAGGCCGGTCGATCCGCTGACGTTGACGCTGTCGATGACCTATCTCGACGCCAAGTACGACAAGTTCGTGCTTTCGGCCTTCGGGGACCTGTCCGGTACCCGCCCGGCCGGCGCCAGCCCGCTTTCGGTGACGTTCGGCGCCGAACTGGTGCAACCGGTGAGCGGCCATGGCGACCGGATCATCCTGCGGGGCGACTATCACTACGAAGCGCCCTTCCAGCTGGTGGAGGGATTGCCCGGCCTGGTGGTGCGCGATTCTTCGGGCAATGTCACCAGCGTGGCGGCCGCGCTCGCGGCCGCGCGGGAATTCAAGCAGGACATCAACGACGTGAATGCCTCGCTCACTTACGCGATGGCGAACGGCGTCGAGCTTTCGGTCTGGGGCCGCAACCTGCTGGATGACCGCACGATCCTCCAGATTTTCGACAGCCCGGCACAGCCCGGGTCGATCACGGGCTATCCGAACCAACCGCGCACTTATGGTGCGGCGGCGCGCTACCGATTCTAAGACCGGAGCGCGAAGGCGGGCCAGGCGGGAGGGAGGAGACGCCGGGCACGCAGACTGACGCAGGGGTGCGCGGCCGGGGGGCCGTGCATCCCTTTTTCTTGTTCCCCGGACATCCGAGTCGCTTGTTGGCGCAGCCGATCATTGCTTCGCCGGCGCCGTCCATGGCATGGCGGGGCATGACACGGGCCGATCTCGCCATGGGACACCGGATGCGGTGGGGTGTGGCCGGTCTTGTCCTGCTTATCCACATCGTGATGATCGCCGGCCTGATTCGCGCCTTTACCCCCCAGTTCGCCGCGACGGTGGTCCACACCATCACGCAGGCATTCACGGTGCCCATGCCGTCGCGATCTCCTCCGGTCGATCCTGCGTCGCCGCGCGTTGAGCCTCAGCCGCGGGAGGGTGCCGCCAGTGCGCCGGGCAAGAAGGCGCGTCCGCGCGCGGTCGAGGCGCCCCGGGTGACGCTTGCCGTGAAACCGACCCCGGCGCCGCCGATTCCCGGCCAGGGCGATGCCAGCGCTTCGGGCGCGCGCGCCGAAGGGGAGGGCGCCGGGGCATCGGGAACAGGCATCGGCATGGGTTCGGGAGCGAGCGGAGCGGGGCAGGGCGGCGGCTCGGGCAGTCCCACGGTCAAGATCGCGGGCGATATCAATTCGGCGAAAGACTATCCGCGCGCCAGCCGCGACCTGAGGATCGGCGCGGCGGTCACCGTCGAACTGGCCATCGGCGCCGATGGGCGGGTCAGGGCGTGCCGCGTGGTCCAGCCCAGTCCCGATGCCCAGGCCGACCGCATCACCTGCGAACTGGCGACAAGGCGCTTCCGCTTCCGCCCCGCGGCCGACGGCGCAGGCAACCCGATCGAAGCGATCTACCGCTGGCGGCAACGCTGGTTCTATTAGGATGCGTCGAGATCCGGCCCATGCCAGGTTGCAAACGGCAGCTTTCCGCGCTTCTGGCGCTCACGCACAGTGAACTACGCTTGCATGCTTCGTCATTGCGAGCCGCCGAAGGGAATGCAGGAAACCCGGGATCAGAATTCCGACCAGTCGGCGGGCTCGGCGAGCTTGAGGGCCGTGTTGCCATGCGTCGCCGGGCGGGGGGACGATGAGCGTACGGTGCTCCGGCGCGTGGCCGCCGCCGGCATCATGCGGCGTGCCCCGCTGATGCTGAAGTTTCCGACGATCTTCGACAGTTCGCGCGCCTCGTCCGTCAACGAACGTGCTGCGGCGGTCGATTCCTCGACCATCGCCGCATTCTGCTGCGTCACGCGATCGAGATCCGCCACCGCCGAGTTGACGTGATTGAGATTGACCGCCTGGTTCTGCGCGCTCGAGGCAATGCCGGAAATCAGCGTGTTGATCTCGCCCACGCGGGTAACGATCTTGGATAGCAGGCTGCCGGTATCGCCAACCAGCCTGACGCCCGCTTCGACTTGCTCGCTCGAGGCGTTGATGAGGGCGGAGATGTCCTTGGCGGCGTCGGCCGAACGCTGGGCCAGCGCGCGCACTTCGTTGGCGACCACCGCGAAGCCCTTGCCCGCGTCGCCAGCGCGCGCGGCCTCGACGCCGGCGTTGAGGGCCAGCAGGTTGGTTTGGAAGGCGATCCCGTCGATCACGCCGATGATCTGTTTGATTTCCTGGGCGGACTGCTCGATCGCGGCCATGGCCTTCTCCGCCTGCTCGACCACGGTGCCGCCCTCGGCGGCTTCCCGATGGGCGTTGGCGATCGACTGCTGGGCGTTGACGGCGGCTTCGGCGGCCTCGTTGACGCCCCGCGTCACTTGATTCATCGCCGCCGAAGTCTGCTCAAGGCTGGCCGCCTGCTGCTCGTTGCGCTGCGCGAGGTCGTCCGAGGCGGTGTGGATTTCCGATGCACCGTCCAGCACCGAATTCGCGGTTTCATGGACCGAGGAAATTGCCGCGGCAAGCGAATCGATCGCCAGGTTGAAATCTTCGCGCAGTCCGTCATACCCATCGGGGAAAGGCGTGCGGATCTGGCAGTCCAGCTTGTTCTTCGCAAGGTCCTGCAACGCGCTGCTGAGCGCGACGACCACGGCTTCCTGCACTTCCCGGTTCCGCTGTACGCTGACGGCATTGTCGCGAAAGGTTGCCATCGCCTTGGTCATGCGGCCCACGCAGTCGCTGTAGTCGGTGTAGCGGATCTGGCTCACCGTGTCTCCGGCGGCGAGGCCTTCCATGCGGGCAACGGTGTTCACGTAAGGCGTGCAGATGCGGTTTCCGGTCAGCAGGACGGTGGTGATCGTCGCGATCAGCACCGCGGCGGCGGCGGCGATCGCTACGGTGCCAGGGAGGCCGCCGGTGACGGCAAGCACCGTGGCGGCAAGGCCGATGCCGGCCAGGACGCCGTGCACCAACAGCAAGATTTCGAATTTCTTGCGGATGGGCGCGTTCATTTCAAACCACTTCAGCATTGCCTACTCCTGTCGAAAGCCGTTTCCCGCCCCCCGGGAATGGCGATCGTTCGTGATCCGGAGCGGATTCGCTGTATCGACGAACCGGCCCGTCGTTCGACTGATAGTATATAAAGGATGGCATCCGATCGCTAAGGAGATACGGCGATATACATAGAACGCCTTCAAGTTGATCGTTCGCGATCGACAGTCCGACTAGCGCGATCTCCAAGAATATCGAAGAAGAGGCTTGCCGTTCCATGTACAGCGCGGGAGGGGGGTGGAAAATCCCGGCACCGTCCCTGGTCGCCGGCGCGTGAACGGGAGCAAACGGCCACGGACGCCAAACGACAAGACGCGACGGGTTTCCCCGCCGCGCCTTGCCCTCTCCCCCCATTCCCTCGGCCCCTTGGTGCGACCCGAAAGACCCCGTAGAGCTCCTTGTATCAGGCCAGGCGTCAGGCCAGCTTGCGCTGCAGCCTGACAAGCGCGCGGTCGATCTCGGCCTTTGCGGCTGCGTCGATCTCGCCCTTGACCACCCGATAGACGATCCGCCCGTTTTCCACCGAATAGGCCACCGTCGCCATGCCGTCATTGAAGCTGGCAAGGTAGAGCGCTGGCTTGCGTTGGATCAGGGCGATATCGTCCGCTCGGGGAACCAGGGTGTCCCGCATGTAGTAGGCACCGGTCATCGCACCGGGTTCGACCCTGCTGTCGCTGGCCCAACCCGTACCAGACACTGCCATTGCGAACAGGATCAGGCCCGTTTGCAACGCTGTCAGGATCTGCTTCATGACATCATCCTCTTCCCCGGCGGTGCCGTTCATGCGGCCCGCCTTTCTCTTCGTCGCTTGTAACATTGCCCTTGCCGTATCGAAAGCAAACATTACTCAATAAGCTTAGGAATCGGCCATTTTTGCGTTGCAATATGATTTGCGTACCGGGTGGTATTTCTTTCCACTTTACTTTTGCCAAGCGCTCGCCCCTGCGTCGAGCGCCGGCGAGCCCGGTCGGAAGCTCTGGCGTGAGGGCCTGGATCCTGCCATGGCGCTTCGCGCAGACAGCGGAGGAGACGGCCATGGCAGGCACCGAAGGCGACGAGGACTACGTCTACGACGAGGAGAGCGGCGAGTGGATGCCTGCATCCGAACTCGCGGCGAAGCGCGCGGCTTCCGGCGAGGCGGCGGGCGAGGAGCTGGTCGTGCGCGATGCGGTGGGGAACGTCCTGGCCGATGGCGACCAGGTAACGCTGATAAAGGACCTGGAGGTCAAGGGCGCCGGCCAGACGCTGAAGCAGGGCACGGTGATAAAATCGATCCGGTTGACCGGGGATGCGCAGGAAATCGACTGCAAGTACCCCGGCATCAAGGGCCTGGTCCTGCGCGCCGAGTTCGTAAGGAAGCGTTGATCGCGCCTCCGCGCATGCGGAGGTGGGGCGTGGTTATTCCCCGCCGGTGTGAGGCTGGCGGTCGGTCCAGCCGCAGCCCTTCCGCAAATCCCCGCCCACTTGCAGCGTTACCATGTAAGGATAGCGGCGGTCGGACATGCCATCGTTGCACTGCCCGGGCGTGATCGCCAGCGTCATCGCGCCCGCCGCCAGTTGCCCGCTGAACGACAGCCCGCCGCGCCCGGCGAACCGGCTGACCTTGATGGTTTCGCCGTCAAGGTTGTCCGGCGTGGAATAGGTCAGCCTGGAGCCGGAAACCTGGCCGCTCCAGAATGGCTCGGTGCCGGTGAAGCGCACGGTCTCGCTTTCGGAGATGTCGTGCCAGGGCTGGTGGTCCTCCCTATTTCCCGGCACCTTGTCTCCTCCCGAATGACAGGCGGCGAGCAGGAGCGACACCGCCACCAGCGCACGGCGCGAGGAGGGAAGGGGACGAAAGGCCATGTGCCCGGCGTTACCGCCAAGCCCATCCCCGGACAAGCGTTTCACCGTTCTCGCCACGGCGACGTCAGGCCCCGGGCCGCGTTTTAACGGGGCTGGCGGGATGAAATCGGCATTGGCCGCGATAAATCCGTCCGTCCGCGCGCCAACTTTATTACGCGTTATTAAGCATATGCAGCGAATCATGCAAATTTTGCAACATGACATTCGTTCAATGAAATTGCGCTGCGAAGCAACATTACGTCATGCTGCATCGCAACAACACAAGAGATGCCCGGGGCAATCTTCCTGCATCCAACTAGGGATATTGCCATGTTCAAGTCCATTTTCGGCACCGTCGCCGCCACGCTCGCCATCCTGCCCGCCGTGGCTCACGCCGGCGAAGCCCACGAATTCTCTCATGAAGGCGTGAACTACGCCTACACCGCCGAACAGAAGGACGGCGTCACGGTGATCAAGGGCCGCACCTCGGCCGGGGAACCGTTTCGCCTCGCCGTCAAGGGCAACCGCGTGACGGGTACGTTCGACGATCATTACGTCAGCTTCACCAAGGCCGACGTGGCCCGCCTCACGGCACGGTCGGCCGATTGATCCGCCGCGCGTTCGCGGCCGGGCCATCCTCTCTCTCCCAAGGTCCGGCCGGCGTTTCGCGGCACACGACGGGCGTTATCCCCGCGGGGATGACGCCCGTTTCGCATTCCCCGGCGGCGGCCGGTCGCGCCCACTGCGTTCGCGGCTCTGGATAACGCGGGCCGCGCACCTTGCGCTGTCCCCCGTGGATTTGGCAGACAGCCGCCCGTGAGCGCATCCATCGTCATCGGCCAGACCCCGCGCGGGGAACCGATAAAGATCGACATCAAGGAACTTCTGGCGACCCGCCTGCTGGTGCAGGGCAATTCCGGGTCCGGCAAGTCGCACCTGCTGCGCCGCCTGCTTGAGGAATCGGCCCCGATCGTCCAGCAGGTGGTGATCGATCCGGAAGGGGACTTCGTCAGCCTTGCCGAGGAATTCGGCCATGTCGTCATCGATGGTTCGGCTTATGGCGAGGCGGAGATCGCCCGCCTGGCCGCGCGTATCCGCCAGCATCGCGCCTCGGTCGTGCTTGCGCTCGACGAGTTGGAGATCGACCAGCAGATGAAGTGCGCCGCGCAGTTCCTCAACGCGCTGTTCGATGCCCCGCGCGAGCAGTGGTATCCGGCGCTGGTGGTGGTGGACGAGGCGCAGATGTTCGCGCCTGCCGCCGCCGGCGAAGTTACCGAGGAAGCGCGCCGGGTGAGCCTGGCGGCGATGACCAACCTCATGTGCCGGGGCCGCAAGCGCGGGCTGGCCGGGGTGATCGCCACGCAGCGGCTCGCCAAGCTGGCCAAGAACGTCGCGGCGGAAGCCAGCAACTTCCTGATGGGCCGCACTTTCCTGGATATCGACATGGTGCGCGCGGCCGATCTGCTCGGCATGGAACGCCGCCAGGCCGAGCAGATCCGCGATCTCTCGCGCGGCCAGTTCCTGGGCCTGGGCCCCGCGATCAGCCGCCGGCCGGTGGCGGTGGACATCGGATCGGTGCGCAGCGGCGCGAAATCGGTGACGCCCGGCCTCGCGCCGCTGCCCACGGCGAGTACCGAGGACATGCGTGAACTGCTCCACGCCGGCCTTCACATCGAGCCGGAACGGCCCGAGTTTCCGCGTCCGGCTCCGCGTGTCGAGGATGCCGAGACGCTCGCCCGGCGCATCGCCGCCAACGAGATGCTCGAACCCACCGGCGCGCAGGCGCGTGAGCGCGAACGCCTGCGCGCAGAGCCCGAGCCGGAAGAGAACCGCGCCGCCGTGATCGCGATCCTCAACGCCATGGCGAGCGAGCCGGACTGCACTTTCCAGTCCTCGACCACGCTGTTCCAGGATTTCTCCATCCGCTGCCGGATGAAGGGCCTTTCGGTGCGCGAGCTTGACGCGACCATGTTCCGGCGCGGCTTCGCCGCCGCGCTGGCGGGCATAGAAGATCCCGAGGACGAGCGCTGGAAGGATCTGTTCAACCTCGCCCGCCACGTCCCGGACGACGCGCTGGCGCCGTTCTTCGTGATCGCCCGGGCGGCGATGGATGGGGAGCCGTGCCCCGACGACACGGAACTCGCGCGAATCTATGGAACCAGCTCTCCCCGCCGGGTGCAGCGCCTGCTCGACTATCTGGAGAAGGACGGCCTGCTGGTGGTCCGCACCGACTTTTCCGGTAAACGCTCGGTCAGCCTGCCGGACATGGGCGTGACAACCGCGCCGGTCGAGGCGTAAGTTCGCTCACTCATGGCCGAGATCATCAATCTGCGCCTGGCCCGCAAGGCCAGGGACCGTGCCGCCGAGAAGGCGCGAGCCGATGCCGGCCGCGCGAAGCACGGGCGCACCAAGGCGGAGCGCATGCTTGCCGAGGCGGAAATCGAACGCCGGAACCGCACCGTGGACGGCGCCCGGCGCGAGCGCCCCGATCCGGAGGGGAATTGATGCGCACCACCCACCTCGATGCGACGGTGCGGCTCTACCACCTGGACAACGGCGCCGAGGGCGGCGCGGCGCACACGCTGTTCTACGGCCCGCTTGCCGAGGCCATGCGGATCGCGGCGCGGCAGAGCGAGGATGTGCAGGACGGCCTGTTCATCGCCACCGACAACGACGTGGTCGCCTATCTCGACCTGCTGGAGGGTTGAACCTGGCGTGATCGGATTGC
Source organism: Novosphingobium sp. CF614 (assembly GCF_900113255.1). Classification (GTDB taxonomy): domain Bacteria; phylum Pseudomonadota; class Alphaproteobacteria; order Sphingomonadales; family Sphingomonadaceae; genus Novosphingobium. The sequence continues at coordinate 171,032 of NZ_FOOR01000008.1, forward strand.
ATCTTATCGATGCAATCGCACAATTCGCCGACCATTGATCGGCACAGCCGATCAGCTCAATCGAATCATCGCGCTACAAATCGTCATGCGACCGGCCTATCTCCCCTCTCGTCAGTTCAACACCCAATGAGGGAGACACTAACCATGGGTATCATCGGCAGCACCATCAAGCCGTTCAAGAACACCGCATTCCAGGCCGGCAAGGATTTCTTCGACGTCACCGAGGCGGACATTGCCGGCAAGTGGGCCGTGTTCTTCTTCTACCCCGCCGACTTCACCTTCGTCTGCCCGACCGAGCTCGAGGACCTCGCCGACCAGTACGAAACCCTCCAGGGCATGGGCGTGGAAGTGTTCGGCGTCTCGACCGACACGCACTTCAGCCACAAGGCCTGGCATGACACTTCCGAGAAGATCGGCAAGTGCAGCTATGCCTTCCTTGGTGACCAGAACCATGACCTGACCAATTCGTTCGGCGTGCTGCGCGATGGCGTCGGCCTGGCCGACCGCGCGACTTTCGTGGTCGATCCCGACGGTGTCATCCAGATCATGGAAATCACCTGCGAAGGCGTTGGCCGCAACGCCGTCGAGCTGGTCCGCAAGATCAAGGCCGCCCAGTACGTTCGCGCCCATCCCGGCCAGGTCTGCCCGGCCAAGTGGGAAGAAGGCTCCGAGACCCTCGCGCCCTCGCTCGACCTCGTCGGCAAGCTCTGACGTAGCATAACCCCTCCCCGCTACGGGGAGGGGGACCGCCGAAGGCGGTGGAGGGGACTCTCGACCGGGCACAGGTTGCGCGGGGAGTCCCCTCCGTCAGCCCTTACGGGCTGCCACCTCCCCGTACCGGGCCCGTGCCGGCGAGGATACCAAGAAGGAACCTGCAAATGCTCGACGCCAACCTGAAGCAACAGCTCACCCAGTACCTCGGCATGCTGCGCGAGCCTATTGAGCTCGTCGCCTCGCTTGGCGACGATTCGAAATCGGCCGAGACGCGTGAACTGCTCACCACCATCGCCGGCCTTTCCGACAAGGTCAGTGCCCGCTTCGACGGTGACGATGCGCGAAGGCCCAGCTTCCTGATCCGCCGTGCCGCCGATGCGAACGTGAAAGTGCGCTTCGCCGGCGTTCCGCTCGGCCACGAATTTGCCTCGCTGGTCCTGGCCCTGCTGTGGGCAGGCGGTCATCCGCCCAAGGTTTCCGACGAGGTTCTCGACCAGATCCGGGGCCTTGAAGGCGATCATGATTTCGAGATGTACTTTTCGCTCTCCTGCCACAATTGCCCCGACGTGGTGCAGGCGTTGACGCTGATGGCGCTTTACAACCCGCGCGTGACGGCGACCCTGATCGAGGGCGGTGCCTTCAAGGACGAGGTGGAGGCGCGCGGCGTGATGGCCGTGCCCGCCGTCTTCCTGGGCGGCGAGATGTGGGGTTCGGGCAAGATGAGCGTCGAGGAGATCCTCGCCAAGCTGGACAAGGGCGCCGATGCGCGCGCCGCCGCCAAGCTGGCCGGGAAGAAGCCTTTCGAAGTGCTGGTGGTCGGCGGCGGTCCCGCGGGGGCCTCGGCCGCGATCTATACCGCGCGCAAGGGTTTTTCGACCGGCCTGGTCGCCGAACGCTTCGGCGGCCAGGTGCAGGACACCATGGGTATCGAGAACTTCATCTCGGTCCCCTACACCGAAGGCCCCAAGCTCGCCGCCGCGCTCGAACAGCATGTGGGTGAGTACGATATCGACGTGATGAACATGCAGCGCGCCGAAAGGCTGATCCCGGCAAGCGAGCCGGGCGGCTATCACGAACTGGTGTTCGCCAACGGCGCCTCGCTCAAGGCCCGCAGCCTCGTCCTCACCACCGGCGCGCGCTGGCGCAACCTGGGCGTGCCGGGCGAAGCCGAGTACCGCACGAAGGGCGTGGCCTATTGCCCGCACTGCGACGGCCCGCTGTTCAAGGGCAAGCGCGTGGCTGTGATCGGCGGCGGCAACTCGGGCGTAGAGGCGGCGATCGACCTGGCGAACATCGTCGGCCACGTCACCCTGATCGAGTTCGACAACAAGCTGCGCGCCGACCAGGTGCTGCAGGACAAGCTGCGCTCGATGGGCAATGTCGACATCCACGTCTCCGCCCAGACCACCGAGGTCACCGGCGATGGCGAGAAGGTGAACGGCCTGACCTACAAGAACCGCGAGAGCGGCGAGGAGCATCATGTCGAGCTGGAAGGGGTGTTCGTCCAGATCGGCCTCGTGCCCAACACCGAATGGCTCAAGGATTCCGGCATCGAACTCACGCGCTTCGGCGAGATCGTGATCGACGCCAAGGCCGCCACCAACCTGCCCGGCGTGTTCGCTGCGGGCGATGCCACCACGGTGCCGTACAAGCAGATCATCATCGCCATGGGCGAAGGCTCCAAGGCGGCCCTGTCCGCCTTCGACTACCTGATCCGCAACGAGGCCCCGGCGGAAATCGCACAGGCCGCGCAGGCGGCCTGAACCGGTGCCGGCGGGGGGCCACCCCCGCTGCCCCGGTATATATAAGTCTAGCTCAGTTCTTCGCGGCCGCCAGCACCATCTCGGCTCCCTTTTCGGCGATCATCATGGTGGGCGCGTTGGTGTTGCCCGAGGTGATCGCCGGCATGACCGAGGCGTCGATCACGCGCAGCGCGTCGATGCCGTTCACCCGAAGCTGGTGATCGACCACCGAGCCCATCGCCGCCGTGCCGACCGGGTGAAAGATGGTGGTGCCGATTTCCCCGGCGGCGCGCCGGAGTTCCTCCTCGGTGCGGAACGCGAGGCCGGGGCGCACTTCCTCCGGGTGAAAGCGGGCGAGGGCGGGCTGGGCGACGATGCCCCGGGTGATACGGATCGCCTGCGCGGCGACACGGCGATCCTCCTCAGCGGCAAGGAAGTTGGGCCGGATGCTCGGCGCGGCGGCCGGATCGGCGCTGGTGACATGGGTCGAACCCCGGCTCTCGGGCCGCAGGTTGCACACGCTGGCGGTGAAGGCCGGGAACGGATCGAGCGCGCCGCCGAAGGCCTCGAGGCTCAGCGGCTGGACGTGATATTCGAGGTTGGCGGCGGCGTAGCGATCGTCGCTGCGGGTGAACATGCCGAGCTGGCTGGGCGCCATCGCCATCGGCCCGGTGCGCTTCAGGGCGTACTCAAGGCCGATCAGGGCCTTCCCCAGCAGGTTCCCGGCGCGCTGGTTGAGCGTGGCGACACCCGAGACCCGCCAGGCGCAGCGCAGTTGCAGGTGGTCCTGCAAGTTGCCGCCGACTTGCGGCGCGTCCAGCACCGGCGTGATGCCCAGCCCTTGGAGGCGGGCCGCATCGCCGATGCCCGAGCGTTCGAGGATCGCGGGCGAACCGATCGCGCCTGCCGCCAGCAGCACTTCGCCCCGCGCCAGGGCCACACGGTGTTCGCCGCCCAGCGCATATTTCACGCCGGTCGCCCGTCCATCCTCGATGATTACCCCGTCGACCAGCGCGCCGGTCACCACCTTCAGGTTGGCGCGGGTCCGCACCGGCTTCAGGAAGGCGTCGACCGCGCTCCAGCGCCAGCCCTTGCGCTGGGTGACCTGGAAGAAGCTGACGCCTTCGTTGTCGCCGGTGTTGAAATCCTGGGTGGCGGGGATCCCGGCCTCCACGCAGGCCTGGTGGAAACTCTCCAGGATATCCCAGCGCAGCCGCTGCTTCTCGATCCGGATTTCGCCGCCATCGCCATGGAACGCGTTCGAGCCCTGGTAATGGTCCTCGGCCCGCATGAAGTAGGGCAGCACTTCGTCCCAGCCCCAGCCCGGATTGCCGGCCTGCCGCCAGCCGTCGTAATCGGCGGCCTGCCCGCGGATGTAGATCATCCCGTTGATGGACGAGCAGCCGCCCAGCACGCGCCCGCGCGGGTACTTGAGCGCGCGGCCGTTGAGGCCCGCCTCGGCCTCGGTCGACATGCACCAGTCGGTGCGCGGGTTGCCGATGCAGTAGAGATAGCCCACCGGGACGCGGATCCAGATGTAGTCGTCCTTGCCGCCGGCCTCGAGCAGCAGGACCCGGTTCCTTGGATCGGCGCTCAGCCGGTTGGCAAGCACGCAGCCGGCGCTGCCGCCGCCGATGATGATGAAGTCGAACTGTTCCATGGGCATCGGCTAGGCCGGCATGCAACCGCAATCAAGTGTGGGCCAAATGCGGGCCAGTGTGCGGGCAAAGGCTTGCGGCGGCGCGCATGCCGTTCCAAGGTCGGGGCGAATGATGGGCGAAGAGGAGAGAGGCGTGACCGTACCCGCGATCGGCAAAGTCGGCATCTGGTCGCTGGAACTGCGCTTCGGAGACGCGGGCCGGGCAGAGGCGGCGGCCAGTGAACTGGATGATCTGGGCTATGGCGCCTTGTGGATTCCCGGCGGTGTCGACAATCGCACCCCTGCCGACGTCGAGCGGCTGCTCGCTGTCACCCGGCGCGCCGCGATCGCCACGGGGATCCTCAATATCTGGAAGCACGATCCGGCGGAACTCGCGGCCTGGTTCGCCGGCCTGCCCGAGGCGTCCAAGGCGCGCACCCTGCTGGGGCTTGGCGTCAGCCACGGTCCGCTGATCGGCGAGCAATGGGGCCAGCCGCTGGCGGTGACGCGCGCGTTTCTCGACGGCCTGGACGCAGCGGGAATGCCGCGTGACCATTTTTGCCTCGCGGCGCTCGGGCCCAAGATGCTCGCGCTTGCGGGCGAACGCACTGTCGGCGCGCATCCCTACCTCGTCACGCCCGAGCACACCGCGCGGGCGCGGGCGATTCTCGGCCCCGGCAAGCTGCTTGCCCCCGAGCAAGGGGTGATTCTCGACGAGAATCCGTCACGCGCGCGCGAACTTGCCGTGAACGCGCTGGAGTTATACCGCAAGCTGCCCAATTATCGGAACAACTGGCGCCGCCTGGGCTTCACCGAAGACGAGATCGACACTTGCGACGATCGGTTGATCGACGCGCTTCTCGCGGTCGGCAGCGGGGAGAAAGCGGCTTCGCGGGTGCGGGCGCATCTGGAGGCCGGGGCCGATCATGTCTGCCTGCAAGTCATCGGCGCCCCGCGCGGCGCCGGGTTCGACATCCTGCTGCCGCTATGGCGACGCCTTGCCGAAGCGCTGCTGTAAACAAGGAAAAGTAGGCGATCACCGCTGCGGTCGATCGCAAAGCCGCGGATTTTCCTTGTCGAGATTTCTTACATTTGTTGCCGCAAGGGCGTCAATTTTTCGCGGTATCCTGGCGTTTAAGGATTTCGCAATCCTTTGTATCTAACGCTTGGAAGCGCAGGGGATGGCGGCACTGTCGCCAGATTTGACAGGAGCCGCCGGCACCCGGGGCAGGCTGATCGTCGGGGGGCGATGGGTCTTTTCAAGGGTGGGATCGCGACCTCGGGGCGCGCGTTCAGCAAACCGCCTTCGTCGGCGGCTCATTCAAATTCCTCGCGCCGGCGCGGACCATGCAGCCAGCCGCTCGGGGCGCTCAGCCACCCAGGGCATGTTCCTCGGCGGTGACCGGATCCCCTTGCGCTGGGCGATCCACCAGGGCGCGGCCGATCCAGATCGCGGACATGGCCAGGATCGCAAGCACCAGGCTCGCCATCAGGACATACCGGACGATATTGGGCGTGCTGCCCCCGCGCGCCTCGTCTGCGTCGAGATGAATTTCTTCACCGATACGTTGCATTGCGGCTCTCCCGTTGGCCTGGCCGCGTGGCTTTGAGTTCACGCATGATTCCAGGCCTGTCATTGAACGCGCCGGAAGCCGGAAAAGTTCCACCGGAAGGCGCGTGGCTGCGCCGCTCAGTTCGCCGCGCCTCGCGCGGGTCGGAGGAGGCGCAGTGTGCGTTCGTCCCGGCGCCCCTGGCAGAAGGCGTCCAGCGCATGGCTGAAGCGATCCCGTTCGATTCGATCGAGCGCGGCGAGTTCGAACAGCGTCATCGCGCTGCGAAACTTCAGCGCGTCGATTTCTCCGAGAATGGCGACGGCGCTGCGCTTGCCGGCCCAGTCGAGCATGCGATCGGTGCATTCGGCCAGCCGGGGGCCGAGCACGGGGTGGGCGAGGTAATCCTGCGCCTCGCCAAGGCCGCTGATGGCGAAGTATCGCGCGGTCGGGCTATGGCCCAGTCCGGCCAGTTGCGGGAACACGAACCACATCCAATGGCTGCGCTTCGTCCCGGCCCTGAGTTCGGCGAGCGCATCGGCATAAGTTTCGCGCTGCGCGTGAACGAATCGCTGAAGGCGGAATGTCGCGCCCTCGGGACTCGCCGTCACCGGCCGAGCGCCGGGCCGTTGCCTTCCCGTGCGGCCTGCCCGATATCATCGCGGCTGCTGACGGCGCTGGTGATCCAGATCGCCGAAAGCGCGACGATAGCCAGGGCCAGGCTGACCAGCAGAACGTAGCGCACGATCCTTGGCGTGTAGCCGGCGCGCGCCTCTTCCTTGTTCAGGTGGACTTCCTGTCCAGGGGTTTCCATGGCGTGTCTCCGAAAGGTTGGGGACCCGTGGGTCCGTTCCTGACGGAAACGCATCATCGCGCGCGGCGTTCCGCCGCTCGCCCCGCTTCAGTCGCGCAGAAGCTCGTTGATCCCGGTCTTCGAACGGGTCTGCGCATCGACGGTCTTGACGATCACCGCGCAGTAGAGCGAGGGGCCGGGCCTGCCGTCGGCCAGCGGCTTGCCGGGAAGCGCGCCGGGAACCACCACCGAGTAGGGCGGCACGCGGCCAATATGAACTTCGCCGGTGGCGCGGTCGACGATCTTGGTGGAGGCGCCGATGAAGACGCCCATCGACAGAACCGCGCCTTCGCCCACGATGACGCCCTCCGCCACTTCGGAACGCGCGCCGATGAAGCAGTTGTCCTCGATCACCACCGGGCCGGCCTGGAGCGGTTCCAGCACGCCGCCGATGCCGGCACCGCCCGAGATGTGGACGTTCCGGCCGATCTGCGCGCAGGAGCCGACGGTCGCCCAGGTATCGATCATGGTGCCTTCGCCGACATGGGCGCCCAGGTTCACGAAGCTGGGCATCAGCACCACGCCCTTGCCGATGTGCGCGCTGCGGCGCACCACGGCGCCCGGCACCACGCGAAAACCGGCGGCCTTGAAGCGGGCCTCGTCCCAGCCATCGAACTTGAGCGGCACTTTGTCGAACGCCGGGGCGCCGGCCGCGCCGGATTCCATTACCGCGTTGTCGGCGAGGCGGAAGCTGAGCAGGACCGCCTTCTTGAGCCACTGATTGACTTTCCACCCTCCCTGGCCGTCGGGCTCGGCGACGCGGGCCTGACCCGAATCGAGCAGATCGAGCGCCTCGTCGACGATCTTGCGCACATCGTCGCTGGCGGGCGTGACGGTGTCGCGCGCATCAAACGCGGCTTCGATCGCGGCTTCGAGTTCGGACATTGTTGGAGAGTCTCCGGATAGAGTTCGGTTTCGTGCCGCCGCGCCTATCGCGGGAAGCCGCGAAGGACAAGTGGCGAGCCCCGGGACGCGATAGCTTGATTGTCATGTTCGTAGTCAAGAGTTTTGGGCGAGCTTGTCCGATCCGCATGAGCGGCGAGGGTGTTTAGCGCTGCACATGGTAGGAAGCGGCGGCTGAGGACGACGGTTGATCAGACTGTGATGCGCGGGTTGGTTACCGCAAGACCGCGTGTTCGTCTCGGGCCTGCCTCTGTCTCAAGTCGGGCGTCGGCATTGCCGGCCACAGAATCACATCGAGGATTGCCCTGCCGTGCCGCCGCTCCCATCCATGAGCAGCGCAGAGTTTGTTGTGGTAGCGTTGTCCTTTGCTGTTGAGTGTTGATCAGGCTGGTTGCGTAGAGCTTGTGGCGATGGCCCAGACGAAGGCGGCCAGTTCGCGAGCGATGGCGACGTTGACGACATTTGCGGGCTTGCCCGCGCGCGTCATGCGGCGGTGGCGGGCACAGAGTCGCAACTGGGCTTTCCAGGCGATATCCCGAACTGCCTGGGTCACCGCCTGGTTGCGTTTGAGGATTGCCTCTCCGAGCCGAGCTGGCAACCGATAGGTCCAGGCACTTTCCACCAGCATGCGGCGAGCGCGGGTGTTGCCGGCCTTGGTGATGTTGCCCCGCGCGGTCTTGGCGCCCGACGAATGTTCGCACGGCACCAGGCCGAGGTAGGCCATAAACTGGCGCGGATTGGCAAAGCGGTGGAAGTCACCGATCTCGGCCACGATTGTGATAGCCGCGATCGAGGCAATCCCGCGCAAGGCCTGGATTGCTGTCACGACTGGTGCCAATGACCATGAGGGCACCAGTTCCTCCATCTGGCGGGCAAGCCGGTCCCGTCGGGCTTCGGCCTCATCCACAACCTGAACCATTTCCTCGAAGGCAATCTGCCGGGCAGGATGATCAAAGCGTTGTGCTGCCAACCATTTGCGGTGCTTGCCGGTCCAGTGATTGCCAGCACTATACGTGCGGCCTTGGCGAAGCAGGAAGCCGAGCACCTGCTGGCGGGCCCGGCGCAGTCCCTGCATCGCCATCTGACGCGCACGGCACAGATCACGCAT
>NZ_FOOR01000065.1 GCF_900113255.1 Novosphingobium sp. CF614
TATCCATCGCAACATATGCCATAGAATGTTCCACGGCTCGTCTCCCATGCATGAGGATAGGACCAGTTACAGGTCAACCCTCGATACTGCATGCCAGAGACGAGCTACCTACTGCGAACATGGCGTCTCATAGGATTCCGACTGAACGAAGGGGTCGGAGTTTGTCGACGAAGATGAGCGAGCAGGATTGGGAGCACACGCTGCTGGTTTTCCGGGCGTGTCTGCCTCGCCGTGGGCGCAGGGCGACGGACGACCGCCGGTTCCTGGAGGCGCTGCACTTCTTCACGGTGGAGAACGTGCGCTGGCGGGCGCAGCCGAAGGAGTTCGGCCACTGGAACACGGTGTGGAAACGGTTCGATCGGCTGAGCAAGGCCGGGGTATTCGAGGCCTTCTTCGACACGTTGGCGGCGATGAGCCCGACGGCACATCTGATCCAGATGTTCGATTCCACGATCGTGCGCGCGCATGTCTCGGCAGCGGGCGCAAAAGGGGGCAGAAAGGACAGGCCCTCGGTCGTTCGAAAGGCGGGTTCACGACCAACATCCACGCAAAAGCGGACGGTTGCGGAGACCTGATCGCCTTCGATCTGACCGGCGGCGAAGCTTCCGATTGCACCCACTTCCAGACCCTGCTCGACATTGGCCCGGACATTACTCCACGCGCTGCCATTGCCGACAAAGGCTATTCCAGCAAAGCGAACCGGGCGGCAGCAAGAGCGCGTGGCATCGCCCCCGTCATCCCCCACAAGGCCAACGAGAAAAACCAGCCCCTCTTCTTCGCCAGAACCCTCTACAAGGCACGCGGTCGCATCGAGCAGGCCTTCGGACGGCTCAAACGCTTCAAGCGCGTCGCCCTGCGATGCGAGAAAACCGCCAAAAACTACAGGTCAATCGTCAGTTTTGCCGCCGGACTATGCTTGATCAAATTCGTCCACACGGCCTAAGCTCGACTTTGTACGTTTAGGTAGCGAAGCACAGTGCCTGCGCCATACGTATGACGCGATTTGTCGGAATATATTGCGGTTCGCGGTGCGGCGGGG
>NZ_FOOR01000024.1 GCF_900113255.1 Novosphingobium sp. CF614
GGCGGCTCACGAAAGCAAATGTCGCGATGGGTTCCCGGATACGTCAAACTATGATGGTCTCCCCGGCATAGCCGGGGGATTACCTTTGGGATTTACGGCGATACCATCTGGGTTCTCACCATCATTCATACCAAACGCCAGTGGCCACCGTTACGCGATTGAGGGCGGTTCGTCGCTTTTCACCTTATTGTCGGCAGGGTAAGCTGCGGATCAGCGCCGACCAGTTGCAAATATTGCGGCGGCTGCAGCCGAACGCGCAAAACCGTGCAATGAAAGTGGTTTTGCAAAGCAGCGGCTAGGTGGCCCTCGGGACTTTCGTGAGAACCCCGTGACGACGAACGCTCCGATTCCAAGAGGCTCGGAACCAAAGCCATTTGCGCTTAACCTTCGCAGGGCGGTGTGATGTCAAGTTCCGGCGAATTAGAGCAGCAATGCGTTCAGCTTCGCCCTCTAATGCCAGTTGTCCAGGGCGGGGATTGCGTGGATCGGGATACTCGAAATGCCATAAAGTGTTGATGTAGTGTTCGGCCCTGCCACGAATGCGATGGCTGCGAAGCAACTGCGCGCTGTTCTCTCGGTAGATAACTTCAACAAGTTGAGCGACCTCGTTTGAACACGCGATACGCCCCGGAGCGCCTTTCATCTCGCAAAGCTGATGCGCGCCAGCCAAGGCTGATCCCCATTCGCCTCTCTCGTTATGAAAAAGAGGACCGAGGACGATCCCACCGCGAACCAATACCTCACACTGTGAGATCAAGTTCATGCTCACCGACTCGGCCATTTGGAGCACAGCGCTCAACCCGCCGGGGGTTGGATCAGCCGAAATGAGCAGAGAGTCCGAAAAAACCGAGAAATACACGCCGTGATGCGAATTGTTGCAAGGCGTCTCGCGCATGATCCGGAGTGCAGTTTGGACTACACCCGCAGCTGCTGTTGGATCGGCTTCCGCCGACGCAACCAAGCTCTTCCAGCCCAGAATATCGAGGAAAGCGACGACCTTCTGCTTCACCATTCTGCTGCCTATTCTATCATGCCGGTAGCCGGTTGTTAGCACATTCTTTGCTTTGGTCGAACGACGCCTACCTGCCACAAGAATGCTGAAACTTCCTCAAAGCCGCCGGATATGCACCAGATTGAAGGCTCGATGCTCCAGCACATCACTTGCGGGCTCTAAATGACCATCTCTGGGCGGCGGCCGCCCAGCAGCTTATAGCTGACGGAAATCACATCTTTTACGACAGGTGACCGCACACTTCAGCCAAAAACACTCCGCCTGAGCCGTTCCATGCTCTTCACATTGAAGGGCGCGTGCGATAAACCCTGTCGGATTGAGAAAGTGTCGAAAACCCCTCCCGACGAGGTTTTCCGACACGGCCTCGCGGCAGCAATTGTGCGCCACAAACTCCGAAGCCACTTTTCCGCAATCGGCCGTCCCAGTCATTCAATCCAAGCAGCCGGACGCCGGCGCGGGGTTGTCGCCTGGCTCGGTGCAAGATGCGGCGAATCCGAACCGGCGGCGTTGCCGTACCGGCGATCCACGCCTTGTCGCCTGCCTGTAACCCGCCGTCGGACTTTCCGCCCGCTTGGCCGCGTCAACGCCGCGCCCGAAACCGATGGCAGGGGCCGATGGCAGGGCCAATACTTGCCTTGCTATGCGTCCGCCGCCTGCCTAAGAGACGGCCAAATTCTCATCCCCAGGGGAGCTTTCACGCATGGCAAAGATCAAGGTTGCGAATCCCATCGTCGAAATGGACGGCGATGAAATGACGCGGATCATCTGGCAGTGGATTCGTGAACGCCTGATCCTCCCCTATCTCGATATAGACCTCAAGTATTACGATCTCTCGGTCACCAGGCGCGACGAGACCGACGACCAGATCACCGTCGATGCCGCCAATGCCACCAAGCAGTACGGCGTCGCCGTCAAGTGCGCCACGATCACGCCCGACGAAGCCCGGGTCGAGGAATTCAGCCTCAAGAAGATGTGGAAATCGCCCAACGGCACGATCCGCAACATCCTGGGCGGCGTCGTCTTCCGCGAGCCGATCGTGATCTCCAACGTTCCCCGCCTGGTGCCGGGCTGGACCGACCCGATCGTCGTCGGCCGCCACGCCTTCGGCGACCAGTACCGCGCCACCGACACGCTGATCCCCGGCCCCGGCAAGCTGCGCCTGGTGTGGGACGGCGAGAGCGGCGAGAAGATCGACCTCGACGTGTTCGACTTCCCGTCCGCGGGCGTCGCCATGGCGATGTACAACCTTGACGATTCGATCCGCGACTTCGCCCGCGCCTCGTTCAACTATGGCCTCTCGCTGGGTTGGCCGGTCTACCTTTCGACCAAGAACACGATCCTGAAGGCCTATGACGGCCGCTTCAAGGACCTGTTCCAGGAAGTCTTCGATAGCGAGGGCTTCGCCGCGCAGTTCAAGGCCAAGGGCATCGTCTACGAACACCGCCTGATCGACGACATGGTCGCCTCGGCGCTCAAGTGGTCGGGCAAGTTCGTCTGGGCCTGCAAGAACTACGACGGCGACGTCCAGTCCGACACCGTCGCCCAGGGCTTCGGCTCGCTCGGCCTGATGACCTCGGTGCTGATGGCGCCCGACGGCAAGACCGTGGAAGCCGAAGCCGCCCACGGCACCGTCACGCGTCACTATCGCCAGCACCAGCAGGGCAAGTCGACCTCCACCAACCCGATCGCCTCGATCTTCGCCTGGACTCGCGGCCTGATGTATCGCGGCAAGTTCGACGGGACGCCCGAAGTGGTGAAGTTCGCCGAAACGCTCGAACGCGTCTGCATCGAAACGGTCGAGGAGGGCAAGATGACCAAGGACCTCGCGCTGCTGATCGGCCCCGATCAGAGCTGGATGACCACCGAGCAGTTCTTCGAGGCGATCGTCGCGAATCTCGAGAAGGAAATGGCCAAGGAGGCCTGAAGCCTCGCGACCGACCCCGGGATGTGACGGTCCGGGGTCGTGCCAGGCTGCGATGAATGGAATGCATCAATCGCCCCCCTCCAGGGGGAGAAGAGTCGCAATCGCCGCGGGCGATCAGCCGCGAAAGGCGCCGCGAAACGCCATGATGCGGATCGGGCGCCACAAGCCCTCCTCCCAGGCATAGAGACCGAAGCCGCGAAAGTGGAACGGGACAGGCTGCAATGCGGGCGCGAGCTGGGCCTGCAAGGCTTTGGCGGCGAGCGGTGCGACCTTGTTCTGGATCGTCACGTGCGGGCGCAGTTCGCGGGTGTCCTGATGGGTCAGGAGGCCGTGCATGCGTTCCGCGATCCGGGCGTGGAGCGCGACCAGCCGCGGGCTTTCCACCGTCAGCGCGGTTCCCTGGTCCAGCTTCATGAGCCCGGCGATGCGCGCCGGCGGCGGCGCCTCGCGGGCGAGATCGCCGAGCACTTGCAGCAGTTCCGCTTCGATCGAGGGCGGAAGCGCGTGAAACAGGGTGACGTGGGCGCGCAGGCGGTTGCGTTCGGGCGGATAGTGCGCGCGCCGCAGCGCATCGGCCCAGGCGAGCACGTCGGGCGGCAGTTCGGCGGTGACGAGCAGCGGCGCGCCGGGCTGGCGCGGGCCAGTCGCGATCCAGTCGCCGGCCGCCCTGCTCAGCTTCCGCCCGGCTCCCGCGTCAACCGGTCCCGGTGATCTTGAGCCATTCACCGCTCCAGGTTCCATATGTTACCGGCGTTACCGATCCCGCGTTCAGGGGCGATTGCAGCAGGCCCTTGTACTGGGTCGTATCGCTGTTGATCTGAAGGCCCCAGTAGGGATCGAGGATGTAGTGCGAATTGCCCATCGAATGGGTAATCACCACCCAGTGGCCGACGCCGTTGTTCCACGTCACATGGCAGATGATCGGCTCGCCCGCCTTGGCGTTCAGGATCGCCTGCTGCACGTTCGAGGAAGGGCTGCAATACTCGCTCTTGATCTTCCATGCCGCCAGCGCGCCCTGCAGGCTGGTGAGATACGTGCCGGTGGAATGGAACGAGGTATCGGTAAGCACGCTCGACAGCAGCGAAGGGGCAAAGCCGACGCGGTCCTTGGTCGAAGGCGAATAGGCGCCCGTGGGAAGGTTTTTCTTCACCATCGCAGAGGTCGGCTTGCCGCCGACGATCAGGTTCACCACCATGGCGACGCAGCACAGCCCGCAATCCGCCTCCTGATCCTGAATGAGCACGTCGAACGTGCGGCCTGCCTTTTCCTGAACAATCCATCCCATCGCGCGGTCCTCTCCCAATGCCATCGAAGCGACCCGCGTTCCTCGTCCGTTGACGATGGAACGGGGCGCTTATGGCACGGCTCGACCGAGAGTCAAAGCCAAGTAAGAGGCCAAGTACGAGGCCAACTGCGAGGCTGACCGCGCGCGAAGCATCGGCGCCTTACAACTCGCCGCGCTCGCGCCTGATCGCGAACCACTTGGCGACGTTGGCGTTGTGCTGTTCCAGCGTGCTGGCGAAGGCATGCCCGCCGGTGCCGTCCGCCACCATGTAGAGCGCGTCGGTATCGGCCGGGTGCAGCACCGCCTCGATCGAGGCCTTGCCCGGATTGGTGATCGGATACCTGGGCAGGCCGACCATGGTATATGTGTTGTAGTCGTTGACCGCCTGGATCTCGGACTGGAGGATGCGGCGGCCCAGCGGCTTGCCGCGCGTGATCGGGTAGATGATCGTCGGATCGGCCTGGAGCAGCATTCCAGTGCGCAGGCGATTGGAATAGAGGCCGGCGACCATGCGGCGTTCCGCGGGCTTGCCGGTCTCCTTCTCGACGATCGAGGCGAGCACCAGCGCTTGCTCCGGCGTCTTGACGACCAGGTTCGGCGCGCGCCTGGCCCACAACTCCTTGAGCGTCCGGCTCATCGCCGCCTGCATCCGGCGCAGCACCGCCTCGCGCGGCTCGCGACTTTCGAAGGCATAGCTGTCCGGCAGGACCGAGCCTTCCTCCGGCGCGGCGACCTCGCCGGTCAGTTGCGGCACCGCCATCAGCCGTTCCTGCACCATGATCGCGGGCATGCCTTCGGGAATGGTGACGAAGCGGCGGATCACCTCGTCGCTGGAGATGATCGCCAGGACGCGCGCCGGGCTGGCATGCGCGGGAATGGCGAACTCGCCCGCCTTGATGCCGCCGCCGCCGCCGAAAATGCGGGCGCGCAGGACGAACCCGCCGGCGGAGCGGATCACTCCCTTCTGCTCCAGCCGCTCGGCCACCGCACTCAGGCTGGCGCCGTTGGGAACGATGAAGTTCTGGTCCTTCTCCAGCGGACCCGAGCCGTACCAGCCGCCCAATAGGCTCCACAGGGCCAGCAGCAGGGCTGCGGCGACGGCCACGGCCAGGACGCATCCGCGCCGGGACATCATCGCCTGTGCAACCTCAATCGAGCTTGCGCATCACCAGGCTGGCGTTGGTGCCGCCGAACCCGAAGCTGTTGTTGAGCACGGCGCGCACCTGCCGCTTCTTCGCGGTGTGGGGCACCAGGTCGACGCCCTGGCAGCTCTCGCTGGGGTTATCGAGGTTGAGCGTGGGCGGCACGATCTGGTCGCGCAGCGCAAGGATGCAGAAGATCGATTCGACCGCGCCCGCGCCGCCGAGCAGGTGCCCGATCGCCGACTTGGTGGAGCTCATCGAAACGGTTTCGATGGCATCGCCGAACAGCCGGCGCACCGCGCCCAGTTCCAGCTCGTCGCCAAGCGGCGTCGATGTGCCGTGGGCGTTGATGTAGTCGATGTCCTTGGGTTCGAGACCGGCCTTGCGCAGCGCCATCGCCATCGAGCGATACGCGCCCGATCCTTCCGGGTGCGGTGCGGTGACGTGATAGGCATCGCCCGAGAGGCCGTAGCCGATCACCTCGCAGTAGATCCTGGCGCCGCGCGCCTTGGCGTGTTCGTACTCCTCCAGCACGACGACGCCGGCGCCCTCCCCCATGACGAAGCCGTCGCGGGCCTGGTCGTAGGGACGGCTGGCCTTGGTCGGCTCGTCGTTGAAAGCGGTCGAGAGCGCGCGGGCCTGCGCGAAGCCGGCGATACCGATCGGGCAGATCGTCGATTCGGCGCCGCCCGCCAGCATGATGTCGGCATCGCCGTCCTTAATCATGCGCGCCGCGTCGCCGATCGAGTGCGCGCCGGTGGAACAGGCGGTGACGACCGCGTGGTTCGGCCCCATCAGCCCGTACTTGATCGAGACCTGGCCGGAGATCAGGTTGATGAGGCGACCGTGGACGAAGTGCGGGCTTACCCGGCCCGGGCCCTTCGCCGCCAGGACCAGCGATTCGCTCTCGATGCCCGGCAGGCCGCCGATGCCCGAACCGATCGAGCAGCCGGCCATCAGCCTGGTCGCGTCGTCCATGTCGGTGAGACCGGCATCCTCGATCGCCTGGCCCGCGGCATCGATGCCGAAGACAATGAAGGGATCGACCTGCCGCTGCACCTTGTGGTCGACACGCTTGTTGGCATCGAAGCCGTATGCGTGGTCGGCCGGCTTCACCTCGCAGGCGATGCGGCATTTCTGATCCGACGCATCGAACTTGGTGATCGGGCCCGCCCCGCTCTTGCCCGCAAGGATGTTGGCCCAGGTGGTCTCCACGTCAGCCCCCAGGGGAGTGACAAGACCGAGACCGGTTACGACGACACGACGCATTATGCTCTCCGAAAAGCGATTGGCCGAAACGGCAACAGGCCCGCCCCCTTAGAGGTCGAGCCTGTTGATTTCAATCCGGGTCCGGCCCCGCGCCCCCATGCGGGGAAGACGCCAAGGCCGGAAGGCCTGGCTCAGCCCTTGTTTTCCTCAATGTACTTGATGGCATCGGAAACGGTGCTGATCTTCTCGGCAGCATCGTCAGGGATCTCGACCCCGAATTCTTCCTCGAAGGCCATGACCAGCTCGACGATGTCGAGCGAGTCAGCGCCCAGGTCATCGATGAAGCTGGCATCTTCGGTAACCTTCTCGGCTTCCACGCCCAGGTGCTCGACGACGATCTTCTTAACCCGATCGGCGGTATCGCTCATTCTATGACCCCTTCACAATCCGGAGGATTAAATCTCGCCAGTCGCCCTAATCACTGGGGGACGCGCTGGCAAGGGGCACACGACAAGATCGCCTAAAGGGCGAACCGCACGTGCCCTGCCGCGTCGACCGTCCAGGCCGGATTCCAGGCGATTTCCCAGGCATGGCCGTCCGGATCGGCGACGTAGCCGCGATAGCCGCCGTGGGGCGGCGGATCCGCCGGGCGCAAAAGCGTCGCGCCGGCCGCGACGAGCCGGTCGATCACCGCGTCCACCGCCTGCGCGCTCTCCACGTTGTGGGCAAGCGCGAAGCTGCCGGCAGGCGCGCAAGGCCGCGCCATGTCCTGTTCAAGCTGGGTCTTGTCCCAGATCGCGAAGACGAACCCGTTCATCTGGAAGAACGCCACGTCCGCCGTCTCGAACACTGGCTCCCAGCCGAAACCCATGCGGTAGAAGGCCTTGGCGCGGGCCAGTTCGGCCACGCCCAGGGTGATGAGGGAGATATGCTGCGTCATCGGTCAAAGCTCCGTGCCTTGCCGGAACGACGCTCGTTCCGGCTTCAAGGCCATGGGGCTCGCCCGCAGGCTACCTGGTCACCCGTCGCGTGATCGACGGGCGGACCGGCCCAACCGGGGCCGGCCTACCCATTTCAGGCGACCGCAGTCTATCAGCCCGCGTCGGGCGCGACCACCCTGCCCGGCGCACTTGCCGCAGGCTTCACCGCATCCACCACCCGCAAGTGCAGTTCGCGCAGCTGCTTCAGCTCGGCCGGCGAGGGTGCGCCCATCAGCAGGTCCTCGGCGCGCTGGTTCATCGGGAACAGCGTGATTTCGCGCAGGTTCTGGGCTCCGCAGAGCAGCATGACGATGCGATCGACGCCGGCCGCCATGCCGCCATGCGGCGGCGCACCGTACTGGAAGGCGCGGTAGAGGCCGCCGAAGCGCTCCTCCACGTCCTGCTTCGAAAGGCCGACCTTCTCGAACGCGGCGACCATCAGCTCCGGTGTCTGGTTGCGGATCGAACCGGAGGCGATTTCGTAGCCATTGCAGACGAGGTCATACTGGAACGCCTTGATGGCGAGCGGATCCGCGCCGGCCAGCGCCTCCATCCCGCCCTGCGGCATCGAGAAGGGGTTGTGCGCGAAATCCAGCTTCTTGTTGTCCTCATCCCATTCGAAGAACGGGAAATCGACGATCCAGCACAGTTCGAAGCGGTCCTTGTCGATCAGGTCGAGCTGCTCGGCGACGCGGGTACGGGCAAGGCCGGCCAGCCTGGCGGCCTGCTCCGGCTTGCCGGCGGCGAAGAAAACGCCGTCGTTGGGACCGAGACCCAGCGCCGCGATCAGGGCGGCGGTCTTGTCCTCGCCATGGTTCTTGGCGATCGGGCCGCCCGGAACGCCGTCCTTGATGTTGATATAGCCAAGGCCGGAGAAGCCCTCGGCGCGCGCCCAGTTGTTCGTGTCGTCGAAGAACTTGCGGCTGCCCGCCCCAGCGCCGGGTGCGGGGATCGCGCGAATGACGCCGCCGCCCGCGACGATGCCGGCGAAGATGCCGAAACCGGATTCGGCGAAGTGCCCGGTCACATCGCGGATCAGCAGCGGGTTCCTGAGGTCTGGCTTGTCCGAGCCATAGTCCAGCATCGCCTGGGCATAGGGAATCCGGCGGAATTCGCCCGAAGGCGTCACCGGCTTGCCCTCGGCGAATTCGGCGAAGACGCCCTGGAGCACCGGTTCCATCGTCTCCCAGATCTCTTCCTGGGTAACGAAGCTCATCTCCAGGTCGAGCTGGTAGAACTCGCCCGGCAGGCGGTCGGCGCGCGGGTCTTCGTCGCGGAAGCACGGGGCGATCTGGAAGTACCGGTCGAAACCGGCGACCATCAGCAGCTGCTTGTACTGCTGCGGCGCCTGCGGCAGCGCATAGAACTTGCCGGCATGGATACGGCTCGGCACCAGGAAGTCGCGCGCGCCCTCGGGCGAGGACGCGGTCAGGATCGGAGTCGAATATTCGGTGAAGCCGATCGCTTCCATGCGCTTGCGCATGTCCGAGATGATCCTGGTGCGCTTGACGATATTGGCGTGCAGCGTCTCGCGCCGCAAGTCGAGGAAGCGGTACTTGAGGCGGATGTCCTCGGGATAGTCCTGCTCCCCGGCGACGGGCATCGGCAGTTCCTCGGCCCGGGAAAGGACCGTGGCCGAGCGCGCGTAGACTTCGATCGCGCCGGTGGCGAGGTTCGGGTTCACGGTCGCGGCGCTGCGCGCCTTCACCTCGCCCTCGATGGTCACGACCGATTCCAGCCGCAGGGAATCGAGCAACCCCAGCGCGGCGCTGTCGGTATCGGCAACCACCTGGGTGATGCCGTAATGATCGCGCAGGTCGACGAACAGCACCCCGCCGTGATCGCGCTTGCGATGGACCCAGCCGGAAAGGCGAACCGCCTGGCCGACTTCGGCCGAAGTCAGGGCGCCGCAGGTATGGGAGCGATAAGGATGGGTCATGGCGGTTTCGCGCTTCTTCACTGTAAACGGATGTGCAAGCCGTGCCCCCTAGTCGAGTGCCGGCCCGATTTCCAGATACCGTTTTCCCGCACCCCTCGATACGACCGCGAGGAAGGCGCCGGTTACCGCGAATGAACCCCGGTAACCACGAATAAACCATTGCCCGCTATTCGTGATCCCCAGGGTCATCTGGAGTCAATCAATGTTGACAAACGTCGCTGTAGACGACGTCGCGGACAACGAATTCCGCCTTTCAATCGATGCTATCATGCATGAGGACGGAACGAACCACGGCGCCGCCGAAATCGGGCGGGACTTCCGCGCCGCCCATGCCACCGGAACTCAGCTGCGCCACCGCCTGGTCACGCCGGAAAGCATCGCCGAGCTCGCGGCGACGACACGGCCCAGCCTGCTGCAACGTCTCCTGCGCCGCCATTAGTCGCGCACGATCCCCCGTTCACCGCACGGAATCGTTAACGCGAACGTTGATCCCCTGTCCTGTTAGGCGTAACGCCCCTGTTCAATGAAAATTCATCCTCTGATAACCGACAGCCAGGAACTCGCGGATCTTTGCGCGCGCCTCGCGCAGGCCGACTTCATCGTCGTCGACACCGAATTCATGCGGGAAAACACGTATTGGCCCGAGCTTTGCCTGGTGCAGATCGCCGATACCCAGGAAGCCGCCGCGATCGATCCCAAGGCGGAAGGCATCGACCTCAAGCCGCTGCTGGACCTGCTTACCGACAATGAGGACGTGCTGAAGGTCTTCCACGCCGGGGGACAGGACGTGGAGATCATCTACAACGCCACCGGCCGCACGCCGCACCCGATCTTCGACACCCAGATCGCAATGATGGCGATCAGCCAGTCCGAGCAAATCGGCTATTCGAACCTGGTGGAATCGTGGCTGGGCCTGACCATCGACAAGGGCGCGCGCTTCACCGACTGGTCGCGCCGGCCGCTGACCGAGCGCCAGATCGAATACGCGATTGGCGACGTCACGCACTTGTCGAAGATCTTCCCCAAGATTCTCAAGCGCCTGATGAAGACCGGGCGCGGCGAATGGCTGGACCAGGAGATGGAAAAGCTGGCCGATCCGGAGAACTATCGCAACGATCCCGCCCAGGCGTGGAAACGGATCAAGGCCGCGGGGCGCAATCCGGCGATGCTCGGCCGGCTCAAGGCGATCGCCGCGTGGCGCGAACACGAAGCGCAGGGCAAGAACATCCCGCGCGGGCGCATCGCGCGGGACGAAACCCTTGCCGACCTGGCCAGTCACCCTCCGAAGCAGCAGGCGGACCTCGCCAAAGTGCGCGGGTTCTCGCAAGGGTGGAAGGACAACGAGATCGGCAGGCGGCTGATGAACGCCATCGCCGCGGCGGGGCCGCTGCCCGAGGACGAACTGCCGCCGCGCACGCCGCGCGGGGCTCCCCTCGGCAAGGAAGGCGCGCTCGTCGCCGACCTGCTCAAACTGCTGCTCAAGATCCGCGCGCGCGAGATCGACGCCGCCGCGCGCCTGCTGGCCCGCAGCGACGAACTGGAAATGCTGGCCGCCGGGGTGCGCAAGAACCTCGCGATGCTGCAGGGCTGGCGCTATGACATCTTCGGCCACGATGCGCTGGACCTGGTCGAGGGCAAGCTCGCCTTCGCGGTGGAGAACGGCAAGCTGAAGATGACCCATGTCGACGATGTGGCCGCCGGCGAGGTTTCGGACGACCAGCCCGCGTCATGACGGTCTATCAGCCGACGCTCAAGCAGCTTCAGTACCTTGTCGCGCTGCATGAGCACGGCCACTTCGGCCGGGCCGCCGATGCCTGCTTCGTTTCGCAATCCACGCTCTCGGCCGGCCTGCGCGACCTTGAGGCGCTGCTGGGCGTCACCCTGGTCGAACGCAGCAAGCGGGCCGTGCGCTTCACGCCGCTGGGCAATTCCGTGGTAACCAAGGCGCATCGCATCCTGCGCGAGACGGAGGAACTTTCCGACCTCGTGCGATCGAGCGGCAAGCCGCTTTCCGGCGAAGTGCGGATGAGCGTGATCCCCACGATCGCGCCGTTCCTGCTGCCAAGGATGCTCCCGCGGCTGCGCCGCGAACGGCCGAACCTCAAGCTGTTCCTGCGCGAGGAACCGAGCCAGGCGGCGATCGAATCGCTCAACCACGGGCGAGCGGACTGCGTGCTGCTGGCCCTGCCCTACGCCACCGGCGACGTGGAGAAGGAGACGATCGAACTCGACGCCTTCTTCGTCGCCTTCCCGCACGACGATCCGCGCAATCCACCCGATGAAGTGAGCCCGGACATCATCGACGAGCATCGGCTGCTGCTGCTGGAGGATGGCCACTGCCTGAAGGACCATGCGCTGGCCGCCTGCAATCGCCCGGAACTGCGCGCCTCGGCAACGATGATCGGTACGTCGCTGCATACGCTGGTGCAAATGGTCGACAATGGACTTGGCCTGACGATGCTGCCCGAAATGGCGCTGGACGCGGGCATCCTCAACGGCACCAACGTCGTCGCCCGCCCCCTGCTCGCGCCCAACGCCAACCGCGAGATCGCATTGATATGGCGCCGGAACTCACCGCGCTCCGACGAATTCCGGATGCTGGCGGACGAACTGCGGGCGGGATAGGGCCTTCGCCAAGGCACCTGGCCGCCCTGGCCAACTTCGCCGGCCACAGCCCTGAATTGCGGGCACCGTCTTCGGCGGCGCGCAATTGACGAAGGAAAGGGAACACGAGTTCAGATCGATGGAATTTGCGATCGGCGGGAAAGCCCGTCGCCAAATCTTGGATCTCCTGACCAAGATCGGCAATGACAACAACGGCTTGACCGGCGCCAGAACATTCCTATTGACTGGCCGGCAACTGCAATGGCCGCTGGTCTTCGATCAAAACGTTCGTCGTCGCAACCGACTTTGAATAGATCGCGGTTCGCTGAACCGGGCGTTTCGACATTGCGCATGGTTTGAATTCGCCGGCGGGAGTATTATGCGTTTTTCCAGCAGGACGGCCGTTGCCCTGACGTTTTCCACGATTTCGGCTCCAGCGATGGCGGAGTCCATCGATCCCGCGATACCCTCTATCCGGACATCGGCCATCCAGGCGCCGGCCATCCAGGCGCCGGCGCTGCCTGCGGCCGGCATCGCCCCGCCGGCGAACGCTGCCGAAGTCACGTTGCCTGGAGCCGAGGCGGCCGCCCGGCTTGAGGTTGCCCAGCCCCTCGCGCCGATCGCCTGCGCCGGCCTGGCGGCGCCCGGGTGCGAGACAATGGATATCGCTCCCTCGGGACAGGCCGCCGCCGATTGGGACCTGTCGGACCTGCGCCGCCGCGAAGCGCTTGCGATCGCCCCTGACGAGCGTGGATATCGCATTGCCCTCGCCGAGGGCGCCTGCCGGGGCGATTGCCCGATGGGGCCGCCGACCCCCGCAAAGCGCGCCTGGGCCGATCACGTACCCGGCGAATACGCCACGCATCGCGGTTTCTTCAAGCAGGCCGGAACGATCACCACCGAACTGCTGTTGGTGGGCGCCTATTTCAGCGTGCAGAGTGGCTCGAAGTTCTTCAAGGAAACCTCATCCTTCCATTTTCACGACGAAGGCTGGTTCGGCAAGAACACCTCCAACGTCGGCGTCGACAAGCTCGCGCACGCCTTCAACACTTACCTGCTGGCCGACATCATTCACGCCCGCCTCCACGAGACGACCAATGCTTCGCAGGGCGATGCCCTGACGGCCGGCATCATGGCCGCCGGGTTCATGGCGCTCAACGAGATTTCCGACGCCATCGAGCCGGACGCCGGCTATTCGATGCAGGACGTGACCATGAACATCGCGGGCGCGGCCTTCTCGGTGCTGCGCAACACGGTGCCGGGAGTGAAGGAAAAGGTTTCGTTCAAGGTGGAGATCGTTCCGAACGATCAATTCTACACCCGCGCCGGAAAGCCGCATTATGCCCAGCAGCGCTTCATGTTCTCGCTCAAGGGCGCGGGCTTTCCAGGGCTGCGCCGCACTCCGCTACGCTTCGTCGATTTGCAGGTGGGCTATTTCGCCTCGAGATTCCTCAACGAGGATCGCGCGGCGGGCCGCGAACCCAAGCGCCACCTTTTCGTCGGCCTCGGCCTCAACGTGGGTGAATTGCTGTTTGGCGAATCGAATTCGGGCTTCGGCAAAGCGGGCCGCGCGGTGCTGGACTATCTCCAGCTCCCCTATACCTCGATCCGCTACGACACCACCGGACGCCTGGGGAACTGACCCGCAGGCGGCTATCCGCCTTCGGGCGAGGCGGCGATCGTCAGCGTCAGGGAACTGCGGAAAGGCGCCGGCGCTTCTTCATCGGTCATGAACGAGACGACCGCCTCGTCGTTCTCGCCGGCCGGCGGCAGCGCATGCGTGGCGTAATCGAACGACCGCCCCTGGGCGAGCCCCTTGCGAAACGCTTCGGAGGCAAGCTCCCCGCGCAGCATCTTGCGCGGATCGAGCGAGGCGAATTGCCGCTTCCATAGCGGCGTCAGCGCCAGCACCGCCGCCATGCGCGTCAGCTGGCGGTCATCGGGCATCGCCAACGGCGAGAGCAGCGTCACCCTGAGATTGGCGATCGCGCAGTTCTGCTGCTCGACCACGACTGTCGTGCCATCCCCGAAATCGACCAGATCGCGTACCACCGGCTCGCCGCTGTCGGGATCCCGCCAGGAAGAGACCAGTACCCGGGGCTTTTCCCGCAGCGCCTCAAGCTCCTGCCGCGACGAGACGGTCTCCACCGCGCAATCGCCGGTCGCCGCCTTTGACGGCACGCCCGGCCCCGCTCCATCCGGGCCCGATGCGGTGGGCGCCGCGAAGTGGAGTGCCGCTCCGGCTCCCACCAATGCCAAGGCGCCCAGCGCCAGCCACTTTGCCATGATGCGCGCCTACAGCGGCTTTGAGTTCGGCACGATTTCCAGGTGCCAGCAGGTGTTGGACTTCGCGGTCTCGTCGATGAATGTCTGGATATAGCCGTCCTTCTTCAATTGCACGAAGGCATTGGTCAGTTTCTCCAAGCTGAAAGTGGAACCCGCCGCCTTCCTGGTGCTGTTCAATCCTATGTCGAAGACGTTCAGCCTGCCGTAGCCGGCGATGGTCGCGACATGGCGAGAGACCTGGCGGCCCTTGCCGAGCTGCTCCTCGATCTTCAGGCGCATCAGGTCGATGACCTGGCTCTCCGGCTTGTCACGGTTATCCTTGAAAACCTTGAGAACTTCGTCCCCGGTCGGACCGTAGAGGTTGAACTGGTTGGCAAGGTTGGACTTCGCATTGCCGTACATGATCCGTGCCTGGTCGGCCGGCAGGCGCAGCGTGCTGGTAATCACCGCCGCATTCATCTTCGCCATCGCCAATGCCTTGACGACGACGGCGATGCTGTAGGGGCTGACGAGCTGCAACTTCTTGTCGACATTGCCATAGGTGACGGAGATCGCGCCGGACGCGGACGGCGTGCCGGCGGAAGCGGTGGGAGCAGCCGCCGGCCCGGTTTGCGTCTCCGACTGCGCGACCAGCGCGGTGATCGTCTTGCCGCCGGGGTCGATCCGGCCATCGGGATGGGGAAATTTCATCACTTGCGACTGGAAAGCCTCGATAGCCGCCAGCATCGCATCGTCGACACTTGCGTTCGCCGCGAGCGCGGGCTTTCCCGTGTTCTTGAGAAAAGTGTTGAGCAATTGACGGACGGTTTTCACATCCCCCGGCAGGTTGACCCCGTTCCTCCCGACCGACTTGGAAATCGCTATCGCCATGGCCGACTCGTTCCTCTCAAGTATCGAGCCAGTCTGGACCACGCGAAGCGCGGGCACAATGCGCCGCGGCGGGCACGAGTTCAGCCTTTATTCGATCGGCAAGCGCGATGTTCAATCCATATGCTTGAGACCGACCCGCAGGTAATCCCAGCCGGTAACCAGCGTCAGCCCCGCTGCTCCCCACAGAGTGGTCAGTCCCACCGTATGTGGAATGTTGATCGGCAGGCTGCCGATCGTGATGTTCCACCAGGGCATTGCCGCGCCCAGGATCAAGGCGCCCAGCGAAACCAGCTGGAAGGTCGTCTTCCACTTGGCCAGCTTGCTGACCGGCACCGAGACCTGAAGCCCGCCCAGGAATTCGCGCAGGCCTGAAACGGCGATCTCCCGCACCAGGATGACGAGCCCGGCGATCACATGCATGTCGCCCACGTAGGGCCCGGTAAGAATGCCCTGCGCCGTCAGCACCAGGATCACCGCGGCAACCATGATCTTGTCCGCGATCGGATCCAGGAAAATGCCGAGCCTGGAGACGGCGCCGCTCGAACGGGCGAGATAGCCGTCGAAATAGTCGGTTATCCCCATCAGGCAATAGAGCGCGAACGCCAGACCATAGCCGAATTCCCACTTCGGCCACCACAGCAGGAAAGCCAGCAGCGGAAGCGCGAGGATTCGCGAAAGGGTAAGTATATTCGGCAGGGTCAGCATGTCTTTGTGCCCCATAGCCTCGAAGCGAGCATGGAATAAAGTGCCGATCAGGGGTTGTGCGCCCCGCGCACCTCATTATGTGTCCGCGCAACGAGGGATGATGAGGCCAGCTGCAGTTCCGATATGACCACAGGGCCGACATGACCACGACGACCCATCTCATCCGGGCTCGACGCTTCCTTCCGCTGTTCGTCACCCAGTTGCTCGGCGCGTTCAACGATAACCTGTTCAAAAACGCGATGATTCTCTACGTGGTGTACGAGGTGTACCACTCCGAGGCGCAGGAAGCCCGCTTCAGCGCGCTGGCCTCCGCGATCTTCATCATCCCCTTCTTCCTGCTTTCCGCCCTGGCCGGGCAAATGGCCGACATGCGCGACAAGGCCCGGCTGATCCGGGTCATCAAGGCTTGCGAGATCGCCATCATGGTGGTGGGCGGTGCCGGTCTCGCGCTGGCCTGGCAGGGAATCGCGCTGCATGCGCTGGCGATTCCGCTGATGCTGCTGGCGCTTTTCGCGATGGGCGTCCATTCCACCTTCTTCGGCCCGATCAAGTACGCGATCCTGCCCCAGCACCTGAAGGAAGGGGAGGTTCTGGCGGGCACCGGCATGGTCGAGGCGGGCACTTACCTCGCGGTCCTGGCCGGCACCATCGTCGCGGGCTGGATCAGCGTCGAAGCCGCCGCGGTCGCCGTCGTCGCGGTTGCCGCCGTGGGCTTTCTTTCCGGCTGCAGGGTCCCTTCGGCCCCGCCCTTGTGCAAGCCCGAGCCGATCGACTTTCACGTGCTGCGCTCTTCGATCGCGCTGGTGCGCACGACCATGCGCGACCGCCGGGTCTACCTGGCCATCTGCGCGATCAGCTTCTTCTGGGCGATCGGCACCGTGCTGTTCATCCAGTTCCCGCCCCTCGCCAAGAACATCCTGATGGCCAGCAAGGAAGTGGCCAGCCTGTTCCTGGTGATCTTCTCGGTGGGCGTCGCGATCGGTTCGGTGGCGATCAACGCCCTGCTCAAGGGCACCGTTTCCGCCCGGTGGTCTCCGGTGTCGGTCATCGGCATGGGCGTGTTCCTGGTGGCGTTCCAGGAAGTCTGCTCGGTCTGGCCGCCCCATAGCGGACCCGAAGCGCTGATGGACGTTTCCACCTTCGTGGTCCAGTCGCTGGCGGTCCCGCTGATGCTGACGCTGCTCGGCATCGCCATCTGCGGCGGCATGTTCGTGGTGCCGCTTTACGCGTTCCTCACGACTTTCGTCGAAAAGTCCCAGACCGCGCGCACGATCGCGGCCAACAATATCGTCAATTCCGGGGCAATGGTGGTCGGCGCGCTGCTGACCGGGCTGATGACTTTCCTGGGCCTCAAAGTGGTTCAGCAACTGCTGATCGTGGCGCTCAGCTGCGGCGCTTCCGCCTGGCTCGGCTACCTGCTGTTCCGCGCCGAACGCGCGGCGGCCACGGCTTGAATACCGCTCAGGCGATAAAGATGCTCACCGCGACGAAGCTGGCGCAATAGGCGGCAAGAAAGCCGCGCCAATCGCCCCCGCTCGCCCACCAGCGCCGGGCAGCGCGCGCGTTCGCCTCCGCCTCCATGTCGATCCCCAGCGGCTGGGTGAAGACGTGCGGAGGCAGCGAGCGCCGAAACGGATGCCCGGCACCCTCCTGCGTGAGCACAAGCGCGCGACGTGTCATTCTCTTCATGATGCACGTCTTAAGGTTTTGTTTACCATTCTGCCAAGATGCTTGAACCGGCCATCCCAAAACGGGACGAGCCTGACTGGTGCGTGGCTTTCGGTGGATCGGTAAACGGCCGGTATCTCACGAAAAAGGCCGCCAACGGGCGGCCTTTCCAGTACTGTCCGGTGCTTGGATTCAGCCTTCGGGCTCGGCCTCGGACAAAGCCAGGATGTATTCCCATTCCCCGGGCGTGATGACGGCCACCGAAAGGCGCGAAAGCTTGACCAGTTCGATTTCGCCCAGCGCCGGGTCCGCCTTGATCTGCTTGAGCGTGACGGGATGGGAGAGCTTGCGGACCGGCTTCACCTTCACTGCGGCCCACTTGCCGTCGGGATCGGTCGGATCGGCCAATCCCGCCTGACTGATCGTGACCACGCCGACGATCTCCTTGCCGATGTTCGAATGATAGAAGAACGCCTCGTCGCCCACTTGCATCGCGCGCAGGTTCCCCGCGGCGCGATGGTTGCGCACCCCGTCCCAGGTCCCCTCGCCCTCGGCCACCAGATCGTCCCAGCCATAGGCGTCCGGTTCGGATTTCATCAGCCAGTAGCGCTTGGACATGCGTCGCCTTTCCATTTCGAGTATTGCCGATAGACCGTTACAGGCGCCGCATAACGATTCACCACGGATTGCACCATCATGGACCTTGCTGAAATCCCCGTCCTGAGCCTTGAGGCGGATCGCGACAGCTTGCCGGCGCTGGTCGGCGAGAGTTTCCGGACATTCGGGTTCGCGATGATCCGCGACCACGGGATCGAGCGCGACCTGATCGACCGGGCCTGGGAACTGACCCGGGAATTCTTCGCGCTGCCGATCGAAACCAAGATGAAGTACTTCCTGCCCGGCCAGGGCGGCGCGCGCGGCTACACCCCGTTCCGCACCGAAGTGGCCAAGGGCGCGACCGAGCGGGATCTCAAGGAATTCTGGCACGTCGGCCGCGACTTGCCCGAAGGCTCGCCGCTGGCGGCCACGATGCCGCCCAATCTCTGGCCCGACGAAATCGAGGGCTTCCGCGATACTTTCACCCGGATCTACGCGCAGTTCGACCAAGCCGGGGCGAAAGTGCTCTCGGCCATCGCCACCGACCTGGGGCTCGACCCCGGCTGGTTCGATCCGGCCATCGACGATGGAAACTCGGTGCTGCGCCTGCTGCACTATCCGCCAGTGGGCGAAAATGCCGGCGGCGCCATCCGCGCCGGCGCGCACGAGGACATCAACCTCATCACCCTGCTGCTCGGCGCGGAGGAAGCGGGGCTTGAACTGCTCGGCAAGAACGGGCGGTGGCTTTCGGTCGCTCCGCCGGAAGGCGCGATGGTGGTCAACATCGGCGACATGCTGCAACGGCTGACGAACCACGTGCTGCCTTCGACGACGCACCGGGTGCGCAACCCGTCCGGCGACCGCGCCACGCATAGCCGCTATTCCATGCCGTTCTTCCTGCACTTGCGCAGCGACTTCAGGTTCGTGACGCTGCCCCAATGCATCGATGCGGAAAACCCCGATCGCTACCCCGATGCGATTACCGCCGACGATTACCTGCAGGAACGGCTGCGGGAAATCGGCCTCATAGCCTGATCCGCAGGGGCCGGAGCATGCGGCTGGAACGGACGAAGCCCTCACGCAATCCGTACCAAGACATTAATTTTGGACTGGGCTAAGTTCCACTACTTAACGGAAATTTCAGAGTAATCGATTAGCGTCCGCGCCAGGGTTGCACGCCAAGGGGGACGTTCAGGTGAAGGCAGCAGTGGCCGGGTATGCTGGGGACTCGAGCGATACGGTCGACAGCGAACGGCAAGTCGATGTCGTTGCGCTCGGCATCGTTACCGCTGCGATCCTGCTGTTCGTGGCGACGGGAAGCATAGTCGGCCCCAAGGTGGTCGATTCGCTGCTGCACCGCGCGCCCGGCCCGGACAGTTTCATCCTCGATGCTTTCCTGCTCAATATCGCCATCATCATCTTCGGCTGGAGCCGCTACCGCCAGCTCTGCGAGGAAATCCAGCTGCGCAAGGCCGCCGAAAGGCAGGCGCGGCGCATGGCCGAAACCG
Organism: Novosphingobium sp. CF614; assembly: GCF_900113255.1. Taxonomy (GTDB): domain Bacteria; phylum Pseudomonadota; class Alphaproteobacteria; order Sphingomonadales; family Sphingomonadaceae; genus Novosphingobium. Next base: position 19,730 of record NZ_FOOR01000024.1, read on the forward strand.
ACCCGCTCACCGGCTTCCTCAACCGCCGCAGCTTCAACGACAGCGTCAACAGGATGATCGCGGCGGCGACGGAAAATGGCCAGACCGCCGTCGCGATGATGATCGACCTCGACGATTTCAAACAAGTCAACGACTTCAACGGCCACAATACCGGCGATCTCCTGCTGCGCGAGTGCTCCCGGCGGATTGCCGCCAGCCTGCCCAAGTATGCCCTGATCGGCCGAATCGGCGGTGACGAATTCGCGGCGGCCTTCGTTTTCGACAGCGCCCGCGACGAAGCGATCGACCAGGTCGCCTCGACCCTGCTGGAAGCCATCGGCAAGAGCGCGCGGATCAATGCCATCGACATCAAGGTCACAGCCTCGATCGGCCTGGCGCGCTCCGATATCCCGCGTATCGACGACGAACCGTTGGATGCGCGCGCCCTGCTCGAAATGGCCGATATCGCCATGTACCACGCCAAGCGCCAGGGCCGGAACGGCTTCTACTGGTTCGAGGCGCAGATGGCCGACGAGATGCGCTTTCGCACCGAACTGGAACGCGGCATCCGCCAGGGCATCGCGCGCGGGGAGTTCGTGCCCTTCTACGAGCAGCAGATCGACCTGCAGACCGGCGAGCTGACGGGTTTCGAAATGCTGGCCCGCTGGAATTCGCCGTATTTCGGCATCGTCTCGCCCGAGATATTCATTCCCGTCGCCGAAAGCATCGGCGCCATTGCCGCCTTGTCCGAAAACGTGATCGCCCAGGCGCTGGAAGACGCCAAGACCTGGGACAGTCGCCTGACGCTGGCCGTCAACATCTCGCCGCTGCAACTGCGCGACCCGTGGTTCGCCCAGAAACTGCTGCGGCTCCTGATCGAAGCGAACTTTCCGCCGCACCGGCTCGAGATCGAGATCACCGAAAGCTGCCTGCACCAGAACGTCGCGCAAGCCCGCTCGCTGATCGCCAGCCTCAAGAACCAGGGGATCAAGGTTACGCTCGACGATTTCGGCACCGGCTACAGTTCGCTGGCGCAGTTGCGCAGCCTGCCCTTCGACGGCATCAAGATCGACCGCAGCTTCGTATCCAGCCTGGTCGAAAACAAGGACAGCGCCGCCATCGTCCATGCCATCGCCATGCTCGGCAAGGGACTGGACCTGCCGATCACCGCCGAGGGGATAGAAACCGGCGACGTCCTCGAACATCTTATGCAATATGGCCGGATCAAGGGACAAGGCTACTTCTACGGCCGTCCGCGCCCGGCCCGCGAACTGGCCGAATGGCTGGAATGCCCCGACCGGGAACCCGCGCCGAAATCGGGCATACCGGATATTTCGCCGCGCGACACGCCCCTTGTTCCCCCGGACGACCTGGCCGCACCCGAAAAAAAGCGCGCGCACCGCACCTGACGGGTGCCGCGATCCGCATCGCCTCTGGACCTGAAGCCCGCCAAGACCTAGATCGCGCGCCATGCGGATCGAGTTCACCAAGATGCACGGCCTGGGCAACGACTTCGTCGTGCTCGACGCGCGCGGCGCCAATCCCGGACAGGCCCTGCCTGCGGTCGATGCCACGTTCGCCGCCGCTCTCGCCGACCGCCATACCGGGATCGGCTGCGACCAGTTGATCCTGCTCGAACCATCCGACCTCGGTGACTTTCGCATGCGCATCTTCAATGCGGACGGCAGCGAAGTGGAAGCCTGCGGCAATGCCACCCGCGCGGTCGGGCTGCTCCACGGCGCCGCGGCGCGGATCGAGACGCTGGGCGGGCTGGTGATCGCAACGCCGACCGGCGGCGGCATCTCGGTCGAGATGGGCAAGCCGAGTTTCGATTGGAACGCCATCCCCCTCGCCTATGCGATGGATACCCACGCCATGCCGGTCGCCTGGGAAGAGCTGGTGAATCCCATCGCGGTCAATGTCGGCAATCCGCATGTGATCTTCTTTGTCGAGGATCCCCATGCCATCGACATGGCCCGCCTTGGCCCGCTGATCGAAACCGACCCCCTGTTTCCCGACCGCGTCAACGTCAACGTCGCCGCCGTAACCGCGCGCGATGCCATCACGCTGCGCGTGTGGGAACGCGGTGCCGGCCTCACCCGCGCCTGCGGCACGGGGGCCTGTGCCACGGCGATCGGCGCGATGAAGCGCGGGCTCGTCGACCGGCGCGTGACAGTCACTTTGCCCGGCGGCCCGCTGGCGATCGAATGGCGCGAGGACGGCGGGATCGTCATGACCGGGCCCGCGACGGAAAGTTTCCGGGGCAGCTTCGATCCGGCGCATTACGGGCTGGCCATTTGAGCGTCGAAGTCCACTCGCTCGGCTGCCGTCTCAATATCTCCGAGAGCGAGGCCTTGCGCGGCCTCCTGGGCGAGGCGCGGGATCTTGTCGTCATCAATTCCTGCGCGGTGACGTCCGAGGCGGTGCGCCAGACGCGCCAAGCCATCCGTCGTGCCCGCCGTGACCGGCCCGAGGCGCGCCTGATCGTAACCGGCTGCGCGGCGGAAGTCGAACGCGAGACGCTGGGGACGATGCCCGAAGTGGACGGCATCGTCCCCAACATCGCCAAGCTCGACCCGCGCGCCTGGAACGTTCCCGCATCGCCCGCCCCGCGCGAACGCCGCCGCTATACGCGCGGCTTCGTCCAAGTGCAGAACGGCTGCGATCATGCCTGCACTTTCTGCGTGATTCCGCAAGGGCGCGGCCCCAGCCGTTCGCGCTCTGTCGCCGAAGTGCTGGAAGACGTCGCCGTGCATCTGGACGCAGGTGTGAACGAGATCGTGCTCACCGGCGTCGACCTCACCTCCTGGGGCGCGGACCTGCCGGACGGCCCGCGCCTTGGCGCGCTGTGCGAGGCGATCCTGGGGCGCTTCCCAGCGCTGCCGCGCCTGCGCCTGTCATCGATCGACGGCGCCGAAGTGGACGATGCCCTGTTCGATCTGATCGCCGGAGAGACGCGGGTCATGCCGCATGTCCACCTTTCGCTGCAGCATGGGCACGACCTGATCCTCAAGCGGATGAAGCGTCGCCACAGCCGAACCGATGCCCTCTCGCTGGTCGAGCGGCTACGCGCGCGCCGGCCCGGGATCGCCATCGGTGCCGACCTTATCGCCGGTTTCCCGACCGAGGACGAGCCGGCCCACCGGGAAAACCTTTCGATCGTGGATGCGCTGGAGATCGTCCACGGCCACGTCTTCCCCTATTCGGCGCGCGCCGGCACGCCCGCCGCGCGCATGCCCCGGCTTGATGCCGCTACCATCAAGGCACGCGCCGTCGAGCTGCGGGCACGAGTCGCCCGGGTCCGGGAAAGCTGGCTTGCCGGCCAAGTGGGCAAGCCGCTATGGGTGCTTGCCGAAAAAGGCGGCACCGGCCATGCGGAGAACTTCGCGCCGGTGCGCCTGCCCGCCGGCACGCAGCCCGGTTCGCTGATCCGCGTCACGCCCGCGAGGATAGTCGAAGGAATACTGGAAGCATGAGTACCGACGGCTCGCCGTCCAGCAACCAAGCTGCCGGGATCGCGGGCAGCGAGTGGTCCGATCGTCTGTTCGGGGGGTTCCGCAAGACTTCCGAGCGACTGACCGAGAACCTGGCCGGCATCGTCGGCAAGACCCGGCTTGACGAAACGCAGCTCGACGATCTCGAAGATGCGCTGATTATGTCGGATCTTGGCCCACGCGCGGCCGCCCGCATCCGCGCGCGCCTGGCCGAGGAGCGCTTCGAGCGCGATGCCGACGAGCGCGCGATCATGGAAGTGGTCGCCCGCGAGATCGCCGAGATCCTGCGCCCCGTCGCCAAGCCGCTGGACATCGTGGCTTTCCCGCGCCCGCAAGTGATCCTGGTCATCGGCGTCAATGGCTCGGGCAAGACCACGACGATCGCCAAGCTCGCGCACTTGTTCCAGGAACAGGACTATTCGGTCATGCTCGCGGCCGGCGACACATTCCGCGCCGCCGCGATCGGCCAGCTCGCCGTCTGGGCGGACCGGCTCGGAATTTCCATCGTCAAGGGCCCGGAGGGCGGCGATCCCGCCTCGGTGGTGTTCGACGCGGTCAAGGCGGCCACCGAACAGGGGATCGACGCGCTGATCGTCGATACCGCCGGGCGCCTGCAGAACAAGCGCGAACTGATGGACGAACTTGCCAAGATCCACCGCGTGCTCGGCCGCCTCAACCCGGCCGCGCCTCACGACGTGGTGCTCGTGCTCGATGCCACCAATGGCCAGAACGCGCTCTCGCAGATCGAGATATTCAAGGAAGTGGCGGGCGTTTCCGGCCTGATAATGACCAAGCTTGACGGCACAGCGCGCGGCGGCGTGCTCGTCGCGGCGGCCGAGCAGTACGGCCTTCCCATTCACGCCATCGGCGTCGGCGAGAAGATCGACGACTTGCGCCCCTTCAACCCGGACCTCCTGGCCCGCGTCATCGCGGGAATTGCATGATGGGCACCGAAACCTTGAAGTCCGATCTCCCCCGTCCCGAACGGCCCAAAAGCTCCTGGTTCAACCTGGTCGTCGATTTCGGCCCGCTGCTGGTCTTCTTCCTTGCCTACCGGTATTTTTCGCCGGCCGGCGATAACGGCGGCATCGGCACCGTCACCGCCGTCATCAAGGGCACCTTCGCCTTCATGGGCGCGACCGTGATCGCCCTGATCGTCTCGAAATGGCGGCTGGGTCACGTTTCACCGATGCTGTGGCTGACGACGATCCTGATCCTCGGCTTCGGCGCGCTGACAGTGGTGTTCCATGATGCCTTCTGGATCCAGATCAAGCCCACGGCGGTCTACCTGATGTTCGCGGGCGTCCTGTTCGTCGGCCTGTTTCGCGGCAAACCGATGCTGAGGATCCTGCTCCAATCCGCCTTCGAAGGGCTCGACGAGGAAGGCTGGTTCAAGCTTTCGCGCAACTGGGCCTGGTTCTTCCTGTTCCTGGCCGCCCTCAACACGGTGCTGGTCTTCACTGTCAGCTTCGACACCTGGCTCCAGGCCAAGCTCTGGGGCTTCACCGTGCTCTCGTTCCTGTTCACCTTCTCGCAGCTGCCGATGGTCCTGAAACACGGCATGGGCGAGCAGGCGAAGGAGGAATTCATAGAGACGCCGCCGACCGATTGAACGGGGTCTCTTGGAAACCCCATGCGAGACTCACCCCCTTGCGAGCCGCCGAAGGCGGCGCGGCAATCCAGGGGCGGTTCGTGCTGCCCTGGATTGCTTCGCGGGCTCGCAAGGGAAAGCCGGTGAGTTCTTATCAATGCAGGTTAGTATCAGCTGTTCAGTGACGCCAGCACGTTCACCGTCAGCGCCAGGATACCCAGGTTGAAAGCAAACGCGAAAAGGCCGTGAAAGGTCGAGACGCGCCGCATCGATGTCTTGGTGATCGCGATGTCGGCGGTCTGGCAAGTCATGCCGATCACGAAGGCGAAATTGACGAAGTCCGAGAAGTCGGGCGTGCAATTTCCCGGAAATTCCAGCCCCTCATGGTCGGACCCATTGGCGCCCGAATAATAGAGGCGCGCGTAGTGGAACGCGAGAATGAGGTTGGTGAAAGTCCAACTGGCCAGCAAGGTACAGAGCAGCAGGGCAATTCCATCCGGGCCGAGCTGGTTCTTCTCGCGGATGAGCAGGGTGAGCGCCACCAGCACCGCCGTGCTAATCAACCCCGTCAGCAACAGCAGCAGGACCTGGCCGGCGTCGTCGCGCTGCGCCTGCCGGCGGATCACGTCGGCATCGCCGCAACGCCACAGCGGCACGCAGGACAGGATAAACGCGAACACGGCCAGGTCGAACGCCGCGACAAGCGCCCGCGTGGTCGGCAGCACCATGCCAAGCGCCGGGCCCGAAACGGCAAGCACGGCCAGGAACAGCATGTAGCGCGGATGCTTCAATCTGCCCGACACTTGCGCCCTCCCCATGCGGTGCGACGATCCGTCTGTCCTACCTCACCCAGTCCTTCTCCGGAATGCCCAGCAGGCGCAGCACGCTCGTCAGGTCTCCCCGATCGATCCAGCCGTTCGCGGCGGCGCGCGCCTTGGGCTTGGCGTGATAGGCGATGCCGTAAGTCGCCGCTTCCAGCATCGGGATATCGTTGGCGCCATCGCCGGTGGCAAGACTTGTGGCCCCCTCGCCCACGGCGGCGATCTCGGCAAGCAGGGTCGCCTTCTTCACCGACGAATCGACGATCGCCCCGACGAGCCCGCCGGTAAGCCGGCCGTCCGCCACCTCCAGGCGATTGCCCACCACATGTTCGAAACCCAGCTGCGCCGCCACCGGATCGGCGAAGTGGTGAAAACCGCCGGTCACCAGCACCGTGCGGCACCCCAGTTTCTTGAGCGTATCCACCAGCACTTTCGCTCCCGGCATCGGGCGGATACGGGTGGCGAGGCATTCGTCGATGGCATCGGTCGAAAGACCGGCAAGCAACCCGACGCGTTCGCGCAGCGCCTGCTCGAAATCGAGCTCGCCCAGCATCGCCCGCTCGGTAATCGCCGCGATCCGGTCCTTGAGCCCGGCGAAGTCGGCCAGTTCGTCGATGCATTCCTGGCCGATCATGGTCGAATCCATGTCGGAGATGAACACGCGCGGAAGTATCGGCTCCTCCGTGCAGACCAGGCCGTCGGTAGGCGCCAAATGCGCGTCGAGCCCGGCGCGCAGCGCCGCCGCGTCATCGTCGGGCGAGGCGATCTGCATGGTCTGGCCGCAGAAATCGAGCATCGCCGCCGAGGCGATCCGCACGCCCGCCTGCTCCATCCGCGCCTTCGCGGCTTCGAGTCTTGCCGAAAGATGGTCCGGTTCTGCTATCAGCCGGGCGATGAGCACTACGAATTCCCTTGATGCGCCATACGATGTCGAAGCCGGAGATCGGCCGCCGCTGGCGCTCATCGCAGGGCCGACCGCCAGCGGCAAGAGCGATTGCGCCGTCGCGCTGGGACAGGAACTGGAACGCCGGGGGCGCCGCGCCGTCATCGTCAACGCCGACAGCGCGCAGGTCTACGCCGACCTGACCATCCTCAGCGCGCGTCCCACCACCGAGGAGATGGGCGGTATCGAACATCGCCTGTTCGGCGCCTGGGACGGTGCGCGCAGCTGTTCCGCCGCCGACTGGGCCCGCGCCGCGCGCGAGACGATCGCGCGGATCCATGCCGAACGCGCGGTTCCGATCCTGGTCGGCGGCACCGGCCTTTATATCCGCACCCTGCTGGACGGCATCGCCCCGGTTCCGCAAATCGACCCCCTGGTGCGCGAGGAAGTTCGCGCCCTGCCGGTGGAACAGGCCTACACGGCGCTGCGGACAGAGGATCCCGAACGCGCCGCAAGGCTCGCGCCGGCCGATGCCGCACGCATCGCGCGCGCGCTCGAAGTGGTACGCTCGACCGGCCGGCCCATCGCGCATTGGCAGGCCATGACCGGCGGAGGCATCGGCGAGACCGTCGCTCTCTACCCGGCGATCCTGCTGCCCGAGCGCCAGCAGCTCTATGCGCGCTGCGACCTGCGTTTCGCCCGCATGATCGAGCGCGGCGCACTTGCCGAAGTCGAGATGCTGCTGGCGCGCGGCCTCGATCCCGACTTGCCGGTGATGCGGGCGATCGGCGTGCCCGAACTTGCAGGAATCCTGGCCGGCTCATGGCCGCTGGGCGAGGCCATCGCCCGCGGATCGCAGGCGACGCGCAATTACGCCAAGCGGCAATATACCTGGCTGCGCCACCAGCCGCCCGAGGATTGGGCTCGCATCGAGTTTCAAAATTTCGACATACGTCACACTAGCGATATTTTATTTCATAATTTTGGGTTGACGTAATACATCTGTTTCCTTAGAGGCAGCAATCACCTGCTAATGGAAGTAACGCAGGGAGGAGAGGATGACCCGGCACGGCGATTGTCGTGTCGGGTCGGTTTCATTAGAGAGCGCCCGGCACTCCGAAACACTTGTTTCCGGAGGCGTTCCCTCTATGGAGGCGCGTTTTCGGATACGATCCGTGGCTCCGGGTCGGAGATCGATTCGAAAAGGCCGAGTGGAAAAAAGGAATGTGTTGTGAGTGAAGAGCGCAGCGGCGCGAACATCCTGGTCGAAAGCCTGGTCAAGCAGGGGGTCGAGTTCGTATTCGGCTATCCTGGCGGCGCCGTGCTGCCGATCTACGATGCCCTCTTCGGCGACGAACGCATCCGCCACATCCTTGTCCGCCACGAAGCCGGCGCCGCCCATGCCGCCGAAGGCTATGCGCGCTCCACCGGCAAGCCGGGCGTCGTGCTCGTCACTTCGGGCCCGGGCGCGACCAACGCGGTGACCGGCATTGCCGATGCCTTCATGGATTCGATTCCACTCGTCGTCATCACCGGCCAGGTGCCGACTGCCCTGATCGGTTCGGACGCGTTCCAGGAAGCCGATACCGTCGGCATCTCCCGCCACTGCACCAAGCACAATTACCTCGTGAAGGATCCGGCCGACCTGGCCGGCATCATCGACGAGGCGTTCCAGATCGCCACCACCGGTCGTCCCGGCCCGGTGCTGATCGACATTCCCAAGGACGTGCAGATCGCCACCGCCATCTGGAATGACGGGCCGGCCCAGCGACGCCAGCGCTATGCCCCGCGTACCCAGGGCGCGAGCGCCGAGATCGAGCAGGCCGTTGCGCTGATCGCCGCGGCGAAGACGCCCATCCTCTACACCGGCGGCGGCGTCATCAATTCCGGCCCGCGGGCGACGCAGCTGCTGCGGGAACTCCAGGCGAAGACCGGTGCGCCGGTCACCTCGACGCTGATGGGCCTGGGCGCGTTTCCGGCCGACAGCGCCGACTGGCTGGGCATGCTGGGCATGCACGGCACTTACGAAGCCAACATGGCGATGAACCAGGCGGACCTGATCGTCTGCGTCGGCGCGCGCTTCGACGATCGCGTGACCGGCCGCCTCGATGCCTTCGCCCCGAATTCGAAGAAGATCCACATCGATATCGACCGCTCGTCGATCAACAAGACGGTTCCCGTCGACCTGCCGATCGTGGGCGACTGCGCGCAAGTGCTCGAACAAATCCTCGATCTCTGGGGCACCCGCAAGGGACGCGACCTGACCGAATGGAAAGCCCGCATCGACGGCTGGCGCGAGAAGAAGAGCCTCTCGTTCCCCGCCAACGCCAATGCGATCATGCCGCAGCTGGCGATCCAGCGTCTGTTCGCGCTGACGAAGGACCAGGATCCGATCATCTCTACCGAGGTTGGCCAGCACCAGATGTGGGCGGCGCAGCATTTCCACTTCTTCGGGCCGAACAAATGGCTGACCTCGGGCGGCCTGGGCACGATGGGATACGGCCTGCCCGCCGCGATCGGCGCGCAGTGCGGCAACCCGGACAGTCTCGTCATCGATATCGCCGGCGATGCCTCCATCCAGATGAACATCCAGGAGATGGGCACCGCCACGCAGTACCGCCTACCCGTGAAGGTCTTCATCCTCAACAACGAGTGGATGGGAATGGTCCGCCAGTGGCAGGAACTGACTTACGAGAGCCGCTATTCGAACTCCTATTCGGACAGCCTGCCCGACTTCGTGAAGCTGGCCGAGGCCTATGGCTGGAAGGGCATCCGGATCGAGAACGAAAGCGAGCTGGACGCCGGCATCCAGGCGATGATCGACCATCCCGGGCCGGTCATCGTCGACTGCCTGGTCGCCAAGGAATCAAACTGCTTTCCGATGATTCCCTCGGGCGCCGCGCATACGGAAATGATCCTCTACGGCGATGCCGTCGCCGGAACCATGGATGATGAGGCCAAGGCGCTCGTCTGAGCCCGGCCCGCCAAGGACACAACCAGATGATGCACATCAAGCAAGAGGCCGAGGAGCGGCACGTCCTGACCGTGACGGTCGACAATGAGGCCGGCATCCTCGCCAAGATCGCAGGCCTGTTCACCGCGCGCGGCTACAACATCGACAGCCTTACAGTGGCCGACATCACCGAGAACCACGCGGTGAGCCGGATCACCATTGTCACCCATGGCCCGCCGAGCCAGATCGACCAGATCCACGCCCAGCTGGAACGGCTGGTTCCGGTGCACAAGGTCGTCGACCTCACCGAAGTTGGCCCCTACGTGCAGCGCGAACTGGCGCTCATCAAGGTGGCCGGCGTCGGTGAACGGCGTGTGGAGGCGCTGCGCGTCGCCGACGTGTTTCGCGCCAAGACGGTCGACACCACGACCTCCAGCTTCATCTTCGAGCTGACCGGCGCACCCGACAAGATCGACACCTTCGTCGCCATCATGCGCGAACTGGGTCTCGTCGAGGTCGGCCGCACCGGCGTCGTCGGCATGATCCGGGGGGCCGAGGAAGCGTGAACTCTCAGTTTGCGTCGTCCCGGATCTGATCCGGGGCCGCTGGCCGCCAGCGCCGACGCAATTTCGACAGCGATCCCGGTTTTCGCCGGGATGACGGAAGGAAAGAAAGATGAAAGTCTATTACGACGCCGATTGCGACATCAACCTCATCACGGACAAGAAGATCGCCGTGCTCGGCTACGGCAGCCAGGGCCATGCCCATGCCCAGAACCTGCGTGACAGCGGCGTCAAGGAAGTCGCCATCGCGCTGCGTGAAGGCTCGGCCACGGCCAAGAAGGCCGAAGGCGCCGGCTTCAAGGTGCTGTCGAACGCGGAAGCGGCGAAGTGGGCCGACATCCTGATGATCCTGGCCCCCGACGAGCACCAGGCCGCGATCTATGCCGACGATCTTCATGCCAACCTGAAGCCCGGCGCCGCGATCGCCTTCGCCCATGGCCTGAACGTCCACTTCGGCCTGATCGAACCGCGCGCCGACATCGACGTCATCATGATCGCCCCCAAGGGTCCGGGTCACACCGTGCGCAGCGAATACCAGCGCGGCGGCGGCGTGCCCTGCCTCGTCGCGATCCACCAGGACGTGACCGGCAATGCCCATGATGTCGCGCTTGCCTATGCCTCCGGCGTCGGTGGAGGACGTTCGGGCATCATCGAGACCAACTTCCGCGAGGAATGCGAGACCGATCTGTTCGGCGAGCAGGCCGTGCTCTGCGGCGGCACCACCGCGCTGATCCAGGCCGGCTTCGAAACGCTGGTCGAGGCCGGTTACGCGCCGGAAATGGCCTATTTCGAATGCCTTCACGAACTGAAGCTGATCGTCGACCTGCTTTATGAAGGCGGTATCGCCAACATGCGCTACTCGATCTCGAACACCGCCGAATACGGCGACATCACTGTCGGCCCGCGCATTATCACCGAAGAGACCAAGAAGGAAATGAAGCGCGTCCTCGCCGACATCCAGTCCGGCCGCTTCGTCAAGGCTTTCGTGATGGACAATCGCGCCGGCCAGCCCGAACTCAAGGCCGCCCGCAAGGCTGCTCTGCGTCACCCGATCGAGGAGACCGGCGCCAAGCTGCGCGCGATGATGCCCTGGATCGCGGCGAACCAGCTCGTCGACAAGTCGAAGAACTGAACCGCCAGAAAGGATCGCGCGAGCAGCCTTGCTTCGCGCGGCCTTTGGGAACAAAATCCCGTCCGTGTCGTTCGAACGGGAACGACACGGACGGGAGGATTTCTGATGAACCGCTTGCTGGGCGCCGCTTGCGTCTTTCCTCCGGCGCTGGCGTTCGCCGCTGCCTTCGCGCTTTCCACACCGCTGCCGGCCCAGGTCTCCGAAGGCGAGCCGGCACCGGCCCCACCCGTCGCGACACCCGGCCAGCCCGATCCCTCGTTGGTGAGCGGCGGCCACTACATCGCGGATCCGCACCATACGCTGGTCGAATGGAGCGTCGATCACCTCGGCTTCTCCCCATATTTCGGCCTGTTCGGCGACATAACCGGCACGCTTGACGTCGACCCCAGCCGCCCGGAACAGGCGCGGGTCGCCATGACCATCCCGGTTGCCCAGGTGACCGTCGCCAGTCCCGGTCTCAAGGAACATCTGCTCAAGCCCCCTGCGACGGAAGGCGGCAAGCCGGACTTCTTCGGCCCCTCGCCCAAGGATGCCCATTTCGTTTCGACGATGGTCAGGACTACCGGCGACGGGCGGGCCGAAATGGCAGGCAACCTCACGCTCAATGGGGTGACCAGGCCCGTCACGCTTCAAGTCCGTTTCCACGGCGCCGGCACGATGCCCCAGGCGATGGGAGGCGGAGAACTGGTCGGCTTCGAGGCCACGGGTACTCTCAAGCGCAGCGATTTCGGGCTGGACTTCTCGATCCCGTTGGTTTCCGATGCGGTCGATCTCAAGATCGCCGCCGCCTTCGTCAAGGACGCGGGTGGAAACGCCTCCGGAGGAAACTGACATGTCCGCAAGACGAACGGCAACATGGGCCGGGCTTCTCGCAGGCAGCCTGCTTGCCACAGCCGGTTGCGCGGCGGGGACGTCCGAACCCCAAGCCACACCGCCGCCGCCCGCATCGCAAGGGTGCGGGGCCGAGCAGCTAAGCGCCTACATCGGCCAGCCCGCCAGCGACGAAGTTCTCGCCCTGATCCGTCAGTGGCATGGCGACAAGCCGATCCGCGTCCTCAAGCCCGGGTCGGCGATGACGATGGATTACCGGCCCGAACGCCTCAATATCTACCTGGACGATGCGGGCACGATCAAGGAATTCAAGTGCAACTGATCCCCGCATGCGTCCGAAAAGCCGCCAAAATCGGCCTTTTCCCTTTACAACGCGTGCCCCGGACCCCATAGGCGCATGCATGACTCTCCGGCTTGGCCTTATTCTGCGACTTACCCGCCCTTGGGCGTGAGGTGACGCGTCGTCCAGTCGGCGCGCTCTGCGCTCAAGGGACTTGGAACGACGATACTTGAAGCGCAGAATTCCCGAGCGAGACCATATCATGACCATGCTGAAAGACCCTTCGGTCAAATACCGCCCTTTCCCGCAAGTGCAGTTGCGGGATCGCCAATGGCCGTCCAACGTCATCTCCAAGGCCCCGCGCTGGCTTTCCACCGACTTGCGCGATGGCAACCAGGCGCTGATCGATCCGATGGGGGCCGAGAAGAAGACCCGCTTCTTCGACCTGCTCGTCAAGGTCGGACTCAAGGAAATCGAAGTCGGCTTCCCCAGCGCAGGCGCGACCGAATTCGACTTCATCCGCGGCCTGGTGGATACCGGCCGCATCCCCGACGACGTGCTGGTCCAGGTGCTGACCCAGTCGCGCCAGGACCTGATCGAGCGCTCCTTCGAAAGCCTGGCCGGTGCGCACGCCGCCATCGTCCACCTCTACAATGCGGTTTCGCCGTTGTGGCGCCAGGTCGTCTTCGGCATGGAGCAATCCGAAGTGCGCCAGATCGCGGTGAACGGGGCGAAAGTCCTGCGTGACCAGGCGGCGAAGTATCCGCAGACCGAATGGCATTTCGAGTACAGCCCCGAGACGTTCTCGACCGCCGAACTCGATTTCTCGATCGAATGTTGCCAGGCGGTGATGGAAGTGCTCCAGCCGACGCCGGAGCGGCCGATCATTCTCAACCTGCCGGCAACGGTCGAAGCGGCAACGCCCAACATCTATGCCGACCAGATCGAGTATTTCTGTCGTAACCTGCCGAACCGCGAAAGCGCCGTCATCTCGCTGCACACCCACAACGATCGCGGCACCGGCGTGGCCGCAGCCGAACTGGGCCTGATGGCCGGCGCCGATCGCGTCGAGGGCTGCCTGTTCGGCAACGGCGAGCGCACGGGCAACTGCTGCCTGGTGACTATCGCCCTCAACATGTATACACAGGGCATTGATTCAAAACTGGATTTCTCTGACATCGACGAAGTCATCCAGACCGTTGAATATTGCAACCAGCTCAAGGTGCCGGAGCGCCATCCTTATGGCGGCGAACTGGTCTTCACCGCCTTTTCGGGCAGTCACCAGGACGCGATCAAGAAGGGCTTCGCCGCCCAGGAACAGCGCAACGACCAGCTCTGGGCCGTTCCCTACCTGCCGATCGACCCCGCGGACCTGGGCCGCAACTACGAAGCGGTGATCCGCGTCAATTCGCAGTCCGGCAAGGGCGGTTTCGCCTGGGTGATCGAACAGGACCAGGGCCTGAAGCTGCCCAAGCGGATGCAGGCGCATTTCTCCAAGCACGTGCAGAACCTGGCCGACGAACTGGGCCGCGAACTCTATGCCAACGATATCTGGGAGGTGTTCCGCAAGACCTACCGCCTGGACGAGCCCCAGCGCTTCCAGCTGATCGACTGGGACGAAGGGCGTGCGCCCGACGGCAGCCGCGTCTTTGCCGGCAAGATCGGCGTCGACGGGCAGGAACAGTCGGTTTCCGGACGCGGCAACGGCTTGATTTCCTCGGTCGTGGCGACGCTCGCCGGGACTTTCGGTGTGGAGCTTGAAGTGCGCGACTATGCCGAGCACTCGATGGGCCAAAGCTCTGACGCCCGCGCGGCCGCCTATGTCGAATGCATCACCGCCGAGGGCCGCACGATATGGGGCGTTGGCATCGACGAAGACGTCGCCACCGCCAGCGTGCGTGCGGTACTCAGCGCGGCGAACGCGGTCTAGGGCCGAGAAATGCCTCTGCCCGCGCCTTTCCGGTCCCTTCGCCTGCCGGTGATCGCCGCGCCGATGTTCATCGTCTCGGGCCCCGATCTGGTCATCGCGCAAGTCCGCGCGGGGATCGTCGGCAGCTTCCCGGCGCTCAACGCGCGACCCGCGAGCCAGCTCGACGAATGGCTGCACCGCATCACCGCAGCGACGCAAGGTTGCGATGCCCCCTTCGCGGTCAACCTGATCGTGCACCGAACCAATTCCCGGTTGCAGGAAGACCTCGCAACCCTGGAAAAGTGGAAAGTACCGCTCGTCATCACCTCGCTGGGCGCCAATACGGAAGTCAACGCCGCCGTGCATGGCTGGGGCGGCCTGGTGCTTCATGACGTCATCGACAACAGCTTCGCGCGCAAAGCCATCGAAAAGGGCGCCGACGGGCTCATCGCGGTGGCCGCCGGCGCCGGCGGCCATGCCGGTTCGCAGTCCCCCTTCGCGCTGATGCAGGAAATCCGCGCCTGGTTCGACGGGCCGGTGGCGCTGTCCGGCGCGATCGCCTGCGGTCGCTCGATCCTTGCCGCACAGGCCATGGGCGCCGACTTCGCTTATATCGGCACGCCCTGGATCGCCACGCCCGAAGCCAATGCGGTGGAACCCTACAAGCAGGCCATCGTTGACGGCAGCGCCGCAGACATCGTGTACTCCAACCTGTTCACGGGCGTGCACGGCAATTACCTGCGGCCCTCGATCGCGGCCGCCGGCATGGACCCGGACAACCTGCCCCATGGAGACAAGGGCCAGATGGACTTCGGTTCGGGCGGAAGCCTCGAAGCCAAGGCCTGGAAGGACATCTGGGGCTCCGGCCAGGGCATCGGGGCGATCCGGGCGATCGAACCGGTAGCCGATCGCGTGGCCGCGCTGCTGGCGCAGTACATGTCCGCCCAGGACGAACTGCTCGGCCGGATCGGCATGGCCACCCGCGTGGACTGAAACGCCGCGTCGCCCTGGACCGGTCCGGTCGCATCCCACAACGCCTCGGCCACGGCATCGAGATCGGAGAAGTCCGTGCCCGCACCCAGCGGGTCCCGGCGGTTGAGCACCAATCGGTGCCTGCGGCGATCGAACAGGAAACGACGCAGCGCGCGTTGCAGCAGGCCCAGGCGCATGCGCGCCTCCATGGCGGCGCCTTCCGGCGCGCGGGGCCGCATCCGGGCCCATGCCCCTTCGATCCGGCCCACTCGCTCGATCACGAGTGCGCTGTAATGCCAATGCGGGCCGCGATGCAGCGGCAATCCCAGGCGGATCGCCGCCTGCTCGTCGCAGGGCAGCAGAAGACCATTTTCGCGAAAGTCATCGAAGCGATGGCGCTTCTCGCCAAGCGCCGAGAACATGCGCGAAAACGAGGTGTTGCCCAGCAATTGCCGGGGCAGCAAGTGATGGCGTTGCAGGCCGGGGTCGAAATCGGGCCGCCCCCTGCGGTTGACCGCGCGAAAGGACAGATAGGACCGCAGTTCCCGTCCGCCAGTCAGGCCCGCTTGCGCCAGACCCAGACCAGGTTCCCCACTTGCGACGGCTCCGCGAGCAAGCCGCCCTCCCCGCCTTCGATCACTTGGGGTTCGGTCAACGGGCCCTGGCGCATCAGGTAGTCGACCACGCGGATGGCGAGCTTCACGGCCTCGGCCCGCGTTTCGCCCTCGCGGCCTTCCAGCCGAAGCTCCTGCCCGATGAAGTGCGACAGGCCGGCGCTGGCAATGCTCCCATCGTCGGCGGGAACCAACGCGGTGAGGCCCAGCGCGGGAAAGGCACCGCCGGACAACCAGTTGAATGCGGTCCGTGAAAAGTAGCGCGGCTCCATCACCGTGCGCGCCGGATACCAGGCCACCGCCGCCATCGGCAGGCGCAGCGCCAGGTTCGCCGCGAGGCTGACGAGCGTACGCACAACCGGCCGCAACCCCGCACCGGCAGCGATATGCCCCGACGGCACCAGTTCCACCGCTTCCAGTTCGTCCCCCGGAGGCGAGCCTTCGAATCCGTAGGCGTGCAGCGCCGCGTCGAACCGGGCAGGATCGGCCGGCGAGAGACCGCGAAGATCGAAAGTCAGTCCACTGACCAGGATTTCCGCCCAGCCTTCCGCCTCTGCCGGACGATGGCTGACACGGGCCGGAATGCCGGACTGGGGTGAATCCAGCAGATGCGCGATATCGTCCACCGTCGGGCGCCCGCCCGCGGCAAACAGCAGCGAGAGTCCGGCACGCCGCGCATCCTGCTCCTTGCTACCGGGCAGTTCGAATTTCTCCGCAATCGGTTGGACCGAAACGCGTATAGGCACGATTCCCGGGGTCGCGTCGAGTCCGTTTGCAGGGGCCGTGACCGCCGCGCCGCAAGCACTCAGAAGATTCCGAGCGAAAGCCCCTCCGCGAAGGCCATTCCCAATTCCCGGCATGCTTCCAGGGCGGGCCCGGGAACGATCTTTTCCGCGAGGATCTGCCCGGGGGTCTGCGCTCCGAGATTGACGACCAGCGGTTCGGCGATACGCCGCAAGCGCCAGCCGGTGACGATTCGGTCGATCTGTGCCTGCGCCCCATGGCCATCCGAACCCGCCGCGATCACGGTGGCGTATGGCCGACCCTCGATCCGGCCCAGCAGCGGATAATAGCAGCGGTCAAACATTTCCTTCATCAGTCCCGACATCGAGGCGAGGTTTTCCGGGCAGGCGAAGACATAGCCCCGCGCATCGAGCAGGTCCCGCGGGTCGGCATCGCCGGCCGCGATCAGCCGCGAGGCCCGGCCGGCGCCGCGATGGACCGCCTCGGCCATCGCCCGGGCGGCGCCGGTGCGGCTATGCCAGATGATCGCAAGCATCGCGTGGCTCTCCTCAGCTTACTTCGCGCCGCCCTTTCCGGCCCGCGCGAGGTAGTCTAACCGGATAGCCATGGCTTCGCGACCCGCTTCCGTTTTCGGCATCGACCGTTCGCTGACAGGCAAGGCCTGGCAATGGCGCGGCGGCAACATGGACCTGTCTGACGGTCCGGCGGGGCTGGAGGACGATATCGTCACCCAGCTCCTGCTTTCGCGCGGAGTCACGCGCGATGACCTGGAACGGCACCGCAAGCCATCGCTGCGCGCCTTCCTGCCCGATCCTTCCGAATTCCGCGACATGGATGCCGCCGCCGACCGTCTGGCCCAGGCGGTACTGACCAGCGAGACCGTCACCATCTACGGCGACTACGATGTGGACGGCGCAACCAGCGCCGCGCTCCTGATCCTGCTGCTGCGCCGCCTGGGGCAGGAGGCACGCTACTACATTCCCGATCGTCTGCTGGAGGGCTACGGCCCGTCCGGCGAGGCGCTGGTGCGGATCGCCGGCGGGGGATCGAGCCTGATCGTCACTGTCGATTGCGGCGCCATGGCCCACGAGGCGCTTGAAATGGCGCATGAAGCCGGGGTCGACGTGATCGTCGTGGACCATCACAAGTGCGCGCACGAACTGCCCCGCGCGGCGGCGCTGGTCAATCCCAACCGCCTGGATGAAAGTACGCTGGCCGCCGCGCACGGCCATCTCGCCGCCGTCGGCGTCGCCTTCCTGCTGGCGGTGGCGACCGTGCGCACGCTGCGCGGACGCGGCTATTTCAAGACCAGGGCCGAGCCGGACCTCTTCGCCCTGCTCGATCTTGTCGCGCTTGGCACCGTGGCCGACGTCGCCGCGCTCCATGGACTCAACCGCGCGCTCGTGGCGCAGGGACTCAAGGTCATGGCCCGGCGCGACAACGTCGGCATGTCGGCCCTCATCGACGCCAGCCGCCTGGGCCGCGCGCCGATCTGCAGCGACCTCGGCTTCGCCCTCGGCCCGCGCATCAATGCCGGGGGGCGCGTAGGCGAATCCACACTTGGCGTGCGCCTCCTGACAACCACCGATCCCGACGAGGCGCGCGAAATCGCCAGCCAGCTTTCGCGCCTCAACGAAGAGCGCCGCACCATCGAGCAGATGGTCCAGGAAGCGGCCGAGGCGCAGATCGATCGCCAGCACAACCGTGCAGTGCTCGTGCTCGCTGGCAGGGGCTGGCATCCGGGCGTCATCGGCATCGTCGCTGGCCGGATCAAGGAAAAGACCGGCAAACCGACGCTGGTCATAGCCCTCGACGCCGACGAGGCGGGGCATGGAAAGGGCTCCGGGCGGTCGATAACCGGCGTGGACCTGGGCGCGGCGATCATCGCCGCGCGCGAGGCGGGAATGCTTCTGGCGGGAGGCGGCCACGCCATGGCGGCCGGCCTGACGGTCGCGCCCGACAAGCTGGAGGCATTGGCGGAATGGCTCGATTCGCTGCTCGCCAACGACGTTTCGCGGGCGAGCGCCAACCAGGCCATGCTGCTCGACCTCGCGCTCGCGCCCGGCGGGCTGACGCCGAAACTGGTCGAGACGCTGGAAAGCGCCGGCCCTTTCGGCATGGGCTGGCCCGGACCGCGCCTGGCGGTGGGCCCAGTGCGGATCATCAAGGCCGACGTGGTCGGCGCCGATCACTTGCGGCTGATCGTCGGCGGCCCGGACAATGGTCGCTTCAAGGCCATGGCGTTCCGCGCGGCCGAAACCGAGATGGGTCAGACCCTGCTTCACGGCTCGCAGGGACGGCGCCTGTGGTTGGCCGGCCGCGCGAAGATCGACGACTGGGGCAACCGCCCGCAGGCCGAACTCCACCTCGATGACGCCGCTTTCGCCGACTGAAGACGGAGTGGATTTTATCTCTCACCAGGGGCTTGACCCCCCCGCGACCCGCCGCTAGAGGGCCGGTCCTGCCTTCCGGCACTGCACGGAACGGCCCCTTCGTCTAGCGGTCTAGGACGCGGCCCTTTCACGGCTGAAACACGGGTTCGATTCCCGTAGGGGTCACCAAGCAGCCTGTCCCGGCAGTCATAAAATGGCCTAACGGCCCCTTCGTCTAGCGGTCTAGGACGCGGCCCTCTCACGGCTGAAACACGGGTTCGATTCCCGTAGGGGTCACCAAAATCCTCTCCCAGAGGGTTTCAGGAGATGCCATAACCGGCTGATTTCTGGGGGTTTTCGTGGTACAGGTATCCCATACGGAGCGCTTGCGTTCCATCGGATACCACCACTTTGATGGTATATCTGATGGTAGCGCGGCCCTCCCCGATCAGGAGATACCATCATGGCCTCTTCGACCAGGCTTAGGGCAGGACTTACCGCTGTTGCGATCAAAAACGCCAAGGGCCGCGCAAAGCCCTATAAGCTCACCGACGGCGACGGGCTGTTCCTGTATGTCACCCCCAATGGCGGACGCTATTGGCGGATGAACTATCGCCACCTCGGCAAGCAAAAGACGCTGGCCTTTGGCGTCTATCCCGATACCAGCCTTGCGGAAGCTCGCGAGCAGCGCGACGCCGCCCGAAAGGTTCTGGCGCGCGGTGACGATCCGGGCGAGCAGATCAAGCTGGAAAAGGTCGCCGCCGCCGTCTCGGCGTCCAACAGCTTCAAGGCAGTGGCCGACGAATGGCTGGTGAAGGTCGAACGCGAAGGGCGGTCCGCCGTCACCATGAAGAAACTGCGCTGGCTGCTGGACTTCATCAACGGGACCATCGGCAAGCGCCCGATCGCTTCCATCTCCGCGCAAGAGCTTTTGGTCATGCTCCGCAAGATGGAGGGCAAGGGCCGCTATGATACCAAGGGCCTTAGTCTTTGACCCATGCCCATGCTCTGGTACCGATTGATGCGATGCGTTGTGGGTCATTGGCGATGAAATTCCAGGCCTGTTCGCATGCATCGA